>JALEKK010000017.1 GCA_022769005.1 Lachnospiraceae bacterium
TTAGATTTCTTGTCAAGACCTAAATATGAAGGATCCATGTCAAGAGATCTACATCTTTTTATAACCGGAACTCTATTAACTGCCATTGTACTACACTTCTCCCTTCATTAAACTCTTCTACGCTTTGGTGGACGACATCCGTTATGTGGAACAGGTGTAACATCCTTAATGCTTGTTACGGTAAGACCTGCTGTCTGAAGTGCACGAATAGCTGCTTCTCTTCCTGAACCAGGACCTTTAACCATAACATCTACGTACTTTAAACCATGAATGAGTGCAGCCTTTGTTGCTGTCTCTGCAGCTGTCTGAGCAGCATAAGGTGTTGACTTCTTGGAACCTCTGAATCCTAAGCCGCCGGCACTTGCCCATGAAAGAGCATTACCCTGTGTATCTGTAATTGTTACAATTGTATTATTGAAAGAAGACTGAATATGTGCCTGTCCTCTTTCTATATTTTTCTTAACATGCTTTTTGGTCACTTTTTTTGTATTTCTTGGTGCCATTATTACATCTCCTATATTTAATTATTTCTTCTTGTTCGCTACTGTCTTCTTAGGACCCTTACAAGTTCTTGCATTAGTCTTGGTTTTCTGTCCTCTGACAGGAAGTCCTTTTCTGTGACGAATTCCTCTGTAGCAGCCGATTTCTCTTAATCTCTTGATATTCATGGCGATCTCTCTTCTAAGATCACCTTCAATTAAATTCTCTGAGTCAGATTCAACGTAATCACGGATGCGGTTTACCTCTTCATCTGTGAGATCTTTAACACGAGTGCTTGGGTCAACACCTGTTTCCGCTAAGATCTTAGTTGCTCTTGCTCTACCGATACCATAAATATATGTAAGACCGATTTCAATACGTTTTTCTCTAGGTAAATCTACACCTGAAATACGAGCCATGTATTTATTTCCTCCATTTAAAATTTAATAACATAAAAACAATAGTTACGAAAATATATAGCTCGTCTTTCGACGCCTGAAATGTGTATATATCCTCTATAACTAAAAAAATTTATAAGATAGCTATTCCTCATACGAGTTTCGCTCAGCCGCTAATTAATTGATATGTTTGACAGACAATAATAATGACGGTTTGTCCGCCAAAACGAACATGAAATAATTCTTAAAATATAGTGAGAATTATCCCTGTCTCTGTTTGTGTTTTGGGTTTTCACAGATTACTCTGATAACGCCCTTTCTTTTAATGACTTTGCATTTTTCACAAATAGGTTTAACTGATGATCTTACCTTCACTGCAAAATCCTCCTTTCAGACAAGTCCGTTTAGTAGTGTATCATAAATGAACTTCCATTGACAAGTACTTATTTGTCTCGCCAAATTATTCTTCCCTTGGTCAAATCATACGGGGACATTTCCAATGTCACCTTGTCACCAGGAAGAATACGAATGTAATTCATTCTGAGTTTTCCGCTTATGTGAGCAAGTATTTCGTGACCGTTTTCCAGTTCAACCCGAAACATTGCGTTAGGGAGCTTTTCAAGTACTGTCCCCTCTAATTCAATTGAATCTGATTTTGCCATTAGGCGTCCTCCTTATCTTCGGAGTATTTACAAAGGGTCTTCCTTATGACCTCGTCACTCAGACGACCCTTTGCATCTCCTCCATCAAGACCATACATCTGCTCAAGTATAAGTTCATTCTTATGTTTATTAATTTGCAAATGTTTTAATTTCTTTTTCTTAGGATTGTTAATTGTTCTGTTTTTACCATTTGCAAGAAAAGCATATTCACCGTTACATTCTATAATAATGTAAGTTTCACCTTTATCATGTCCTGCAAGTGAATAAGCAAAACAACCGGATAATTCGTTGAAATCTTTATTCATTATTCATTTCCGACAATTTTACAGATTGAATCAAATACGGTATCCATATCCTGAGTTCCGTCCACCGTATATAAGATTCCTTTTTCCGTGTAATACTTAAGTAAAGGCTCTGTTTGAGTATGATATACATCAAGTCTGTTTTTTACCGTTTCTTCTTTGTCATCATCTCTCAAAATTAATTCACCGTTACATGTATCACATACATTTTCCACCTTAGGAGGATTATGTACTATATGATATGTTGCTCCGCAGTTCAAACATGCTCTTCTGCCTGACATTCTGCTGATTATATTATCATCCGGAACTTCAACATCTATTGCGTAGTCGAGTTTATCGTTAACACCGTTCAATGCTTTATCAAGTTCCTCAGCCTGAGGGATTGTTCTTGGAAAACCGTCAAGTACATATCCGTTAACACAGTCGTCCTGAGCAAATCTGTCCATAATCAACTCAATAACAAGTTCATCCGGAACAAGTTCGCCTTTGTCCATGTAGGACTTAGCCTTCTCACCGAGCGGAGTATTATTTTTAATATTTGCTCTGAAAATATCTCCTGTCGAAATATGCGGAACGGAGAACTTAGCAGCAATCCTCTTTGCCTGCGTTCCCTTTCCGGCGCCGGGAGCTCCCAACATTACAATCTTCATTTATGATTCCTCCTTTAAGAAACCTTTGTAGTGTTTCTTTCTCATCATAGCTTCAATCTGATTCAACGTTTCAAGCGTTACACTGACAATAATAATCATTGATGTTCCGCCGAAAGAAACGGAGGCACCGAATATACCCGAAAATACAATAGGTATTACGGAAATAATGCTCAGTCCTATTGCACCGATAAATACAGTTGATTTCACTACATTAGCAAGGAAATCGCTTGTAGGTGTTCCCGGAAGAACTCCCGGTATAACACCGCTTGATCTTCTGAGATTGTCGGATATCTCCAGCGGATTAAATGTAATATTAGTGTAGAAATAAGCAAAAGCAAATATTAACGCAATATATCCGGCAAGTCCGATTGTATACTTCCAATCTGACGGATTAAGCCAATTAGTCATTATAAGGTAATTCATCCATTCAGGAGTGTCACTTACAAATATCCTGACTATAATCACCGGAAACTGCATTATTGACGAAGCAAATATTACCGGCATAACGCCTGCTGTATTTACCTTCAAAGGTATATGAGTGGTTCTGTTACCGAATGTCCTTCTACCCACCATTTTCTGAGAGTATGAAACAGGTATCCTTCTTTCCGTATCCTGAATAACACACACAAGAAGAATCAATAAAACAACCACAGCTGCTATGATTGCCGTATTAATGATATTTTGCGGCATCTGTTTACCGGCTATAAACTGAGAATGTAAACCAATAAAGTCCGTTGGTAAACCGGCAATAATATTAAACAAAAGGATCATTGAAATACCGTTGCCGATACCGTGTTCTGCAATTCTGTCACCAAGCCACATGAGAGCTGTCGCACCTGCTATCATTGCAAAAATAACAAGTAAAATCGAAAGGAAGTAAGTCGGATATGACATTGTATCCGAGTTAAGTATAAGGCCTCTTCTGCCAAATCCTATTCCCATCGCAACCGCCTCAACTATGGCAAGTATTAATGAAAGCACCTTAGTTATCTTTTGTATTCTTTTTCGTCCATCCTCACCCTCACGTTGCATTTCTTCCAGTCTCGGAAATGCAATGGTAAGAAGTTGAATAATAATGGAGGATGTAATGTACGGAGTTATTCCCAATGCAAAAAGTGATAACTGTGAAAACGATCCACCCGTAAACATGTTAAGGTAATTTAGACTTCCGCCGCCAAGAGAATCCAGCATATTTCCGAAATATGAAGTGTCTACTCCTGGTATGGGTATTAGGCACCCTAATCTAACGATTACTAGGATGCCTAATGTATAAAAGATACGTTTTCTCACTTCAGCATTTAAAAAAGCTCTGCCTAGTGTACGTAACATTAAATCACCTCGCAAGTACCACCTGCTGCAGTAATCTTTTCTTCTGCAGATTTGCTGAATGCATTAACCTTTACCGTAAGCTTCTTTGTGAGCTCACCGTCACCGAGAATCTTGACACCGTCACGAGGGTTCTTAACGATTCCGGCTTCAATAAGTGTTTCAACCGTAACTTCTGTACCGTTCTCAAATACATCTAACTTAGATACATTGATTCCGATAATTTCCTTATGGTTGTAGTTCTTGAAACCTCTCTTTGGGATTCTTCTGTATAAAGGCATCTGTCCGCCTTCAAATCCAAGTCTTGTAGAACCGCCTGAACGAGCCTTCTGACCTTTATGTCCTCTGCCGGCTGTCTTGCCGTTACCTGATGAATGTCCGCGACCTACTCTTGAACCATTGGATACGGCACCGTCATTTGGCTTAAGGTTTGATAAATCCATGACTAACCTCCTTCTTCTAATATTAGATTTCTTCAACTTTGAGCATGTAGCCGATCTGCTGGATCTGACCTCTTGTGGATGCATTATCCGGAAGCTCAACAGTCTTATTTACTTTATTAAGTCCCATAGCTTCTACAGTTTTTCTGTGCTTAGGAACCGCACCTATTGGAGATTTTACTAAAGTAATCTTTAATTTCTTATCTGCCATCTGTCCTGCCTCCAATTATCTTAAAATATCTTCTACCGACTTATCACGATTCTTTGCAATTTCTTCAGGTGTCTTAAGAGCAGCCAAACCTTCAAGAACAGCTAATACAACATTCTGCTTGTTGTTTGAACCGAGAGACTTGGTACGAATATTTCTAATGCCGGCAAGCTCAAGAGTAGCACGAGCAGGACCTCCGGCGATGATACCGGTACCTTCAGGTGCTCTCTTAAGAAGAACGTTGGCGCCACAGAATTTACCGATAAAATCATGTGGAATTGAACCATTTTCATCTAAAGGAACAGTAACTAAATTCTTAATTGCAGCTTCCTTACCTTTACGGATTGCTTCAGGGATTTCAGCTGACTTGCCTACACCTGCGCCTACGTGGCCGTTTCCGTCACCAACAACAACAAGAGCAGAGAAACGCATATTACGTCCACCCTTAACAACCTTTGTTACTCTCTTAATAGCAACAACACGATCATTAAATTCTACTTGACTTGCATCAAATTTTTCTTTCATTGTATTCTCCTTCCACTTAGAATTTTAGTCCAGCTTCACGAGCTGCGTCTGCGAGAGCTGCAACCTTACCTGTGTAAAGGAAACCACCTCTGTCGAATACAACTGTGTCGATTCCGTTTGCAAGAGCTCTTTGTCCAATAAATGTACCTACTGTCTTAGCAGCCTCTATATCGTTTGTTTTTGAAATGGCAGCCTTAACTTCCTTGTCCATTGTACTTGCAGATACAAGTGTCTTACCGACTGTGTCATCGATAATCTGAGCGTACATATGGTTGTTACTTCTAAATACAGCAAGACGAGGTCTCTCAGCTGTACCGGAATAACGATTACGTTGTCTTAAATGTTTTTTCTTACGAATTTCGCTTTTTGATTTCTTACTAACCATTACCGTCCACTCCTTTCTTATTTCTTACCTGTCTTACCGACCTTGCGTCTGATTACTTCGTCATCATACTTGATACCCTTGCCCTTATATGGTTCAGGAGCTCTCTTAGAACGAATCTCAGCTGCATACTGGCCGACTTTCTGCTTATCAATACCCTTAACGATAAGGATGTTCTGACCCTCAACCTCTACTTCGATGCCTTCAGGATCTTCCATCTCAACCGGGTTTGAATAACCGAGTGAAAGAACAAGTGTAGAACCTTTTTTCTGTGCACGGTAACCAACACCGTTGATTTCAAGTTTCTTCTGATAACCCTCGGAAACGCCGATAACCATGTTGTTGATAAGTGTTCTAGTAAGTCCGTGGAACGATTTCATTTTCTTTAAATCGTTAGGTCTAGAAACGGTAATAACACCTGACTCAACTTTAATTTCCATGCCTTCCGGCATCTGTTTTACTATCGTACCTTTTGGACCTTTTACAGTCACTACATTATTAGCATCTACAGAAGCTTCAACTCCTGCAGGTACAATAACAGGCTTTATTCCTATACGCGACATGCCTTAACCTCCTAATCGATTTAATTACCATACGAACGCAATTACTTCTCCACCTACGTTAAGCTTACGTGCTTCCTTGTCAGTGATTACACCCTGATTAGTAGAGATTATTGCAACACCAAGACCACCTAATACCTTAGGAAGATTATCTTTACCTGCATATACGCGAAGACCAGGCTTAGACACTCTCTTGAGACCTGAGATAACTCTCTCGCTCTTGTTCTTGTTATATTTTAATGTTATACGAATATCTTTAAACTCACCGTTTTCAACGATTTCAAATGAACGGATAAAACCTTCATCTAAAAGAATCTGCGCAATAGAATTCTTCATTCTTGAAGCAGGAATATCAACGGTGTCATGCTTTGCTATATTAGCATTGCGGATTCTTGTAAGCATATCTGCAATTGAATCTGTCATTATATTTCACCCTCCTTATTCCTGAATTACCATGACGCTTTTTTAACACCAGGAATCTGGCCTTTGTATGCTAACTCACGGAAGCAAATTCTACAGATTCCATATTTTCTTAAGTAACCATGTGGTCTACCACAAATCTTGCAGCGAGTATATTCTCTTGTAGAAAACTTCTGCTTTCTAGACTGCTTAACTTTCATAGAAGTTCTAGCCATATCACCCTCCCGAATTACTTCTTAAATGGCATATTGAATAATCTCAATAATTCACGTGCCTCTTCATCTGTCTTAGCTGTTGTAGTAAAGATAATGTCCATACCTCTGACTTTATCTACTTTATCAAATTCAATTTCAGGGAAAATGAGCTGCTCTTTAATACCAAGGGCATAGTTTCCTCTTCCGTCAAATGAATCAGGACTTACACCTCTGAAGTCACGAACTCGTGGTAACGCAAGGTTAACTAATCTGTCGAGGAATTCATACATTCTCTCGCCGCGGAGTGTAACCTTACATCCGATAGGCATTCCTTCTCTTAATTTGAAGTTAGCAATTGATTTCTTAGCTCTTGTAAGAACAGGTTTCTGTCCTGCAATAACTGCAAGCTCTTCTGTTACTTTATCAAGAACCTTAGCATTCTCTCTTGCTTCACCAACACCAATGTTAATAACGATTTTATCAAGCTTTGGAACCATCATTGGATTGGCATATCCGAATTTCTCAGTCATCTGCTTTGAAATTTCGTTGTCATATAATTCTCTTAATCTGCTCACGAGAAACTCTCCTTTCTTAAATTAGTCTATTGTATTACCGGTCTTCTTTGAAAAACGTACTTTTTTACCATCTTCAATTCTGAATCCAACCTTAGTAGGTTCTCCATCAACTACAAGTACTACATTAGAGATGTTAAGAGGAGCTTCGACAGTTATGATTCCGCCTGTTGTATTAGCTGAGCTTGGCTTTGCATGCTTTTTAATAAGATTAATGCCTTCAACTACTACAGAACTTGTCTTAGCCTTAACTTCGAGAACTTTACCCTGCTTACCTTTATCTTTACCGGCGATTACCTTAACGGTATCACCTTTCTTTATCTTTAACGCTGACATGTATAAAGTGCCTCCTTTATAAAACTTCAGGTGCTAAAGAAACGATCTTCATAAACTGACGATTTCTTAATTCTCTAGCAACCGGTCCAAAAATACGTGTTCCTACCGGAGTCTTGTCATCCTGAATAAGCACTGCAGCGTTCTCATCAAATCTGATATAAGAACCGTCCTTACGACGAGTTTCTTTAACTGTACGAACAACTACAGCCTTAACTACGTCACCCTTGCTTACAACGCCGCCTGGTGTTGCTTCTTTAACTGTAGCAATAATAACATCACCAATTCTTGCATATCTCTTGCTTGGTCCGCCCATAACGCGAATGCAAAGGATTTCCTTGGCACCTGTATTGTCGGCAACCTTAAGTCTGGTTTCCTGTTGTACCATTATAATACTCCTTTCAGTATATAAATATAATTACTGCGCCTTTTTGATAATGCTAACCAAACGCCATCTCTTATCTTTTGAAAGAGGTCTTGTTTCCATTACTTTAACAACATCGCCTATTGAGCATACATTTTCCTCATCATGAGCCTTAAGCTTGTATGTTCTCTTAACTGTTTTCTTGTAAAGAGGATGCTGTACGTTATCTTCAACTGCTACAACGATAGTCTTATCCATTTTATCGCTGATAACTCTTCCGGTACGTGTTTTTCTTAAATTTCTTTCCACGATGTATCTCCTCCTTATGCGTTAGCCTTTTTTTCAACGATAACAGTCTGAATTCTTGCAATATTCTTCTTTACTATTGAAATTCTTCCTGTGTTCTCTAACTGATTTGTTGCATTCTGGAATCTGAGATTGAAAAGTTCTTTCTTTGCAGCTACTAATTCCTCAGACAATTCTTCGCTTGTCTTTTTTCTTAAATCTTCTAAATATTCATTAGTTTTCACTGTTATCACCGCCTTCGAAATCTGCACGAGATACTATCTTGCACTTGCAAGGAAGCTTATGCATAGCAAGACGAAGAGCTTCTCTGGCTCTGGCCTCATCTACGCCCTTAATCTCAAACATAACGCGACCAGTTTTTACAACTGCAACCCAATATTCAACGTTACCTTTACCTTTACCCATACGAACACCAATAGGCTTACCTGTTACTGGTTTGTCAGGGAAAATCTTAATGTATACTTCACCGCCACGCTTTGTGTAACGAGTCATAGCTACACGGGCAGCCTCAATCTGATTAGCACGAATCCAACATGGTTCCATGGCAACGATACCGAAATCACCATGTGTAAGCTTATTGCCTCTTGAAGCCTTGCCTGCCATAGAGCCGCGGAACTGCTTTCTATGCTTTACTCTCTTAGGTAATAACATTATTGTTCGCTCCCTTCTTTCTTAGTATTAGCCTTTCTTACCGGTAAAACTTCTCCGTTATAGATCCATACCTTAACGCCTACTTTACCGTAAGTTGTGTCTGCTTCAGCAAAACCGTAATCAATATCGGCACGAAGTGTCTGAAGTGGAATTGTACCTTCTGAGTAGAATTCCGTACGAGCCATATCTGCACCGCCGAGACGACCGGAACAGCTTGTCTTGATACCTTTAGCACCGTTCTTCATTGCTCTGTTCATACAAGATTTCATTGCTCTTCTGAATGAAACACGCTCTTCAAGCTGTTTTGCAATGTTCTCAGCAACTAACTGTGCATCTTTTTCTGCTTTTTTTACTTCTTTTACATCTATGGAAATCTTCTCAGCAGATGAGAGTTTTTCAACCTGTTTCTTAAGAGCGTCAATTTCAGCTCCGCCCTTTCCGATTACAACGCCCGGCTTTGAAGCATGAATTGTGATCTTGAGCTTTGTTGAAACTCTTTCTATTTCTATCTTAGATACTCCTGCAGCAAAAGTCTTCTTCTTAAGGAATTTTCTAATATTGTAATCTTCAACGAGAATGTCGCCAAAATTCTTGTTGTCAACATACCACTTTGAATCCCAATCCTTGATAATGCCGACTCTTAAGCCATGAGGATTAACTTTCTGTCCCATTTATATCTCCTTTCGATTATCTTTCGTTGAGTACAACTGTTATGTGACTTGTACGCTTTTCGATTCTGTAAGCTCTACCCTGAGCTCTTGGCTGAATTCTCTTCATTGTAGGGCCTTTGTTTGCGTAACATTCCTCAACATAAAGATTACGAATATCCATTCCGTTGTTATTCTCTGCATTAGCCATAGCGGAACGAATAAGCTTTGCTATTAATGATGATGCATATCTTGGGTTATATGAAACGATTGCAAGTGCTTCTTCAACACCCTTGCCTCTGATTGCATCGAGTACGAAGCAAGCCTTCTGAACCGAAACTCTAGCGTAAGATAACTTAGCGCTTGGTCTCGTATCCATAACAGCATTTCTTTCTCTTTTGATTTGTGATCTATGTCCTTTAGCCATAATGGATAAATGCCTCCTTCCGCTTATCTAGATTTCTTTTCGTTTTTGCCGTGTCCTCTGTAAGTTCTTGTGCTTACAAATTCTCCGAGCTTATGTCCAACCATATCTTCCGTAACATATACAGGTACATGCTTTCTTCCGTCATATACAGCAATTGTATGTCCAACCATTATAGGGAAAATAGTAGAACGACGTGACCATGTTTTAATTACCTGCTTATCACCTGAAGCTTCCATTGCTTCAACCTTCTTTAATAAGCTTTCGTCAGCGAATGGTCCTTTTTTTAATGAACGAGCCATGAAACTACCTTCCTTTCTTATTACTTAAACGCTTTTCCGTCTCTTCTTCTTATAATAAGCTTATTAGACTTATTATTCTTCTTACGTGTCTTAAGTCCTAATGCAGGCTTGCCCCATGGAGTCATTGGACCAGCATGTCCGATAGGTGCCTTACCTTCACCACCACCATGTGGATGGTCGTTAGGGTTCATAACAGAACCACGAACTGTAGGTCTGATACCCATATGTCTCTTTCTACCGGCCTTACCGATATTGATAAGACTATGATCTCCGTTACCAACCTCACCGATTGTTGCACGACATACAGCAAGAACCATTCTCATTTCGCCTGAAGGAAGTCTGAGTGTTGCATACTTACCTTCCTTAGCCATAAGCTGAGCGCTAAGACCTGCAGATCTAACTAACTGAGCACCTCTACCTGGGTAAAGCTCGATGTTGTGGATCTCTGTACCTACTGGAATGTTCTCAAGTGGTAAGCAGTTACCTACGCTGATTTCAGCTTCAGGTCCGTTCATAACTACCATACCATCTGTAAGTCCCTTGGGAGCGATGATGTATGACTTTGTACCGTCTTCGTAGCAGATTAAAGCGATGTTAGCTGTTCTGTTTGGATCGTATTCGATACCGATAACCTTTGCAGCCATACCGTCTTTATTTCTCTTGAAATCGATAAGTCTGTATTTCTGTCTGTTTCCACCACCACGATGTCTAACAGTGATTTTACCCTGGTTGTTACGACCAGCATGCTTCTTCTGAGAAGTTAAAAGTGACTTTTCCGGCTTCTTCTTTGTGATTTCTGAGAAATCTGAGCCTGTCATGTGTCTTCTTGAAGGTGTATATGGTGTATACTTCTTAATTCCCATGAGGAACTCCTTTCAAATTAAACGTACAATATTGTTATCTGTGCGTCTTGTATTTTATTTGGTAAATAATCAAACGATCTTATTATTTACCGGTTTTAATTAAAGGTTTTCGAATAACTCGATATCCTTGCTGTCTGCTGTAAGCTTAACGATTGCTTTCTTTCTGTTAGGTGTAACACCGAACTTGTAGCCTCTTCTCTTCTTCTTACCATCAAGGTTAAGAGTGTTTACGCTTGCAACCTTAACGCCGTCGAACATTTTCTCAACAGCTTCTTTGATCATTGACTTATTAGCATCTGTATGAACATAGAATGTGTATGTCTTCTGAGCCATTGCATTCATTGACTGCTCTGTGATTACAGGCTTAATAATTACATCATAATACTGAACATTAGCCATTATGCATACACCTCCTGAATCTTCTTTAAAGCTTCTGTTGTAGCGATAACCTTATCGTACTTAAGAACCTCATATGCATTAATAGAATCTGTTGTGATAACCTTTACATTCTTAAGATTTCTACTTGAAAGAATTACATTCTCATTGCTCTTCTCAAGGATAACTAATGCTGAATCAGCCTTTAAGTTAGCCATTGTCTTAACAACGCTCTTTGTCTTGATTTCCGGTAATTCAAATGAATCAAGAGCGATAAGATTGTTGTTCTGTACTTTATCTGTAAGAACTGAGAAAAGAGCTGCTCTCTTCTCCTTCTTATTCATCTTCTTGCTATAATCTCTTGGCTTTGGAGCGAATACGATTCCGCCGCCCTTCCACTGTGGTGCTCTGATAGATCCCTGTCTAGCATTACCTGTTCCTTTCTGCTTCCATGGCTTTTTACCGCCGCCAGAAACTTCTGAACGAGTAAGTGCACTCTGAGTACCCTGACGCTGCGCTGCTAAGTAATTAACAACATACATGTGTACAAGGTTCTCTTTGATATCAGCACCGAAAACGATGTCGCTGAGTTCGATTGAACCAACTTCATTTCCTTCTATATTAAATACAGATATATTTGCCATCGTGTAATAGCCTCCTTTCTATTGGTAATTAACCCTTAACTGACTCTTTAATTGTAACTAATGCCTTCTTTGGTCCCGGAACAGCACCCTTTACAAGGATAAGTCCGTTTTCAGCATCAACTCTTACAATTTCAAGATTCTGGATTGTCTTCTTCTCAGCGCCCATATGTCCAGGCATCTTCTTTCCCTTTGGAACTCTGCCCGGATAAGCCGCCATGGCATTAGCTCCGGCATGTCTGTGGAACTTAGAACCGTGGCCCATAGGTCCTCTTGACTGACCATGTCTCTTAATAGCGCCCTGGTAACCTTTACCCTTAGAAGTAGCTGTTACGTCAATCTTGTCACCAGCCTCGAAGATCTCAACAGTGATTTCATCTCTTACTGAGTACTCTTCAGCGTTCTCAAGCTTGAACTCTCTAATATATCTCTTATAAGGTATCTCTGCTTTGTCAAAATGTCCCTTTACAGGTTTTGTAACGAGTTTCTCTCTGATATCTTCGTAACCAACCTGGATTGCACTGTAACCGTCGTTCTCAACCGTTTTTACTTGTGTTACAACACAAGGTCCTGCCTGAAGAACAGTTACCGGGATTAATGTGCCATCTGCATCGAAAATCTGTGTCATTCCGACTTTAGTAGCTAAAATCGCTTTCTTCATGATATTCCTCCAAAAATGTTTTTTATCTAAAGCTCTAACAGCGGAAAAAAACACAGACAAACTACTCTGTTGGTTTTTTTCTTAATAGAGTTCATTAGACCTTAATAAGCCCCGAGAGAAAACTCCCGTATGCCGGAACAATGTTCCGACGTCAGTCAGGTATCTGACCGTCAAATCAATTCATTATCTTTAAGTTGATATCAACACCAACTGACATCTCTAATCTTGTAAGAGAATCAATTGTCTTCTGTGAAGGTCTGATAACATCGATAAGTCTCTTGTGTGTTCTCTGCTCGAACTGCTCTCTAGAGTCTTTGTACTTATGTACAGCTCTAAGGATAGTTACAACTTCCTTCTTAGTTGGAAGTGGAACCGGTCCGCTTACCTCTGCTCCTGTCTTCTTTGCTGTCTCAACTATCTTCTTAGCTGCTGCATCAAGAAGCTGATGATCATAAGCCTTTAAGATAATTCTGATTTTCTGATTTGCCATAAAAAAAGTCGCCTCCTATTCGCACTTTTACATTAGAAACTAAGTACGACAAGCGGTGACTGTACACATTGCCACGTGTTTCATAGTAGACTTTCAACAAAAGCCTTAAACACGGGTTCATCCTAATTGATAGATACCTGGTACAGTGACTTGTCGTCAGATTCATCGACATTCGCTCCCTACAAAAACCCAAAAGCATGCGTACCTGCATTGCAAATGGCAACCTTGTAGTTCATCGCTATCAATGTCACAACTCGTTCAGTATACAATAGTTAAAAAAAGTCTGCAATGTTTTTTTTAACATACACAGATTTTTACCGATCTGTTATTCTTGTATAAATGATGTTTATAATTATATAATTACACTCGGTATTTAAATAGATAGGTGTTTAAATAGATCGGTGTTTATATAACAAGGTTATCGTCGTATTATATATTTAACCGCTATATTATAGAAGAAATTATTTTTTACAAAGTTAAATATTTGTTAACTTATTATTCATTTTACGGAGATTGTTATGTTTATTGCAAATCGTTGGAAAGATTATGAAGTAATTGATACTTCAAACGGAGAAAAGCTTGAATTTTGGGGCAATTATAAACTTGTCCGTCCGGATCCTCAGGTAATATGGAATACAAAAAGAGACAAAGTATGGAAAAATATAAATGCCCACTACCACAGAAGCGAAAGAGGCGGCGGTAACTGGGAGTTCTTTGACCTTCCGGATGTATGGCAAATCAAATACAGCCTGCCGCTCATTTCAAATCCTCTTGTTTTTAATTTAAAACCTTTCAGTTTTAAACATACCGGAGTATTCCCGGAGCAGGCTGCTAACTGGGATTGGATGTCAAACCTTATAAAGAATTCCGGAAGGAAAATAAAAGTTCTTAATCTTTTTGCATATACCGGCGGCGCAACCATAAGCTGCGCAGCCGCAGGCGCTTCCGTAACTCATGTGGACGCATCAAAGGGAATGGTTACATGGGCGAAGGAAAATGCCGCATCCAGTATGCTGGCAGATGCTCCCATACGTTGGATAGTTGACGATTGTGTAAAATTTGTCGAACGTGAAATCAGAAGAGGTAATGTTTACGATGCCGTTATTATGGATCCCCCTTCATACGGCCGTGGTCCAAAAGGTGAAATATGGAAAATAGAAGAAAAAATATTTGAACTTATAGAATTATGTTCCAAGGTATTATCAGACAATCCTCTTTTTTTCCTTATTAATTCATATACAACCGGTCTTCAATCTTCGGTAATGTCATATATGCTCAGCACCGCTCTTTCTCATAAAACAGGTAATCCGATAAAGACCTGCAGTGAATATCCGTATATTTATGAAACCGGTAATTGGAAAATCAGCGCTGACGAAATAGGTCTGCCCGTAACAAAGACAAACCAATTTCTGCCTTGCGGCGCAAGCTGTCGCGGTGAATTCATGTAAGTTGGGCAATAAATAAAAACCTTCACTATTTGAAAGATTATATCCGATTGATTTTTGCTTTGCCAATCAGTTATATAATACTTTCATAATATGAAGGTTCTTTTTTTATTTGCGCCGATTATTGTTTGTGCGATTTTTATTTACGCAGCTTAATATTAATAATTTTTGTGCATTTTAACATTTGTGTTTGTGACGTTTAACGTGCCGACAGTTTTTTTATTATAACGGCTATCGAAACACCCGCAATACCGATTATGGCAGTAATATGCCAAAGTCTGAGTGTATAACCGGAGTATTCACCTGTGTTTACGACTTTTTCAGCTATGTCACTTTTATTATCAACAACTCTCAAAGTCTGATCTGCATTGTTAATATCGACATGCTCTGCCAATATAACGCCTTTTTCATCTGAAAGTTCCTGAAATATTACTATTTCGCTGTCGGCTAAACCTTGTGTATTTGCATTGAATTCAACGGAAACCACTCCTTTTTCATCTGCAATAAACTTCTCGTTTGCCGCAACATCGAGCATTTCTCCCGTATTTTTATTTATTATGCTTCCTCTCAGCGAATATTCCTTTCCCGTTTTTAAATTAGAATAAAATACCTTGTCAACTATTGTAACATTTTCACTTTGTATTACCGTTTTATCACCGTTTTCATTGCCGGCTTTTGTGGAAATATCAGGGAAATATACGGTCTGATTTTCATCGTTTAAATCCCTATGGGCGGCAATTAACTTTCCGTTAGAATACAGATTTTCAAAAATGACAATTTCTTTACCCGCAAGCTCTTTAGAATCAATGTTATACAACATTTTTATGCTCCCGTCACCGCTGTCTGCCGTAAACGTCTTCTCGGCCGATGCCCCCTCAATTTTTAATTTTTCTCCGGTGCTCTTATCAAGTATTTCTCCCGCAACAGTATATTCCGTTCCCACGGTAAGATTTGTATACGAGATTTCATCAATAAGTGAAGTCTTCCCTACAACACCTGTGTTATTCCCCGTATTTGCATCATATGCAATTGTTCTGATATCAATACTTTTGTCCGTTACCGTTCCAAGGTCCAAAACAGTCCCGTCTTCACTGATTTTAAATTCAGTGTTCTCAAGAGCATATCCGACATTGTTCTCACACCTTAATTCTTCCAATTTATATGTTCCGTACGGAAATGAACCTGCATAAGAATCATATGGATATTCACCGTTAACTCCGGCTGAAAACCAGGTTGAATAATTATAATCATAGTCATTTTCCGAAATATGGTCTTTATTCAATAAAAAATCGTTGCCGTTAACAGATTCTCCTTTATTCTTCATTGAATCAAAAGCACCGTTTTCTGTTACTATAACATGAGATTCACCGGTTTCATTATTTGTAATTATAAACGGAACATTTAGTTTTTGACCGTCATCCCCTGTTTTTCGGAACTTTATATCACCTCTTACGGGTTTATTTGCGATTTCGGCAGTTACTGTTTCTCCCTTTGTTTTTATATTTACATATATACCTGTATTATTTTTTACATATCCGACTCCGGGTTTTATTTCCGATATTTCATATGAGCCGTACGGAACGTCAGATATTAAGACTGTATATCGATCGTTTTTCAATGTTGTTTTCACATTGGTCAAAACTTCTCCGTTCTTTATTGCTTTACCCCGGTATGAAACATCTTTCCCGCTTCTGTTTATTATTTTGAATTCCGCACAAAGACCGTCCCGACTCATCCATCCGTTTTTTCCGAGAATCGAATCGTACTTGATAATCTCTATATTCCCGACAGGATTATAACTATAGTAAAATGCACCGACCGATTGGTTAGATGAAAATCTCGGTATACCGACGGCTCCGCTTGCATCTATGTCCTTTATTATCGGTTTAAGTTCTCCTGAGTTGTATGCACGGTACACTTTATCCAGCACCGCATTTACTGTTTGAGAATCATGTTCGCTTACTTTAACGGCCTTTTCTCCGCCCTTTAAAAAGTATTCCGTAATTGTCCATATTATGCACTGTTTACCCTGTTCCATCTGTTTAGGCGTAAGATTTCCCGCAATTTTTTCAAAATAGTATAAACCGGCCGAAACAGATTTAATGGTATTACTATCCATTATTTCCGACATGTTCTTTACCGTATTGGTTCCCGAAACAAATGGGTTCCTAATTTGAATACAGTACAGCGGTTCACTTCCGTTCTCCGCTCTGAAATAGTGATTTCCGTCACCCTGTCCCAGATATTCGGTATAATTCCCCTCGGAATCTCTTCTCCATGTTGAAGCGCTCCAGTTTTCCCCGTTTATCTTTTGAATGTTTACATCTCTTCCTATACTGTCTTTTAAACAGCCGTCAGCCTGTACCTGAACCGCAGATGAAATAAGCCCGAACATGCAGCAAATAAGCGACAATATAAGTAAAAATATTATTACAATACTTTTAGAAGTCAATCGTCCGCATTTTCTTACCATATGTCTCCTCTCTTAAAACAGATTATTAAAACTTTGAATATATTGTTTTGGAAATTTTGAAAATTAAAAAATATTTGATGTATATAAAAATTTTGTCGATTAAAAAAATTGTTGATAAAAAATAAGATTTGATTTTGAAATAAAAATTTTAGATTCGATTTTGAGTACCGTTAATTTAATTTCGGTTAATAAATTCAGATTTTGACTTGATCAGCCGTTTTTCATAACAACATTCAGATATGTTATTTAAATTAAATATTTAATTCGTAAATATCCTTTCGTTACATTAAATTTTATTTTGTAAAAAACTGTTTTTTATTCTTTTTTATAAATACTGTCAGGTCATCATCTCTCTTTCCCAAAAATGTTGTTTTGTCTTCATATTTACTTTTTATATCTTTATCGGGTTCTTTCCCCATAAAAGCATCTTTTTTCCCAAGAGAACCACTTCGCTTATTATTCATCGACTTATAAGATAATCCGGCAGACGATTTGACATTTTTCTTAACTAAAAATCTGTTGATGATATTAAACAGAAAAGAAGATAAACCGGATGAATTATCAAACAACTTATTTTTTGCATATGGTTGATAAATATAATAAATTTTATTTTCTCCCGCTGAATAAAAAACGGCTTTCGGATTAAATACAATGTTGCAAACGGGCAACTCGTATTTTCTAAGCATCCTTGTAACCTGAATAACAGATGAAATCAGCAACTCCGATATTTCTCCGTTATCTTTTTTTAATAAGTTATGCAATGTTTCCGACTCCGGAGCAGAATATATAAGTCTGTGTCTTTCCATATCAACGGGACATATATTGGAAATAAGTCTTTTATTTAATATATTCATTATGTTCATATCCAATTTTCTGAAAAATGCTTTTTTTATGCTTATAAATGTCATTCCGTTTTTATTTCTTATTCTTAAACCGTACATGCTTCTTCCTTTTAAGTGCTAAAATACATATTGTAACAGTTAACAGCGATGACAAAACTAATATAGATATAACAACGGTAATGTTGACTAACCGTTTATTTTCACTTATATCCTTTATGTTGTCCAAAGCAGGAGTCAAATATTCTCTTTTGTAGGTTTCTCCTACAGTCGGTTTTCTCACTGACAGTCCTCTATAGATAACATCCTTCATATTTCCGGCCATATCGTATGATTTTATATATACGGAATGTTCACAGCCGTCAGGTTTAAAGGCAATATTAAGTATATTATCATCCGTCCCGGAACCTGATCCCGTAATTTCTCCAAAGTCTTTTATTTCCGAAATATTATTAACATATACCGGCTCTCCGTCGTCAACTCTGTATTCAAAATTTTTAACCGCAATATTATCATTTATAACAAATAAATATTCAACATCATTATTGCTCTCATGTTTATTATCCGACAATTTAGTAATTTCAGGTTTGTTCCTATCAACGCAAAATCTGAATATTTTACAAATATCATTTGAATCGGAACTGTTATTGTTGCCGGCTTTATCAATCGTATTAATCATAATTGAATATGTACCGTTACCTTTAAAATTATTATTGAATATTCTGTATGAATATTTCTTCAGAATATTTTGCGATTCTTCCGTTACATTATATTCAACACCTCTTTTAAGCTCCTTTACTATTCCGTTATGGTACAATAAAACCTGCCTGTATTCATCTCCCATGGAATCTATGTTTAATTCCGTTATATTGATATCCGGAGGTTTATTGGTGAAAGTATCCGATAAATTAATAATATTTTCATCCGGAATAAAAACAGATCCATGCTTATTAACCGTAAACGGTAAAATAATTTTTCGTCCGTTCCCTGCATTATCAACGGCTTCCACACTCAATTCATAGTTATCATCCCGTAATTCCGACATGTTAATTATACAGTTTATGCTGCTTTTTCTTATCATTTCGCTAAGCTGCGGCATGACTTTAAAAATGTTGTATTCTTCCTGCTTCTCATTAATCGAAATATTTTCCGAAATATCCGTATCGCCGTGCTTTTCCCCTTTTAATGATATATGTATGTTCTCAGGCGATATATTCCCGTCATGTACGGTTATTTGAGGAAAAATATTTTTATTGGTTGATATACCTTTTTCCAAATACTTATATTCTATAACAGGTTCATCGCGATCTACGGATAACAGGACGTTTTCCCGATTTATATACCCCGCCCTGTCTCTGATATAAACTTCCGCCAGGTAATCACCGCTGCCGAGTCCCGCTTTTACTTCTCCTTCAAAGTTTTCCGGAAAATTATTTAACTCCGTCGTTTCCCTTTTGAGATTTTCCTCATACGAAATCTTTCCGGTTAAGATGTCTCTTACCGTTATTCCGCATTCTTCTATTCCGGAAATCCGTGCTCCGGCTGTAATTCCGCAAATTATATCACCGTTAAATAAAGGGATATTATTCTTTGAAAACTTATTGCTTTTGACATCTATTTCTATATAATTATTTTCCGCCGCTTCGGAAGATTCAACAATAAAACTACCCGTTATAAATTCTTTTGACTTATAAATATCATCCCAAACGGTAAAAAATATGATATTACCCGAATATCCGTCTTTTATCTTGATACTTGCTTTATATTTGTAAATTTCCCTCGAATCTTCCGTAAAATCTCCTTCCGAATTATCACTTGATCCGTTCCCTGAATTTGGTATCTTCCCTGTTTCAACCGCCTCCTTTGCATATCTTTCTTTTTCATATTCATTTGTTAATTCTTTTATATTATCTTTATCTTCTTGTATCTCCTTTTCTTTTTCATCCTCTTTCTTGTCCTCATCGCTTTGTACAGGCTCCCATAATTCCGCCGGTATGCTTTCTTCCGTTGATATGCCGCTTATTTCATCATACAATCTGTAATACAATATATCTGTTGACTTGTCGGCACGGAATTCTATATCTAAGGTTATTCCCTTATCTCTGAATATAGTTATTTCTTCATCACCTTTGTTAAGCAGATTGTCATGTCCCGAGGAGCAATTTATCAGTTCAAATACTCTCTGTTTTTCTTTTTCCTTTGTTTCGTAGTTTTCACTTGTTCCGTTCTCCCCGTTTTCATTCCCCCTTTCCATATCGTCGCCGCTGCTGCCGTTGTTATTCTCATCATCATTATCGTTTTTTAGTATTTCCCCGCTGTCTCTCCCTTCCGAGTCATTGCCTTCCGAATCATTGTTTTCGGCATTAATGCTTATGCCTGTCAGTGCGCTTATTCCCAAGACTGCCGTTATTACGACAATACATATAAAAATACCGCAAATAATTTTAATTATTTTTTTATATCTACATATTTTTATACTTATTCACCACCGTTTCAGTTGTTTTAATCACCTCATTTAATTTATCTAAGTTTACATGTTCATTTTCTGAATGTGCATTTAATATCTTTATTCTTTTAATCATATCCGACACTTTTCCGACTGTTTCTTCGGATTTTCCGATTTCAGGCCCTAACCTGCTTACGGCGCTTAAAATCAATATGCTGCATCTGTAAATAATAACAGGGTTGCCGTTTTCCTCCCCAAAGTCCAACAAACTGTCAAAATATTCAATATTCTTTAAAATATCCCCCGAACTTCCTTCTTTTATCATATTCTGTGAATTAAGTATCCTCCCTCCGACTTTCTTATATATATCGGCTCTTTCATCGGAAGACTGCGATATCCAATACATTGCCTTTCTTATATTATCTATGTTGTGCAAATCAAATACTTCGCCGTAATAATACCAATATAAAATACCGATTTCATATGAAATTTCCCCATAAATACTTGATTTTTTTAATTTTCCGATATTAGGATATACAGCGGATTTTAATTCACGTTCCTCTTCTTCGGAAAAAACAAAATCAGACTTATACTCATAAATAAGAGATCTGAAACTCTGAATATCCGATGGGTTGTCTTTCAGTGATAAAATATATGCTTCGGCTCGTTTACCGGGATTATCGCCCGTAATGTCATACATTTTTTCGGTCTCAACATAATTTTCAAGGGATGATTCTCTTATCAGCTGCTGAAGAAAAACAATAATAAGTAAGCTCAATATGATTGTAATGATGTTAAAATAATGCTTTCTTCTGTTTCTTTTTTTCAGTTCTTCAAGAGAATGTCTTACGTCAGATATACTTTTATATCTCTTGTCCCTGTCTGCAGAAATGCATTTTAACAAAATGTTGTAAATATTCCTGTTTATCTTTTTATTTGATAAACCGTATAGTTCAATGCATGTTTTTCCAAAAGAGTATATATCCGTTCTGACGTCTGCCGAGCAGGTCAAAACCTGTTCAGGAGACGCATATCCGTATGTTCCCCAAATTTCTTTGTTGCCGCGATAAACCGCCGCTCCGAAATCGACAAGATAAACTTTAAAGTCTTTTGAAATAATAATATTACCGGGCTTTAAATCAGCATAAATTATCGGCGGATCATGGTTATGCAAATATTCCAATACCGACAAAATTTGCATAATTATTTTAAAAATCTGTTTACCTGACAGTGCATCGTTTGCCGATATCTCGCCGATATTTTTGCCTTCAATGTAGTCTTCAATAATTAAGATTGACGTATCGGAATATAAGATGTCTGTTATTCTCGGAATATGTTGATGTCTGCATTCATTTAATACGGTTACTTCCCTCATAACCTCCGCGTAATAAGCATTGTCGGACTCTTTTATTGCAACATCTATGCAAAGCTTCATGTCAAATGCTTTATATACGGTACTTAATGCTCCATGCCCGATAATTCCTGATATTTTATATCTGTTGTTTACTATGTCACCTATGTGCATATTATTACCTGTTTTAAACATGTTTGAACGATTTGTTCATAAGAATATTCTGAAAATGTTTGAATGAATTACGTGAAAATTTCTGATATGTTTGAACGATTGAATTACATGAAAATTTCCGGTATGTTTGAATGAATGAATTACATGAAAGTTCGAATATGTTTGAACAAATGAATTACATGAAAGTTTTGAATATATTTGAACAGAGCGTTCATAAGAAAATATAAGATAGAATAAAGAAAAATATAAAGATATCAAATCGGATTTCAATAACAGAAATCCTGCTCAAAGAATAAAACGAAAATTTGTTTTTGTCAATATTTTTAATGCTCCTTTTATGCATATATTTTATTTTTTTCAGCCTTTCTTCCCTCCCTTTTGTTCTCATAAACTCACATGATATATGCTGGTTCTATAAAATATATATTTTTTGGTATTTGCAAGCAACAGGTTGAAAGTATATTATGAGCGTAAGCTAATTGAGTTAAGGAAATTAACCCATATTATTTTTTAATTAAATATCTAAACCATATCCAAATCGTAGGTTATGATTATGAAGGAGGTCTCTTATGGAAGTTAAATTACAGGAAAAATACAAGTTATTTATTAACGGCGAATGGAAAGACGCATCAGACGGCGCAACAGTAAAGACATACAGCCCTGTTGACGGTTCTCTTCTCGCTGAAGTTGCAGAAGCTACAAAAGAAGACGTAGATGCAGCTGTTAAAGCAGCAAGAGAAGCATTTAAGACATGGAAGAACACAACAGTTAAGGAAAGAGCTAAGATACTTAATAAAATCGCGGATATCATCGACGAAAATGCCGAATTCCTCGCAACAGTTGAATCAATGGATAACGGTAAACCAATCAGAGAGACAATGGCAGTTGATGTTCCTTTGGCAGCTGAGCACTTCCGTTATTTTGCGGCAGCTATCATCGCAGAAGAAGACAGTGCCAAGTTATTGGACAACAATACATTAAGCCTTATTCTTCGTGAGCCTATCGGCGTTGTAGGACAGATTGTTCCATGGAACTTCCCATTCCTCATGGGTGCATGGAAACTCGCTCCTGTACTTGCAAGCGGTTGCGTTACGGTTCTTAAGACATCAAGCACAACACCTCTCAGCGTACTCGAATTTGCTAAGCTCGTTCAGGATGTTTTACCTGCAGGCGTATTTAATGTAATAACAGGTTCAGGTTCTAAGTCAGGTCAGTATATCCTTGACCATGAAGGATTTGACAAGCTCGCATTCACAGGTTCAACAGAGGTAGGTTACAACGTTGCCAAGGCAGCTGCCGAAAAGCTTATCCCTGCTACTCTTGAATTAGGCGGTAAGTCAGCAAACATCATTTTCCCTGACTGTGACTTCGAGCAGGCTCTTGACGGCGCTCAGCTTGGTATCCTCTTCAACCAAGGCCAGGTTTGCTGTGCAGGCTCAAGAATCTTTGTTCATGAAGATATTTATGATAAGTTCGTACCTGAACTTGTTAAGAGATTTAACAGCATAACAGTAGGTAATCCACTTGATCCTAATACACAGATGGGTGCACAGATTGACAAGCGTCAGATGAATAAAATCCTCAGCTACGTACAGATCGGTAAGGAAGAAGGAGCTAAAGTTCTTTGCGGCGGCGAACAGTTTACTGAAAACGGACTTGAGAACGGATGCTTCATTCGTCCTACACTTCTCGGAGATGTAACTAATGATATGAGAGTCGCAAGAGAGGAAATCTTCGGACCTGTTGCATGTATCATTAAGTTTAAGTCTGAAGAAGAAGTAATCGCTATGGCTAACGACAGCGAATACGGTCTCGGCGGCGCGGTATTTACAAATGATCTTAACAGAGCAATCCGTGTGTCACGTGCCATCGAAACAGGTCGTATGTGGGTTAACACATACAATGCAATTCCTGAAGGCGCTCCGTTCGGCGGTTACAAGAAATCCGGTATCGGACGTGAGACTCATAAGGTTATCTTAGAGCACTATACACAGATGAAAAACATCCTTATCAACTTAAGCGGTTCTCCAAGCGGATTCTACCCTAAGAAGGATTAATTAAAAATTTAAATATAAATCACATATCACATACACATACTAAACACACAAATCACATACACATACTAAACACACAAATTACATACACATACAATAAACAGAAGCTCGGACAGTTAGGTTATATCAACCTGAGTCCGAGCTTTTGTTTTATATTAAATATTTATATTGTTTAAAATTTCTACGTGAATTGTCCTCAATTATTCTCCGGTTCGAAACTAATATGATCAACTGCAAAATCTTTACCGTTTTCAGATAAAATATGTTCACATTTTACCTTTTCTCCCGGATTAACTTCCGTGATATCTGCGTAAGAATATTTCTTTACACCTGCGTCATTTACATATGAATATGCTATAATTCCGCTTTTCCATTTATAAGCCGATTTATTTGTTACGGTTATGTCCAGAACATTTTCTCCCGATAAATTAAAATCAAAGCCGTCAATTGAATATTCACTTGCATCCGCATAGTATTCCTTTCCGGCTTCCACACCTTCCCCGACATTTCTTATGACACATTCACTCAGAAATAATTTCGGAGATGTCATGTTTCTTCTGTATTGTGAGCCTTCATCCAATACAAGCAGCCTCACTTCCTTTGAACCGTGAGCCGGAATATCAACAGCCAGTCTTTTTGTGGCATATATTATATTTTCACAGGAAAAATACCTTCGTATATCAACAGGATCATCTATTTCATTTCCTGCACTATCCTGCTTTGCAATATCTATCGTACCGTCTATTACCGCCTGATCGATTCTGTTATCGCTGTCATTTTTGACCGTAGCGGTTATTATACCGTTTGCAGCATCATATTTTGCGTCACTTATTGTTATTCCCGGATACCTGTCCGAAACGTAATCCGTTGCCAAAGTGACTTCGGCTTCTCCTCCCCCGGAGGAAGTATTTGTTTCGTTAGTGCCGCAACCGGCTAAAATGACGCTTATACCCGCTGCAGCCGCAAATATTGATGCTTTCTTTATATTTTTCATAATTATGACGTTCTGACCTCCATCAAAAAATCGGGGTTTTATTTTTGAATTTGACTTTTGAATCTCCTCTGACATTTGCAATATGATTTCCCGTTGTTTCAACCCGTCGTGTAAGACACATAATGCATTCCGCAGCTTCGTCACCGGTACATATTTTACCGTCATATAATGCGTATTTCGCTCTTACGCTTGTAGGAGAGAGATTAGGCATTACTACATTGCCTCCGGCAAGTATACCCTGTTCTCTGCCTGTTCGGTGTAAAGAACCCAGTGCCGTTGTTGCCGGAAGAAGCACATTAGGCTGCATAAGCCTTGTAATTGCAAGAACATGCAGCGTATCTTCTATCTTTCCGTTTGGCATGTCCGCAAATGGTGTGTCGTGATTGGCGATAAAAGGTCCCATGCCTATCATATGAGGTTGAAATTCTTTCATAAAAAGCAAATCTTCAATAATGTTATCAACAGTCTGATATGGCGAACCTATCATAATTCCGCAGCCCACCTGATATCCTATTGCTTTCAAATCCTTAAGACACTCCACTCTTGCGGAAATACTCTGTGAAGGGCTGTGTATCATACTGTAATGTTCTTCGTTTATTGTTTCATGTCTGAGCAAATACCTGTCCGCTCCCGCTTCATAAAACTTAACATATGAATCATGACTCTTTTCACCTATTGAAAGTGTAATTGCACAATCAGGGTGTAGCTGCTTAATTGAACGGATAATATCGCACATATAATCGTCGGTAAAAAAGGGATCTTCTCCGCCTTGAAGCACAAAGGTCCTGAATCCCAAACCATAACCAATATCCGAGCATTCGAGAATCTCATCAAATGAAAGTCTGTATCTGTCGGCGTTCCTGTTGCTCGCTCTTATTCCGCAATACACACAGTCTTTTTTACAATAATTGGTAAATTCTATAAGTCCTCGGATATATACTTCATCGCCGTATACTTCTTTTTTTACCTCTCTTGCCTGTGAATATAAGAACTCCTCGTCTTCTTTTGTGAGAGTTGTAAGAAGTTGTTTTAACTCACCGTAACCCAATATAGTATCTTTTCTCAGTTTTTTAATCAATTCCGTATTAGTACTCATAATAACCTCAATACAACATTATTCCCATATTCAACCGCATAATAAACGACATAACGGTCAGTTATTTATATACCGTTTTTAATAATATGATATAAGTGTCAAAAGTACATTGATAAGTCCTCCCGCTGCCGGCATGCAGGCATGTGCGGTGTCTGACTTTCGGCACCGTAATCATAATATTATAAAATCAAAAAGCGCGAAGCAACCGATATGAAACATTTATACGTATTCATATCCGCCGTTTCGCACTTTTCTTTATTTAAATAATTATTTAGCCGTTACAGTGATGTATTCATCACCAAGTAAAGCCAATGCATCTTTAGGAGCGAATTCGCTGTTTCTTTCAACTTTGAGTTCTGCATACGAACTTGTGTCTCCGGACGGACCGACATATTTATATGCAACCATTTTATATTTTGAATCATCTTTTCCGTATACATAATACACTGTCTTGCCGTTATCTTCTGTTCTTCCCTGATCCAACACCTGATCAAATTCCGTCATCTCCGAATCTATCTTTGCCTCTATGGCATGGGTGGATACATTATCTTCTAAATCATATTCATATGATTCTCCCGAAGCGTTTTTATACTCCAGATTACCGTGTCTTAAATATCCGGTATAATACTTATTAACCTGTATGTTATATGCCGTACTTTCATCCGTATAAATTTCTTTAGACGCCGGTTCCGTAACAGCTGCCGTGCTTTCAACGGCTGTTGTTGTTTCAGGCACGGATTGCGTTGTAACAGCCTCAGTGGAAGCCGCCGCTGTTGTCTCAGGCTGACTACCGCCGTTTCCGCATCCCGCAAAGATTACACCCGATGCCGCAACACCTGCAATTGTTAATAATATTTTTTTCATAATAAGCCTCCTCATTGACAGAGTGAATATAGTTAAAAACAGGCACATTATTTGTCCGGTTCTTTCTTCTTCCGATATGAATATATGCTATGACCAATATATCACAATAAACCGTTTTAGTCCCTAATTTGTTGAATAAATATCTGCTTTGTCTGATTCTCAACATATTAAGTCGTTTCGTTACTCAATCTTTCAATATCTTAACGGCTCTTTCCAGTATACCGTTCATGTAACTGATTGCCGTTCCGTAATTGGTTACTTTTACTCCGCTGTTATGTATGTGCTTCATGCGGCTCAAAATCTGTTTTTCGCTTAACATACATCCGCCGCAGTGAATAACCAGGTCAAAACCCGCAAGATCTTCCGGAAAATATGTACCGTTCGACAGCTCGATGGAGAGCTCTTTTTCTGTATATTTTTTTAATAATTTCGGTATTTTAACGGATCCTATGTCTTCACACTGTCTGTGATGAGAACACCCCTCCGAAATCAATACTCTGTCTCCGTCCTTTAAGTTATCGATGTGATAAACTCCCTCCAATGCCATTTCCAGAAATCCTTTATATCTGGCCATAAGAATGGAAAATGAAGTAAGAGGAATGTCTTTCGGAACAATTTTATCCACAAATCCGAATACCTGGCTGTCGGTAATGACCAAATCCGAATATCTGCCGATTCCGTTTTTCATAAATTCTTCCAGTTCGGTATCCTTTACACAGACGGCCTGTGAATCGGCAGCCAGTATATCTCTTATAACCTGTTGCTGAGGAAGTATTAATCTCCCCTTCGGAGCAGATTCATCAATTGGAATGACAAGGGTTACCAATGAATTTTTTTTGAGCCTGTCCGAAATAATAAATCTCTCTTCTTTTCTCTCGTTAAACAGAATTATTTTTTCTTCCAAAAGCAATTTTAGCTCTTCAATACGTATGTTCTCAGCGGCGGAAACCGATATATCGGCACGTATGTCAGTTGTCTCAATCTTTGCTTCATCAATCTTATTACACACGGTAATGTATGGAATATTCCTCTCATTGCACAGTTTTAACAGCGGCTCAATGTTACTCTCCGTTTCATGAGGCGTTGTGACTATTACCGCTATATTTACGGTATCGAGGGCTTTTCGTGCAGCCTTCATTCTGAGAGAACCAATTTCTCCGTCATCCGAAAAGCCGGGAGTGTCAATTAAAACCACCGGCCCCGCCTTGTGTAATTCCATGGTTTTTTTTACCGTATCGGTTGTTGTACCCTTAAATTCCGATACCACTGAAATATCCTGTCCCGTTACGGCATTAATGAGTGAAGATTTACCTGCATTTACATTTCCGAGAAACCCTATTTGAACACGTTCGGAAACCGGTGTGTCATTTAAACTCATAATTATTTACCTGTGTATATATCCCGGATATATACATCCTCTCCTGAATATTAGTCAGATTATAAAATACCTGCGCAAGTTTCCATACCGCATACATTTAATACTAAATCACATATCTGTTTAATTAATACTATAAATATTCCCTTTTATCAACTTATCAATCAGTAATTAATGGTAAAGGAAATACACTTATGTTCTCATATACATTTCTAACAAAAAAGCGGATGTCACTGTTATACAGCAAACATCCGCTTAATTATCCGAAAGCATAAGCACTGTCGTGCAAATACATTAAATTATTAATTGAAAGCTACAAGGATTATGAAATATAATACCGCAACCATACCTATTACAAACAATAACAAACTGTATGAAATTCCTCTCGGAACTTTTTCCGCTTTTTGAGGCTTTTCATATAGCGCAAATTCATCTTCTTCCTTAGGATTAAATCTCTCCGGTCTGTTAATAAAGAACAGAGACTTATAAAGCCACGCTATGCCGTCTCCGACTATGAACACAAGTCTTGCGGCAAACGCACCGATAAACGGTAAAACCGTGAGAAGAGCAGGGCGATAAAAATATTTTTCCATATCCAATCCATAGTTCCAGGCATCGATATATTCCTTTTTACCGTCTGCATTCTTTTTCATCAGACAAGGTCTTACTATGAGGAAGTAGAACAATGCTCCGATAGCAAGAGAAGCAAGAGCTCCGCTGATGTTAGTCCATGAAAAATATGCAACTTCCTTTTCCAAACCGTGACCGTTTAAGAAATGCTGTGACATTTCCCCGATAACATCCTGTGTGAAGTGCGGTAATATTCCGATTACAGGGAATAATACTCCGAGTATCACAAGCAGAATCTTTACGGGAACACTCGTATACTTTGATTTCCCGTCATATTCGGCCTGAAGTTCAGGGTCGTTATTCTTCTCAATAAATACTGCCGTAAATATTTTAAGCATGTAACAGAATGTCAGTCCGCCTGTAAATATAAACAACGCCTCTATTATTTTAAATATTACCGCCATACCGGTGGTTTCCGGAAACATTGCAATATATTCAACAAGACTCTCGTGTATAAGAGTTTTACTGATATAGCCGTTAAAAAACGGTACACCTGCTACGCCCAGAATTGCCGATCCGCTCACTAACTTAATAAGCCACTTATTTCTGCCCCATCCGCGTATCTTATTAAGGTCGAAATCCTTAAGATTCATAAATATCACTCCTGCGACCATAAACAGCGCAAGCTTAATAAACGAATGGTTAACAAGATGTAATACAGAGCCCTGTACCGCTATGGCATTATGTTCTCCCAATATTGCCTGCATTCCTGTTCCCACAAGAATGAAACCTATCTGGGACATAGAAGAACATGCAATCGTCCTTTTAAAGTTAACGGAGAATACCGCAAGCATTGCTCCCGTGAGCATGGTAAGGGTTCCCGCTATAAGAATAACCAATCCCCATGTATAGTCATGGAGAAGCACCTGACCGGTTACCACGAATATACCGAATATACCGGCTTTACTAAGCACTGCGGAAAGCAATGCCGTGGCAGGCTCCGGAGCCGCCACATAGGCCTTTGGAAGCCATGTATGAAGGGGATACATTCCCGCTTTGACTCCGAATCCGACTAATATAAGTAAACCCGAAGCAAGTATAATTCCGTAATTTGCTCCCGACATTTTTATTGCATCCAGAATTTGATCCATTTCTAAAGTGCCGATATTTGCTTTAAGCATAAACAGTCCCATAAGTGTTACAAGACCGCCGAACACACCGAATCCCAAATAGCTCTTTGACGCATCTATCGCTTTTTCGGATTCTCCGTGAATAACAAGAACATATGATGTAAATGTCATAACCTCGAAGAATATAAATGTTGTATATAAATCAGCCGAAAGGAATATTCCCATCGTCGCTCCGAGAGTCCAGAGCATAAACATATAGTATCTGTTTCTGTTTCGGCTGCTTAATCTGTTAAAGTATTCAATGCTTTGAACCGTGGTAAAGAACCATGCTATACCGGCTATCATAATCATTACCAGTCTGAACCCGTCCGCTCTGAAGTGCAATCCGAATCCCGCAAATCCTTCCCAATATAAATCAGTAGGGGTTTCAAACGACATAGCCACGAGGACTATGGCCGCAGCAAGCTCAATCGCGGTAATTAATACGGCCACTCTGTCTCTGCCGGCCTTGCTGTGTCTTCCGAGTATATAATTAACAAGTCCCGCCGCAAACGGAAAGAATACCAAAAACAATATAAGTAAATTACCTGACAAGCTTATCTCACCTCCTTATGTGTATTTGTTTATAAAATACCTGCTATATGCTGAAACATATTTATAAACGGCGTCGGATATACTCCGATTACGATTGATGCGACACTGAGTCCCATCATAGGAATTGTCATACATTTTCCCGGATCCTTAACTCCCCTGTTCATTCTCTCAAGGTTTAATCCCTTATCAGGGAAATATGCCTTGATAATAATTTGGAACAGGTATAAAGATGTAAGTACGGCTGAAATTATAAGTGCGCCGATACCGACATAAGAAAGAACCAAATCCGTGTTCGCAGCTGCCGTTCCGATCATCCATTTACTTGTTATAGCCATAAGGGGAGGTACGCCGATAAGCCCGAGAGAACATATTGTAAATGCAGCCATTGTTACAGGCATTGTTTTTCCGAAGCCCGCTAGCTGATCTACATATTCTCTTCCCGTTGTTACAATAATTGCACCCGCAACAAAGAACAATGTAATCTTAAGTACCGAATGGAACATCATGTGAGTCAGACCGCCTACCAGTCCCTCAGGAGTCATAATCATAAGAGAAAACAACATATATGAAAGATTACTTACCGTTGAATAGGCAAGTCGCCTCTTAATATGATTTTCCCTTAGAGCCATGGAGGAACCGAATATTATTGTTATTATGGCTGCAAGCATGCAGACAAACTGAGCCCATGTTCCGTATAACAACTCCGTGCCGAAGCTGTAATATGTAACTCTCATAATCGCAAATACACCGGCATTAACAACCGCTACGGCATGAAGAAGTGCCGTAACCGGTGTCGGAGCAACGCCGGCGCTCGGCAACCAGTTGAAAAACGGAAAAATTGCCGCTTTTACGCCAAAGCCGAAAAATGCACATATAAATCCGACAAGCAATAACTGTTCATGACCTGCAATCTTAGCAATATCCGTTAAAATTCCGCCATACACAAAATCAAGCGAAACTCCGAAGTTCATCAGAAGCATAATTGCGATAAAACCGAAACTCGCTCCCGTTATCGAATAAATAACGTATTTTTTGCCGGCAGACGCCGCCTTTTTGTCCATCTCATGCATAACAAGAGGCAACGTTGCGGCCGTGAGCAATTCGTAAAACAGATACATTGTGATTAAGTTGGCTGAGAATACAATTCCCATAATCACACCGAATGAAATAATGAAAAATGAAAAGAATTTATTTTCATTATGTTCATGTGACATATATTCAAATGCATAAAACGCCGTTACCACCCAAAGTGTGGAAACGATCATTCCGAATACTGTAGATAAACCATCCACTCTAAAGGTTATACTAACGATTTCCGAAAAACGTATCACCGTAAAGGATTGTTCAGGTACAGTAAACATAAATACGATTGCAAGAATCATATTAGCAATGCAAACCATTGCTACATATATATGTCTTTTTCGATTATCTTTTATCCCGTTGCACATGAGTATAAATCCCATAACAATAGGAAAAATAATCGGTATTAAAAGCAATGCCGCCATATTTACTCCCTTCTAAATATTAATCATTACGGTTAAACCGGTAATATAACTGAAATAATTCCACTTATTGCATCAGTCAGTCCCACAGGCATAACTCCGAGACCCAGCGCAAGTACCGATAATATTATAAGAGGTACCGTCATATAAGCGTTTGGTTCCGTCTTAACGAGTCCTTCATAATTATAGTCTTTGCCCGGGAAGAATGCCGTCTGAACAATAGGGAACAGATATCCTGCTGTAAGCAGAGCCGAAAGCAATAATACTGCGGCGCCCACTATTCCCAAAGCTCCGAACTCCGGAGCAAGAGACGCCGTTGCCAGATACCATTTGCTGAAGAATCCCGCAAACGGAGGTATACCGACAAGCGAAAGCGATGCGATCGTAAAACACCACATTACAATCGGCATTTGTTTGCCTATACCCCGCAGCTCATATACATATGTCTTATGTGTTTTATAGATAATTGCTCCGGCACATAAGAATAATATATTCTTGGCAATCGCATGGAATACCACCTGAAGAAGCGCTCCTTCCACCGATGCGGGTGTAAGCAGAAATAATCCGAACAATACATATGAAACCTGACTGACCGAAGAATACGCAAGTCTCTTTTTAAGAAGTTTCTCCTTAAATGCCAGCATAGAGCCCACAAATACCGTTGTCAAAGCAAGAATTATGAGCATATACTGCACCCAGGTTCCCCGAAGCATTTCGGGGCCGACCTGATAAAATAAAACTCTTATAATCGCCAGTACTCCCGCCTTTGTAATGATACCCGAAAGCACTGCCGAAGCCGGTGCAGGTGCTACCGGATGGGCGGTCGGAAGCCATGCCTGAAGCGGTATCATACCCGCCTTTGCACCGAATCCGATAACCATTATTAATGTAACAACAAGCACTAACGTCTCATGTCCTTCCACCAATGAAGGATCGAGGACACCTCCCGGACGGAATATGAGATTTCCTCCGGCAAATCTGTTAATAAAGAAAAGTCCGAATAAACCGAAGCCCGCTCCGAAAATGGAATATCCAAGATATTTCATTCCGGCAGCAATAGCTTCTTTTGTCCTGGAATGAATTACAAGCGGAACAGTCATTATAGACATAATCTCAAAGAACATGTAGAGAGTAATCAGATTACCCGAATAGCACAGTCCTACGAGAATGCCGCCGGTCATTGTGTAAAAGCCTAAAAATCTTGATTCATCACCTTCGTGCTGAATATATTCATAGGCAAAAAATGCTACTAACATCCATATTATTGCCATTATACAAGCAAAGAATTTAGATACCGAATCAAGTTGAAATCCGACTACCATATTATCCGCAATGGTCCACAGATTGAGTCTCAATCCGTCCGTAAAGGCCATTCCGCATACTATGGCCGCATTTAACACAAGAATAACGGAAATTAAAATTTTTCTTGCTTTAGCGTCCTTCATGGGAAAGACAAATAACCCGGCAATAACAGGCAGTAGTATGGGTATTAGCAATGTTACTCCTGCCATATAAATATCCTTTCATTATCATAAGAGCTTTATGCCCATCTGAATTATTCTGACTATCGGTTCATAGAATATTCCAAATCCGAAATTGCTCGCAATAAATAATACCATTGCAATTACGAAACCTGCAGAGTTCCTATGTTTCTCATCATGATGCGCATGCTCTTCCGCAAGCGCCTGTTCTGCCTCATCACGCACTTTCTCAACGTCTTTGTGATCATATGTTGCATTGAGCTTATAACCTGTTAAGTCAACATGTTTTACAGGGGTACTGATGACAGGTACTTCTTCTGAATATGCATGATGTCCCTCATGATGTTCTTCAGGCAATCTCCAGATATTAATAATTGCCCCGAGATAATATACTGCGTTAAGAGCTGTGGATACAGCAAGCGCAACCAATACTATCGGCAATCTGAACCAATCCGATTCTATGGCTCCCACCGAGAAGAACAACTTAGAAACAAAACCTGCAAATAACGGAATACCGATCATGGACATACCTCCGATTGTAAACGCAATACCCGCAAGTTTATTTTTATGAGCCGCTCCCCTCAATTTCTTAAAGTCATATGAATGCCCCGATACATTTGCAAGACCTGTTGCCGAAAGGAACAACATAGGTTTTGTTATGGCGTGAGATATGATATGCAAAGTTGCCGCTATAATTCCGATTTCGGAATTTATTCCGATACCCATGAAGATATATCCGATTTGAGCAACAGAAGAGTATGCGGCCATCCTCTTTAAATGTCTCTCTCTCAAGGCGTTTACGGATCCCATCATCATACCGAGTACGCCGAGAACCAGAAGAACATCCGCTATATGTGATTCCTGCATAATCTCGGGAGTGAACACTCTGTATACGGATTTAATTAAAAGTACTATGTAGCCTTTAAGTACAAGTCCGGAAAGTATGGAGCTTGATGTAGACGTTGCCGATGCGTGTGCGCTCGGAAGCCATGAATGAAATGGGTACAGCGCCGATTTGATTGCTATTGCAACGCTTACTATTCCGATAACTGTTACAAGCGGAATTGTATATTGTCCGCTTGCCCACAACATTCTTACGGATTCTCCCAAAGGTTCCATAAGAAGGTGACCGGTAATTCCGTAAAGCATTGAGATGCCCAGAAGGAATAATCCCGATCCTATGGCACTCATTATCATGTAACGTGTTGTTGCCACAATGGTCTTTCCCGAATCCTTTGCCATAACAATCGCACATGAAGCAATTGTATTTATCTCTATAAATACGTATCCGGTAAACATATCATTTGTATACGTAAGGGCAAGCAATGAACAAAGAAGAAGGTCAAGCATTATAAAATACAAATACTGTTTTTTTGATTTGACGTCTTCAAATACATTTCTTAATCCGCCGATGATTGATAACGCCATTACAAAACAAAATACAGTCGCGATAAGGGCTTCATACGGACCTGCCTTCAGTTCGTTTCCGAAAGGCGCAGGGAAATGTCCCATCATGTATGTGAAACTTGCATCATTTTGAACAAGATTAACAAGCAATGCTGCGTTCAAAGCTCCCGTAAATATTACCGAAGCCAAATTGACCGTGCATGCCGCTTTGCCCCATTTTCTGATAAACGGCGTCATCATTGCAACAATCAGCATCAACAGGATACTTATGAAGGGAACATTATATATAAACGGCATTATTCACCCTCCTTTTCCTGTTTACTCTTAATCATGATTTCATCAAGATTAAGAGTGTGATATTTCTTATACAGTCTCTGTATCAGAGCAAGAAAGAATGCTGTTGTACTGACAGAAACTACGATTCCGGTAAGTACAAGACCCGCCGGTATAGGGTTGATATACTGTGCTGCATCCGGTGAGAGATTGTCCCCGAGAATCGGAGCCACTCTCCCAAACACAAAACCTCTCGAAGCAAGATAGAGATATACAGCCGTATCCATTATATTCAGTCCTATTGCTTTTTTAACAAGGTTGTTGTGAAGCAACAGTCCCATTAAGCCTATACCGAACAGAATCATTGAAGCAATTTCATAATAATGATTCAAGATATAATCCATAAGCTTAAATCTCTCCTTTCGAGAATAATTTGTAGAAGCCGAACATTGTACATGCAACTATAAATCCTACACATATGTTAAGCGGTAATATAAGTCCGCCGCTCAGTATCGCACCCGGTGTTCCGGTAGAAATAATTGAATGTAAATGATTGGCACCCGTATAGAATGAATAACATTTAAGTCCCGCATATGTTAACAACGCACCGCTTGTTATGGCAGTAAATATTTTAAAGTTAAAAAATTTCTTTGCTTTTCTGTCTCCGAATGATACCGCATACAGTATCAGACCGGCACCTATTATTGCGCCTCCGGAGAATCCTCCTCCCGGAGAGAGATGTCCGTTAAGAACAACATATATTCCGAATATAAATATTATCGGAATGACAAATTTGGAAATAACCTGAAGAATTATGTTAGGATATTTTTCTTCGGTAAGAGTTTCCTCTTTTATAACGGCAGTTTCTTTGTCAAATTCCGCCTGCTCTTTGGCGTTTCTTTTTTCTTCATCCCTTCTCAGAAGAATTATTACTGCGGCCACGGCAGAGAAAAGAACCGTTGACTCGCCCAGCGTATCAAATGCTCTATAGTCAAGAATCATACTGGCAATAACATTGGTAGCACCTGTATCTGCCAATCCGTCTTCTATATATTTTGCTGAAACCTCGTTATTGGTAGGCGCATCAATAATTCCGAAGGATGGGTCAAAATTGACAACAACTAAAAGAAGAACTATAAACGCGCAGCACATGGCAATTGCAAGTCCGATATAGACTTTTTTAAATTTCCTGTAATTTTTTATCTCGTCTTCTTTTTTTTCTTTTTTCGGTCTTCTGATATTTTCTCTGATAACCTTTTTTTCTGTTTTCGGACGCTCTTCACCGTTTACCCAATCAACAAATGCATTATGTTTCTCAGGTACGGAGGAGAGCTGTTTTTTTTCTTTTTCTTCCATCGTTCTCCTCCTTAAGTGTTATCATCTTCATTTTTATCCGCCTCGGATTCTTTGTCGGCTTCTTCCTTTTTCTTCTTATCCAAAGCCTTAATCTTATTATATGTAACAAAGAACAGTATGGTCGTTACTCCCGCACCAACCGCCGCCTCGGTTCCGGCAAGATCGGGGGATTCCAAAAATAACCATATAATGGACATAACAAGGCTGTACGACATAAATATCAAAGTAGTAGTCAAAAGACTCTTAACCACGGTTGATGCCACGGCGCACAGAATAAGAAAACCTAACAGGGTCCATACAAGTAATGTGGTTGCATCAAACATCCTTATCTACCCCCTCATCAAATCTCTTCTTAAATTCCTCAGAGTCTTCTGCGGTTATTGTAGCTATCTCCATCTTTGCAATCATGTGAGATGAAACAGGAGCAGTCAGCCAAAAGAATACTAAAATAATTACAAGTTTCAGCGTTGAATAAGTAAGTCCTGTCATAACGCCCACGCCCGCAAGCACTGAAAATAATGCCAGTGAATCTCCTATTGCGGCGGCATGCATTCTGTTAAGCACATATTTAAACTTGAATACTCCGAATGTGGACATTGCAAACAGGAAGACTCCGAACCCCACAAGACAGGCTGCTATAATAAATCTTATCAGCATCAGTCATCGTCCTCCTCTCTGTTAACATTTACTACCCTTGATTTTTCATCACCGCGCAGCCTATGCTTTTTTTCTTTCGCAACTATGATCTTTGAAAGAACAACAACGGCAATAAATCCGAGAACCGCATATATTACGGCAACATCAAATATAAAATCTTCATGTAAAAATATGGCAAGAAGGCATATAAATGCCATCGTATTGGTGCTTATCATATTGCCTGCCAAAATACGATCCGTGTATCTGGGTCCTCTTATCGCCCGTATTAACAGCATCAGCAGCATCGCCGCCATCGCAAACATACAAATAAGCAGGAAAATGTCTGAATATAACGTTTTTTCAATCATTATAATTTCTCCTCCATTTTCTTTATCTGCTCTACAAATACCGACTCATCCATTCCCTCCGACATACTTACGTCAAGAGCATGCACTATAAATACATCATCGTCTATATCACATGTAATCGTACCGGGAGTCATGGTTATTGAGTTGGCAAGAGTCGCTTTTCCGACATCGGATTTGATATCAGGATTTTTAAAATATACAAGACGCGGTTCAATGGTATCTCCCGGAGTCATTATAAATTTTAATGTTCCGAATGTGGCTTTAACGATTTCCCACCATAGAACAAATGCATATTTAAAAAGTCGTCCGATATTTTTAAATATAAACGCTTCCTGCTTAGGACCGTATCCGAGTGCTTTCCAGGCAAAAATGTAAACTGCGGCCGCTATTCCGAATCCGAACAGCATAACTTCCAATGTCCATCTTCCGTTAAATACGATCCAAGCAAAGAAGAAAATTGCATAAAACATATTTATCTCCTTTCAATAATAATAAAAGAGCCTGTACAGTTTATTAAGATTAATTTATTTCATCATATAATCATTAGTATCTGTAATCAGGCTCAAATACATTAACAATATAGCCGTTATCACCGGAATGGTGTCCCTCTGTCGTATCTTCAACATGTTCCGTTTGCTCGTCTTGATGTTCATTTTGATGTTCTACCCCTGTCGGGGCGGATACGAGAAACAGTATTCCGACAGTTGCCGCAAGTGCGGCCAAAACCGATAGTACTTTCATAATGACCTCCGTTAAATCAATCCGTTTCAAAACACCGGTATTATGTTTATGATGCGGCAAAATATGTAGATCCGACAAATGACAGCGACTGTTTATGCCGGCTGCAATTTAATATAATTTTATACAAATTATATTAAATTATAATGTTTTAATAATAATTCATAGCAACATTAAAGTCAAATCGATTGTACACATTTTAATACAATATGACGGTTTTATATCTAATTCATTAATTGCTTTTCGGTAAGTTGTTATATAAGGAATATTTAAGTATCAGAAATCAAAAAGACCATGGCATCACATCTCAAATGCATATGCCATGGTCTTTTAAAATTTCAAAATATTCCGTTAAATAATTATATATCTTATACCGTATTACTTTTCATTATACATTTTCCATGCATGATGATCGGTATGAAGAAGCTTTTCGGCAAGCTCTGAAAGAGGTTCTCCCAAAAAGTCTCTGTATACGGCTATAATTGAAGGATTTTCATGTGAAAATCTCAATTTATCATTTCTGTCAATCTTATATAAGATATCGGCTCTTTCCTTTTGTTTGCTGTATCCGTTAACTATAGGCTGACCGCCGCCGTTAACACATCCGCCCGGACATGCCATGACCTCTACAAAATGATAATCAGCCTCACCCTTTCTCAATGCATCGAGAAGTCTGTCTGCGGCACCGAGAGTGTGTGCAACGGCAATCTTTAATGTGGTTCCGTTAATATCAAGAGAAAGTTCTCTCCACTCTTCCTGTCCTCTTACTTCCTTAAACGCATCGGGATCCGCATTCTCGCCTGTCACAACATTGTATGCGGTTCTGAGAGCCGCTTCCATAACTCCTCCGGTTGCTCCGAATATGTGACCGGCTCCCGTCGCAATGCCGAGAGGCATGTCAAGTTCTATCTCTTCAAGACCCGCAGGGTTGATATTGGCAGCCTTAATCATACGTGAGACCTCTCTCGTTGTGATTGAAAAATCAACATCAGGCTCTCCGCATGCGTCATTAAGAACAGGAATCTCCGCCTCTTTCTTCTTGGCGATGCAAGGCATTACCGAAACGCATACTATATTCTTAGGATCAACTCCGAGAATGTTTGCATAATATGTCTTTGCAATAGGTCCAAACATCTGCTGCGGTGATTTTGATGTGGACAGCTGATCCACAAAATCAGGATGAAATGCCTTGCAGTGGCGGATCCATGCCGGACAACATGATGTAAACATAGGAAATTTAGCAGCTTCTTCAGGATGTGTAAGCTTATGAACGAATTCATTTGCTTCCTCCATAATAGTAAGATCGGCGGCGAAGTCCGTATCAAATACATAATCCACGCCCATCTCTTTAAATGCCGCACAAAGTCTCTTCATTGACGCCGTCTCGTCATCTAATCCGAAAGGCTCACCCCATGCCGTTCTTATTGAAGGAGCAATCTGCATTACAACAATCTTCTCAGGGTCCTCGATACATTCGAATAATCTGTCCGTATCATCTCTTTCTCTGAGGGCTCCCACAGGACAATGCTTAACACACTGACCGCAGATTGCGCAATCCGTATGGTCTAAGCAGTCGCCTGAAGAAAATCCAACCGTTGTTCTCGATCCCGTGTTAATAACGTCCCAAACATGAGTATTCTGCATATTGTCACATACCTGTACACAACGCATGCATTTGATACATTTTGAATCATCTCTTGTAAACGGAAATGTCTTATCGAGTTTTGCAATAGGAACATCTTTTTCAAAACTGATTTCTCTTATGTTAAGTTCATTTGATACCTTCTGTAATGAACAGTTTCCGCTTCTTACGCATGTAGGGCAATCCGTATTATGCTGTGAAAGAATAAGTTCCACATTGTTTCTTCTGGCAATTCTTGCCTTTTTGCTGTTGGTATATATGACCATTCCTTCGTCTACCGTATTGTTGCAGGCGGTAAACAATTTATCGTAACCCTCAACTTCAACAACACATACACGACATGCACCTATTTCATTGATGCCTTCCCAATGGCAAAGTGTAGGAAGGTTTATTCCCGCAGACTGCGCCGCTTTAAGGATAGTTGTTTTCTCCGGTACCTGAACAGCTTTACCGTTAATTGTAATATTTACCATTTTTCTCTTCTACCTCCCCTAAAGCTTCCGTAACCGAAATGGTCACAATGCAGGCATCTTGCGGATTCCTGACAAGCCTCTTCGTCAGTCATGCCGATTTCCATAAGTTCGAATGATTTTACTCTTTCAGACGGAGAAATCTCTCTCATGTTAACTCTTGCGCAAGGCTCATGATCGCTGAATCTTATTCTAGGTAATTCGATTCCCGCATCAATAATATGATTATATCCGAGATATTCATCAATATTTGCTGCGGCAACCTTTCCTGCGGCAATGGCTTTAATAACCGTGGCAGGACCGGTAACACAATCTCCTCCGGCAAATAATCCGTCAACGCCTTCAACTCCGGACGTATCAAGTGCATCGATATGACCTCTTGTAATATGTACGCCCGACTCTTCAAGTTTGGATGAATCGATTCCCTGACCGATTGCAACGATTACCTTATCACACTTAATCTCAACTTCAGGAGTGTCAGCAGCCTTAACGCTTGCTCTTCCGTTCTTTATGGCACCTATAATCTGAGGCTGTACAACCAATGAACTCACCTTGCCGTCAGCGTCCTTTTCTATTCTTACAGGAGCGTTAAGTTCTATAATCTCACAACCGTCCGCTATTGCACCGTATATTTCCTCTTCGAGAGCAGTCATATCGCTTATTCTTCTTCTGTATACAACCTTTACGCTCTTTGCTCCGAGTCTTACGGCAGAACGGGCAACGTCCATGGAAACATTTCCGCCTCCGACAACTACAACATCCTGTCCCGTATAATCAACCTTCTCTTTATCGCCTATGGCTCTGAGCATCTCAACCGCACTTGTTACACCATCGGCATCTTCGCCGTCAATTCCTATTTTTTTATCGGTATGCGCACCGATGGAAACAAATACGGCGTCATTTTCGGAAAGCAGATCGGCAAGAGAAATATCATTACCGATACTTACATTCATCTTAGTCTTTATACCTGTTGACAGTATGCCGTTTATCTCCTTATCGAGAACTTCCGACGGAAGTCTGTATGTAGGAATTCCGTAACGAAGCATTCCGCCGAGCTGTTTTCTCTGCTCATAAACTGTTACGTCATGTCCCATGATGGCAAGATAATATGCCGCAGAAAGTCCTCCCGGACCGCCTCCAACTATGGCCACTTTTTTTCCTGTGCTGTCCATGATGGCAGGAGTCTTTATGTCTCCTTCATGTTCAACGGCATATCTCTTAAGACCTCTGATATTAATCGGATCGTCTACCATTGTACGACGGCAGTCCGACTCACAAGGATGTTCGCATATAAGACCGCAAGCCGCCGGAAACGGATTGTCTTTTCTTATAAGATTTACCGCATCCTCATATCTTCCCTCATGGATAAGAGAAATATATCCCGGAACATCAACATGTGCCGGACACATTGATATGCAAGGTATGGCTCTGTGATGAGAACCGCCGCATCTGCCCTCATTAACATGTGATTCATACTCATCTCTGAATCCTTTTATGCCTTTAAGAACCATTCTTGCAGCTTCTGAACCTATGGCGCAGTCTGCCGTATAAAAAATAGATTCCGCGGTATGCTCTATTGTGTCTAATGTATTCATGGAAGCCTTACCGTCAAGAACATCGTTGATTAATGATTCAAGCTGTCCGAGTCCGACTCTGCATGGTGTACATTTTCCGCATGACTGTGAATGACACATATGAACAAATGCTTCTGCCAAATCAACAGGGCACAATCCCGGCTGACTTGCTTCAATTCTTCTCTCAAGATCTTTATAGAGAACCTCTATCGTTTCCTGAGCCTGATCTTTCGTGGTTAAAGTTAGTCTACTCATACTTTCTCTCTTTGTGACATATTAATAGAAACAACAAAATTTAATAACAACAACAATTAAATGTATACTATAATGTAGACATTTAAGTAAATTTGGATATTTCATTGAATTTTATCATACAAAAAAAGTATGTTCAAAAAAGTTAGTTTCGGCTAACATAAGAAATATTGTTAAAGTACCAAATCAGACTGTAAAAAAAGCCGTAAAAATGCGTTTATTTTGTGTACAATTTTCTTTAAAAAATACATAACATTTTCAAACTTAATTATTTAAAGCATATATTAAATAATAATTAATATAATATAAATTTCAGTAAATTACGACCTTCAATCCTAATATTATTAATTTTATGCATTCGTCTAAACATATGTCACTTCAATATGCATTACGTTTAGTATTGTATTTAGCAGATCTAATCAGATATCAAAGGACTTTTAAAAAATATTATTTCCTTATATTATATGCCATTATTTACATTATTAGTTTTACTTGTTTTTCTGATAAATAAATTATTATTTACACATTCTATATAATGTATGGATTCATACATTCATTCATTGACACTTCAATGGCGTAATTTTAGAATTAATTTAGAATTTACATGAAATAAGCATAGTAGATTACCGTTGTATAAGGCATATATTTATCTCCGATATCATACACGTCATCCCGTGATGATGTTTTATCCGTGCCCGCAAACATACAACCGGTAATTATTATGCTTTAAATACAATATATTTTGAATTACGACAGCTTTAACAGAGAGTTAAATTAAATGCGCTGCATAATATAGGGGACATTATATGAGTTACAATATTAAAAAGCATATTCCGAAGATTCTGGTCGCCGTAATATGTATTGCGATATTATGTGTGACCGTTATTTCATTTCGCTTCACAAATGTTAAAGGCGAAAACACATCATCAGGAGATAATTACGACTTAAAAGAGAATGTAAACACTTCCGCCGATGATGAATTTACGGGCGGAAAAGAATACAAATATTCCGATGAAGACTTAAATGTTACGGTAACTCTTCCGAAAGAAACAGCCGTGCCTTCCGATGCGGTTCTCAGTGTTAAAAGAATTACAAATGACAACAACGGCGAACAGTACTCAGAGCTTGAAAAAAGCGCAAAGGAAGCCGTATCCGGAACATTGGAAAGCGCCGCTTATTATGATATAAGTTTCTATACTTCGGACGGAAGTTACATTGATGTATCCGACAAGGCCAAGGTTTCCTTCGATTACAATGATAAAGTTCCGATCAACGTAACCCCCGACAACACATCAAGCAGAGTCGGAGTGCTGCATTTCACCAACGGAACTTCCGATGCCGTTGATGTGAAAAATCTTGTAACGGATAATGACAAAGTAAACAATAATAACAATAATGTTATATCCAAAACCGATGACAAAGGCGATAAAGTTACTTCTCTTGATTTCAATACCGAAGGATTTTCAATATATGCCGTTGTTAACGTCACGGACTATAACTCCATTGAAAGCGGTCCGTATGTCATCGTCAATACGAACCGACAGGGAAATAACGGTACGCTCTATGCTCTTACATCAAGCAAAAGCGGAAGCAACAGACTTTATTATTCCACCAATCTGTCCATGAGTAACGGAATTGTCAATACCACTTCAAGTATTACACTATGGTATTTTTCAAAAGTAGACGGAGTAACAAACGGATACAATATTAAGGCCATTGATTCCGGCGAATATATGAGTCTGTCATCCCGAGCACTTACAACATCGTCGTCCCTTAACAATTCAACAACCATATATGTAAGAAATAACAACACCGGAACATACCCGGGACAGGTGATGCTGTCAACCTCTTCCAACAACAACAGGCAGACTTATAATATTAACTTATACGGAGGAGGCGATCAAGGCATATTCGGTTCGTACAATGACAACACCGGCGCCAATGAATACCTTACTCTTGCAAAATATGCGGACGCTAATTTTATTACATATGATTTCGGTCTTTCAGCTTTCAGAACCCAATATCACTTTCCTACCGGCGGTTCATGGTACAGAAAAAACGGTAATACATATATTCAGGATTCATCATCCGAACCGACGCTGAGCTCATCCATAACTTCAATTGCCGACGGAGAGACTCTTTCTTCCGTAAACGGAACAAAAAGCGACAACGGATATTATACATGGGTAAGAAGATCCGGAGATGCTCAAACCGCAACTTTGGCTTCTGCAGGCAAGTCCCCGGGAAAAGACATTCGCTTTGACGGCTGGGAAGCCACAATCAACGGAAAAAAATATGTATTCCCTGAGGGAGCGGCAATAACAAAAAGCGGCACTAATGCCGTTATAACAGATGTAAACGGCAATCGTGTCACTGTTCCCACAGGTACTACCTTAAAAGGAAAGTGGACTCAGATTTCCGACGTTGTCAGGTTCTTCATCGGACGTAACGCAACCATACTCGATACGGTGGGCGATACTCAAAAAAGAGCAAATCCATTGTGGACCGGTCAGATTGCAGTAGGTCATATTTATTATGCCCAAAGCGATTATATAGGCAGCGATACCATAATGTATTCATGGGCAAATGAGGCCATAAGGAGTTCTTTTGCACATTCATTTGACCCAAACAATTTGAGTACGCAAATCGTTATTGATTATGTCACCTCCCAAGCTTCCAAAACCGCTCAGGAAAACCGATACACCCCTGCAGACGGAATCAACGCCACAGAGCTTGATACTTCTTTACTTACATATCTTTACAACCGTGAAGAAAGTATAAATATGGCTCCGGGTTCCACCTCCAACAGACCTCCGGTCAGCAGTCCGAAAACATCCGACAACTTTTCAATAAGATGGTACATCGTAAAGGACGAAGGTGATGATTACCACATTGACGGCGTACTCGTAGCCAAGACAAAGGAATTATCCCTCAGTGAAAACTTCTTCGGAATAGACGAGTCGCAGGTAAATAATATAATGACGCGGGGTACGAATCCTCTCACTACGGATGTTAAAATCAACAGCAATCTTTCTGATTATCTGTCAATCAAAAATTCATCCACCGAGGATTATGACTATCTCGGAAAAACAGACGGTTCGTTGAGTTACAGATGGGTTATTCCCGTAATCAACAATGAGCAATACACATTCATAGAGAAAGAATCCGGAACGGCTCTTTCCGGATATGATGTTACAACCCTTATAACTCATTATTATACGGATGACACCGGCAACAATTTATCGGAGTCAAAGTTCGGACATGAAACCACAAGTGTCGACTCCACGGTTAACTCTACCAACAACCTGAGACAGCACCTGTTAGGCGGTAAATCCTACAGCCTGGTTTATGACAACTTTTACACTCCGGTTAACACAGGTTCGCTTCTGATAAAGAAATATGAATCTGACAGCGATAATAATCCTGTTTCCTCACTTTCAGGTGCCGAGTTTAAACTCTACGGTGATAATTTACCGTCGGCAGGCGGTACTCTTGTATCAACGGTTTCATCCGACAATAACGGATTTGTATTTTTTAATAATCTGCAAAAAAGCAAAGACTATTATCTTGTTGAGAGTACCGTTCCCAACGGTTTTGAAAATAACAGTTCGTATTGGAAAGTTACCGTCGATTCAAATGCCAATGTCTCAATTCAGCAATATGACGAATACGGCAATACGGTGGGAGATTCTAAAATTGTATATGAAGATACAACAGTCAACGGAAATACAAAAAAGATAAACCATGTCTATGATATTTTAAATCATCCGGATCAGAACTCCGTGACCCTGACAGCCTCATTTTCGGGTATAACAACATCAGACCTTGATGAAATGGTAAATAAGAGCAAAAAGAACAGGGAAAACGGTTATAAAATCACTTTTCAGTCAAAGCAAAAAAACGAGGATGAAAGCCAATACAAGGATTCGAATACGCTGTATCTTGCCGATGCCACAAGATCTGCCGACGGCAGAACCTTTACATGGGTTATCGGGCTTAATTCAGCAGATAAATTGAAGGATTGGAAGGGAATACAGAGCAATTACATAAGTGATAAGTATTCAAATACGGTTGTACTTGTTAAAGAAGACGGAAATTCCTTAAATTCGAATTTTGATCAGAGCAACAATACCGTTTCCTTTAATGCCGCGCTTAAGGAAGATAATCACGATAAGATTTCAATAGTGAACACATATACTAACACATTTAATTTGAGAACGAAGACGGTCGATACGGATAATCCGGAAACCGTTCTCAAAGGCGCGGTATATGACATTTACGGAAGTTATGAAGAGGCTACGGACTCCGGTAAAACCGTTACTTATACGGATCCTAAAACAGGTCAGTCCCGTACGGGATATTATATCGGCTCATCAACTTCCGACAAAGACGGTATAGCGACGTATAACAATCTTACTCTTTCAACTTCCGAGACGGAATATCCTTATATTCTGATAGAAAGAACCGCTCCGGACAAGTTCGGAAATAAAATTATAAAACCGGAAGCAAATTATGATATTCCCGATAATCAGCGTGTCATTTCGGTGCAGAGAACCACGGACGGATATTCTTCCGGATTCTATAATATGACTATAGAAAATAAACGAACCGTATTCCACCTTGTGGATATAGACTTCGATAAAAAGTGGGAGAAGATGCCTAATCTCGCAACAGCCACATTTACTCTCTATAGAAAGACAGCTTCAGAGAAAATGGCAACGGCGCTTCCGTATAAAATAACATTGGACGGAAATACCGACGAAAATACACAAACACAGGTATATACTCCAAAAATGAAAGATGGTTCGGATGCACCTCAGGCCACTCTTACATATTCAGAAACAGCTCCGTGGCACGCAACATGGTATAATCTCCCTGTATATTCCGATACAGGCGAAGAATACACATATTACATAAAAGAAGATGATCTGAATACTCATTATCCGGAATATTATCAGAATCTTACCGATAAAATCGAGACAATGATTACATTTAACACTCCCGAGGGCAAACCTGAATCTTACATAGCTCTCCCGGCAAATAATGCATATGAACCGATAAAAAATCTTGTAATCGAAAATAAGTTAAAATTACCTTCCGTACAGCTTCCTTTTACGGGCGGAATAAGCGACAGGGGGTTAATGCTTCTTATAATCGGCGTCTGTGCAATAGCCGGCGGTGTAACAATATTCATATTAAAGACGAGAAAGAAAGCCCGTCCTGATAGATATGACGACGAATATGACGACACTGATTTAATGTGATAATATTTTACTGATATATTCGGCAAAAATAAAAAGAGTGGGGTACATATTAAGTACCCCACTCTTTTTGTACTTTTCCATGTGCAGTCATAAGTATTAAAAGCCCGCCGCCGTACATTCACGGCGGCGGGCAATACTTTAATCAGATGGTTTTATTTATATCTGTTTATCCGTTTATTCATCTTCTGAAAATTGCGAATTATAAAGATCGGCATAAATACCTCCCTTTGCAAGCAATTCATTATGATTGCCCTGCTCTACGATATCCCCCTTATTAAGAACCAATATCTGATCCGCATTTTTAATTGTAGATAATCTGTGAGCTATTACAAAGCTGGTTCTGCCTTTCATAAGATTGTCCATGGCACTTTGTATAATTGCTTCCGTTCTTGTATCAACGCTTGAAGTTGCTTCGTCAAGTATAAGCATTTTCCTGTCTGCAAGGAACGCTCTTGCTATTGTAAGAAGCTGTCTCTCTCCGAGAGAAAGGTTACTTGCGTCTTCATTTAAAACAGTATTATATCCGTCGGGCAGATTCCTTATAAAGTGATCAGCATGGGCTGATTTGGCAGCCTGAATAACCTCTTCATCAGTAGCATTCTCCTTGCCGTATCTGAGGTTTTCCATTATGGTTCCGCCAAACAGCCACGTGTCCTGAAGAACCATACCGAACTCACTTCTTACCTCGGATCTGTCGACTTTGCCGATATCCACTCCGTCTATCTTAATTGAGCCGCTGTTAAGATCATAAAATCTCATAAGTAACTTTACCAATGTAGTCTTACCGGCACCCGTAGGACCTACAATGGCAACCTTGTTGTGAGGTTCTGCCGTAAACGTAAAGTCATTAATAATCGTCTGATTCTCAACATATCCGAAATGAACATGTTCGAACTCAACCTTGCCTTCAATATTTTCAGGAAGTGAAATCGGATTTTCCACAGGCTTCTCCGAAGGTTCGTCAATAAACTTGAATACTCTTTCCGAAGCCGCCGCCATGGTTTGAACCTGAGTCATAACCTGCGACAGCTGCTGAATAGGCTGAGCAAGATTTCTTACATATTGGATAAATGCCTGAATATCACCGATTTTAATTGTTCCGTTTATTGCAAGCATACTTCCGAATATTGCCACCGCAACATAGGCTATATTACCTATACCAAATACTATCGGCTGCATGAGCCCGGAAATAAACTGTGACTTCCAAGCCGATGTATACATTATCTTGTTTTCATCTTTGAAGTCATTAATTACATCCTCTTCTTTGTTAAACGCCGTAATTACAAGATGTCCGCCGTAATTCTCTTCAACCTGTCCGTTTAAAGATGCAAGGTGCTGTTGCTGTGCAATAAAGTGCTTCTGAGATTTTTTTACTGTAACTGCAATCAGTCCGAATGATAAAGGTATCATGACAACTGCGATTAACGTAAGAAGCGGATTAATCGTAAGCATCATAACCACGACGCCTATAATTGTGGCAATTGATGTGATGACACTTGATATACTCTGGTTTAACGCCTGTCCGAGAGTATCAACATCATTGGTTATGGCAGATAATATATCACCGTGCTTGTGACTCTCAAAATAACTCATCGGAAGGTTATTTAACTTAACCGATATGTCTTTACGCATTTTAAATGTAACGTTTTGCGCAATATATGCCATAAGAATATTGGCAAAGAAAGAAAACAATGCACCTATTGAATATATTATTAATACGGTAATAAGTATTCTTCCTATTGCTTCGAAATTCATTCCGCCGTTGCCCGATATTTTGCCGGAGAGGCCTGAGGCAAGTTCCGACGTTGCATTTCCGAGTATCTTTGGACCTACAACGAAAAACACCGTACTGGCAGCCGATAATGCAAATGAAACAATAATCATTATTCGGTATACGCCCATATACTTAAACAGGCGACCTATTGACTTCCAGAAATTACCTGCCTTTTCACCGGGTCCGTTGTGACCGAATGGTCCGCCGCCGTTTTTCTTCTGTCTGTTTTCAGCCATTATTCAGCCACCTCCTTCCCGTACAGTTCCTCTTTAGATAACTGTGACTCGGCAATTTCTCTGTATGTTTCGCAGTTCTTTAATAATTCTTCATGTGTTCCCATTCCCACGATACTGCCTTCGTCAAGTACAATAATCTGATCGGCGTTAATAATGGTGCCTACTCTTTGTGCAACAATGATAAGTGTGGCATCTTTGACTTCTTTGGAAAGGGTTTCTCTGAGCAGCTTGTCGGTCTTCATATCAAGAGCCGAGAAGCTGTCATCAAATAAAAGTATCTTAGGATGTTTTGCAAGAGCTCTTGCGATTTGAAGTCTCTGATTCTGACCTCCCGATACATTGGTACCGCCCTGGGAAATAGGCGAATCATATTTATCTTCTTTGCTCTCAATAAACTCCTCAGCCTGTGCAATCTTTGCGGCCTTCTCTATATCTTCCATGGTTGCATCGTCATTTCCGTATGCAATATTAGTTGCAATGGTTCCTGAGAAAAGAATTCTCTTTTGAGGAACATATCCGATTGCTTTTCTTAATGACTTAATGTCAATATCCTTTACATTAATACCGTCTATGGTTATCTCTCCGTCCGTAACATCATATAATCTCGGTATTAATTGTATAAGAGTTGTTTTTCCGCATCCCGTACTTCCTATAATCGCCGTTGTTTTTCCGGGTTCTGCCTTAAAGCTGATATCTTTAAGCACTATATCCCCTTCTGCTCCGTCGTATGCGAAATTGACATTTTTAAATTCGACAACACCCTTTGGATTGTTAAGCTCAACCGCATTGTCAGCATTTTTTATCGATGATTCCGTAGTAATAACTTCATCTATTCTGTCAGCCGCAACCATTGCTCTCGGAACTATAAGCGCAAGCATTGTCAGCATCAGGAATGACATTACTATAAGCATGGAATATGTAATAAACGATGTCATTTGACCTATTTGCAATGTTCCCTCGTCGATTTTATGTCCGCCTACCCATATTATTAATACAGACATTCCAAACATAATAAACATGAGAATAGGCATAAGAAATGACATTATTTTTCCTATAAATAACTGTGTTTTAAACAGATCTTTATTGGACTTTTCAAATCTTACTTCTTCCTTTTTCTCTCTGTTAAACGCTCTTATTACCAGCATACCCGTAAGGATTTCTCTTGATATCCTGTTTACGTTGTCAATGAGTTTTTGAACACTTTTAAACTTAGGTACCGCCAATCCCATAAGGATCGCCAATACTCCGAATATCAAAGCTACGGCAAGGCCGATAATCCATCCCATTCCGGATCCGGTCAATATAACCTGCACAATGCCGGCCGCCGCAAGTATCGGAGAATAGAGGGCCATTCTTAGTACAAGTGTCGTGGACTGCTGAATCTGCTGAATATCGTTGGTAGTTCTTGTTATAAGTGATGCCGTTGAGAATTTCTCAATTTCAGAATTTGAGAACTTCATGACATTTTCATACGTCTGCTCTCTTAAGTCTCTTCCGATAGCCGCACCTACTTTGGCAGCCAACAAAGCATCAATAATCATTGCAACAGCCATTATTGCAGCGATAACAATCATTATTCCGCCGTTGGTCCATAAAAATCTCTGCTGAACGGCGTCAACGTCGACACCTGCCATTTTATCCATTTTCTTTGCATATGCTATTCCCATTGAATTTTTAATCGTAGCTCCGATTTCGTCCAATTTGGAATTAAGCTCGTTCTTCATGGATATGAGATTGTCGGAATTCATTCTTCCCGCTTGTACCATATTAATGATGATCGGTCTCAAGTCTGCCGGGAATTCTTTTATTCCCAGCATTTCCGGAGTTATCTTTGTCTGACTGTCACCCTGATTCATCATTTTCTCAAATGTGCTTTCGTCTACACTTGAAATCTGATTATTCATAATCAGTGCACCTGACAATTTATCGTCCAAATTATCAAGTTCCTTTTTACTTAAACTCTTAAGTTCATAAATATCTCCGTTTTCCGTATATGAATTATCCCACAGTTGCTTTTCTTCATCATCCATAAACAACTGAGCATATTCGTATTCTTCTTTTGTTATTTTTTCCGGAGCGACATGTTCTATTCCGCTGTTTTGTATACCCGTATCTATCATTTTAGATGTATAACCCGGCAGTGTAATATCGCACAGTGCTTCAACAATAAGGAAAATAATAAAAAGAATAACGGAGCCCTTGTACCTTCCTAAGGCATTCATCCATCTTTTCATATTTAACCTCTTAAATTATTGCTTTTTATCGTCATTTGTAATTTTTATTACCGAATCTATCTCCTGTTTCTCCAGCACATCGGCCAAAGCGTTTATTTCATCCGTTAAATGCTTTGCCCGTTCCGTTCCGTATTCGCTGTATACTCTATTCCAATAATTCTTCATTAATAATTCAAATTTTTTTACACTTTCATACCCCTGCTCCGTAAGCTCAACATACTTTTTTCTTGCATCGTTTGTATCTGCCGTTCTTTTAATATATCCCACGGATTTAAGGTTCTTCAGCGATCTGGAAATGGCTGTAGGAAGTATTCCGCCATGAACTCTTTTTCTCAGCTCACTTACACTTACGGGTTCGACATCCGAAAAATGCTGATATTCCCATCCGCTGATACAGTGATATATGGTCATGAGAATATATACATCCGTTGATGTAATATCAGAGAATACGGCATAAATTTTTTTATGATTCGGCTGCAGTCTCGTAAATGCTTTTAAAAGCCCTATGTGTCTGTCAAAATCGTTCATAATGTCCTCCTTTCCGAAAATATATAACAGAGTTACTTAACACTGTTAATTAACTCTGTTATATTATCACCCGGCAACTTTAAAGTAAAGTAAAATATAATTAAATATTGTCTAAAATAAAAACATGTGCAACGCCTGATATCGGCTTAATCTGATTCACTTCGTGATACAGACAACACCAAAGGCATTTCACATGTTTGTTATTAATTATTATTTAAATTCATTGTTTATTCTGATTCGCGCAGCAATACATTTATGTATGCAGCCTCGGAAGAAAGATCGAAAAGTCGGACAAATTCAGTATTCTTTAATTTAACGAAACTTCCGTACTCATCGTTTATTTCCGCTTTTGAGGATGCAAGATATACGGTTACGTTTTCCTCATTGCATCTCTTAATGAATTTTGAAATATCTGTCCCGTTCCCTTCCGAACAAAATGTCCCTGCGTGATAACCGTATATCAATACTGCTCTTATACCGGATATATTTATACAGTCGTAATTAAATCCCGGTACCTGTTTAATGTATAATACATTACCGTTGAGTTTTCTTTCTCTTTTAAATACTTTTTCAAGAATTTCATCGGAAACATTTGGATTGCATGTGTTGACATGATCACTGTTCAATTCCAGATAATAATTCTCGTACCCGAAATATGCATTATCCATCCATTCCATGGAATTATCCCCGTCGAGAAACATAACATTGGATTTATCAAGATAAAAGAATCCGAATTCTTCATCCCCGTAAGACCCGTATGCATCGTTTGCGGAGTCCGCCTCTGTCAGCTCCTCTCCTCTGTGTATAACCGATCCGTAGATATCTCCGCCGTCGACAACAAATACATCCTTAAGTAATTCCCTCGTGTATTCGTCATCCGAATTTTTATTGCATATAAAAGTATCAATAATACCCACGGCAGAAGCAAAGTTATATACGGCATCGGATCCCGGCATGTCGGGAGGTAACATTGCACCCACAATCACAAGCGGAATATTCAATCGCCCTTTTAATACACTGCCGAGTAAAGAAGACGTGTAAGGCATTGTATCAGAACCGTGCGTAAGTATTATTCCGTTATATTCGGATTGGTTGATATCCGCAACTACATCCAATAAATCATTTAAATAAGATATTGTGGAATTTTCACTTAATATCGAAAACTTTTCTTTAATGTCAAATCTGTCAGTAATATCCGTTTCAGAATTATTGTTCTTATGTGATGAATTATTTGCGGTCTTTAATTCTTTATCATAAAATTCCCGGTACATTTCAATCACGGTATATTTTGAATCGCTGCCGATGTCTATACTGCCGTCTTTTACACAACTTCCGACAGTTCCTCCCGTAAGTATAACCAAAATATCTTTCATATATTATTCTCCGACTTATTATATTTAGATCATATTATAAATAAAATCACCCTGTAAAATCCTTAATGATAACATTCATTTACCGGTTATCCCGAAAAAATATCATATGGAATTACAGGGTGATTTTCTAAATCCGTGTAATATACATTATGTAAGGCGTTATGCCTTTTCTTCTATTGCAGGACGTCTTTCGACCTGCTCTTTTTCGAATTTCGGAAGCTTGTATTTATCGGAATAAAATGCAACGTCTCTTTGGAACTCTTCCGAATTGGATTTCTTCACCGTCTCTATATATTCATGCATGTCTAGTGAAAGGTCACCCTTGGCAACTTCTATGGTTGCGATGGCAATATTGGAACAGTGAGCTGCAACTCTTTCAAGATAAATGCTCAGATCCGAGAGTATAAAACTTGTAACCATGGTGCATTTACCTGTAGTAAGGTACTTAACACGTCTGTCACGAAGCTTAATACTGAGGCTCTTGATAACTTCTTCAAGAGGTTCAACCCTCTTGGCAACCATAACGTCACCCGTAACAAGCCCGTTATGAGTTGTTTCAAGTATATCCTTGATTGCATCTTCAAGGACATGCATATCAGATGTTATCTCAGGAGTGAAAAATTCCTTCTTTTCATGAATTTCTTTGGCCGAAAACATCGTGTTTTCCGCATGATCGGCAATACGCTCAAGGTCGGCGATCATACGAAGCATTACGCCTACCTTGTCTGCCTGCTTATTACTCAATTCCCTTGTACTTATCTTAAGTAAGAAAGTTCCGAGTTTATCTTCATATTTATCAACCTGTGATTCCATAATCGTAACACGGTTTGCTTTTTCCTCATTATAATCATGCAAAAGAGAAAGTGCTATATTCATACTCTCTTTAGCCGTTTCACTCATTTTTACCGTAACTTCATAAGCCTGATCTACAGCCGCCGAAGGCTGATTGAGGAAAATATCGTTGATTTTTGAAAGATTGTGAGCCAATTCCTCATCCGCCTCTTCTTCAACGGTTGCTTTTCCGCGCACAGTTTTACATGCAAGTTTAACAAGAAGCTTTCTGTTCGGAAGAAGAATAGCCGTTGTAAGCAAGTTAAAGAATGTATGGAATATGGCAATACCCATAGGGGTCGCCGCATCTCCGAGGAATGCAAACGGATGAAAGGCATTAATTGTATAAAATCCCGCCATAAATATAACCGTACCTATAACATTAAAGTACAGATGTATAAATGCGGCTCGCTTGGCATTTTTGGATGTTCCTATACTTGATATAAGAGCCGTAACGCAGGTACCTATGTTCTGACCCATAATAATAGGAAGAACCGATGAATACGGTATTGTACCCGTAAGAATCAATGCCTGCAAAATACCTACCGAAGCAGAGGAACTTTGAATTGCCGCCGTAATAACGGTACCGGCAATAACTCCGAGTATAGGATTGGAGAACATCAATAACAGGTTTGTAAAGTTTGGATCATTCGCCAACGGCTTAACGGCGGCGGACATGAAATCCATACCTATCAGAAGCAAACCTAAACCGAAAAGGACTTTACCTACCGTATGCAATTTTTCTTTTTTTAAGAATATAAGCAGTATTACTCCCACCATAGCCATAATAGGGGCGAAGGTGGAAGGCTTAAATGCCGTAATAAAAGGATTATCCCCGCTTAAGCCCGTCAAACTCAAAATCCATGACGTAACGGTAGTACCTACGTTGGCACCCATAATAACGCCTGCAGCCTGCTCGAGATTAAGCGTAGCTGAGTTAACAAAACCTACTACCATAACGGTTGTAGCGGATGAAGACTGAATTACCGCCGTAATACCAAGGCCGAGAAGAACTGCCATGAAAGGATTTGACGTCATCTTTTCCATAGCACCGACAACCTTACCTCCGCCCGATTGGAGACCTTCTCCCATGAGATGCATGCCGTAAAGGAACATGGCAAGCCCTCCCAGCATCGATATCCATCCAAAAATGTCCATGAAATACCTCTTTTTAAGATTATTAAGACGCAATTAAAAACAACTTTTTAAGTTTATATTATTTATTTAAAAAATACTATTTATTTAATAAGTTAATACTCATAAATAATTTATAAAATTAAAAAGTTGTTATTTTTCATATTATGTTAAATATGCATTAATACGGTTGTATGTTTTATTATACATATGTAACCCGGACAAATTAATTTCAAAAAATCATTTATCCGGCAAAGCTCATATTAAATCTTTACACCGGGCATATTATTTTTTCATTTCTTTAATTTTTTCACTTGTCTTTTCAAGTATCTTTTCGGTCTTCTCCTTTACCTCTTCTACTCCCTTCTCGGCTGCGTTTTTGGCTTTTTTAAGACCGCTTGAAGTTGCTTCTTTTGCAGCCTCAAATCCCTTTGCCGTAGCGTCTGCCGCTGCCTCTAAACCGTCCTTTGCAGCCTCTTTTGCTATCCCTAAGCCTATTTCCGCTTTTTCTTTAAGTCCTGACATAAAACCGCCTCCCAAAATATATTTATTAAATCTTTTTTTAATTTTACTGCTTTCATATGTTTTTTTCAAACTATAATATGTTAAACTATTTATAGTTGTGCAGGTAAAAAACTGTAATTAGACTAAGGAGATTTTTATGAGTACTAATGAACAAAATATTCAGGATCAAATAGCAAAAAATAACTCTGCATTTCAGATAGATGACGCATATACTCTTAAACGGGACGGTAAAGATGTCACATATGTTTCGGGATTTCTTTTAAAAGGAACATTTAAGCAGGGCGAAGGTATCTGTATGTATTCCGGAGAGCAATTACAGCTCACATGCCGCATTCTTTCACTTGAAAAAATCGGTCGTGATGATTTAAAAGAAATTACATATGCGGAAAACGGCGGCAACGAGAATGCATATGGTATTATCGTGGATAATCCCAATGTTTCACTGTTTAAAAAAGGAAATATTATCTGTTCATTGGACAACGGACATAACAAGATCAACAAGGACAAATTATCCGATTCCAGACTGGGTGAACTCAGAGCAATGCTTGATTCAGATATAACGCAGGAAAAAGCCGATGCGTTGTCAATTCAGGAATTATCGTTTTTGATCAAATGCATAAGAAATGAAAAAATCAAGGATGAGAACAAAGCAGATCTTTTAAAGAAAACCATTATTTCAAAAATCAATAATGCCGATGAGTTGTTTATTACCATCGATCTTAACACAAATACTCCGTTTCTTAATAACGGCACGGTTGATGTTTATTCTCTTAAATCATATGCCGATGATGCCGTTGATTACTATGGCAAGCAATTCAGAAAATTATCGGTTCGCCAAATGAACAACAAGACGGATCAACTTCCTCTGTTTGTCTATCTTGCTCTGCTCGGCGTTAAAAGCGTAACCATAGATAACGGTCAGCAGCATATTCAGCTTGACGTAAATGATTTTATCAGCGAAAAACAATTGGCCGAATCCATACTTCAAAAATCAGATGAACACCCTGATTTCTTTAATCCTGAGTTCAGATATGCCATGAATATCTGCTTATCTGAATTAAGATGGCCAGTTGATTATCCTAACAGAAATGAAAATTGCGAAGTCAAGGATAAGGCCATGTGGAGCGCATTTAAAAATTCCAAGCTCCTTGTACCTATTAAACAGGTGGTTGAAGAAGTTAACGGAGAAAAAATACGAGCTGTTCCGGACGGAAATATTTCAATACCTCATGTTAACAACGGTAACGGTGATACATTGATTGCCATTTTTACCGACCTTGATGAGTTCCAGAAAATGTATCCGGTCGATGAATGGGGCGTAATTCTCGTAGACGGTGAAAAAACTCTTTCACTTGATGACTCAGTAGGTCTTGTAATAAATCCTCTTACGGAAAATCTTGTTATTACAAAGGAAAGACTCCCTCAATATAGAGAAAATATATTAAACGGTCTTTCTCCTAATGCCGTTAATAAAAATAATCAAAAAAAATAATAATTTAAGGCAATATACTTATATTGAGTATAACAGCATATGAGAGCGATATAAACGGACCGAGAGCCGTCTTTGTATCGCTCTTTTTTATAATATGAACCGGTAGCCACATAATCATGGATAACATAATTACATAAATAATATTTGTCTCCGCATTTACGGCAATAACCGTATATAGCTTTATGTCTCCCATACCTATGGTTTTACCGGTTAGTACCCTTGCCGTAAAAAACAATATTAAAACAAACAAAACAGATAATACTGCCGAAAATGTATGAGAATACAAATAATTAAATATATAAGAAATAAAAATACCGACAGTCTCGCCATTTGAATATCCCATACATTCACTTTTTAGGAATATCATATTTTCTGCGGAGTATAGTATCGGATAAATAATAAATAAAAATAATATATGTAATAACCTTTTATTTTGAATTATATATCTGAGCGAATCCTCTATCGAAATCAAAAAAAGTATGAAAATAACTGCAGAGTAAAAAAAATAATTTAGAATAAAATCACCTCTGAAAATGTATTAAAGTATGACGTTTCATATAAGCATTGCGAAAATGTGCATCACAAAAAGTTCAAATGCAACAGCACAGTCGAAGCTGCGAAGTAAAAACACGCGTATTCATAAACGGGACTTAAAAGCCGTCTTTGGCGTTTATATCATTATAATATATAAAGATAAATTCTCATATTTTTATAAACAAAAAGGAGATGCCTGATGCATCTCCTCAAGACGATATTAAGTTGTAAATCTAATTTTTAACGGCTTATGCTTCCTCTTCGTCAGCAAAATCTGTCTCTTCGTCAAAATCGTCATCATCGTAATCGTCGTCATCGTACTCATCAAGATAATCCGGCTTTGTAAGCTTATAGATTAAGAAGCAGATTCCTCCGATAATTGTAAGAGCGCCGACAAATGCCAAAAACTTACCGAACTTACTTCCCTTTTTCACAACCTTATCCTCCTTAACTATGATATATTAGAAGTATATCACATCTCCATGTTACTTTCTATATTTTCTTGCCATTTAATAGCATAATGTTAAGTCATTCCAAAACATTCAACTTAATGAAGCTTGTAAGCATTTTTTTCTGACCGCCTTCATCAAATTCCACGGTAACGAGCCAATCGTTAGACATAGGTTTAATATCTGTTACGACACCATGACCGAATCTGTCATTTGACACTCGTTGTCCGATAATATAAGGTGCTTCCCCGACTGAAAATTTTTCCGTTGTTGCAGCCTTATTATTACTTTGAGAGGATTCAGTGTCGTTTGTTTTTAATACATTTCCTGTTTTCACCGCCCCGCTTAAAGAATCTGATCCGTTCAAAGGCTTGCCGGGAATATTCCTTTTTATGTTACCGTCTGCCGGAAACGCTCTGCCGAATGTAGGTCGTCTGTCTCTTTCGGTCTTTCTCGGAATATTTACTCTGCTGCTGTACTTACCGACGGTATTTTGCGGTATAGCAACACTTCCCGATTTAAGCCTTAAAGGTTTTTTATCAAGAGAAGTTGACGTTGCTCTCGGCTCATATTCTTTTGTAAAGACTGTTTCCCTTTTTGAATTGAGTCCCGATAGATTATCGGTCTCAAGTAAATGCTGAGGTATTTCTCTTACAAATCTTGAAGGTACGGCAGATCTTCTCTCGCCGTGAACCATTCTTTCGGCCGCAAATGTAAGGTAGAGCATTTTCTCGGCTCGTGTCATACCTACATAGCACAGACGGCGCTCCTCTTCCAATTCTTCATCATCATCCGCGGATATATAACTTGGGAATAATCCTTCTTCCATTCCCGCCATAAATACAATCGGAAATTCCAAACCCTTGGCGGAATGCAAAGTCATCATAACAACCCTGTTCGGATCCGTGTCATTTTCACCGACATCCGCAATCAGAGAAACTTCTTCCAAAAATCCGTCAAGACTTATCGGTAAATCACTTAATGCCTCTCCCGTTGCAGGGTCATATGATTCCTCTTTATCATCCGACTCGTATGCGATTATCTTATTTATAAGTTCATCAATATTGGCTCTTCGGTCCGCCAGTTCTTCAGGCGAATCATTTTCTCCCAGGTAGTCTATATATCCCGTTTTTTCCAATATCTCATTGGCAAGTTCTTCAATGGTACCGTCACCGGCTGTTTCTTTGAACTCTGCGATCATATCCGTAAATTTATGAATTTTTTTAGCGGTTGCGGGAGTAATCTCGGGATTATTTTCACAGTCGGTTAATGCTTCCCAAAATGTTATGCCATATATATCGGAATAATTTTGAATTCTCTCTACGGTGGTCTGTCCTATTCCGCGCTTCGGTACATTTATTATTCTTTTGATTGCCTGAGCGTCTGATTCATTCGCAACCGCTTTCAGATATGACAACACATCCTTAATTTCCCGCCTTGCATAGAAGTTAACTCCGCCGTACATTCTGTAGGGTATGTTATTGTATACCAATTTTTCTTCTATTGTTCTGGATTGAGCATTCGTTCTGTACAGAATTGCAATATCGCTGTATTCCCATCCGTCGTGAACAAGATATTCTATCTTTCCGGCAATTCCCTGCGCTTCGTCATATGCGGAATTATACATAAGAAATTTAACTTTTTCACCCTGTTCATTTCCCGTATAAAGAGTTTTATCCTTTCTGTTACAATTATTCTTCACTACGGCATTGGCCGCATCAAGAATTGTTTTCGTCGATCTGTAATTCTCTTCCAGCTTAATAACCTTTGTATTTTTAAATTCATCCTCAAAACTCAGTATATTTTCAATATTTGCTCCTCTGAACTTATATATTGACTGGTCGTCGTCACCTACAACACAGAGATTGTTCCATTTTGACGCAAGCAGACTTACCAACTCAAATTGAGATGTATTGGTATCCTGGTACTCATCTACCATCATATATTTAAATCTGTTTGCAAACGTTTCCAATACATCCGGATTGGATTTGAGCAAATTAACCGTATGAAATATCAGATCGTCAAAATCCATCGCATTGTTTTTCTTAAGCGCAGCCTGATAATCAGCATAGAGATTGGCATAATTTTCTTCTCTCATTCCCCTTGCGCCGGTTAACATCTGTCTCGGATCGATCATCCTGTCCTTGGCCCCTGATATTACATTTAATACCACCCGTTCTTTATATGATTTTGTATCAAGATTTCTTGCCTTAATTGCCTCACGCATAACGCTTTTCGCGTCATCCGTATCATATATTGCAAAATCACCGGTAAATCCGATCCTGTCCGCAAATCTTCTGAGAATCCTGACACACATTGAATGAAACGTACTGACCCATACCCTGTTGCCCCCGTCGACAACATCATTTACTCTGTCACGCATTTCTTTCGCCGCTTTGTTCGTAAATGTTATTGCAAGTATGTTATACGGGTCTGTTCCGTGTTCAATAAGATAGGCGATTCTGTATGTCAGAACCCTTGTCTTACCGGATCCGGCACCTGCAATAATTAATAGAGGTCCCTCCGTGGTAATTACCGCTTCTCTTTGATTATTATTAAGATCATTTAAATTAATCATTATATATCCTTATCCGTATTCCGAAATTATAAAATTTATATCTAAAATAATTCATTTGTATAACACATTTGTTCTATATTATAGCATACATTAATATCAACATAAAATAAACACACCCGGTAATATTATTAAAATTACATGTGGTTTTTAATAACTACATAATATAATATTTGAAACCTTGAATTGATTTATGGATATATATATAATGTACAAAACAGAAACATTCATTTACGTACGGAGACGAATTATGTCCGAATATAAACATTACGATAATATTAAAGATATTATATCTAACGAGATAGAAGCTCTCAAAAATATAAAAACCATAGCTCCGGATGATCCTCCGGACATTTATCTTTATATGGATCAGGTAACGGCATTTCTTCGAGATCATCTTATGAACAACAACGTTCATGACGACGATAAACTTCTTACAAAAACAATGATTAACAACTATACGAAGAAAAAGCTGCTTCCTCCGCCCGTTAAGAAAAAATATTCCAAACAGCATTTATATTTTCTGACTCTTATATATTACTATAAGAACTTTTTAACGATAGACGAGATACACGATCTTCTTGAGCCCATTACCGAAAAATATTCCGAAAACGATTCCGTCGCCATGGAATATACATATCGCTGCTACTCCAAAATCCATAAAATGTGCAGTGATCAACAGGAAGGCATAATGGCCGACATTAAAGATGATTTAACTACAGTCAGAAAAATGATAGAAGATGCAAAACAGGAAGGAGAAATCGACTTCTCTGATGAAATCGAAGATTACCTTGAATTGTTTTTACTTATAACGGTTATTTCAAACGATATCTATTACAAGAAGGTTCTTATTGAGAATTTAATAGGCAATTACGCCCAGCTTAATAAAGATAAAAAAAATAAAGAAAAGGATAAGTAAATATTTTCAGTCATGTTCCGGGCGTGAAAATCATATAAAAAGACGAAGTAATATCTGTACGGAAATTACTTCGTCTCATTTATTTATTATTTAACCGGAAATTAATATTTTTCCCTGATTTCCTCCGGCAAATTGTCAAGAACCTTTCTGTAACCGTTATCTCCGTAATTAAGGCATCTGTTGACCCTGCTTATTGTTGCGGTGGAAGCATGTGTTACTTTTGCAATATCCTGATATGTTTTATTTTTATAAAGCATCAGCGCAACCTGCAGCCTTTGAATAATTGAATATAATTCATTAATTGTACATATATCTTTCAGGAACTCCTCGCATGTCTCTTTGTCGTTAATGGAGATGATTGCATCGCAAATCAAACCCATTTGACTGTCCAGATCCTTATAATTCATGGTTCTCTCCTATCCATAGCAATTATACTTTGTCATGTGGCAGCATTAGTTTAACACACTAAAGTCAAAAAGTAAATTGACGCAATTAAAGTTTTAGTTGTATTTTTAATCAATGTTATATTATGGTATAGTATTAAAGTTAAAAATAAATTATAAAAATCAGGTGGTACATTATGACTTCTAAGAACAGATTATTTGCAATTGACATAATTGTCACTGTAGCAATGTCACTGTTGTTCTCATTTATTGTGCAGGGTCCTAATGCCGGAATTAATATAATCATACCGGTAATCGGTTTGGTATGTATGTCTATTATATTTTTTAAATATAATTTCCGGCAGATTCCCCTGTTCATTGCATTGATCACATATCTCAGTATCTCGCCGTTTTATATTTACCACAGCGAATATGCATTATATAGTTCAATGCTCGTTCCGGGACTTATGCTGGCAATACTTCTTACGTATAGAAGAAAGTACATTGCATATTTCGTACCCGGACTGGTACTCGGAGCAACAGCTCTAATAAACTGTTCTTCTCCGTTTACCGTCATTTATTTTGTTGCTTATACCGTATTTATGCTTATATACCTTTGTATAGACAGCGGATTTGCGATTCTGAAGCTGTTATCCAACCTCGGAACAGGTATTTGCATTGCGCTTATTATTTCTGCCGCCTCCGGCGGAAATGCGTTTTTATCATATCAGACATATATTTCATCTCTGCCTTACGGACAAAGCGAAGTACTTCCGTTGGATCTGTTCGCAAGATTTATTATACCTGATGTGTTTGCGGGATACGGCGGATTTACCGTATTTCTGGGATTGATTTTTCCTGTTTTTATAATGTATCTTATATACATTATAGTATTACAGAAATATTCATATATGCCGTATAAAGCCCGATACTACAAAAAGTTTTTGACGGCTGTTGCGATCTGTGCCGCTTTCCTCGGTATATTTTCATGGATTGCATTCGGAATAAGCGGCTTGGAAATCTTCGGATTTTTGACAAAACTTACAATTATGACCGTTATTCCTCTTGTTGGCGTATTTATAATATTATTCCCGAGAACAAGAGTAGATGATTTTGACACCGGCAGGTATAATTTTGCCGTTGCCGTTGCCGTTACATCGGTTATTCTTGTGGTTATATCCACATGGGTAAAGGCTCCGTTCAGTTTAATATATGCACCTCTTATGACCATAATATTCGGAATAACAATTAATAAACTGTCGTTAGGCGTTAAGAACCGTTCAGTCGGAACCGTACTTACGATTATATTACTTGCGGTTGCCGCACTCGGAATATTCAATAATATTTCCATAGGTTTGGCATTCAGATAAAAAAAGCTTAGGCTTCAATTATCCAAAGGATATATTGCAGCCTAAGCTTTTTTATTTTAATCAAAATGTTATAACTTGATTTCCTCAATAAATGTCCAGGTAAGTCCGTTGTCCTTGGATTTATATACCGCAGAAGTGCCGTTATGGTAATTTGAACCCGAAGGCTGAGAAAGATATACAATCATATTTCCGTTTTCATCTACCTTTGGAACGGAAGCGATTTTAAATATGTCAAACCAGCTTTTACCGTTTGCACTCTCATCAAGTGTTCCCGCAGGAAAAGTTACAATATTAAATGTCCTTCCGCCGTCTCTTGTCATATAGAGATTATTTCCGTTATCTGTTTTATATGCAATAAAACCCGTATTTACATCAATAAATTTCGCTCCGACGAGCATTTCTGTCCCCGGTCCGCTTCCTACATTTGTCCATGTTTTGCAGCCGTCCGTGGTTTTATATATTTTTGTATATTCCGAATTATTATTGATTCCGTATCCTACAACAATAACTCCGTCGCTCTCATCGAACATATCAATATGATAAGAATCTATATCATATATTGAATCGATCTCTCCGGTCTCCCATGTAGATCCGTAATCGGCAGAATAAATAACCGAAAAAGGCACTCTCTCTCCGTTAACGGTTTCTCCTCCGTACAAGAAAGCCGCTATATTATCATTTAATACATAACTTCCCCTTAGAAGAGTATCATAATTATCACCTGTTAACGGTAAGTTTCTGATATCAATTGGAACCTGAGAATATGACTCTCCTCCGTCAAAAGATACAGAAAGATTATTATCGCTTATTTGGTATTTTATTATTGACTGCTCATTGTCATTATCGTCCAATAATGCATTTTGAGCCCCGTTATCCGAATTATCCGCAATATTTACCGGATAAACAACATATCCCTTACCCGAATCTTTTACGGCAAACGATCCGGTCCAAGAACATTTTATGGTTCCTCCGCTTATGTAGCCTCCCCAATCATTAAAATATTGGGTGGAACTGTCTACAAGCTGTGCCGAAAATGTCATATTGACTGCACCGTTTTTGTTATCGGCATCGGTAACGGATTCTACTTTTATATTTTTAAGTCTTTCGCTCTGCGGTGTAAACATCTCCTTATATTGACCTAAATATCCGTTAATCCAAATATTCGCCAACTGTACATTGCTCAAATTACTTCCGTCATCATATAATTTTGCTTCATAATTATATCTTGATGAATTGGAATATTCTGCCTGGGAACGCTTTGAAAATATTGTAAATACAATAAATAAAACCACCAAAGCAACAATGACAATAAGAATTATCCAACCTGCTTTCTGCCTTTTTTTCTTTTTTTTCTCCGGAGATACGATGTCATCTCCGATTACCTTTCCGTTAATCTCTTCATCGCCCATAATTACTCCCGTACAATAATTCCCGCTCTATGTTACCGTAGTACTTATATTTGAATAGAAATCTGTAATCAAGTATACTCTTCGCTCCTACGACCGCAACTACAATAGGATGTACGACTACCGTAATTTTTTGAATGTTTTCACCGAGAATAAGAGGTGTAACATATGCCGCAATCATCATTACAAATGTGAAGAAAGCATTTCCTCTGTTATACTTGCTTTTATTAATGGTCCTGTGGGCCTTATTAAATCTTTTAATTCTTCTGTGCTCACCTATCGCCTTAAACGATAATGTCAAAACAAGCAAAGCTATGACATTATATATGCCGATTCTGAATATTAATAAAGCAGATGCATCAAATATACATTTTGAAATAACATCATATGAAAACTTCCCGAGAAAAGTATCCTTATAATCAACTTTAAAAACTTTTATTAATGTCTCATCGTTATTCGTAATATTGTATATTTTTGTATAGACATAGCTTTCGCCCAATGTAATCATAAAGAACCACGTAATAACACATACCGTGTTCCTGTAATCCTCCAGTCCCGGTCTGAATTCGACAAACAGCAGAGTGGGAATAACAACGGCCGAAACAATAAACAGCCATCTTTTCCCAAGATCCAAAGCAATCTTACACAGTCCTGCCAAAAACATCCTGAATCCGTCGTTTTTCTTAGGATTAACCCCTGACGACCATTTATTTTTATATTTTATGATTCTGTATTTAAAAGCAGCAAATACTCTCGCATATAAGTGATCTTTCATATTCGCTACCTCACTGATTATTATTCTTCTTATATTCCGAAATGCCTCCGTCGACGCATGTAATCAACCCGACCGAAAACAATTCCGCAATACGGTTACATTCATTTATATCGTCGGAAGCAAATATATATACATTAAATTCACCCACAACATCCGTGAGCTTCTCCATATATTCGTCCGGAGCAAACGGCACTCCCCATAAATTTATATAAGATTTGACGGTCATAAATGTGACCGTATGCAATAACTTAAGCTCTTCTTCCGACAGATCCTTAATGCGAATGTCGGACTTTTCCCTTATCTGAGGAACGTTTTCCAACGCCGCTTCGAGATTATACTCTGCTCCGTTTATCTTTGAAAGGGAATAAAGAAATTCACCGACGGTAAAGTCCGAAGGCAGGTCATTACGGGACGAGATATTGTAAATCGTTGCATCTGTCCATGTCGTAACTTCACCCTCCTCGGGTTTTCTGTAATTACTTAAGCAATCAAAAAATATTTTAATATCTTTCTTATTCTTCATATACAGCACATATATTTCACCTTCATTGAATCTATATGTACAGTCTTTCAATATATATCCGTTTATTCCCTTAACTGAAATGTGATTAAGTTGAAGCATATTCTCTCACTTTTAATTATTCTTCATCAGCCTTCTTGCCGGTGGTTTTCCAAATTAAATAAGAACTTATAAAAGGATCTATTTTTCCGTCAAGAACGCTTTGGGCGTTACCGATTTCTTTATTGGTTCTGTGATCTTTAACCATTGTATATGGCTGAAGAACATAACTTCGAATCTGATTTCCGAAATTAATGTCCTTAACATCACCCTTTATATCCGCTGCTTTCTCGGCATTTTCCTCTTTCTGCATAAGATAAAGTTTTGAACGAAGCATTGCCATTGCCTTATCTTTATTTTGATGCTGAGAACGCTCATTTTGACATTGGACAACAATTCCCGTAGGCAAATGCGTTATTCTGACGGCAGATGATGTTTTGTTTATGTGCTGTCCGCCCGCACCCGATGCTCTGTATAAATCTATCCTTAAATCATCCTTGTCGATATCTATGTCAATATCTTCATCAATGTCCGGCATTACATCACAGGAAACAAAAGACGTCTGTCTCTTTCCGGCAGCATTGAAAGGGGAAATTCTGACAAGTCTGTGTACACCGTGTTCCGATTTTAATAATCCGTATGCATTTTCTCCGTGCACTTCAAATGTAACAGCCTTAATTCCGGCTTCGTCTCCGTCAAGGTAATCTATTGTCTCAAATTCCAAGCCTCTCTTTTCAGCCCATCTCATATACATTCTGTATAACATGGAACACCAGTCGCAGGCCTCCGTACCTCCGGCTCCGGCATGAAGAGTGACGATAGCGTCATTACTGTCATATTCATCCGACAGAAGTGTCGCAAGTCTTAATGTCTCCAATTTCTCTGTAAATGCTTCAAATTCCGACTCAATCTCCGGAATAAGGCTTGTGTCTCCTTCATCCTCTGCCATTTCAATAAGAAGGGATATTTCCTCTTTTCCGGATTCCAAAGCCTTAAAGCCTTCAAGTTCATCCTTCATAGCCTTTAATTTTGACATTGTCTTTTTGGATTTATCAACATCATCCCAAAAAGAAGGTTCTTCCATCAGCTTTTCGGTTTCTTCTATTCTCTGTTTAATACTTTCCAAATCAAGAGATTTCTCAATCTGAGCCATGGGCTTTTCGCTTGCCGCAAGCTCCTGCTTTATACGGTCTAACTCTACCACTTTAATTACCTTTCTGTGTATTTTCCTCTTATACCAATTCTTTTTCTTTGTTAACTCTTACCGGAGTATGACCCGATACCGTGTTTTCTTTTCTTGCAGCAGCCATTTTGTTTGCTTCGTTCAATTCAACTTCCTTTTTAGGTCTCACTGAAGAAATAATATGGACTACTTCAATCTGGATTTCCTTAAGCATATCGTCAAATATGTCATAGCCTATGTTTTTGTATTCTACTACCGGATCTCTTTGTGCAAATGCCTGGAGTCCGATTCCCTGCTTTAACTGATCCATGTCATCAATATGCTGATTCCATTTATCATCTATCGCTCTGAGAATAATAACTCTTTCGATGTCCTTAAACTGTTCCTCATTTTCAAATTCCGCAGCCTTGGACTCATATGTCTTAATTGCCTCATCGAACAGTTTCTTTTTAAGTTTATCCTTTGTATCGATATCTGCTGAATATGCAATTTTATCCAACGGAATAATAGGAAGTAAATGCTCATTTAATAATGTATAGTCCCAATCAGCCGCTGCCTGTTTGTCTTTTATGATGTTGTCGATGTAATAATCAATAGTTGTCTTATACATTTCAACAACAGAATCGTGCATATCCTCTCCGTCCAATACTCTGTTCCTGTCCTTATATATGATTTCTCTCTGTTCATTCATAACGGAATCATACTTAAGGAGGTTGCTTCTTATACCGTAGTTATTGGTCTCAATCTTTTTCTGAGCTCTTTCTATGGCATTGGTAAGCATTTTGTGATCCAATTCCATATTTTCATCAACGCCCAATGCATTAAAAATCTTCATTAATCTGTCCTGACCGAACAGTCTCATAAGATCATCCTCAAGAGAAATATAAAATCTTGATTCTCCCGGATCTCCCTGTCTGCCGGAACGTCCTCTGAGCTGATTGTCTATTCGCCTTGATTCATGACGCTCGGTTCCGATAATTTTAAGGCCTCCCGCAGCTCTGGCTTCATCATCAAGCTTAATATCGGTACCTCGTCCCGCCATATTTGTAGCGATGGTAACTGCTCCGTGCTTACCCGCTTCGGCCACTATCTGTGCTTCCAATTCGTGATACTTCGCATTGAGGACATTATGCTTAATACCTCTCGCTTCCAGAAGTTTATGGAGATATTCGGAAGTTTCGATGGAAATTGTACCTACAAGTACCGGCTGTCCCTTACTGTGGGATTCAACAATGGAATTAATCACTGCGTTGAATTTGCCTCTCTTTGTTTTGTATACGGCATCATTTAAATCAACTCTGAGAATAGGTTTATTGGTAGGTATCTCAACAATGTCCATCTGATACGTTTCTTTAAATTCCTTATCCTCAGTCATTGCCGTACCGGTCATTCCCGATTTCTTGTCATACTTATTAAAGAAGTTCTGGAATGTTATTGTTGCAAGCGTCTTGCTCTCTCTTTTGATTTCAACATGTTCCTTCGCTTCTATAGCCTGGTGCAGTCCATCCGAGTAACGTCTTCCTGGCATAATACGACCTGTAAATTCATCAACTATAAGAACTTCTCCGTCCTTAACCACATAATCCTTATCTCTTGTCATAAGACTGTGAGCTCTGAGCGCAAGTGTTACATTGTGCTGAAGTTCGAGATTTTCCACATCGGCGTAATTATCTATATGGAAGAATTGTTCCACCTTGCGGACACCTTCTTCTGTCAGATTAACGATTTTGTTCTTTTCATCAACTACGTAATCTCCGTCTTCCTCTTCCACTTCCTGCATTATGGCTTTGATTTTTGTCATTTCACCCTTGAATTCTCCTCTTTCAAGTCTTCTGACAAGAACATCACAGAGTTCATACAGCTTTGTTGATTTACCGCTCTGTCCCGAAATAATAAGAGGTGTTCTCGCTTCATCTATGAGAATTGAATCCACCTCGTCAATAATGGCATACTTTAAGCCTCTGAGTACCTGTTGCTCCTTATACATGGCCATGTTGTCACGGAGGTAGTCAAAGCCTAACTCGTTGTTTGTTACATATGTAATATCACAGTTGTACTGATCCCTTCTTTGCTTATCCTTCATATCGTGAAGGATAACACCTACGGACAGTCCTAAAAAGTTGTGTATTTGCCCCATTTCCGTCGCGTCTCTGTTGGCAAGGTAATCATTAACCGTTACTATATGAACTCCTTCCCCTTTAAGTGCATTGAGATATGAAGGGAGAGTGGCAACCAATGTCTTACCTTCTCCAGTTTTCATTTCGGCAATACGACCCTGGTGAAGCACAATTCCTCCGATAAGCTGCACCTCGTAATGTTCCATTCCGAGAACACGCTTAGATGCTTCTCTTACAACCGCATATGCCTCCGGAAGAATATCGTCTAGTGTTTCTCCCTCTTTTAATCTCTTTTTAAATTCATCCGTCTTCGCTCTTAAAGCGTCATTCGAAAGCTTACTGTACTCATCTCTGTAACTCTCGATTTTTCTAACTGTCGGCATTATCTTTTTTAATTCTTTTGTGCTGTATGATGATACGCCGTGTTCACGAATATTTGCCATTTAAAATCAGTCTCCCTTGAGTATTACGTATAATTAAAATAACTTTTTTAGTATAAGTTACACTTATTGCATTTTATTATAAATAAAAATTATAACATTGCATTTATCGTAAATCAAGAAAGGGACAACCTGAGATGTGATAAAACATTCTCCCGTCGTCCCCGTTTAAAATATATTTATATTATATCGCAATCAGTCGAGCTCCGGCTCAATAAGTCCGTACGCACCGTCTCTTCTCTTATATACAACGTTTACTTCGTTAGTATCTGAGTTAAGGAATACATAAAATTCGTGTCCGAGAAGCTCCATCTGTACACAGGCTTCTTCAGGATCCATAGGCTTGATTCCGAACTTCTTTGCCCTGATGATCTTTACTTCTTCATCATCAAATGTTTCTGCATCCTGATCGATGTATGCAGGCGCAAAATCAGCTGCGTTACGTTTTTTGTCAATAAGTCTGTTCTTATACTTCTTTAACTGACGCTCGATAACTTCCTCAACAAGATCGATTGAAACATACATATCATTACTTTCCTGCTCGCTTCTTATGATATGTCCCTTTACCGGTATTGTAACCTCAATCTTCTGCTGTTCTTTCTGAACACTGAGTGTTACATGAACCTCTGTTTCGGAAGCAAAGAATTTGTCAAGCTTTCCGAGCTTCTCCTCAACAGCTTCCCTAAGCCCGTCTGTTACGACCATATTTCTTCCTGTAATGATGAAACGCATAATACCATCCCCTTAATTTATATTTGTGGCAGATACTCGTTTATATAAGTATGGTCCGCTCAAAAAAACATAAAATATCCTGAACAAAAATACATGACTTATAACAACGATTTTCTTATTAGGTATTATACCAAATTCAATGTAATTTTCTCAATGCAAATATACTGATTTATAAATTATATTTTTGTCAATATGTAATGTGAGCATGAATTTTTGTTTATTGTATTATGTTCCAAATTTTTACATATATTTTAATCATCAATTACACACATTTTTCACACACAAAAAATGTGAATAGTGTGAATAACTTTGTGAATAACCTAAATTATGCACATTTTGAATGTGAATAATTGTGAATAATTCCACATAATATACACATTTTTTATTAATTATATATGAGTTGAATAGTTGTTTTGTGCAATCTGCACAATAATATCTATGTATAAAATTTAGTACATTATACCGTGACTACTGTTGATTTTTCTCATTTTCGTTTTATTTTGCCCAAAATCGTTATATGTAGTATTATATACACTACACAACACTATATATGGGCATTGTGTATAAAAAGTGTGAATATTGTTTTTTTAGGAGAAAATATATGACATATATACCCCATGACAATTTTGTCATTATAACCGGAGCTTCACGCGGAATCGGTGCCGCAATAGCATATGAATGTATCGACAGAAACATAAATACAGCCGTTTCATGCGTACATAATTATCATTTGTTGGAAGAAATGAGAGAATACGCCTCTGAAAAGGGTGTTAAATGCTTTATTTATCAGGGAAATATGGGGAATTTTTCGGATGCTCACGAATTTATCAGCAAGGCAATAAGAGAGTTGGGTACTCCCTTTGCGATTGTAAATAATGCGGGAATTTCTAAAATAGGTCTTCTCCAGGATACTACGCCTGAAGATTGGAATGAAATAGTTACTTCAAATCTTACTTCCGTATATAATTGTTCACATTCCGTTATTCCCTCAATGTTACATAATCACAACGGACGAATTATAAACATATCTTCCATATGGGGAAATATCGGTGCAAGCACGGAAGTTGCATACTCCGCCACAAAAGGCGGTGTAAACGCACTTACAAAGGCGCTTGCAAAGGAGCTCGCTCCAAGCAATATTTCCGTAAATGCCGTTGCATGCGGAATAGTTGACACGGACATGAATAAATGTTTTACAAAAGAAGATATAGATGCCATATGTGATGAAATTCCCGCAGGCAGAATGTGTACACCGAAAGAAGTTGCCGAAGTTGTACTTCATATTATAGATTCTCCTCCTTATCTTACAGGGCAGATAATCACCGTCGACGGCGGTTGGTCATAATATGCGAGACTTTTCGGCACGTCACTTCCTTTGTGTCATTTAAATATAAAAACACGGTATGATCTAAATCCGATAAAAATGTCTGTCATTATATTTTGTATAATCCGACAGCTTTTCTTTATATTCGAATTCAAATCATACCGTGTTTTATTTAATTGTATTTCCCCTGTCCGTATATTTAAAGAGCTCATATTCTCTCATATAACCTGTCAATATGTATGTCCACATCCACATCGGGCTCGGTTCTGTGTATTTCCGATTTAATATAATCTCTCAATTTATCGGCAGAACCCGTAAAGTTGTCCGGAACCGCCAGGTCAAATGAAATTTCTTCTTTATCTCCGAAATGATGAATGTGAAAATCATGCATGGAATAGTACATCGGCTTTTCTTTATCCTTATGTGTTGAATTGGATATGTCAGCCAAATTATAAACATTAATATGTCCCAGAATGTGAGCCGTAAGTTTATACAGTTCTTTATATCTTTCATCCGACATATCTATCGGGTCTGTATGTATCGTTATGTCGCATTTAAGACATCCCTGCACCCTGCGTTCAGCCTCATCTATTATTTCATGAGCTTCCATAAGTGAATATTCTGAGCTTATCTCAGCATGGAGAGTTACATAAACTCTTCCCTCTCCGTAGTTATGTATTATAAGGTCATGAACTCTTAGTATTCGTTTATCTTTTAATACTTCTTTCTTTATCATGGACGACAATTCTTCAGGCACCTTTTCTCCGAGAAGAGGATGAACTGTCTCTCTTACCGCATTGATACCCGTTATTAGAATAAATACCGCTACTGCGGCACTTGCATATCCGTCAATGTTTATTCCCGTCAGCATATATAAAACCGTTGAACCGAGTACCACTCCGGTAGCTATACAATCCGAAAAACTGTCTGCGGCGGAAGCTCTCAGTGCACTTGAATTAATTTTCTTCGCCGTTGATGAATAAAAAGCCCCCATAATCAGCTTAAGAACTATGGAACCTGCCAGAATAAAAAATGTAACCGGAGTGAAGTCCAGCTCATCAGGCGCAATTATCTTCTCAACGGAAGTTCTTATGAGTTCCACACCGACCATTATTATTACGATGGAAACGGTTATTCCTGCTATATACTCTATTCTTCCGTGTCCGAACGGATGATCCGCATCAGCCCTCTTCTTGGATAATTTGAATCCGAAAAGGGTTACAAGGCTTGAACATATATCGGAAATGTTATTAACTCCGTCTGAAATAATGGAAAACGAACCCGTGATTATGCCGACGGTAACCTTAAAAACCGCCAAAATAATATTACAGATTATTCCGAATATCCCGGCTACCATTCCGTATGATGCACGAACCGAAGGATCATTTACATTTTTATAATTTTTTACAAATGTCTTTATAATTATATTATCCATGCTTCAGGCCTCTTATTTACATGATACTGTTTATTTTTTCATTCCTGTTATCATAGTATAGTTAGCAAAGGGTTGGCAATATAAAATAAAGTCGGGTTTATATGTGAATTCGATTTTTACATAACACTGTTTCCACATATAAACCTGACTTTAATCTGTTAATTATACTGTTGTTTTATCTGATTTCAACAACTTCGTAACCCGCATCCTCAACTGCGGCTTTTATTGCTTCATCGGTTACGTTTCCCGTTACGACTCCTGTCTTTGCTTCTAAGTCAACCTCAGCTCCGGTTGCTCCGTCAATTCCTTCAAGTGCTTTTGTAACGGCCTTCTTGCAATGTTCACACATCATACCTTCAATAACAACTGTTTTCATAATTTCACTCTCCCTTTCTGTGCTGTCTTTTTCGATTTTTTCAACATTATTTGCTTTGTCGGCATTACCCGATTCCCGTTTTTCCGGATTACCGTATTCATTTTCATAATTTTGACTGTCAGGCATATCCGAATTCGTGTCTTTATTTAATCTTACGGGTTTAAACAACTTTAATCTGAGCGCGTTGGTAACTACAAATACGCTGCTGAATCCCATTGCCAAAGCACCGTACATCGGCTGAAGTGTAATACCGAATGCAGGATAAAATACACCGGCTGCAATAGGAATACATATCGCATTATAGAAGAAAGCCCAGAACAGATTCTCTTTGATATTTCTTATGGTGGCACGACTGAGCTTAACCGCCGTTACCGCATCCAAAAGATCGTTTCGTATGATTACCGCATCGGCGCTTTCAATGGCAATGTCGGTTCCCGCACCTATAGCTATACCTAAATCGGCACTTACAAGAGCCGGAGCGTCATTTACTCCGTCTCCGACCATGGCAACCTTTCTTCCCGATTGCTGAAGTTTTCTGACTTCTCTTTCCTTATCCTGAGGAAGCACTTCTGCAATTACCGTATCAATCCCTATACTTTCGGCGATTGCTTTGGCTGTTTTTTCATTATCGCCCGTAAGCATTACAGGTTTTACACCTAATTTTTTGAATTCGGCAATTGCCGCAATACTTGTTGCTCTCGGTTCGTCTCTGAGAGCTATTATACCTATAATCCGTCCGTCACGGGCAAATAAAAGAGGGGTTTTTCCTTCATTTGCAAACTCATCCAATTTGGACCTTACATGTGCCTCTTCATTTTCATTCACCAATCCCAGTGTCTTCATATATGAAATGTTGCCGGAATATACTTTATTACCGCCTATAACGCCTTCAACTCCCTGTCCGAATACTGCGTTGAAATCGTCTGTAATTCCGAGTTCGATCTTTTCGTCTTCAGCCTTTTTTACAATAGCCCTTGCAAGAGGGTGTTCACTTGAATGTTCAAGTGTAGCCGCCGTCTTAAGCAAATCGCCGCCGGTTATGTTTCCAAACGGATATATATCCGTCACCTTAGGCACGCCTTCGGTTATTGTTCCTGTCTTATCCAGAAGAATGGTATCGATTCCCTTTGCGGCTTCAAATGCTTCGCCGGATTTTATAAGTATACCGTTTTCCGCTCCCTTTCCCGTACCTACCATGATGGCTACCGGGGTTGCAAGTCCCATTGCGCAAGGACATGATATTACAAGAACCGTAATTGCGGTTGAAAGCGCCATTTGGAAGTCTCCGCTTGCAATCATCCATGTAATAAATACTCCTGCCGCAACAGCCATTACAATCGGAACAAATACGCCCGCAACTTTATCGGCCAGTTTTGCAATAGGTGCTTTTGATGAGCTTGCTTCCTCCACAACCTTAATTATCTGATTAATGGTTGAATCTTCACCTACCTTTAGAGCCTTTACCTGAATTACTCCGGACATATTTATGGTAGCTGAAACTACGCTGTCTCCCACAGTCTTTTCAACAGGTATACTCTCTCCCGTTATATTTGCTTCATTTATATATGAACCTCCGGAAATTATCTCTCCGTCAACCGGAACGGCTTCTCCCGGTCTTACAATGACAATGTCTCCGACTGCAAGTTCTTCTACTCCTATTTCATATTCCTTTCCGTTTCTTATAACATTGGCTTTTTTAGGAGCAAGATCCATCATTTTTTCAACTGCTTCGCTTGTCTTTCCCTTTGAAACGGCTTCAAAAAATTTACCGAGAGTAACAAGAGTAAGAATCATTGCTGCCGATTCGAAATCTATACCCATCATCAAATGATGAAGTACTTCATGATCTCCCGTCGGAGCCGCCGCGGCCATTCGATATATTGTATATACACTGTACACTAATGCCGCTCCGGTTCCCAGCGCAACAAGGGTATCCATGTTGGGTGCGCCGTGGAATAATGTCTTAAAGCCCTTTGAAAAAAACGATCTGTTTACATATATTATCGGCAAAGTTAATAACATCTGCGTAAATGCATTAACCAGTGCCATTTTATGATCCACAAACACATCATACAAAAATCCCGGCATAGGAAACATACCATGTGTTCCCATTGCGATATAAACAAGAGGAGATGCAAAAATAACAGATATAATAAGTCTTAATTTTATACTGTCTTTTGTTTTTTTATTCTTTTCTTTAAGGGATTCCTTTTTATCCGCGGACTTTACGCCGGAATTTTGAGGAACGGCTCCGTATCCTTCGCGAACCACTCCGTTAACAATATCATCTGCCGACGTAATATTTTCATCATAGGAAACCTCCATGCTGTTGGTAAGCAAATTGACACTGACTTCGCTTACCCCTTCAAGTTTGCGGACGGCCTTGTCAACTCTTGACGAACAGGCGGAACATGTCATCCCCGTAACATCAAATTTTTCTTTTTTCATAATACATCACCGCCTTATCATCCTGATAAATTCGTTATAACATATCGGCAATATCATGCATAACACCCTTGCGGGGATAAAATACCGGTAATCTTTTCTTTGTTATGATATATTATAATGTAACTCAACGAATTACAATGCTTTTTTTGTATACTTTTTAACTTTTATGTTTATCAAAAATAAAAGTGCGAAGAGCATGAGCTCTCCGCACTTTACGAATTATATTAAAATAATTAAGCTTCAGCTACAGGATAAACCGAAACCTGCTTCTTATCTCTGCCCTTACGCTCGAACTTAACCTTTCCGTCAACGAGTGCAAAAAGTGTATCATCCTTACCGCGGCCTACGTTAACGCCCGGTAAAATCTTTGTTCCGCGCTGCTTGTAAAGAATGTTGCCTGCAAGTACAAACTGTCCGTCTGCTCTCTTGGCACCGAGTCTTTTTGATTCTGAATCACGACCGTTCTTTGTAGAACCAACACCCTTTTTATGAGCAAATAATTGAAGGTTTAAAAATAACATATCAATGCCTCCTATTCTGAGTGATTATGCGTTAATCTTCTCAATCTTAACTCTTGTAAATGGCTGTCTGTGGCCATTCTTTCTTGTATAACCCTTTTTTGCCTTGTACTTGCAAACGATAATCTTCTTACCTCTGCCTTCCTTAACAACTGTTGCACTTACGGATGCTCCGGCTACAGTAGGGTTACCAATCTTGGCATTCTCACCGCCAACGAAAAGTACTTCGTCAAATGTAACTGCCTGACCGGCCTCTACTCCGAGCTTTTCGATAACGATTTCGTCACCTTCCTTAACAGTGTACTGCTTTCCACCTGTTGCAATAATTGCGTACATATATAACCTCCCAATGAGTTATTCGCTAAGACCGGAGAGTATCCCTATGATACTGCTTCTGTCCGCTCTTATGCGGCATACCGTAATATAATATAAGAAAAAATATATCTTGTCAATTTAATATTTTGCACCGTAGTTAATAAACTGTCGTCAGATTCCCACAACTTCTATTTTTGGTTTTTCCGATGTTTCAATCGTTTTTGCTATAAGCACGGGGCCCATGCCGTTGTATTCGTCTCTGTTTTCGTAGGTAATCTCAGCGGTTATGATAACCCATTCCCTGTCTGCGGGATAAGACTTATCTGTAATTACATCTGTCTTTTTAACGATATATCCGACCAGGGCAATATCATCCTCACAGCATGTCATTACCTGTCTGCTTGCTACAAATTCATTTTCCTTCAGCTCCGGATCCCTCAACGCCTGAGCTTTGAATCGTACAACTTTACCCTCATACGCCCTTGGTCTGTCCCTGCAATCAATAAACCATACTCCGAAATCATTGTCATTAATCTCAATAACATCCGCTTCCATATCGTAAGGGACTGTATCATTTGTTCCCGAAATAATATTTCCGGACTTATCCTCAAAAATAATATCAACGGCCGGATTAAGTGCTTTCATGCTTCTTTTGAACGATCCGAGATCCATTTCTTCATTGCATCTGTTAAATACCACCGATTCGGCGCTCTTAACAGACTCTGCCATAATAGACTTCATGTTCTTCCACTGATTTTGGAATGTTTCGGCATTCATGATTGTGATTGACTGATAAACCTGCCAACCGTGAGGCATATCAAGATCTCTGAACTTCTTTGGATCAGCCATTCCGTTAAACTCGACTATTACGAGCCAAGGATCGTATTGCCTGTCCAGCTCGGACATTTTTTCGGATGTCATTTCAGAAGTGCTCAGACTTACAAAATCTATATCATGCTCATCCAGCAATTCTTTACTGTATTCAACTTCTCCTTCTTCAAACGTTATAAGAAGTTTCTTTTTCGCGGCATCAAACTGCCCTCCGGAAATTATTTCCTGAATAAATGTTGTTTTTCCGCTTTCAAGCTGCCCGTTTATAAAAAATATCGGAATCAAATATTCTTCATTACTCATTTTTTCACCTGCTGACAATATAATATGCTGTTCAATATAATGATTACAGTGTCAAATCCGCCGCCATAAATAAATGAGCGGCAGAATGTACTTATGACACTCATATCATATAATAGATCCATTAATAATTTTATAATTTATTATATTAATACAAAGGGGCCGTCTTAAAATAAACAACCCCTTTGCATAATAAATCGGTATCAATAATTTTCAAAAATTATAATTTAAATAATTCTTTTAATTTATCTTCGTTTAATTCGGTTCCTATAACGCAGATTCTTCCTATTGTATCAGGTGTTGTATCATTTATTTCGAACTCACCCGGTACAAGGTCGAAGTTATGCCAATTGCCCTCAC
>JALEKK010000023.1 GCA_022769005.1 Lachnospiraceae bacterium
AAATATGAAAGCGTTGGCAAATAAAAACTTTGGTAACGGTAAAGCTACTCTTGATAATGGATATGGTATGTTTTTGTCTATGCTAGAATATAAACTAGCTGATAGAGGAAAACACTTTGTAAAAGTAAGTAAATGGTATCCATCATCACAAATCTGCTCTTGTTGTGGTAAGCAACAAAAGCTTGCACTTTCAGAACGAGTATATAAATGTAACTGTGGTCTTGTAATTGATAGAGATTATAATGCTGCAGTCAATATCAAAAACGAGGGTTTACGCATTCTTCGTGAAAATATAGCCTAAAACATAAATGGTAGGCTAGGAACTAGCCAAACCTAACGCTTGTGGACACTGTGTAAGACTTAGCAATACATTTTGGTATTAGCCAAGCAGTAGTGGTTGAAGCAAGAAGCTCCGACTTTTATAAGTCGGAGTAGTTCACTGGAGTCATTAAATGTTGTAATACTGATTATTTATATGTTATAATTCTCAGCATGTGAATTTTGAAAGTATTTTACATTTTAAAAGTATTTTACTATTTTAAATTTTTGGGAGGAATTCTTTAAAAACATGAACGTTAAGGTTGAGCAATTAGGTGATAAGAATATGTACCGTCTCGTTGTTGAGGCATCAGCTGAGGAAGTTGAAAAGGGTATTGAAAGAGCATATAAAAAGGTTAAAAACCGTGTTAATGTTCCGGGATTCAGAAAGGGAAAAGCTCCTCGTAAAATCATTGAGCAGATATACGGAAAGACTGTTTTCTATAACGACGCTGCAGATGAGATAGTACCTGAATTATATGAAGCAGCCGCTAAAGAAAGCGGACTTGACATTGCATCACATCCAATCTTAAAGGTTATCAAGATGGATGATGAGAACCCAATGGTGTTTACGGCCGATGTTGCCGTTAAGCCTGAAGTTGAACTCGGTACATACAAGGGTGTTGAGGTTGTTAAGCAGGAAACATCCGTAAGTGATGACGAAGTTAACGCCGAAATCGAAAAGACACAGAATCAGAACTCAAGAACAGAGGCTGTTGAGGGAAGACCTGTTCAGGATAAGGATATCGTAACAATCGATTTTGAAGGATTTATCGATGATGTTCCTTTTGAGGGAGGCAAGGGTGAGAACTATCCTCTTACAATCGGATCACATACATTCATTGACAATTTTGAAGATCAGCTTATCGGTTTATCTGTAGGAGACGAGAAGGACGTTAAGGTTACATTCCCTGAAGATTACCAGGCAGAAGCTCTTAAGGGCAAGGAAGCCGTATTCAAGGTAGTTGTTAAGGAAATCAAAGAGAAGATTTTACCTGCACTTGATGATGAATTTGCACAGGATGTATCAGAATTCGATACATTTGCCGAATACAAAGATTCTGTTAAGAAGAATCTTGAAGAAAATAAGAGAATCAATGCAAAGAATCTTAAGGAAAGATTTGCCATCGATCAGGTTATTGCAAACGCTAAGATGGATATTGCAGAGCCTATCGTTAACGATCAGATTACAAGAATGATTAATGATTTCCAGAGAAGCATTGAGCAGCAGGGTATGTCCGTAGAGCAGTATCTCCAGTATGCAGGCGCAACAATGGATCAGTTAAGAGATACAATGAGACCGGATGCGTTAAAGAGATTACAGCAGAGATATGCGGTAGAAGCTATCGTTAAGGCTGAGGGAATCGAAGTTTCCGATGAAGAATTTGAAAAGGAACTTGAATCACAGGCTAAGAATTACAATATTGAATTGTCAGACTTCAAGAACATTCTTGACGATGAAGCAAGAGCTCAGATCAGAGAAGATGCCGCAATCCGTAAGGCAATAGACCTTGTTGTGGATACGGCTGTTGAGGTTGAGGCTAAGGCTGAAGAGGCTGCCAAGGAAGAAGCGGAAGAGAAAAAGCCTGCTAAGAAGACAACAAGAAAGACAACTGCAAAGAAGACTGCAGACAAGGAAGAAGCAGAAGAGAAGAAGCCTGCAAAGAAGACAACGGCAAAGAAAGCCGCAGATAAGGAAGAAGCTTCAGAAGAGAAAAAGCCTGCAAAGAAGACAACAAAGAAGACTTCAACAAAGAAGGCGGAAGAGGCTGAAAACTAATATTTGCTGATTTATAAGCTGATATATAATAAGAATTAACACCGGCTGAATTTATAGTCGGTGTTATTCTACAATTTACATACATTGAAACGGAGGTGTAATTATGGCATTAGTTCCTTACGTCGTTGAACAGACAGGTCAGGGTGAAAGATCCTATGACATCTATTCCAGACTTTTAAAAGACAGAATTATTTTCTTGGGTGAAGAAGTTAATGACGCAACGGCAAGTCTTGTTGTTGCACAGTTATTATTCCTGGAATCCGAAGATCCGACAAAGGATATTTATTTATATATCAACAGTCCCGGTGGATCTGTAACAGCCGGCTTTGCTATATACGACACTATGAATTACATTAAGTGCGACGTATCAACAATATGTATCGGAATGGCCGCAAGTATGGGAGCATTCCTTTTATCCGGCGGTACAAAGGGCAAGAGACTTGCGCTTCCTAATGCTGAGATTATGATTCACCAGCCATCCGGAGGAGCGAGAGGACAGGAAACTGAAATCAGAATCGTTGCCGAAGAAATTTTGAAAACAAGAAAGAAACTTAATGAGATTCTTGCAGCTAATACAGGCAGGACATTTGAGCAACTTGAAGTTGATACCGAACGTGATAACTACATGACGGCGCAGGAAGCGCTTGAATACGGTCTTATCGACAGAATAGTAGAGAACAGGGAAAAGTAATTGACTGACAGATCAGATAATATCTAAATAAGTATTTATACCGTGTTCTTACCGTATAGCGGTTTTGTTATTATATTTTAATAAGGGGCTTGCCTTTTGTGGCACAGTCCCTTATTTTATCTATTATATGAATATTTAGTAATCAGGTAATATGTATAATTATTGCTTATATGAGCGTAATTGTGTATTGATATCAATATAATTTTATGCAATAAAATATATGTGGGTGATATTATATTTCGAAATGGAGTATTATGGCTGGAAAAAAGAATGATGATGAACTTCGCTGTTCGTTTTGTAATAAAAAACAGAGTTTAGTTAAAAAATTAATTCAAGGTCCTAACGGGGTATATATTTGCGATGAATGCGTAGATATATGCTCGGAAATCATTAATGAACAGTTGGTGAATGGAAGTGATTACGATTCCTTCGAAGGCGATCTCGAAGATATCAAGCTTTTGAAGCCAAAAGAGATAAAAGAATACCTGGACGACTTTGTTGTCGGTCAGGATGAAGCTAAGGTATCTCTTGCCGTAGCGGTATACAATCACTATAAAAGAATATTACATAAGACGGATTCCGATGTGGATATACAAAAGAGTAATATTTTATTACTCGGTCCTACAGGTTCCGGTAAGACTTTTCTTGCTCAAAACCTTGCAAAGCTTCTCAACGTTCCGTTTGCCATTGCCGATGCAACGGCCCTTACGGAGGCGGGATATGTAGGCGAGGATGTGGAAAACATCCTTCTTAAGCTCATTCAGGCAGCTGATTTTGACATTGAAAGAGCTCAAAAAGGAATTATATATATTGATGAAGTAGATAAGATTTCCAAGAAATCAGAAAATGTTTCCATTACAAGAGACGTGTCCGGAGAAGGCGTTCAGCAGGCTCTTTTAAAGATACTTGAGGGTACTGTTGCGAGTGTTCCGCCTCAGGGAGGAAGAAAACATCCTCAGCAGGAACTTATTCAGATTGATACAACGGATATTTTATTTATATGCGGAGGAGCATTTGACGGGCTCGGCAAGATAATTGAGAGAAGAATGAATTCCAATTCCATAGGATTCGGAGCGGAACTGGCTTCAAAGGAAGAGAAGACGGTAGGCGAATTGTATCATGAAGCATTGCCTCAGGATATTATCAAATACGGACTTATTCCGGAATTCGTCGGAAGAATACCTGTTATAGTGGCATTGGATTCACTTGATGAAGATGCTCTTATAAGAATTCTTACGGAACCTAAGAATGCAATAGTAAAGCAATACCAGGCTCTGTTTGAAATGGACGGAGTTGAACTGGTGTTTGAAGAAAAAGCCCTCAAAGCAATAGCAAAAAAGAGCTTTGAGAGAAATACAGGCGCCAGAGGTCTCAGAGCAATCCTTGAATCCGTAATGAGAAATGTAATGTTTAACATACCTTCCGACGATAATATTTCAAAGTGTACAATAACGGAAGAATCGGTTATCGAAGGGAAGGAACCGTTAATAGAATATAAAGATAAAAAAGAATAATTAAATCGGAGGTGGCCATGATAGATATAGAACTTGTTGATTATGAGTTGCCGCTTGTTGTTGTTGAAAAAGCAACGGTTATTCCGGGAGGTTTTCTTTCGGTAATAATCTCAGGTGACAAAAATATAAGCGCGTCAAAGAAAGGATTTGAAAGCGATAATAAGCTTGTATTTGTTGCAACAAAGAAGGAATCAGGACCACAACCTTTTTTCGGAACAGGAACAATATGCGAAGTAAATGATGTCATTGACAGAGAAAAGGGATATGCCCAATTCAATGTTAACGGCATAAGAAAAGCATTGATAAAAGATGTGCACATCAATGAAGAATACGACACGGTTACGGTACATCCCGAAGACATAAATATCATTCAAAGGGAAGAGGACAACGATCCGATAGTTACGGAGGCGCTTAAAAGAGAGCTCAGAACCATAATGGGTGAATATATGCAGCTTTCGGAAATGACGGATCAATATAAGAGAACGCTCATTTCAAAGTGGATAAAAATTGAAAGACTCTCGGAACTAATGGAATCAATTGTGGCAAATATTCCGATCGACTACAAGATTAAGCAGTCATTTTTGGAACTTTCAAGCCTTAATCCGCGTTTTGAGATATTAGGATCCACAATCTCCAATGAACTAAACATTGAGAGAATAAAGAGAAATATTGATCAAAGAGTCCGTCAAAACATGGACGAAAGCCACAAAAAGTTTGTCCTTAAGGAACAGCTTAAAGAAATTAATAAGGAATTGTACGGAGACGACGGCGAAACGGAGGATGAGGAATTCACCAGAAGACTCGAAGAGCTGGATGCTCCGGAAGAAGTAAAAGAGAAGATTGAAAAAGAGATCAAGAGATTTAAGAAATTATCCGACAGTTCTCCGGAATCAAATGTAAGCCGCACATATATTAATACTCTTTTGGATATTCCATGGGAAACGGAAACACCCGAGAGAAATGATTTGGATGTTGTTCAAAAGGTGCTTGACGAAGAACATTACGGTCTTCAAAAGGTGAAGGAGAGAATTATCGATTCTCTTGCGGTAAGAAATATTACAAACAGCGGAGATGTTCCTATAATATGTTTATTCGGCCCTCCGGGAACAGGTAAGACTTCCATTGCGCAATCTGTGGCAAAGGCTCTGGGTAAGGAATATGTAAGAATTGCTCTCGGCGGCGTTAAGGATGAAGCTGAAATCAGAGGACACAGAAGAACTTATGTGGGAGCAATTCCGGGAAGAATAATAAACGGAATAATTGATGCAAAGGTTAAAAATCCGCTTATATTATTTGATGAGATTGATAAAGTCGGAACGGATTACCGTTCCGATACATCCGCGGCACTTCTTGAAGTACTTGATGCCGAGCAGAACTCACATTTTGTGGATCACTATGTTGAATTGCCTTTTGATCTTTCAAAAGCATTATTTATATGCACTGCCAATGATTTATCCACAATGAGCGAACCTCTTCTTGACCGTATGGAAATTATCGAACTGAACAGCTATACGGAGAATGAAAAACTTCATATAGCAAATGATCATTTAATTCCTAAACAGTTACAGAAAAACGGTATTACCGACGAGAATCTCGTAATAACGGATGATGCAATAAGTTCGATTATTAATGAGTACACCATGGAGGCCGGAGTAAGAAGTCTTGAAAGAAATATTGCAACCATATGCCGTAAGGCAGTAAGGAAACTGTATAATGAAGGAGTATTAAAGTCTGAGAAATTAACGGTTTCAAAGGATAATCTCGAAGAATACCTGGGCAGGCAGAAGATTCACAAACCTGAATTCAATCATGTTCCTATGGTCGGAAGAGTTCACGGCCTTGCATGGACCAAGGTAGGCGGTACCGTTATTGAACTCGAGGTAAATGAAATGCCGGGTAAGGGAGACCTTATTTTAACGGGACAGATGGGCGATGTTATGAAGGAATCAGCAAGAATTGCTCTTTCGTTTGTTCGCTCTATTGTAACGGATACGGAAGATGAGCGTTTCAACACTAAGACGATACACTTGCATATTCCGGCGGGATCCGTGCCTAAGGACGGACCTTCCGCAGGTGTTACAATGTCTACTGCTTTCTATTCCGTGTTAACGGGAAAGAAGGTTGCGGGAGACGTTGCCATGACGGGCGAAGTTACTCTTACGGGCATTGTACTTCCTATAGGCGGACTTAAAGAAAAACTTCTGGCAGCCAATAAGGCCGGTATGACGAAGGTCATCGTGCCTGCGGCAAACAGAGGGGACGTAGAGGAATTGGATCCTGAAATTATCGGCGATATGAAGATAGTTTATGCAATGACAATGGATGATGTTCTTAAAGAAGCGATAATATGATATACTGATAATTGTTTAATTCAACCGGTTCTTGAAGGAGATGGCAATGAGCACACCAAGGCATACATTAAATGAATTATTAGTGGGTCTGTTCCAGTTTATTTTATATATTGAAGAGAGAAATATCAGAAGCAAGGGCATAGACCTGTCCATGAATGATGTTCATATTCTTGAAAATATATCAAAAGCAAGCGATAACAGTATGTCTCATATTGCTGCAAGAATGATGGTTACACAGGGAACGATGAGTACAAATATTTCCCGTCTTATTAAAAAGGGATATGTCGTTAAATATCGTGATGACGCCGACAAAAGGGTTCAGAGATTAATTAATACCAACAAGGCAAAGCCGGTCCTTGAGATACATGAAGAATTTCATAAAAATATGATTGATAAAGTCATAAAAGATATGGGATTGGAAGAAAATGAATTATTAAATGAATCTCTGGAAAGAATTCTTGCTTATTTTAGAGAGCAGTATTCGGATGTGGAACTTACCCGAAACGAAGAAAAAGAAAAACAAAAGTAATAAAAATCATATCAGGTGCATTTTGGGGATGACCTGATATGATTTTTTTATGTCTAATTAAATTTGATTATATATCGTGTTATCCGAAGCCCCGTTTAATTCGAAAATTTAACATGCCGTGAGCAAAAAATCCTCCACCTCTATAGGTGGTGGGATGAATTGTGATAAACACGGCATTTATTCATATGTAACTTTACGTTATAATGTAATCAGTCTTAAATAAATAAAAGGTTACAAACACAATGAATTTTGACACTAATAATCATTCAGTATTTATACTGCATTATCATCTAATCATGTGTATCAAATATCGAAATAAAGTCATAAATGATGAAATTTCCAATCGTCTAAAAGAGATATTTGGAT
>JALEKK010000005.1 GCA_022769005.1 Lachnospiraceae bacterium
AAGTCTTTTGTTTTAAGACCATCAGGCGTATCAGGCCAAAGTCCTTGTCGATATAATTCCACTGCTTTCCTCTTGTAATTATAGCTGTAACGCATAAAATACCCTCCTTACTGGTTTGTCCAGTAAAGAGGGTACATATCATTTATCAGCGATACAGGGGCTTTTATTATAGTATTTTTCGAAAACGGGGAAATAAAGGGGCAATAGACAAATTTCTTCCGCATTTTTATTGAATACAACATAAAGTTTACATATATATACCATGATGTTATAATAAACACATATTTGTTTAGTTCTTTAGGAGGGTTTACCATGAAGCACATTAAAACACTTAACGAGAGAGTTTTAAAGGATACAATCGAGCATGGCGGCTGCGGCGAATGCCAGACATCATGTCAGTCAGCATGCAAGACATCATGTACGGTAGGCAATCAGCATTGCGAAAATGAAAACAATAAGTAATACCCGATAAGAGTATTTTGACGGAGCGCTTTTTAAGCGCTCCTTATTTTAATGTTATTAATGTATCATTAACGAACAATTGGTAACGGAATATTCTTTCGGTTTATGATACAAATATAAAACAGATTTAATAGAGTAACTTATAATAAGAGATAGGGGTTTTTGTATAATGGTTCATCAGTATAAAAATAACGGTTACAATATTGTAATGGATATTAACAGCGGAGCAATTCATGTGGTTGATGATGTTGTTTACGACATATTATCACTTATGGATGAGCAAATGCTTTCCGAAGAAGAGGTTTTTGCAAGATATAATGCAAAAACCGCCGACGGGTCCTCGGATATTAACACATCATATACGGAGCATGAGATTAAAGAAGCATATGATGAAATAAAAGAGCTCTTTGATGCCGAGATGTTATTTACGGAAGATATTTATAAGCCTGTCATTGAAGATTTAGATAACAGACCCATAGTTCTTAAGGCATTATGTCTTCATATAGCACATGACTGCAACTTGGCGTGTGAATACTGCTTTGCCGGTAAGGGAGAATATCAGGGAGAGAAGGCAATGATGAGCTTTGAAACAGGTAAAAAGGCTCTTGATTACATGGTTGCCAATTCAGGAAACAGGAAACATTTGGAAGTAGACTTTTTCGGCGGTGAGCCTACAATGAACTTTGATGTTGTCAAACAACTGGTGGATTACGGCAGAGAACTTGAAAAAAAGCACGATAAAGTATTTCGTTTTACATTGACGACAAACGGTCTTCTTGTTGATGATGACATGATCGAATATATGAACAAAGAAATGTCTAATGTTGTTCTCAGTATAGACGGAAGAAAAGAAGTTACGGACAGAATGCGTCCTACAAGAAACGGAATGGGAAGTGCATACGATATTATCCTTCCTAAGTACAAGAAGATAGCAGAGAGCAGAAATCAGGAGAGATATTATGTAAGAGGAACGTTTACCCATAATAACCTTGATTTTTCAAAGGATGTTTTACACCTGGCTGATTTGGGATTTAAAGAGATTTCCGTTGAGCCGGTTGTGGCTGCTAATGATGAACCGTATGCGATTAAAAAGGAAGACCTGCCGACTCTTCTCAATGAATATGATATTCTTGCAAAGGAAATCGTTAAGAGGACTAAAGAGGGAAGAGGCTTTGATTTCTTCCACTTCATGATCGACCTTGAAGGAGGTCCGTGCGCGACAAAGAGATTACAGGGATGCGGATCCGGATGCGAATATGTGTCGATTACGCCTACAGGGGAGATATATCCGTGTCATCAGTTTGTCGGTACCGAAGAAATGGAACTCGGAAATCTTGATGAAGGTATAAAGAGAGAAGATATCAGACAGGAATTTCATAAAAGTAATGTTTATACAAGACCTGACTGCGAAAATTGTTTTGCAAAATTCTACTGCAGCGGAGGTTGTGCGGCAAATGCATATAATTTTACAGGAAGCATTAACGGAAACTATGAAATCGGATGTGAATTACAGAGAAAAAGGGTTGAATGTGCAATTATGATTAAAGCGGCACTTGCCGAATAAAAACTTTAAAAATATTCTGTTCGGTAAATCGCTGCGGCCGTATTTTATTTTCTTGAGGAAGGATTGATAAGTTGTTTTATGAGCAATAAAGAGTGGAGAGTATACACAAAGTCTGCCGATTTCAACGGGCTTGCAAAGAAATTTAATATAGATCCGGTTGTTGCAAGAATACTTGTTAACAGAGATATAAAAGAAAGTGAGTTTGCGGGCTTTATCAATCCGGATTTGGGACTTCTGCATAATCCGTTTCTTATGAAGGGGATGAAGGAAGCGGTTAATATTATTCACGAAGCCATTTCAAACGGTGAACGAATAAGGGTGGTAGGAGATTATGATATCGACGGAACTTCATCATGCGGAATATTGGTGAGGGGATTAAAAAATATAGGTGCATATTCCGATGCGCGTGTTCCGCACAGAATAGCGGACGGGTACGGAATTAATAAATCAATGGTAAAAACCGCCAAAGAGGACGGAATATCCGTCATAATCACATGCGATAACGGAATAGCGGCCAGGGAAGCCGCAGAGTATGCGAAAGAGTGCGGAATTAAGCTTATTGTCACCGATCATCATGAAGTTCCTTATGAACTGTCTGACGGAGAGAAGAAGTATATTTTCCCTGATGCGGATGTGATTATAGATCCTAAACAACCGGGATGTGAATATCCTTTTAAAGAATTATGCGGTGCCGGTGTAGCATGGAAGCTGCTGTGCGCTTTGGGAGTTGATGAAGATATTTTAATTCAGACACTTCAGCTTGCGGCATTTGCCACAATAGGCGACATCGTGGCGCTTAAGGATGAAAACCGAATATTGGCTGAAAAGGGACTTGAATTGATTAATAAACTAAAGACGGTTTCGGAATATTTTGATCCGTATGCCGAATATGAAGAATCGGATTATTTTTACGATTATGATTCGGACGGCCGTGATATTACGGAAAATGCCGGAAAGTCTTCAGCCGTTTTGGGTTTAAATGCCCTCATAGATGTTACGGGATACAGGGATAAAAATATCGGAGCCTTTGAAGTGGGGTTCATTCTCGGACCGTGCATAAATGCCGCAGGAAGATTGGATGACGCCATAAATGCCGTTAATCTGTTTTTAACGGATGATTATGAGGAGGCGTTGTTAATTGCGAAAAAAATTAATGAATTAAATATCAACAGGAAAGATATGACTTTAAATGCAGTTAACAAAGCCTTTGAAATAATAGAAAGGGAAAATTCGGCAAATGATAATGTTATCGTATGCCATATTCCGGATTGTCATGAAGCTCTGGCAGGACTTGTAGCCGGAAGAATTAAAGAACATTTTTATAAACCGACAATAATATTGACGGACGCAATGGGAGATTATGAAGGACAGGCCAAGGCATCTGCCAGATCCATAGACGGTTTTAATATGCATGAAGCTTTGACATCTGTAAGTGACTTACTGTTGAAGTTCGGCGGTCACAAATCGGCGGCGGGATTCTCCATAAATATTTCCGATATTCCGGAATTTACAAGAAGAATAAATGAATTTCCGGTTGTTCCGGATCTGTACAAAGAAACGGTGTGGATAGATGTTCCCATGCCTCCGAACTATGTAACTGAAAAGCTGATTAATGAAATAAATATGCTTGCTCCTTTCGGAGAGGGGAATAAAAGACCCCTGTTTGCATATAAGGATTTAAAGGTTGTCGATGCTCGCATTTTGGGTCAAAAAAATAATTTTTTGAAACTTATATTGGAGATGAAAAACGGCAGCAGATTTACTGCCGTGAAGTTTGTTAACGAAAAAGAGATTAAACCTCAGGCGGGGAATACGGTATCCGTAACTTATTTTCCGGAAATAAACGAATATGAGGGAAGAAAAAACATTCAGCTCAGAATAGAAGATTTTGTATCAATAAATTAAGATAAGTATACGTTAAGTAAGTATAATTTAAAAACAGAAAAAACGGTCAAATATGCAATTATAATTCGGTTAATAAGTATTAAACCGAGTGCATATTTGACCGTTTTCCGTTAAAGATCCTATAAGTTTAGTTGTCTATATGGTGTGACTTTCTGTTAATAAAGGTCGTACTGTATTTGGAATACATAATCTTTTGAGTCTTATATATGCTGAAGTATTCTGATATGAGGTAACTTACAGAAACACATATCATACAGTAATATATTTGACCGGCACCGAATAATTCGATGGAAAATACTATTGCCGTAATCGGACTGTTAGTCACGCCGCAAAATACTGCTGCGATACCGCATGCCACCACAAGGGGAATCGGAAGACCGAACATCGGAGCAATGAAGCTGCCGAGTGAGGCGCCCACAAACATGGCAGGTGCAATCTCTCCGCCCTTAAATCCGGCGCCCAGTGATACGGATGTAAATAATATCTTTAGCAGAAATACATACCACGGGGCAGATACAAACATAATATCCGGGATTTGACTGATTCCCGTTCCAAGGTATTCGTTTGTCTGTAATACAAGAGTCAAAAGAGCCACAACGGCTCCTCCCGCAGCCATTATTAAGTAAGGATTCTTTAAAACAACCTTGAACAGTTTTGAAAATGTTTCAAATGCAACTATATACAGCATGCTTACCGCAGCAAAAATAATTCCGAGCAATACGGCTTTTCCTCCGGAGAGAAAGTTCAAAGACGGAACATCTCCTACGGAGAAGGTAGTTGCTGTTATTCCCATATATTTTGAAACACCTCTTGCGATAATGGCAGATAAAAAACAAGGTACAATGGCAGCATAATGCATGACGCCGACGCTGATAACTTCCATTGCAAATATGGAAGAAGCGGCAGGTGCTCCGAAAACCACGGCATAACATGAACCCATTCCCGCCATAATAAGAACATGCTTATCTTTCTCATCAAGACGGAATATTCTTCCTATGGTATTACCGAAAGATCCTCCGATTTGAAAATTGGCGGATCCGCGGCCGCAGGAACCTCCGCATAGGTGTGTAAGCAGCATTCCGGAGAATATGACGGGTATAACCCTGAACGGGATTTTTTCGCCTGACTGCACCGATTGAATAATAAGGTTACTTCCGGTATTTTCTTCCTGTCGGAACAATTTATACAGAAATACTATCAGAATTCCCGCAAGAGGAAGAAAATATACAAGCCAGGGATTTGCCAGTCTGAGATCGGTAACAAATGTATATGCTTTTGTTGCAAATGTACCTACAAAGCCGAGAATTACACCCAGAATAACGGAATAGAAGCACCATTTTATAAGAGTGGTAAATGCTAATTTCTCCTTGGTGGTGAATTCGCTTACTTCCTTTTTGTTGTAAAAAAAGTCTTTTATAAAACGCGACATTATAAAACCCTTTCAGACGGCAGACCGAACCTGCTCAAATATGCGTTGGAATATCTTTTGTCCGTTGTAACCTCATCGCCGAACCAATGAGGAGGGATATATTTGTGTGCTTCCTCAACGGAATTAAATTCGACTTCGGCAACGATCAATCCGTGAAGTTCGTTTTCAAATATATCCAATTCTATTGTAAATTCTCCGTGGGGAATCTCATATCTTTTTTTTGTGATGATTATTCCGTCGCTTTTTGGCAAAAGATGCTCATATGATTCTTTGGTAAGAGGCAGATTGGCTTCTTCACGGGCGATGCCGTCGCCTGATTTATATGTCATATAATATGATTCGTTATCTTTTCTTACCCTTATTGCCGGAATGTCACAAAGATATCCCTGTTCAATTATTCGCAGTTTATAATTATCCAAACCGTCAGGCAGTGATGTGATTAAAAATTTTCTTTCTATTTCCATGGTATTAAATTACACAAATTCGTCTACATACATAAATGGCAATAAAAGTGCCGTTACACATATATAATCTATATTAAAAAGAAAAAAAATCAATGATGATTAATAAAAATAGAAAGAAAAAAGAAAAATGAAAAAACCGGCTTATAAAAATAAGCCGGTTAAGATAAATCTTTATATTATAAATATCGCCAGATATCAGATCGTTTAAATTAAAATATATTATTTCTTTTTCTTTGCAGAAGCTTTAGCAGGAGCCTTCTTTGCCTCTTTAGTCTCAACTGCTTCTTCCTTCACGTTAACGAGGTCTTTAAGAGCTTTGCCGGGTTTGAATTTAGGAGCAACGGAAGCAGGAATCTGAATCTCGGCGCCTGTCTGAGGGTTCTTACCCACTCTTGCAGCTCTTTCGGCAGTTTCGAATGTACCGAAACCTACAAGCTGGATCTTATTACCTTCTTTAAGCTGCTCTGAAACAGTATCGATAAATGCAGCTAAAAACTTCTCAGCATCAACCTTCTTGATCTCAGCTTTTTCTGAAATGGCAGCAATTAATTCGCTCTTATTCATAATGATAATCCTCCCTTAATTGGACAATTTAAAATATACTGTCTAATTTATAATCTATTACAGTTTCATTGTCAATAAAAAATGCTAAAAAGTGTGATAAAAAGTGAGTTATAGAAGATTTATTTACAAAAATATCGATATATCTAAAAAATACATTTTGACATTTGTTAAGATATTATCACAGTGATATATTTAAAAATGAAACAGGATTTATCGGATTGTTATTTGTGGGAGAATAACACCGCATTATTAGGGCATTTGGGAGAACAACAGAATATGAAAGACAGCGATACCAAGAAGATTTCAGCGGCGGTCGTAAAGAGATTGCCAATATACCGGAGACATTTGAAAGACCTGATGGATGCGGGTATATACAGAATTTCATCAAAGGAACTGAGTTTGAGAATGAAAACAACGTCATCTCAGATAAGACAGGATTTAAATCAATTCGGTACATTCGGTCAACAGGGCTACGGCTACAATGTAAGATATTTATATGACGAAATATGCGGTATACTCGGTTTAAAGGAAAAACATAACACAATAATCATAGGAACAAGCGCGACGATAAGAGCATTGATAAGTAAGCATAACCTGCTCGGAAGAGAATCATTTCCGGTTGTGGGTGTTTTTGATACCAACAGGATAAATATCGGAGAAAAATTAGACGGATATGTAATAAACGATCTCAAAGATCTGAAGGAATTGCTTAAAGAGACCAATGTGGACATAGCAATAGTGGAACTGTCCAAAAATGAGGTGAAATCGGTTATTAATGAATTGATTGAAAACGGAATAAAAGAAATTCTTAATATATCGGATACCGATCTCAGATATTCACCGGATATACATATCGAGAACATTAATTTATCCGATGCGCTTTTAAGATTGTCGTTTCACTCATCCGCAAGAAAAAGAGAGGAAAATATCTGATTATATGACGGAGAGTGAGACGGCGGGAAAGATAAAGGAGATATGCAATGGAGAGACTGTATGATTCAAAGCAGGCAAGAGATGTAGACCGCCTTACAATTGAAGATTGCCATATTCCTTCCGTATTGCTTATGGAACGGGCTGCGCTTCATATTTCGGGCAGAGCGGCAGAGATATACAACAACTGCATAAAAGACAATTTTTTCGTGAAAAATAAAAAGATTCTGGCAGTAGCCGGTTCGGGTAACAACGGGGGAGACAGCGTTGCCGCCGCAAGACAGTTATCCGAAAAAAATATAGTTTGCGACATTTATGTTATTTCAAATAATATTAAAAATTCCTTAAAAGAACAGTTGGACATGGCGTCCGCTCTCGGAATTAATATATTTTTCGACTGTCCGGACATGTCACGATACGGAATTATTATTGACGGAATATTCGGAACCGGACTTGACAGGGATGTATCAGGTAAATATAAAACCGCAATCGAAGAAATTAATAATTCGGGAGCATATGTAATCTCCGCAGATATACCGTCCGGAATATCCGCAGACAGCGGAAAAGTTCTCGGATGCGCCGTGAAGGCCGACGAAACATTGACTTTTGGAAGGAACAAGCTGGGGATGACGCTCTATCCCGCAATAGATTATGCAGGCAATGTATGTGTTTGCAAAATAGGATTTCCGGAATTTATTGAAAAGCAGGTTGCGGATACATATTTCTTGCTTGAGAAAGACGATATTAACAGTTTGAAGAAGAGAGAGGACAATTCCAACAAAGGAACCTTCGGTAATATACTTATTGTTGCAGGCTCCGAGAATATGGGAGGAGCAGGTATCTTAAGCCTGTCATCCGCGTTACACGGAGGTGCAGGAAAGGTTACAATGTGTACTCACATAAGCAACAGAACCGCCGTTTTAAGTTCGGTTCCGGAAGCGGTTCTTAAGTTATACGATACTCAGGGTACGGAAGAAATCTGTGACTGGATAAGAGATAACGTAAACAACTTCAGTTCGGTAATTGTGGGTCCCGGTCTCGGCACGGGAAAGGAAGCAAAATCCATTGTTCATGCCGTTATGGAATCATCCGAAGTATGTACGGTTATTGATGCGGATGCACTTAACATATGTTCCGATGAACTGTTAAGAAATAAAAATATATTTTTATCAAAGAGAAGAAAATACAATACGGTAATAACTCCGCATATTAAAGAATTCAGCAGACTGACGGGATTAAACGTAAGTGAAATTAAATCGGATATTGTAAATGTTGCAAAAAAATGGGCCAAAAGATTAAATGTTATATTGGTCTTAAAGGATGCAAAGACGGTAATTACCGACGGTTACAAAGTGATTATCAACAATTACGGATGTAACGGTATGGCCACCGCAGGTTCCGGAGACGTACTTACGGGAATAATTGCAAACGCCGTACTGAGTACTCCTAAATACTCACATTCAGATACAGAAGAAGAAAGAAAACGCATTAATGCAATACAATTGGAAAATGTTTCCAAAGGAGTTCTTCTTCACGCTCTTGCGGGTGAAAGTGCAAGAGACGAGAAGGGGAATAACAGCATGAGTGCAACTGATATTGTTAAAGGGATTGGCAATGTGCTAAAATGAATACTTCAAGTATTTATAATTTAAGGACAATGGAAATGGATGATTATAAGCGAGCCTATGAAGATGTTAATCTCGACATAATAAAAAATAATGTCGACAATATTATGAAGAGGACGAAGCCCGGAACCAAGACATTGATAGTTGTTAAGGCGGATGCATACGGACACGGTGATGTGGCGGTATCAAAAGCATTGGAAACGAGAGCTGATTATTTTGCGGTTGCTACCGGTCCCGAGGCAATCAATCTCAGAGAAAACGGCATAAAAAAGCCGATTTTGATATTTGGATTTGTGGCATATGAAGAATATGAAGATCTTATAAACAACGATGTGGATCTTGTCATATTCGACAAAGAATCTGCCGACATATTATCCGAAACGGCACGTAAATCAGGAAAAACCGCCAAATGTCACATAAAAGTGGATACGGGAATGAGGAGAATCGGTATTGAACCGGTTAAGGAAAGCGTTGAGCTTGTAAAATATATCAAAAATCTTGACTCTGTGGATGCACACGGCATATTTACACATTTTTTCTCATCAGATACTGTTGACAAAGGGTTGGCTGAAAAGCAATACAAGCTGTTTACTGACTTCATAGAGATGTGTAAATGTGAAGGAGTAACATTTGACATACACCACTGTGCCAATTCGGCTGCTGCCATAGATATGCCGAAAACCAATATGGATATGGTAAGAATAGGTATTGCAATGTACGGCCTTGAACCGTCGGAAGATGTTCCGATAGAAAGGGCAGGGCTGGTTCCCGCAATGTCTTTGAAAAGCAGGGTTTCCATGGTTAAGACAATACATAAGGGAGACAGTGTTGGTTACGGCGGAGTATATGTGGCGGATGAAGACAGAAAGATAGCGACTGTATCCATAGGATATGCAGACGGTTATCCGAGAAGCTTATCAAACAAAGGCTATGTGCTTATAAAAGGGAAGAAAGCCGATATAGTCGGAAATATATGCATGGACCAGCTTATGGTGGATTGCACCGATATTGACGGCGTAAAGAGAGGCGATACGGTTACAATGATTGGTACGGACGGTAACGAAACCATTCGGGTCGAAGATTTATCTGCGATTTCCGGAAGATTTAATTATGAATTTGTATGCGGAATAACCAAACGTATTCCGAGAAATTATTATGAAAACGGTAATTATATAAAAACGCATGAGCATTTTCATGAAAAGTGGTAATTGTTAATTTATGAAAGGATATTTAATATGAAAGACGATCACCCCCGAGAAAAGAAAGGATTTTTTTCCGTGTTCAGAAAATCAAAGCAGAAAAAAAGCGATGAGGAAGTAACGGAGGAAATTAAAGATATTGTTCAAGAGAGTCACGAAGCGGGCATAATAGCCGAAAATACCGTTGAAATGATTAATAATATCATTGATTTGGGAGAAAAGACGGTTTCGGACGTTATGACCCACAGAAAAAACATTGTTTCGATGGATGCCGAGGCAACACTTGATGAGACATTCAAAAAAACGATGCAGGACGGTTTTTCAAGATACCCGGTATATGTTGACAACATCGACAACATTGTCGGAATATATCATATAAGAGACCTTGTTAAATGTTACTCCAATCCCGAAAACAGAGGAAAGACATTACTTAATTTAAGTGACGAGCTGCTTATGGAAGTTTCAGCGGTTCCTGAAACAAGACTTATAAGCAAGCTTTTTAAAGAGATGCAGCACAAGAAAGCGCATATGGTTTTGGTGGTGGATGAATACGGACAGACCGCAGGTATTGTAACGATGGAAGACGTGCTTGAAGAAATTGTCGGAAATATATGGGATGAGCACGATGAACCCGATACGGGTATTGATAAACAAAAAGACGGATCATATCTGTTGTACGGTCATACGGAATTATCCGAAGCGGGAGATGCATTAGATATAGAATTCGGTAATGACAACATAGAAACCGTCAACGGCTTTATAACATATAATCTTGGACATATACCTAAAGAGGGAGAGAAGTTTTCTTTTGAATATAAAGGTTATTTGTTTGAAATGTTGAGTGTGAAAAACAGAGTGGCCGAAGAAGTGAAGGCCACAAAACTTTATGATTATTCTGAAGACTGACGTAGCATAACAATCATTTTTCATATCCGTTTTATTAATTTATATAGATGATTATCTAATGTATAAAAATTAAACAAAAAAATAAAGTTACATTGACAATTTACTTATTAAATTGTACAGTAAGTTATATTTTACTTATTATTATTAAACTGTAATTTAAAATAGGAGGTGCGAAGGTGAGAAAAGCAGTATTTTCATTACTTGTAGAGAATTCTTCTGGTGTGCTTAGCCGCGTTTCCGGTCTTTTCAGCAGAAGAGGATATAATATTGAATCTTTAACCGTAGGCGAGACCCTCGATTCAAGTTATTCAAGAATGACAATTGTCACGACCGGTGACGAAGATGTCTTGGATCAGATTGAAAAGCAGTTGGGCAAACTTATAGATATAAAAGAAATCAAGGAACTTCCTATTTCAGAAACAGTATGCAGAGAGTTAATACTTGTAAAGGTTGAGTGTGACGCATCGAAAAGAAGCGAGATCGCGGCTCTTTCAAATATTTTCCACGCAAAGGTGCTGGATGTCTCGGAGAAATCCGTTGTAATTGAACTTACGGGGGATCAGACAAAACTCAATGCATTTGTCAGCCTGCTTAACAGTTATCATGTTATTGAAATAGCAAGGACAGGCATTACAGCTCTCGAAAGAGGAGCAAAATAATCAAACAAATGACATGTAATGTATAATTTCGATTATACATTATGTGATATCATTATAATATTTAATCTCAGGAGGACAATAATTATGTCAGAAGCAAGAATTTTTTATCAGAACGATTGTGATTTATCATTACTTGACGGTAAAAAGGTAGCAATCATCGGTTACGGCAGCCAGGGACATGCACACGGCTTAAACTTAAAGGAGTCCGGAGTAGATGTTGTTATCGGTCTTTATGAAGGTTCAAAGTCAAAGGCTAAGGCCGAGGCACAGGGACTTACGGTAATGAATACAGCTGATGCAGTTAAGAGTGCTGATATTATTATGGTTCTCATTAATGATGAATCTCAGGCAAATATGTACAAGAAAGATATTGAGCCAAACATTAAGTCAGGTGCAATGCTTATGTTTGCTCACGGTTTCAACATTCATTACGGTCTTATTACACCTCCTGCAGATGTAGATGTTACAATGATCGCTCCTAAGGCTCCGGGTCATACTGTAAGAAGTGAGTACCAGGAAGGTAAGGGAACACCTTGTCTCGTTGCCGTATATCAGGATGCTACAGGCAAGGCTCTTGATATTGCGTTGGCATATGCGGCAGGTATCGGCGGTGCAAGAGCAGGCGTTCTTGAGACAACATTTAAGACTGAAACAGAGACAGACCTTTTCGGTGAGCAGGCTGTTCTTTGCGGCGGTGTTACTGCTCTTATGCAGGCAGGTTTCGATACACTTGTTGAAGCGGGTTATGATCCAAGAAACGCATACTTTGAGTGCGTACATGAAATGAAACTTATTGTAGACCTTATCTATCAGTCAGGTTTCAAGGGCATGCGTTATTCTATTTCAAATACTGCTGAATACGGTGATTACATCACAGGTCCTAAGATCATTACAGATGAGACAAAGAAAGCCATGAAAGCCGTATTAAAGGATATTCAGGACGGAACATTTGCAAAGGATTTCCTTCTTGACATGTCAGATGCAGGCGGCAGAGTACATCTTAATGCTCTCAGAAAGAATGCTGCAGCTACAAAGCTTGAAGTCGTAGGTGAGGAAGTAAGAAAGCTTTACAGCTGGAATAATGAAGATGATAAGTTAATCAACAACTGATTATTCTTGTAAGATACATGATAAAAAAGAAGCATTGCCTAAACAGTAATGCTTCTTTTTTAATATATAAAGTTAATAAATTGTTAATGGAGCTTATATAAGATATATAATATAATTAACTAAATTATATACCCAAAACGGTATGAGGGGAGGTGTACATAATGCAATTTAAAAAAATTAATGATTTTAAATTCCAGGTAATTCTTAATAAAGACGACATGAATAATTTTAATTTAACAATGGAAGACTTTTTTGGGAATAACACAAACAAAATTCATTCATTATTAGACACTCTTATGGAAAAGGCCAGAGAGCAAATAGGTGTCAACATGGACAATACGATTATGTCCGTTCAACTCGTACCGCAGCCTAATCATACTTTTCTTTTAACCGTAAGCGGAAGAAAGCCTCAGGGCAACGAAGATATGAAAAACGGAAGGAACCCTTACAAGAATAAACAGGACGGTGAAGACATTGTATCCGATATATTCGGCGGATTCAGCGATATGGATGAGGATTTCGTTGATGAAGATGAGATGGTTAAGCCAAAAAAACCGGTTGAACTGGATAAAGACATCTTGGACAAAAGGATATTGTACAGATTTGATTCTCTTGCGGATATTGAAATGTTTGCAGGTTCCGTGGATTCAACATGGGGAATTAACAATACGCTGTTTAAGGACGGCGACAGCTACTACCTTGTACTTTTAAGAACAAGAATGTCTACGGAGAAATATAAAAAATTTCTTATAAAAGCCTTGGAATACGGCACTTTTGAAGTTGCCGACGACAATGTGATTGCGTATATTATGGAACATATGGACATTCTCCTAAGCGGCAATGCGCTTTCCCAGATAAAAAAATACGCCGTATAAATATATCCGCATACATAACATACATTATGGAGGGCATATGAAATACCCAAAGTTTTTGGAGAACGGAGGAACGATAGGATTTACAGCTCCGTCATTAGGATGCACCACGGAACCGTATAAATCCTGTTTCAGAGAGGCATTAAGCAGGTTTGAGGAACTCGGATACAAAACGGAAGTTACGCCGAACTGCTACATGGCAGACGGAATCGGGATAAGCACGGATCCGAAAGAGTGTGCAAAAGAGCTTGAATATATATATTCCGACGATAAATCCGATGTGATAATTTCCGTCGGAGGCGGAGAGCTAATGTGCGATACCATGGCTGAGCTTGATTTTGAAAGTCTGAAGAAATGTGCTCCGAAATGGTATATGGGATATTCAGATAACACCAATTTCACATTTTTGCTGAATACGGTTTTGGATACTGCGTCCATATACGCTCCGTGCGCTCCGAGTTTCGGTATGAAGCCTTGGGACAAATCGCTTCAACAGGATATGGATATATTGACCGGAAAGACAGATTCCGTAAAAGGGTTCGATATGTGGGAAAGAAACTCCGTTAAATCAGATGTCAATCCGTATGCGCCTTATAATTTAACTGAAGCAAAGAGATTATACATATATAAAGGTAACACACCTGTTGTTGAAGCACCTTCTCCGGATATGATAAATAACGCCGAAGAGTTGAATATTCCGTTGCCGGAAGTTAAGAAGTTAAGTACGCCTGTAAGGTTTAAGGGAAGAATAATCGGCGGATGTCTTGACACGTTAATAACTCTTTGCGGAACAAGATTCGACAGAGTTAAGGAATTTACCGAGAAATACAAAGACGACGGGATTATCTGGTTCCTTGAAAGCTGTGATTTATCCATGCTGCAAATAAGAAGAGGCTTGTTTCAGCTAAAAAATGCAGGATGGTTTAATCATGCAAACGGCTTTATTTTCGGAAGACCTTATCATTTTAATGAAACAGAAATAGGAGTAAGCGAATATAATGCGGTCGTATCCGTATTGGGAGAATTTGATAAATATATGATATTGGATGCGGATATAGGCCATTTACCGCCTGCAATACCGATTATCAGCGGTGCCGTTGCCGATATCACGGTTGATGACAACATTTCAATACAATATATATACGAATAAGATTTGTGTATTGTGCATAAGTTTTTAAAAGATGTCCGATTACGGGAATACTCTCCCGATTCGGGCATCTTTTTTGACGAAATCATATATTACCCTGTTTTCTTGCAAAAAGGTTCCATAAAATATATAATTTCAATTAATTGTCTTTATTGTATAGGAGGTAGATATGTCTGAAAAGGTAAGTATAGAGGTCACTCTGGACGGAAAATCATATTTGCTTACCGGAGAAGAGAGTAGGGAATATATGATGAAAGTAGCCGATTATGTCAGCCTGAAAGAGCAGGCTTTGGACGGAGAAGATAATTTCAGAGAGCTTTCCGGCAGACTGCGTGAATATTTGATGCGTTTCAGTATTGCGGACGATTATTTTAAAGCTCTGGAAGAAATTACGGAATTAAAATCCGTCATCGGTAAAAAAGACGAAGAAATATATGCGCTTAAGCATGAACTTGCAAAAACACAGACAAATCTTTCTCAAATAAAGCATAAGGCATTTGATATTCCGGTATTTGATAAAAAAGCCGAATCTGAATGCAGTAAACCTCAGAATGAGGAGAATAAACATGAATAAGGTTGAGCTGTTAGCGCCGGCGGGAAGTCCGGATATCTGTAAGGCGGTTATAAATGCCGGGGCGGATGCCGTATATCTCGGAGGTCAGATGTTCGGTGCCAGGGCTTTTGCGAATAATTTCACTACTGATGAGATAAAAGAAGCACTGGATTATGCACATAACAGAGGCGCAAAAATTTACCTGACGGTTAATACGCTTCTGAAAAATAACGAAATATACGAAGCCGTGGATTATCTTAAACCGCTGTATGAATATGGGCTGGACGCGGTTCTTGTTCAGGATATGGGTTTGATGAGCATGATAAAGCGTTACTATCCGGATATGGCCATACATATAAGTACTCAAATGAATGTAACAGGGAGACATTTTCTTAAATATTTAAAAGAGTACGGAGCTGAGAGAGTGGTTCTTGCAAGAGAGCTGACTCTTGGTGAAATACGAAGCTTACATAATGAATGTGATATTGAATTGGAAGTGTTTATACACGGAGCGTTGTGTTATTGTTATTCCGGTCAGTGTTTTATGAGTTATGAAGCCGGCGGAAGAAGCGCCAACAGAGGGGCTTGCGCCGGACCCTGCAGATTACCGTATAAAAGTGAAGACGGCAAGACAGAATATCTTCTGAGTCCGAAAGATCTTATGACCATACAGGCTCTGCCGGACATTTTAGACAGCGGAGTTTCGTCTCTGAAAATAGAAGGGCGAATGAAAAACATAAAATATGCCGCAGGAATCACTCATATGTACAGAGAATATATTGACAGATACTTTACTTACGGCAGAGAAGGATATGTTGTTGACAGTGACGATATCAATGACATGCTTGATTTATATAACAGAGGTTTTGAAACATCGGGTTATTATTACACCAAAAAATCAAGAGAGATGATAAGTTTAAACCGCCCAAATCACATGGGGACAAAGGCATTGGAAGTTGTTGACAATAAAAAGGGAAATATAACTTTTAAAGCTTTGGAAAATATAAATCACGGAGATGTATTTGAAATAGACGGAGAAAATTCATTTACCGGAGGAAAGGATTTAAAAGTCGGAGAACTTCTTAACGTAAATCTTCCGTCCAGGTATAATCTTAACAGAGGCACCGTGCTTTACAGAGTAAATAATGCCCGTGTTGAGAGAGAAATCCTGAGAGACTTTGCGGATAATAATAAAAAAACGGAGATAAATATCAACATTTCGGCTATAAAAAATGAACATATAAAAATTACTGTTTCCGCATATAACGAATTATTGGATGAATATATTTACGCAACCGCAGAGGGAGGAGTTGTTCAGCCGGCAGAGAACAGGCCGGTAACGAAAGATGAGTTAATAAAAAAAGCATCTAAACTCGGAGGCACTCAATATTCCCTGATTTCCGCGGATGCGCATGCGGACGATGATATATTCATTTCAATCGGTGAAATAGGCAAAGTCAGAAATAAGGCAATAGAACTTTTTGAAAATGAAGTCAGAGCAAGATTCGCAAGAAAATGCGAAGCCGTACGGCATGACGATTATTCTGATGCGGAATATCACAAAGACGGAGCAGATTCATTTATATCTGTCCAGGTTTATACGTCGGAGCAGGCAGAGATTGTTGCAAATGTAAAAAATATATCAAGGATATACATATCTTATCACTGTATTTATGAATATAGAGATCAATGTTGGTCGTACAGAGACGACGGTATTCAAATAATAAAAAAAGCAAAAGAAAATAACAAAGAAGTATTTATTGCACTTCCGGCCATTGTAAGAGATTCCAATGTGGAAATGACTGAAAAACTGATGAATGCAATACTCGGTAATGACTTGATTGACGGAATGCTTATCCGTAATATGGAAGAATTGCTTATATTTAAAGAATATAACAGCAGGGGCAATAAAGATTGCGGAAAAAAAACAGTATTAGACAGTAACATATATGTATATAATAGAGAGACAGGGATATTTTTATCGGAAGAAAATCAGGATATATGCATTGACAGAATATCATCGCCTGTTGAATTGGATGAAAATGAGTTATATGAACTGATAAATGCAATACCTGCGGAAACCGAATTGACGGTTTACGGCAAAGTGCCGGTTATGCAGTCCGAACAATGTATTAAGAAAACTCTCAATAAATGCGATCATTTATTCGGAACGGAAACCATAATACAAAACGGAAGAAATAAGCATAACAGTACAAAAAACAATGCATCATACAGTGTGATGTGTCTTTGCGATTATTGCTTTACTACAATATTTGACAGTAAGGCAAAAAATATCGATGTTTCATTGGCCAAAAAATTGGGATGCGGAAGTATAAGATACGATTTCACCACGGAAACCGCCGACGAAGTGTCGAAAATATGTAACACTATGCCTAAAGCCTGGAGGTAGGAATGGATTTAGTTGAAATATCTAAATATATCTTTGCGGCAGTCATAACTATTTATGTTCTTGTATCATTTACGGGAGCGACGATACGTGATGATAAAAAACGCAGGGCGATATATGCAACACAGAGTACAACAACATTTATATTTCACTTATTGGGATATATAATATTATTTTTAAATAATAACAACGATATAAAGTACCTTATACTTTATTGTTTTGAATTCGGATTAGCATTTGCGACGATGGTGGTATACGATGTTATATATCCGAAATCATCAAAATTGCTTGTTAATAATATGATATTTCTGATGTCGATGGGATATGTATTTATAGCAAGGCTTAATTTCGATCAGGCCGTAAGACAATTTATTTTTGCCTGTATCGGAATAGGAATTACATTCTTTGTCCCAATGATAATAAAGAAATTCAAAAAAATGAGAGATCTGGGGTGGATATATGCCGCCGTCAGCTTTACTCTCCTTCTGGCGCTTTTCTTCAGCTCAAGGGTTTACGGCGCTAAGATTAATATTACGCTGGGTCCTATAACGATACAGCCTTCCGAATTCGTAAAGATACTGTTTGTGTTCTTTATAGCTTCAATGTACAACAAGGCCCTTACATGGAAAAAGCTGTTGTTGACAAGTATTGCGGCTGCGGCGCACATAGTAATATTTATTGCGTCTAACGACCTTGGAGCGGCTCTTATATTCTTCGTTGCATATATTATGATGACATTTGTTGCGACAAGAAGACTGGTACTTCTTTTAGGTACTACCGGATTGGGAATTTTGGGAGCTTTAATAGCAGCAAAGACTGTCCCTCATGTTATAAAACGTGTGGTTGCATGGCGTGATCCGTGGTCAAATATTTACGGTTCGGGATATCAGATTGCATATGCTCTGTTCTCCATTGCTGCAGGCGGATGGTTCGGCGTCGGACTTACGAGAGGAAGACCGGATACTATACCTTTTGTTGCAAATGATATGATTTTTGCGGCAATTTCAGAGGAAATGGGAATAATTGTTGCCATCGGAGTATTATTTGTATCTCTCAACTGTCTGATTCTTATTATGAATATTGCGTCGAGATGTAATACACTGTTTTACAGGCTTGTTGCAGTCGGATTCGGTGTTACTTATGCATTCCAGGTGTTCTTAACGGTAGGCGGAGTGCTTAAGATTATTCCTCTCACCGGAGTTACTCTTCCGTTTGTAAGTTACGGCGGAAGCTCGCTTGTTGTTTCACTGATTATGTTTGCGATAATCAACGGTATGTATACAATGAGACAGGATTCCGGCGAATCCTCAAAACCGGACATTACTTACAGAAGACGGGAACCGAAAGTCAAAGTAAGCAATAAAAATGAAACCGGTTTAAATGAAGATATGAGCGAATATTTTAAAAAGGATGATTTTGAATCCGACATTTCGAAAGAGAAAAAGGGATTATCATCCGAAAAATCCGGAGACGACAGGGGTAAGACCAAATATTACAGTCCGGAAGATTTTAAAAACATAGATGATTATAATGAATTTGACGACTCTAAGTTTTAAAATCATATCATAAAAGGTGGTGATAGCTTGAAGAACAGAGATAATAAAAATATCGAAAATAAAGAAACCAAAAAAGAAAAGGGTTCGTTTTTATCAAAACCCGTGGTAAAGCCGGAAAATACAAGAAAAAAAAGAAATCTTGAAACAAATATTATTTCATTTGTTTTCATAGGTCTGTTTTTTGTAATGATTATTTATTCTGTATTCTTTACTTCATCGGAGGCAAAGAGCATTGCCGATAATCCTTACAATCCGAGAAATGCAGTGGAGCGATCACCTGATGTAAGAAGAGGAACAATCTATGCAAACGACGGAACGATACTTGCTACCACAAGCGTCGGTGAAGACAATAAAGAAGTAAGAGAATATCCGACAAATAATCTGTTCTCTCTTGTAGTAGGTATGAGCAGAGGTGCGGGATCGGGAATTGAGGGCGGAGCCAACAAAGAACTGACCACGTCGTCATCCAAGCAGGAAGTCGAAGTATCGGGGGACGGAAAGGCTGAAAAGGAATATTACGGAGACAACGTATATACCACTCTGGATCCGAAACTTCAACAGGCCGCATATGACGCACTCGGTGATTATACGGGAGCCGTTGTAGCGGTTGATACTCAGACGGGTAAGGTGTTGGCAATGGTTTCAAAACCTGATTTTAACCCTAATGAAGCAGGTACAAAATATAATGAATGGGCAAGTATTTCGGATGAGAATTCAGTGCTTATTAACAGAGCCTCACAGGGTTTGTATGCTCCGGGTTCCACATTTAAAATAGTAACCGCTCTGGAATATGTTAAAGAGCATCCGGATGATTATAAAGATTATTCTTATATATGTGAAGGTACCACATCGGTTCCGGGTGGAACGGTGGTGAATTGTTATCACCGTACGGCTCACGGACATGAAGATTTAAATGATGCATTTCTTAATTCATGTAACTGTGCCTTTTCGGATATCGGTTTAAAGCTGGATATGGAAAGATTCAGAGCTACGGCTGAGAGTTTGGGCATGAATGAAGCGTTGCCTGTGGAAATAGAAAGCAGCAAAACAAGATTCGATCTTAATTCAAAATCAAGTATTTCAGAGATTCAGGAAACATCATTCGGTCAGGGAAATCTTTACATGACGCCTCTCCAGATGGCCATGATTACAGCTACTATTGCAAATGACGGTATTATGATGAAACCTTATTTAATTGACAAAGTTGTTTCATCAACGGGAGAAGTTGTTAAGCAGAATGCGCCTACCGTTTACAAAAACGGAATAGCCGACGCATCGGAAGTTGCGGCTGTTCAGGGATTTATGAAGAACATGGTCAGCAGGGGAGCGGCAAGTGTATTCGGAAGTGCCGGTTATTCGGTTGCCGGAAAGACCGGTACGGCCGAATATGCCGACAACAATGACCTTGCTCATTTGTGGTTTACATGTTACGCTCCGGCAAACAATCCTAAAATTGCGGTCACATGTATTGTTGAGCGTTCGGAAGTTTCCACGATAGTTCCGGAGCGAATATGTAAAGCCGTTTTAGATGCTTATCTTGATTAAGGGGCAGGTATTTATGGTTATAATCAGCGATCGACTGTATGTCGGAGCAAGTATGGAAAACATAAAAAAGGATGTAATAAAAGGGTTGAAAAAAAGACAGTTTCAACCCGGATTATATTGTATTACATTACCGCAGGAAGACGGAAACATATTGGATATCAGAAGAGCGATAACCCTTAGGGATTATACCGTTAAAGCGGGAAAGTTTTCATTTGGGCTTAGGTTTAAAAAGTCTGCGGTTGATGATATAATCGTAGTCGGAATTGCCCTCGGAAGAAGTGAGGCCGTTGATTTGGCGTCACAAATTGTTCAGGACATATATAATAACACTAATACATTTGATACAAGGAACTATTTTGGTTATTAATTTTAGAATATGACGGAGAATATATGCTTAGTATTATACTTACAATACTAATGATAATAGGAATAACAGCTGCCGTCATAGCCGGTATTATATTACTTATTTTTTTCTATCCGATGACTTACAATATAGATGCAAGTTATCACGGAAAGATAAAAGCAAAGGCAAGTGCCAATTGGCTGTTTAACATTGTGAGAATACGGTTTGAATTAATTAACAACAAACCGGTTTATTCTGTCAAAATATTTAACTTTACACTTTTGTCAAGCGATAAAAAGAAAAAGCGTAGGAAAAAGAAAAAAGGCAGAAAACCATCTGATGCAGGCAGACACGGAGAAAAAGCTTTAAGTATTTCGGAGAATAAAAAATCAAATACCGCCGGAAGAGTTGATAACGAATTCAGTGAAGCGGCATTTCAATCCGAAAACAATAGCGGCGGCGGTAATTCGCAAAAGAAAGAATTCTTTTTAGTCAGAATTTTCAGAAATATTCTTGATAAGGTAAAGAAGGCATTTACCTCTGTTAAGAACATAAAAGAAAAAACAGCTGTATGGTTTGATGAAGAACATAAAAAATTGTATGCATTCCTCTGGGTAAATATCATGAAGATATTGAGAAAAATAAAGCCTAAAGAATTCTCGTTCGTCATTCAGGCCGGAACGGGAGAAGCATACAGCACAGGCACCGTGGTTTCATGGTACAGTGTGTTTTACGGTTTATTGCAATTGGATTGGATTGATTTCAGGCCGGATTTTGAAGAGAAAAAATTTGAAATGGATTTGCATGCTAAAGGAAGCTTTAGTGTAGGCCCGATTGCTCTTACGGCATTGAAAATTTACAGAAACGAAGATTTTAAGAAACTGATACTCAACAGAGTGCGATAAGGAGATTATTATGTCAAATACACCGGATGAAAAGAATATGAAAACAGGATTTAATGAAACGGTTCAGTCTTTATTTAAAGGCATGGATTCATATATTTCGGCAAAGACGGTTATGGGCGAACCGATTCAGGTAAAAGATACGATTGTTATTCCTTTGGTGGACGTATCTTTCGGTATGGCAGCCGGCGCATTTGCCAATGAAAAGAGTACTCGTGCAGGAGGAGGAATGAAGGGTAAACTTTCACCTACGGCAGTACTTGTAATCCATGAAGGTATAACGAGGGTTGTTCCGGTTAAGGATCAGGATACATTAACAAAGATCATGAATGCCGCTCCTGACTTTATTGACAGAATTATGAAGTTTATCAAGAAAAGAACAGGTAAAGACTTCGGATATTCTACGGAAGATGCCGATGTTGAAGCTGCGGTGGAATTTGCATCCGAATCAATAAAGAACGATTAATGTGAAAAAAATATAAAATTCCTTAAATTGTTAGCAATCAGTATATACGGTTGCTAATTTATAAAATTAGTTTTATTATATATACAATTATTTGGAAATAATTCGTATGTATATACTCGCAGACATTTCTAAATAAGTCTGCGAGTTTTTTTGATAAATAATATAAGTATGTACCATGAATTGGTTAGACTGCAATCTTATATTAAATAGGAGGTAGTTATGTCTGATAATAATTCAAATTCAGTAAATGATAAAAGATGTTTTTCATGCGGAAGATCGGAAAAAGAAGTCGGAAAACTTACACATATGCCGAACGGATTTTATGTATGCAGCGATTGCCTGAAATCCGTAAATGATCTTATTACATCAAAATACGGAGATTTTAATTTGGGTAATATATTCGGAGGAAGACAGCAGGAAAGTAAAAAGACCGAAGAAGAAATAAAAGAAGAAAAGGCCAACAGGAAAAAGAAAGTAAATGAAGTGCTGAAAAGTATGGCAGGTATGCCGCCTCACATTTTAAAATCAAAACTGGATGATTATGTAATAGGGCAGGAGAAGGCTAAAAAAGTATTATCCGTAGCAGTATATAATCACTATAAAAGAATAGCGTCTAAGGCGGGACTCAGAATCGCAAATAATGACGAGGGAGAAAGTGCGCATAATACACCTATGGTACAGGACGGAAGAATAAATGAGTTATTCGGAGACGTTGAACTGGAAAAATCAAACATTCTGATGATAGGACCTACCGGTTCCGGTAAAACATATCTCGTAAAAACTCTTGCAAAAATACTTGGTGTTCCGCTTGCCATCGCCGATGCAACAACACTTACGGAAGCCGGATTTGTCGGCGAGGATGTTGAGAGCGTCATTTCAAAGCTTTATAAAGCATCAGGCGGAGATAAGGACAAGACGGAATGCGGTATAGTATTCGTTGATGAAATAGATAAAATTGCAAAACATGCGGACGAGAGAACTCGTGACATCAGGGGAGAGTCGGTACAGCAGGCGATGCTCAAACTCTTAGAGGGAAGTGAAGTTGAGATTACGGAAAACGGAGGACCTAAAAACGGTCTTTCTCCTATAATAACAATAGATACAAGTAATATTTTATTTATATGCGGAGGTGCTTTTTCCGGACTTGACGATGTAATCAGAAAAAGATTAACCGGTAATGCCTCCATCGGTTTTGATGCCGAATTAAAAAATGAATATAAGGATACGGATGAAGTAATAAGTCAGGTTACGGTTGACGATCTTAAAGCGTACGGCATGATACCGGAATTCCTCGGCAGACTGCCGGTTATCTGTACATTACATTCTCTTGATGAAGACATGCTTATTAAAATTATAAGTGAACCGAAAAATGCCATTGCAAAGCAATATAAGAAGTTATTCTACCTTGATAACGTTGATTTGGAATTCACGGAGGGTGCATACAGAGAGATTGCAAGAAAGGCTGTCGAAAAAAAGACGGGTGCAAGAGCGCTGAGGGCTATTATGGAAAATCTCATGTTGGATATGATGTACGAAATACCGAAGGACAGGAACATCGGTAAGATTACAATAGATGAAAATTTTGTAAAGGGAAGCGGAGTTCCCAATGTTGAAATGAGAGAAGGCAATACGATTTTGCTTGAAGGCGGGAATTAACATTTATCATTTGGATTTGTTATAACAAAAATGCTTGGACAGGTTATGTCCAAGCGTTTTTTCAAATTACCGTATGTTATTGAAAGCTGTTTGCTGTATGTGTTATTAACAGATACCCTGAGCAATCATGGCGTCTGCGATTTTTTCAAAACCGGCAATATTGGCACCTGCAACGAAATTATTTTCCATACCGTACTTAGTTGCAGCAGTATCAATATTTTTAAATATATTCTTCATAATACCGTGAAGCTTTTCATCAACTTCTTCTGCGGACCAGCTGAGTCTTGCTGAGTTCTGGCTCATTTCAAGACCTGATGTTGCAACGCCGCCGGCGTTGGCAGCTTTGCCCGGAACAAAGTATACACCGTTCTCCTGGAAATATTCTGTGGCATCCAGAGTTGTAGGCATGTTAGCGCCTTCCACAACATATTTACATCCGTTGGCAACCAAAGCCTTTGCGTCGTCAATGAGAAGCTCATTCTGTGTAGCACATGGGATGGCAATGTCGCATTTTGTTGTCCATAATCCGCGACCTTCATGGTATACGGCATTTGGACGTGATTTAACATATTCGCTTAATCTTGCTCTCTTAACCTGTTTTAATTCAATTAAAAGATCGACATCTATACCTTCCGGATCATAAACCCAGCCTGTTGAATCTGAACATGTAACTACTTTTGCGCCTAACTGAGAAGCCTTCTGAATGGCATAAGTAGCAACATTACCGGAACCTGAAATGTCAACGATTTTGCCTTCCAAACTGTCTCCGAACTTTTTAAGAAGTTCATCCGTAATATATAAAACACCGTATCCGGTAGCTTCTTTTCTCACAAGAGATCCGCCGTATGAAAGTCCTTTTCCCGTAAGCACTCCTTCATATACGGTACGAAGCTTTTTGTATTGACCGAACATATATCCGATTTCTCTTGCGCCTACTCCGATATCACCGGCAGGAACGTCCGTATCGGCGCCGATGTGTTTATATAATTCGTTCATGAAACTCTGGCAAAAAGCCATAATCTCTCTGTCTGACTTACCCTTAGGGTCAAAGTCGGATCCGCCCTTACCGCCTCCCATAGGAAGAGATGTAAGAGAGTTCTTAAAGCACTGCTCAAAACCTAAAAATTTAACAATACTCTGGTTTACGGAAGGGTGGAATCTGAGACCGCCTTTGTAAGGTCCGATAACATTATTAAACTGAACTCTGTAACCTCTGTTTACCTGAGCCTGTCCCTTGTCATCTACCCATGGAACCCTGAAAGAAATAATCCTGTCAGGCTCAACCATTCTTTCGAGGAGAGCTTCTTTTCTGTAGGTTTCCTCATTTGCCTCTACAACAGGGCGAAGGGTGTTAAAAACTTCCGTTACAGCCTGAAGAAATTCAGGTTCGTGCGCATTTTTAGCTTTAACTTGTTCTAAAACTTCATCAATGTATCCCATCAGCATTCATCCTTTCGTGCTTTTAAAAAAATAAATAAAAAACGATATTTACTTAATTTTATTACTTGTTAAGTATAAAAAATAAATTATAAAAATGCAATAGCAGTGAAAACATTTATTTAAATGCTTTTCTTTATTTTTTTTATCCTTTATGGTATAGTTCATAGATGTAATTTTCTACAATAGATAACAACTGTATATTTTGATATATAATTCACTTATTTTTCAGGAAGGGAAGTTGATAATGTCTATTTTTTCACAGGCAAAATCAGATATGAGCTTTGTAAAGATTGATCCCAAGAAGCTTTCAAAAAAAGGGTTAAAGAAACGAAGAAGAGGTCAATCCACAATAGCGGGTATAATTATTTCCATTATTATGGCCGTTTGTATAATTATGTTTCTTTTCAGAATGTTGCCGCTCAGACTCATTCCGGATTTATATGCGATTATAGCGGTAGTCGTTCTTGCGGCATTATGGGTATATTGCTTTATATCGCAATTTTCGAGGCATAAGCTGATAGGTAAGATAATTGCCATATTTTTATCCGTCGTTTCCATATACGGATTCGCATTTTCTTCCAAGATTGCGGATTCCTTCGGAAGTATAGCCGGCGGAACATATGTGAAGAAAGACACCATCGATGTTGTTGTTCTTAAGAGGGATAAAGCAGAGAATATAAAAGATACTCTTAAATACACATATTCCTATAATGAATCAAGTGACGTTGAGTTAACTAAAAAAGCAATTGGAATGATAAATGAAGAGAACGGCACCGTTGTTGACACTACGAAGTTTGATAACTGGGATTCTCTGCTGGAAGCTCTTTACGACAACACCGATACGCAGGCGTTGCTTGTTAAAGACAGCATTTACCAATCCGTAATAAAGGATTCATACTCCTCATATTACAATGAGACCAAGGTAGTGGCTCAATACACAATATCAACGGAAATAACTGCATCGGCAAGCGATATTGACGTATCGAAGAATCCGTTTGTTGTATACATATCCGGAAATGACGAGCAGGGTGACATTAAATCCACGGGACGAAGCGATGTTAACATTTTATTGGTTGCAAACCCTAAAACAAGAGAAATCCTGCTGGTATCAACTCCGAGAGATTCTTATATTACGATTGAGGACGCAGATGGAGACAGAGGATATGATAAACTGACTCACGCGGGTCTTGCGGGCATTGAGTATTCGGAAAAGGCACTCAGTGAACTTTACGGAGTTCCTATAGATTTCTATATGAAGCTGAACTTTACGGGAGTTGTAAATGTAGTAGATGCCTTAGGCGGCATAACTGTTAATTCCGATGTTGAATTTACAAACGGAACGGATGCTGCTCCGATTCAGTATCACTTTGAAAAGGGACCTAACGAAATGGACGGAGCCAAGACACTGGCGTTCTGCAGAGAAAGACATAATTTTGCGGACGGCGACTTCCAAAGAGGAAGAAACCAGATGGCGGCACTTAACGGAATTATTAATAAAGTTACGTCTCCGGGAATATTAACCAATTATTCGGGCGTACTTGATGCATTTTCAAGCATGGTATATACCAATATGCCTGTGACATCTTTAACGTCTCTGATTCGTTCTCAATTATCGGGAGGAGAACAATGGCATATTCAATCATATGCAATTGAAGGAGAACCTGCCGTAAGGAACTGTCAGGTATACGGACTTAAGAATGTTTCGGTTGATATTATTGACGAAAATACCGTAGGCATAGCTTCGGAACTTATGAACAAGGTAATAACCGGCGAAAAAGTAAATGTCGATGAGTATGTAAAAGCTCAGACAAGTACAACGGTAAATTCTTCGGAGCTTGAGTCGGAAGAAGAATAACAATATAAAAGCAGACCGATATGCGACATCCGTTAACGGACACCGCATATACGGTCTGTTTTTATGACTGATTAACATAATAAATTGCGGGACTATTATGAATAAAGAATTTCAGAAAACAGAAGAAGAATTAAATAGACTTCCGTTTTTTACGGATGCGGGAAACGGTCTTAAGTACGGAAGGGACAGGATGGATGCTTTTCTGGAAAAAACAGGACATCCCGAAAACGCATATCGCATTATTCAGGTTGCCGGTACCAACGGTAAAGGATCGGTATGCGCATACATAAGCGCGGGACTTGCCTCATTGGGATTTAAAGTGGGGACATTTACATCACCTCATCTTACGGACATAAGAGAGAGAATTGCAATAAACGGTGAATGTATTTCCGTTGATGACTTTGTGAGATTGTATTACAAGGTTAAGGAAATGATTATTTCCGTCGCTAAGGAAATAAAGGGCTTTAATCTGGGATATTTTGAATATCTTGAGGCAATGGCAATAATATATTACAGGGAATGCGGAATTGATGTGCTTGTAATAGAAACAGGACTGGGAGGAAGGCATGATTCGTCAACTTCTTTAATCGGACCGGATGTATGTGTTCTTACATCCGTCGGCATGGACCATACAGCAATACTCGGTGAGACATATGAAGAAATATCATATGAAAAAGCCGGAATAATACGAGACGGAGCCGATGTGGTATCTGTTTATCCGGATATTGACGATAATGTCAATGAAGCGATTAAAGTAATATATACTAAAGAGGCCGTTAAAAATAAATGCAGCATTACATGGGTTTATAAAAATAATATTAAAAGCATTATAATGAATGGCGGTTCAATTGATTTTTCACTTCAAAATGATTATTATAAAAATGTTATTTTTAAATTGGATACGGCGGCCTTATATCAGGCGGAAAATGCTTCCGTTGCACTTACCGCAATTGCAATATTTTTAAAAAGATTCGGACGTAAATTAAATGATAACGATATAGTGCTGCTTAAAGACGCATTATATAAGGTCAGATGGTCTGCAAGAATGCAATGTATGGGGGACGGAATTTATCTGGACGGAGCGCATAATCCGCAGGGAATAAAGAGATTTACGGAGAGCGCCCGAGCCGTTTCACACGGGGCAGACGCAACATTGGTATTCAGTGTCGTATCCGACAAAAATTTCGGAGAAATGATAAGAACCGTTGTCAAATCAAATGTATTCAGTGATTATGTAATTACGGAGCTGAATAATACTTCAAGGGCACTTGATAAAGATACTATCAAAAAAGAATTTCTCTTATCCGGAGTATGCGATGACGGCAATTTAACGGTTGAAAATGATGTTTATGCGGCAATACGTAATGCAATAAAACGTCACAATGAATTAAAAGGCATAAAAAAAAGATATTTATTTTTTGCCGGTTCACTGTACTTGGCTGCAATAGTGGAAGATTTAATCAGGGAAGAAGAGCAATGATAGATTTTGAAGAAGAATTAAAAAAATTTCGTCCGAGTCTGGAAGTGGACGAAGCCGAAACCGCAATATATGAGGGAGATGCACCCGACATGACGGATTTATTCTATAAGATGCTGGAAGATGTAGATAAGCATAACCTTATTAATAATGATAAGAAGTAAGTAAGGGGAACAGTAAATGAAATGTAACATTTGTGGTGCAGAGCTGTTGAAAAGTGATTTTTGCCCGGAATGCGGTCAGGATGTGTCATTTTATAAAAAATGTGCTGCAAGATCCAACTCATATTATAATGCCGCCCTCGAAAAGGCAAAGTCAAGAAATTTAACAGGTGCCATAAGCCTTCTTAAAACAAGTCTTTTTTTGGATAAAAGAAATATAAATGCCAGAAATCTTTTGGGACTTTGCTATTACGAAAGAGGAGATGTGGTAGAGGGTGTAAGTCAGTGGATTATAAGCAGAAAATTTAAGGGAGAAAATAACAGAGCGACAGAATATGTTGAATATATAGAATCGGATTCGTCCGAATTCAACGAGCAAACAGCCATGGTAAGAAAATATAATGAGGTCCTTGAATATGCTCATAACGGAAGTTTAGATATAGCAATGATTCAACTTAAGAACGTCGTTCAAAAATTCCCTAATTTTTCCAAGGCGCAGGCACTCATGGGACTTTTTTATATGTACAAAGATGCATATATGAAAAGCGAAAAGGCTTTGAACCAGGCTTTAAGCGTTGATACGGGCAATACCGTGGCTGCGAGCCTGCTTCAAAAACTGCAGAAACTGAAAAAAATAAAAAAACAGCCGAAAACTCCTATTGAGACACTTCTTGCCGAAGACGATAACGCAGATGAAAGAGCGCCTTTAAGCGGAGATGACGTAATTATTCCGGAAACATCACATAAGAAGACCAATATGGCGACATTTTCAATAATTAACATAATTATAGGTATTGCCATAGGGGCGGCGGTTATTTTTTTCCTTATAGTTCCGGCAAAGGAAAGACTGGTGGTTGCGGATTATAACAACACCATACAGGATTACAGCAATCAGCTTTCGGATGCCAATTCAAAGCTTACGGAAGCCAATTCCAAAGTTGATTCAATAACTAAAGAGAGAGATGCATTAAAAAATCAGGTAAATGAAATAAGCGGAGACGGCGGGGTCAATAAATATATGACAACCCTTGTGGAAGCATCCGACAAATTTATTTCCAACGATATTCCGGGAACCGTAGAACTGCTTACGGATTTGGACAGCGCGGATGTGTTGCCTAACGATGCCGCAAAAAATCTGTACAATACATTGAAAGACAAGACTTATGCCCAGGGAGCGGAGCAACTCCTAAATAACGGAATAAGTGCATACAATTCCGGTGATTTTGAAAATGCGGCAAGACTTTCGTCAAAGGCATATAAGGCGAATGACAGTTTAGTTGATGCGGTATATTATACTGCCAAGTCATATGAATCCACGAACAATGCGAATAAAGCAAAGGAATATTACAGAATAATAATCGATAAATTTGCCGACAGTAAGTATTATAACGAAGCTACGGCATATGTGAGTACACATTGATATGAATACAATCATAAAAAAACCGGGATTTGGCGAATTGATTGAAAAAAAGTCAAAGTTTTTATCGGAAGTTTACCATATTGACAGTGCGGAAGAAGCCGAGCATTATATTGCAAACACAAAACATACGCACTATGCGGCAAAGCATTGGGTATATGCATATATTGCGGACAACGGCGCAAAAATAAAATATTCGGACGACGGCGAACCTCAGGGAACGGCGGGAAGACCGCTGCTGGATCTGTTGCGCAATATGAATCTTACAAACTGTATAATAATAGTTACAAGATATTTCGGAGGTGTTTTGCTTGGTACCGGAGGACTTGTAAGAGCATATACAGAATCGGCTAAGCTTGCTTTGGAGAATTCAGAAGTTGCCATATATACGGACGGAGTTAACATATACGCGGACGTGGAATATTCAAATCTCGAAGAATTTAAATATAAAATAAATCAATTAAATACAAGGCTTGTAAACGAATTATATGCCGATAATAATGAAATTCAAATTACATCCGGAAACGGAAAGTCTTTGAAAATTTTAAGAATAACGAGCATTGAATACACAAATACGTGCAGAATACACCTGGTTTGTACAAATGAAGCAAAAGATATATTCATATCCGAAATAAGGGAAAGCTTTGCCGGAAGGATTGACTTGGATATGGGAGATTCCGGATTAACAGAGCTTATATATGAATAGAGAAAATTGTCGATAATATGTACATGGGATTAAAGTATTTAATTGAGCGAAACGGCATATATAAAAAGAGGTAATGATATGAGCAGAATTTTAGAAGATGACAAAGAAAACGCGATATTGGTTGCAAGACGCCTCATAGAGGAAAATGCAAATCTGGACATATCCTCACTTGCGGCTGTTTCGGGACTGTCGGAAGAAGATATTGAACTTTTAATCGACGATATTAATAAAGAGAAAAACCGATAATGTATGGATATATACGAATAAATGAACCGGAATTGAAAGTAAAAGAATTGTCTGTTTACAGGGGAGCGTACTGCGGTCTGTGCGATTCACTTGTTAAAAGACACGGCAGAATAGCACAGATGACCCTCGAGCATGATATGACATTTTTGGTTTTATTGCTTGAGGGACTTTATGAGCCTAAAATTTCCCATATGAGCGGCAGATGTATTATTCATCCCATTCAAAGGCACAGGTTTGACAAATCCGAAATTACGGATTATGCCGCAGACATGAATGTGCTTATGGCATGGCATAAAATAAACGACGATGTGCATGATGACGGGAAGCTTACTTCACGAACCATGAGAACACTGCTGTACGGAAGGTTTAAGGCGGTAAATGATAAATATCGCAATAAGTCGGTGCGTATTATGAAAGCACTTTCAAAGTTAAGTTCTCTGGAAAAGAACAGGTGCGAAAACCTGGACAGCGTATCCGGAGCCTTTGGTGAGGTGCTTGGCGAATGTTTTGTATACAAAAATGATTACTGGAAAGACGCGCTTTATAATTTAGGATATGCACTTGGCGAATTTATATATATAATGGATGCATATGATGACTTAGACAGGGATGAACGCAAAAAAGAATATAATCCTCTGAGTTATAAAAAAAGAAGTTTTGGTAACAATGCGGAATTTGACAAATATGTTGAAGCAATACTTAATATTTCAATGGCGAAAGCAGCGGATATTTTCGAAAGGCTGCCCATTGTAAAAAACGCCGAATTGCTTAGAAACATAATATATGCCGGTGTCTGGCTCAGATGGGATGAGCTGCATGCCGATAAACGTAAAATAAAGAGGTAAACATGGATCCATATAAAGTTCTTGGAATATCACCGTCTGCAAGTGATGACGAAGTGAAAAAGGCATACAGAAGGCTCAGCCGAAAATATCATCCTGATGCAAATGTGAATAAATCAAAACAGGAACAGGAAGCGGCTGAGGAAAACTTCAAGAAGGTTCAGATGGCATATGACAATATAATGAAAATCAGATCCGGCAAAGCCACATCCGGGGGATACGGCGGAACAGGTTACTACGGAGGACATGGTACTTCCGGCGGAGGATACGGCGGCGGATATTCCGGAGATTATGAAAATTACGGAGGCGGAGGCAACTGGTGGGACGCTTTCAACTTCGGAGGCGGATACTCCTCCAATTATGCCGATGAAGCGCGGAAATGGGGGGATGATCAGACTTCGCAAAGACTTCGTGCCGCAATTAATTATACCGTTGCCGGTGCATACAATGAAGCATTGAACATATTAAATGCGCTGAGTGAAAGAGATGCCAGGTGGTACTTTGTTATGTCATTTGTTCAAAGCGGTCTCGGCAACAGTTCGGCTGCTTTGGAAATGGCTGCGAGAGCCAAACAGATGGATCCGGATAATGAAACTTATAACAATTTATATAGACAGTTATACGGCGGAGGCGCCGGTTATGCATATAACGGCAGGCGATACGGAAGAAAGGGCATGATGAATCAGGCGTTTATTTGTCTTCCGGCAGCCGTTTGTGTCGGTATTAATGCCTGCAGCATGATGACAGGCGGAAGAATGGGATATACATTTTGCTGTTAATATAGGAGTGAGTAAATGTCAGAAAATAATAAAAAAGGGACATATTATATAACTACTGCCATTGCATATGCGTCCGGGAAGCCGCATATAGGCAATACATACGAAATGATTCTTGCGGATGCAATTGTAAGATATAAAAGATTGCAGGGATACGACGCAAGACTTCAGACCGGAACTGACGAACACGGGCAAAAAATCGAAGACAAGGCCATAGCCGCAGGTGTAACGCCTAAAGAATATGTAGATAAAGTCAGTGCGGAAATAAAGAGAATCTATGACCTTGTTGACATGTCATATGACAAATTCGTAAGAACCACAGATGAATACCATAAAGTTCAGGTTCAGAAGATATTTAAAAAATTATATGAAAAGGGCGATATTTACAAAGGCGTTTACAAGGGCATGTATTGTAAGGCATGTGAATCGTTTTTTACGGAACAGCAGCTTGTTGACGGAAAGTGTCCGGACTGCGGAGGAGATGTATATCCTGCCGAGGAAGAAGCATACTTTTTCGAAATGAGTAAATATGCCGACAGATTATTAAAGCATATTGAGGAACATCCGAATTTCATTCAGCCTGAATCAAGAAAGAATGAAATGGTTAACAATTTCATCAAGCCGGGATTAAAGGACCTGTGCGTTTCAAGAACGTCATTTAAATGGGGTATACCCGTGGATTTTGATCCTAAACATGTAATTTATGTATGGATCGATGCTCTTACAAACTATATCACAGGACTGGGTTATGATGCGGACGGTAATTCAGATGAATTATATAATAAGTATTGGCCTGCAGATTTGCATTTAATAGGAAAAGACATATTAAGGTTCCATACCATTTATTGGCCTATTATGCTCATGGCTCTTGATTTACCTCTTCCAAAGCAGGTGTTCGGTCATCCGTGGCTTCTTAAAAACGACGGAAAGATGAGTAAATCAAAGGGAAATGTTATCTATGCGGACGATATTGTGGATATATTCGGCGTTGACGCCGTAAGATATTTTTGCCTTCATGAGATGCCGTTTGAGAACGATGGTGTAATTTCATGGGACCTTATGCTTGAAAGATATGATTCCGAACTTGCCAATACACTCGGCAATCTCGTAAAACGTACCGTTTCAATGGCAGGCAAATACCTGGGAGGAAATCTTAAACAGACAGGCGTAACGTCAACCGTACAGGAAGGATTGATTTCAGGGGACGGATATGAAATTGATCAATCTCTTAAAGAAGTCGTTACATCGTCGAAGGGTATCATTGAAGAGAAGATGAAGGATCTCAGAGTTGCGGATGCTCTTACGGAAGTATTTAAAATATTCAAAAGGTGTAATAAATATATTGATGAAACCGAGCCATGGATTCTCGGGAAGGAAGAGATTTCAAAAGAAAGATTATCGGAAGTTTTATATAACTTGGCGGAAAGCATTACAATAGGAGCCAATCTTCTTGTACCGTTTATGCCGTCCACGTCAAGGGCAATCATGTCTGAATTTTTCTCAAATCCCGATGACGGAGTGAGAGAGTATGATAAGCTCGGCGAATTCGGTTTGATAAAAGAATACAATGTAACCGAAAATCCGGAAACATTGTTTATGCGAAAGGATTTCGAAGAAACTAAGAAACTTGTTGAAGAAATAGAAGAAAAACAAAGAAAGGCCGCAAAGCCTGATTATCCGGAAGTGGAAATCAAGCCTGAAATAGGTATCGAAGACTTTGAGAAAGTACAGCTGAGAGTCGGAGAAGTAATCAAATGTGAGCCCGTGCCAAAATCAAAGAAGCTTCTTGTATCACAGATAAGAATCGGCGAAGAGATGAGACAGATTGTATCGGGAATCTCGGAATATTATAAACCTGAAGAAATGGTTGGGAAAAAGGTTGCCGTTATTACTAATCTTAAACCCGTAAAGCTTTGCGGAGTTGAATCTCAGGGAATGATACTTGCAGCGTCTGATGACAAGGGTAATCTTTCGGTACTCACATTGGATAAGGACATTATTGCGGGAAGTGAGATAAGATGAGAGGAATATTTGATACTCATGCTCATTATGACGATGAAGCATTTGACGGAGACAGAGAAGAGATTCTGTCGGAGTTGGAGAAACAGGGATATTCCGGAATTGTCGACATAGGAGCAAGCTTCGATTCATGTAAGAAGGCAGTGGAATTATCCGAAAGTCATAATATAGTTTATGCTACCGTCGGAATACATCCGGATTGCATAGAGGATTTTTTTGAAGGCGGCGACAGCAAAAATACATCAGATAACAAAGTTATCGGAGAAATGTATAATATGATAAAAAATCACAAAAAGGTCGTTGCCGTCGGAGAGATAGGACTTGATTACCACAATATGACATGTGAAAAGGATGTACAGGCCGTATGGTTCAGGGCACAGCTTGACATGGCAAAGGAGTTGTCAATGCCCGTCGTTATCCATTCAAGGGAAGCTGAGAGGGATACCGAGGTAATATTGAAAGAATATGCGGGGAAGCTCCCGCCGAGCATTATGCACTGTTACTCATATTCCAAAGAGAGTGCGAGAGAATTTATAAAAATGGATTACTACTTAGGTATAGGCGGCGTTGTTACGTTTAAAAATGCCAAAAAGCTGGTTGAAGCGGTGGAGGACACACCTATATCAAGAATTGTTTTGGAAACCGACTGCCCGTATCTCTCTCCCGAACCTAACAGAGGAAAACGCAATTCTTCACTTAATCTTCCATTTATAGTCGAGAAGATTGCTCAAATTAAAAATATTGACCCGGAGGAAGTAATAGAAGTAACAACTTCAAATGCAAAGAAATTATATGGCATATCTCTCTAATCCTACGGAAACCAGGGCCGTACTTGAAATGTTTGGTTTCTCATTTGCGAAAAAGTACGGTCAAAACTTCCTTATAGACGGCAATACGGTTAACAATATAGTAAAAAGCGCCGGAATTACAAAAGAAGATACGGTACTTGAAATCGGACCGGGCATCGGGACGATGACACAGGTACTTTGTGAGCATGCAAAAAATGTTATAGCGGTCGAGATAGACAAAAGACTTATTGACGTGCTTACATTTACACTCAAAGATTATGATAATGTTACCGTAATTAACAGTGATATTTTAAAATGTAATATAGAAGAATTATGTGAAAAATATTCACACGACGGAAAATTAAAAGTTGTGGCGAATTTGCCGTATTACATTACCACGCCGATTATAATGGAATTACTTGAAAAAAATAACAATTCGGTTATTGAATCCATAACGGTCATGATCCAAAAGGAAGTGGCGGAAAGATTGGGTGCCGAACCGGGTAATAAAGACTACGGCGCAATAACGCTGTCGATTAATTATTATTCGGATGCAAATATTGTCATGAATGTACCGTCAAGTTGTTTTATGCCGAAGCCGAATGTTGACTCCGCCGTTATAAGAATGGATATTTACGACAAGCCGCCGGTTAAGACAAAAGACGAAACTAAGATGTTCAAAATTATAAAAGCGGCATTTTCTCAAAGAAGAAAAACATTGGTTAACAGTGTAAGCGGCTCAACGGATATAGCAAAAGAAACGATTCTTAAGTCGTTAAACGAAATGGGATTATCCGAAAGTGTGAGAGGGGAGGCGCTTTCTCTGGAACAATTTGCGAAATTATCCGATAAAATTATTGAAAACGGTTGATGGAATTTCATCATATATATACGGAAAGTGAGTAAATATGAATAAACTGTTAGCTGTCCCCGTGGCGGCGGTAAGTATAGTGTCATCACTTTTTTTAAGCGGATGTGCCCAATCATCATTTTATAAATTTGCGGTTAATATAGACGACAGGTGGACTGATAAATCAACTCCTATTATTGCTCATATTACGGGACCCAAGGATATATATTATGCAATAGAACCCTCAAATATTGAGAACGGCGGAGTTGAACTGTCAAAAGGTTCTTACAATATCAGCTATATTAATCCGGTAAATGATGACGGCTCCGTATATAAATTGAGAGACGCTGAAGTTAAAACGGAAAACAAAACAACGACAATTCATTTGTCATCCGATTATGTGGAGTCAAAGGATGTTCCTTTGGAGTATTTAAATAAAATTTATTCCGAGGTGGACGCCATTCCGACGGATAACAGCGGAATATCGGAAGATTACAAAAACGCCGTAAAGATTAAACTTGAAAAAGTAATTAATGATAAGAAAAAACTGCAGAATAATGGTTATGCAGATTAATAAACGCCGTAAATGATATGCCTTACTTAAACGTATCATTTACGGCGTTTCATTATTACTTTTTCTTACGACTGTGGAAAAGCACTTTTGACAGTAATATCATGTTATACTGTATGACACAATATTTGGAATCGAGGAATATGTATGGTACTTTCATGTCAGAATATCTCCAAATCATATGGAGATAAAAAGATATTAGAAAATATAAGCTTTAATATAGAAGATAAGGAAAAGGTTGCGATAACAGGCATAAACGGAGCGGGCAAAACAACTCTACTGAAGATTATTGCCGGAGAGTGTGATGCGGATGAAGGCGTTGCGGCATTGTCTAAGGGAAAGAGGATGGGATATTTGTCTCAGGACAGCTTTATTAACAGTGATAAAACCATATATGATGAACTGTTATCCATAAAAAAAGAAGTCATTGACTTGGAACATTCATTGAGAAAATGTGAAGAGGAAATGAAACATGCAGACGGTGTGCATCTTCAAAGACTGATGGATAAATATACAAATCTGACGCACCTGTTTGAGAAAAATGACGGATATACATATATAAGCGAAATAAAAGGAACTCTTTATGGGTTGGGCTTCGGAGATAAGGATTTTAACAGGTCCGTAAGTACTCTGTCGGGAGGCCAAAAAACAAGGGCAGCTCTGGCAAGACTCCTTCTTGTAAAGCCGGATTTGATAATACTGGATGAGCCTACAAACCATCTGGACATAAAATCCATGGATTATCTTATTAATTATCTTACGGGCTATAACGGAGCTGTTCTTGTTGTATCACATGACAGATTTTTCCTGGACCGTATTGCAGATAAAGTAATCGAGGTAGAAAACGGAAAAGCAAGTGTATTTTCCGGTAATTATACCGAGTATTCCAAGAAAAAGAAGCAAATGAGACAGGCTCAAATGAATGCATATTTTAATCAGCAAAGAGAAATAGAGCATCAAAGAAAGGTAATAGATAAGCTTAAACAGTTCAACAGAGAAAAAAGCATTAAGAGAGCGGAAAGCAGAGAAAAGGCGCTGGAAAAGACGGACATGCTTGAAAAGCCCGCAGAACTTAATGCCGACATGAGACTGTCTCTTACTCCAAGGGTAATAAGCGGTAATGATGTATTGACAATAAAAAATCTTTCCAAGTCTTATGAAGATAAAGTATTGTTTTCAAATGTGAATATAGAGATAAAAAGGGGAGAACATGTTGCCGTCATAGGAGAAAACGGAAGCGGTAAAACAACTCTTATGAAAATAATAAGAGGTCTTGAATCATACGACAGCGGAGAAGTACGGCTTGGAAGTAAGGTTGAAACCGGATATTACGATCAGGAACATCAGGTGCTTCACAGTGAAAAAACACTGTTTGACGAACTGTCGGACGAATATCCGGAATTGACAAATACGGAAATACGTAATACTCTTGCGGCGTTTTTATTTACCGGCGAAGATGTATTTAAACGTATAGGAGATTTGAGCGGAGGCGAAAGAGGAAGGGTGTCTCTTGCAAAACTTATGCTCAGTAACGCCAACTTTCTTATATTGGACGAACCTACCAATCACCTGGATATTAACTCAAAGGAAATACTGGAAGATGCCTTGGAAGCCTATGAGGGTACCGTATTATATGTATCTCATGACAGGTATTTTATAAACAGAACTGCCGGAAAGATACTTGAACTCTCTGATAAGAAATTTACTGAATATCTCGGGAATTATGATTATTATCTTCAAAAAAAATCAGAAAAAAATACAAATAATCGAGATATTTCTCCATCGAATAATGTTTCGGAGGATAATAAGGGTAAACTCGACTGGCAGGAAATGAAAAAACAGGCCGGTAATCGCAAAAAACGTGAAAGAGAATTAGAAAAATGTGAAGAACGTATAGCGGAGTTGGAGGAAAAGATAGGAGAACTCGAGATAAAAATGTCGGAACCGTCAATTGCAAGTAATGTTTCCGAATTACAAAAGTTATTTAAAGAACAGAGCGCCTATAACGATGAATTATCCGAACTGTATGTTAAATGGGAGGAATTGGGAGAATAAACATTAAAGATATAACGTTTTACGGCAAATTTTTTCGGAAATTTCTTTTTAAAAGCAGTTGAAAACTTCTTTATTGAAAATATCTATATGTTGTATTGCGGTTTGTTGACATTACTTTTTATAAATGATATTTTACCAATATTATTATGAATTATACGGGAGGTAATATTATGAGTAGAGTTACAAAAGATACTACAATCGGAGAAGCTCTTCAGATTGATCAGGGTCTTGTACAGCTTTTCTCTGCAATGGGAATGCATTGTTTCGGATGCCATTTCTCAGCGGATGAGACA
>JALEKK010000018.1 GCA_022769005.1 Lachnospiraceae bacterium
CGATGTATGGGGAGCAATCATATCTTCATCTCATCCCCTTGCAAAGAAAAAATCCATCCATGTCTCTGACCTGATAGGACAGCCTCTGTTTGTCTCTGAGCAAAGCTGGAACAATGAAATCAAAACATGGGCTAAAGAAAGATTTCCTAAGCTAAAACTTGAAGGCTCCTTCAGGCTATCTTATAACGGCTATGTATTTGCAAGAGAAAACCTCGGAATACTTCTTACATTTAAGGATCTGATAAATACCGAAGGAACTGACATGGTATTCAGACCGCTTTCACCTGAACTGAAGTCAGAACTATATCTCATATGGAATAAATATCAGACCTTTACTCCTATTGCTGAAAAGTTTCTGGAGCAGATAAAAAAGACTTTCAAGTAATTTTCAAGAATATCACAGCATAATAAAGCTTATGACCTTCTATAGTATAGTGTTCTAATCTTATACGTCACGTAACAAATCTGTAACCACATCAATTTTTCCCAAGACCGAATTCTTCTCCGGCTATTCCGGCACTTTCTATCTTCGGCCTCTTTTACTGCTGTCTGCACGCAAAAAGGCACCCCCTCTCAGATTGATTCTGAAAAGGAGTGCCTTGAAGATTTTTGGAACCGGGACGTAGGCTTTACTTTATACTGTCATCTGTTACGATGTACCGTTATTTGACTTTTTGTTGCACAAATGTTGTAAATCCGGTGCCACTGCAAAAAATCAGCCTGGATTTGTTGTAAAAATCCGCAGGTTTTCCGCCTGTTATTTTCCCCAGATCAATACAGCTTCGCACCTGCCGGAATGTGGTCATCAACCATCAGAAGATGAAGCTTTTCTTCGCCTTCTTCTTCATGAACAGCACTGATAAGCATACCGCAAGAGTCAATGCCCATCATAGCTCTCGGCGGAAGATTTACAATGGCAATACATGTCTTTCCGATTAATTCTTCAGGTTCATAATATTCATGAATACCGCTTAAAATGGTTCTGTCTGTGCCCGTTCCGTCATCGAGAGTAAATTGAAGAAGTTTCTTCGACTTAGGAACCGCAATACAATCCTTAACCTTTACCGCACGGAAATCAGACTTTGAAAATGTCTCAAAATCAACGGTTTCTTCAAATAAAGGCTCAATCTTAACCTTGGAAAAGTCAATATTTTCAGGCTTTGTATCCGTATTTGCAGCCGTAATACCCGCATCGTTTTTCTTTCCGTCATTGAGGGTCTTCATTGTGGGGAATAAAAGTACATCTCTGATGGAGGCTTCGTTTGTAAGGAGCATAACGAGTCTGTCTATACCGATACCGACTCCGCCGGTAGGAGGCATACCATATGCAAGCGCATTAAGGAAATCTTCATCAATGGACTGGGCTTCATCATCTCCCGCTGCCTTCAAAGCCTCCTGAGCTTCAAATCTCTCTCTCTGGTCAATAGGGTCGTTAAGCTCTGAATATGCATTGGCAAGTTCACGGCCCGCAACAAATAATTCAAATCTTTCCGTAAGTTCCGGATTGTCAGGAATCTTCTTTGTAAGAGGAGATATTTCTATAGGATGATCTATAATAAATGTAGGTTGGATAAGCTTCTCCTCAACGTATTCTTCAAAGAACAGGCTTAAGATATCACCCTTCTTATGTCTGTCTTCAAACTCAATTCCCTTTTCTTTTGCAAGAGCCTTTGCGGATTCCGTATCCGGGATATCATTGAAATCTATTCCGGAGTATTTCTTAACCGCATCTGTCATTGTCATTTTTGCAAACGGAGATTCAAAATCAAGTACTTCGTCACCGTAAGGCACCTTGGCCGTACCGTTAACCTTAAGGCATACATCTCTGATTAAACTTTCCGTAAGTTCCATCATGCCGTTATAATCCGTATATGCTTCATATAATTCAAGAAGGGTGAATTCCGGATTATGTCTTCCGTCAACGCCCTCGTTTCTGAACACTCTTCCTATTTCATATACTCTTTCAAGTCCGCCTACGATAAGTCTCTTTAAATATAACTCAAGAGAGATTCTCAAATTAATGTCCTTGCTTAAGGCATTGTAATGTGTCGTAAACGGTCTTGCACTCGCTCCGCCGGCATTATCAACAAGAATAGGTGTTTCAACTTCGATAAATTCTCTGCCGTTTAAAAAGCTTCTGATTTCACTGAGAATGGCCGATCTCTTCTCAAATGTCGTTCTTACTTCCGGATTTACGATAAGATCTACATATCTCTGGCGATATCTCTGATCCGTATCCTTGAGTCCGTGATATTTTTCAGGAAGAACCTGTAAGCTCTTAACAAGAAGGGTAATTTCCGTTACATGTACCGATATTTCGCCCTTCTGAGTCTTGAATACCTTTCCCTTAACGCCTACGATGTCACCGATATCGAATTTTTTAAAAGCCTTATATCCCTCTTCTCCCAAATCGTCTCTGGAAACATAGAGCTGTATATTGCCGTTTCTGTCCGCAACATTGGCAAATGATGCCTTACCCATAACTCTCTTGGCCATAAGACGACCTGCTATGCTTACTTCTGCGCCGTCCATCTCGTCAAAATTATTTTTTATGTCATTTGTATGGCATGTTACGTCATACTTTGTTATCTCAAAGGGATCGTTTCCTTCTGACTGTAATGCGTTGAGCTTTTCCATACGGTTTTTTATCTGCTCGTTAACATCCGCTTCTCTGTTGTCTGCCACAATGGTTCTCCTTTCCGTAATCAATAATCAGTAATCAGTCGTTCTTAACCGCCAAAATTTTGTACTCGATAATGCCGCCTGCAGGTGAAGCCGCACTTACGATATCACCTACTTCACGTCCGAGAATAAGTTTTCCGATAGGTGATTCTATGGAAATCTTATTGTCAAGGATACTTGCTTCAAGAGGACCTACAAGTTTATATTCAAGTTCCTCATCATATTCCAGATCCTTTAATGTCACGACACTTCCGAAGGCAACCTTGTTATCACCGCTCTTTTCTTCATCAATAATCTGGCAGTTCTTAAGTTCAGCCTCGAGTTTGGAGATTTCACCCTCAATCTTTCCCTGTTCTTCTCTTGCCGCTTCGTACTCGGCGTTTTCGGATAAGTCTCCCTGTTCCTTTGCCTCACCTATTTTTTTGATAATCTCCTGACGCTCAACGGTCATAAGATGTTCAAGTCTTGCCTTCTTTGCTTCGTATCCCTCTTTTGTAATCCAATTCTTTTCTGCCATGTCAGCCTGCCTTTCCGTGTTAAGTATTGCGCTCCTGTGAGCCCTGCGCTTTATTATGCTATTATAAAATAAATGTTAGAGCAGAATATGTGCTCTAACATCTTATATCAAAATTATATTATTATAAAATTCACCATGAGATTATAATATTTTATGACATCAATGTCAATTTATAGTATCCTTTCAACAAGCCTCACAAGTTCGTCGGCACTTTCACAGGAATTGACTTCTTTTCTTAATTCCGTGGCATGGGGAATACCCGCGGTATACCATCCGCAATGTTTGCGCATTTCCCTTACGGCAATATACTCCCCTTTAAACGCCGTAAGTTCTCTTATGTGGCGGATCATCATTTTCTTTCTTGTTTCCAAGTCCACTATATTAACGTGATTATATTCGCTTTTAATCTCCGCTTCCCCGCTCTTTAGTTCCTCCACGGAATATGTGTCAAACATCTTTTTAAATCTTGAAAAAATCCATGGATTTCCCTTCGCGGCTCTTCCTACCATAATTCCGTCACATTTTGTAAGTCGTATCATATGATATGCGGACTCTTCGTCCGTTATGTCTCCGTTCCCTATTACGGGCACCTTTACGGCTTCTTTAACCGCCTTTATGACTGACAAATCCGCTTTCCCGGAATAATACTGCTCTCTGGTTCTTGCATGTACAAATATTGCCTTTGCGCCGGCTTTCTCACATTCACGGGCCACCTCCGGAGCATTAATATGAGCGTCATCAAATCCCGATCTTATTTTTACTGTTACCGGTTTGGACTGGCTGTTAACGATACTGTTGACAATGGCTCCCGCAAGTTTCGGATCTTTCATCAATGCAGATCCTTCCCCGTTGTTTACTACCTTCGGAACGGGACATCCCATATTTATATCCACAAATGCAAATTTTCTGTCTTCCAGTTCTCTCGCAATACTGCCCATTATTTCCGGTGATGAGCCGAATAACTGCAATCCGACGTTACCTTCATCGCCTTCCGTATATAGCAGCGGCTCCGTATTTTTATTTTTGTACAATACGGCCTTGGCGCTTATAAGCTCTGTCGTACTTCCTCCGCATCCCTGTTCATGACATATTTTTCTGTACACATAATCCGTAACTCCTGCCATCGGAGCTAAAAATACAGGTGTACCGAATTCTGCGTCTCCTATTTTTAAACTCATTTTCCGCCTTTTCAATATACCTGTAATTATCGGTTAAAATCATATTCCGTTATCGGAACCTGATATAAATATCCTGTAAAAATATACAAGCTGTTCAAACAACTCTTCTTTTTCCTTTTCCAGCTGCCTAATCATAATCCCCGCGGATATTCCGTCATGTAAAATATCGTCTTCATTGACTTCCGTTCTTAATTCAATGTCTCCGTCTTCATTAAACACAACCGATATGACTCCGCCGCACTCTTCTGTATACTTTACGCACATTATCTGCAGCTCGTCCTGTATATCCTTGGGTAATTTTGCAAACTCAGGATTAAAATAATATTTTCTCTCATATGCGCTTGCCGCACACAATACCGTTTCGCTCATATCAGTCCCTATCCGGATCAACGCCGAGTGTAGCCGCCATAACAGCCTTTATTGTATGCATTCTGTTTTCCGCTTCATCAAATACAACCGACTGTTCCGAATTAAATACTTCATCCGTAACTTCAAGCTCTGTTATGCCGAATTTTTTGTTGAGATCCTGTGCCTTTAATGTGTCAAGGTTGTGGAATGAAGGAAGGCAATGCATAAATATCGCATTCTCCTTTGCCCTTTTCATCAAATCCGCATTTACCTGATAAGGCATAAGGTCGCCGATTCTCTGAGCCCATTTCTCATCAGGCTCTCCCATTGATACCCATACGTCGGTATAAATTACATCAGCACCTTCACATGAAGAAACCTCTGTGCTGAATTCTATTGAACCGCCGCTTTCTTTTGCCCATTCTTTGCATTTAGCCTGAAGCACTTCATCAGGGAAGTACATCTCCTTCGGAGCACATGCCACAAAATGCATACCCATTTTTGCACATGCAACCATCCATGAATTGCCCATGTTGTATCTTGCGTCTCCAAGGTATACCACTTTCTTGCCTTCAAGAGAACCTAACTTCTCTTTAATGGTAAGCATGTCCGCAAGAAGCTGTGTAGGATGATAATCATTGGTGAGTCCGTTCCAAACCGGAACCGTTGCATTATTTGCCAGACACTCAACTATTTCCTGACCGTAACCTCTGTATTCTATACCGTCGAACATTGTTGTCAGAACATTAGCGGTATCCGCAATACTTTCTTTTACTCCGATTTGTGATACCGTTGAGTCAAGATATGTTGTTCCCATACCCAGGTCATGTGCGGCAACCTCAAATGAACAGCGTGTTCTTGTACTTGTCTTCTCAAATATCATGGCGATATTTTTACCTTTGAGCGGAGCCCAAACCTCACCGTTTTTCTTCATTGCTTTTAATCTTGCGGAAAGATCTAATAAATATTCTATTTCTTCTTTTGTATAGTCCATAAGTGTAAGAAAATCTCTTCCCTTTAAATCAATCATATTATCCTCCCGATACCATGTACATTATAAGATTACGGCCGTAATATATGCATTTACACTGTAATTAACGCCGAACTTCCTAATTTATTCATTTTAATGCATAATTATTCTTTATACAGTGAATATTATACAACCTAAGGTCAAAAAGTAAAGAAAATATCATATAAAAAGACTGTAACTATGTATAAAATTACATAATTACAGTCTTATATCAAACCGGGTCTGTAAAACAGGGGGTATTACCCGGTTATATTCCGTTCAAATCCGTACAAATTACCATGCTACTGCAATATCAAGCTGATTAGGGTTGGAAGCCACGAAACTTCCTGTATCTACAACAATTGCAGTTCCTAATGAAGACTCTAATATTGTTCCCTTTGGTCTTCTTGAAAGGTCAGCCGCAACCATTACATAATTACCGAACATTTTAACGCCGTCGTCACGAACCCAGTATACCCAGCCATCTGCCTCTGAGTATCCTAATGAACGCATGATTCTTACAACGCCGTTCATGTTAAGGTTATAATATGTTTCATAACCTGAAGGGCCGTTGAACACTCCTGCAGATTTTGTAAGGTGGCTTGAATACGGACCGCTCACTGATGATCCTGAATATGATGCAGTTTCTTCCTCTGCTTCAGCCTCTTCTGCTGCCTTAGCTTCCGCTTCTTTTGCGGCCTTTGCTCTTTCAGCTTCAGCTCTCTCAGCTTCTTCCGCTGCTTTCTTTGCAGCTTCTTCTGCGGCGATTTCTTCGTTAGTCTTACCTGTTTCTAATCCGAAATCAACATCTACCTGATCAGTGTTAACATATGCCTCAACGTTATTATCTAACTGAACAACAAGCTTGTTTTCAGCTGTTGAAACAACCTTAAGAGTTTCGTCCGGATTTACTGTCTTAACGGTTTCCTTATTGTCCTTACCGTATAATACAGTATTATCCGCCTTGGACTTCGCGGTTACATTTCCGATATTGTATGCAACAGCTTCGGCTTCATCACCGATTACAAGATTTTCGCTCTTTACATATCCTTTAAGATTACCTGACTGTACGAGAGTCATGTCACCTTCGTTGGCAATTACATCAGCGATATTCTTGTCATTAAGCTTGCCTACAACAGCGGCATCTTTATCGGCGCTTGCATATACATCCAATCCGGTTATTGCAATTGCTTTGTTGTCAAAAATATCTTTCTCAGTTTCCTCCGGAGCGGCAACAGTTTCCGTATATACGGTTTTGATTGTTGAATCTGAACTGAATCCGTTTTCAGAGTTAGGTAAACTTCCTGCGTTTGTAAGTGTCTGTATAAATAAAGAGCCTATACTTGCAGCAGTAACTGAAGATACTACGGCAAATCTCTTAATAATCGGTTTCATAAAAAATCCTCTCAAGTGTACATTTATAACATATTCGTTTCTAATTGTTTCTAATTTGTTACATTTATTACTTTGTCACTATAACAATATTAAATATATTTGTCAAACTTTAATTAATTATTAAACAATAACTATATAAATTATATATTAATTGCTTAAATTACCGATTATCATGTAAACGCCGAATATTACTGTGTTTTCAGCCAAATAAAATGTTACTTATTTGTTACAAACGGATAATATTTAAGAAATAATTGTATTTAATAAAGTACACATTTTCATATATTTAATATGACTTCTTAACTGTTATTTCGGTGCTGCATAATAATGTTGAGCGGTGCTGTCTTACCGTATATTATGATGTCAATTTCCGTGTTTGATAGAGTTTCTTCCTATATATTTCGGTGGTACTTTTTCATGGTTCATTGAGTTTCTTCCTGTATTTTTGATGTTGCATTCTCATATTTCATTGATTTATTTACATATTTTCAATGTTATATTTCCGTATCCGGTTGACTTTCTTCCTATGGTATATATTTACATTTGTTTATATATTATTGTATAGTAGAGCAACATAATATTTAGATATAACATATAGGAGATATATACTATGACAAATAATTTTCAAAGATTTGCAATGCTTATCGGAAAAGACAAGATTGAAGAATTAAATAAGAAGAAAGTAATTATATTCGGCCTCGGAGGAGTCGGCGGCTCACTTGCCGAAGCCCTTACCAGAGCGGGAATAGGGCACTTTACATTGGTAGATAAGGATTCATTTGACGAAACAAATCTCAACAGACAGTTATTTGCCACTTATAAAACAGTCGGTATGAATAAAACCGACGTTGCAAAGGAAAAAATGCTTTCCATCAATCCCAATGCCGAAATAGAAACCAGGAAAATGTTTTTCCTGCCTGAGAACAGTGATGAATTTGATTTTTCTCAATATGATTACGTTGTCGATGCCATTGACAATGTTACGGCAAAAATTGCACTGATACTTAAGGCAAAAAAAGAAGGTGCAAATGTCATATCAAGTATGGGTATGGGCAATAAATTCGATCCCACACAAATAAAAATCGACGACATTTACAAAACCTCTGTATGTAAACTGGCCAAAGTAATGAGAAAAGAGCTTAAAAAAAGAGGGGTAACGGATCTTAAAGTTGCCTATTCCACGGAAATCCCCGTAAAACCATTGTTTATTGCCGAAGGTAATGATGAAAGAACTCCCGGTTCATCACCCTTTGTTCCTCCATGCGCCGGAATAATTATGGCAGGCGAAATTATTAAAGATTTGCTATAATATAAAGACACGTTTATTATTGAACAGATTCTTTCTTTAGAGTAAAATACTATTGTTTGTAAAGTATGATGTATTGATGACTATTACAATTACCGCTCTGTGAGTATTGAAATAATTGTCAATAGCTCATATATTTATATAGTACATAGGTATGTGGAATAGTAACGAATTTTAGATTACTATATGGATATGCGCATTGTTTGCTAAGGAGGCTGCAATTTATATGAAAAAAAATAAAAAGTTTCTGTTTTGGTTAATACCGGTAGTTGCTTTTGCCGCATTCTATATTATAGGAGCTATCGTTTCGTCCAATAAGTTTTGGGGGAATACTTATCTGGGCGAAAAAAAAGCCGGATTCATGACGGTTGCCGATCTTAACAACGATCTTGTCTCTTCCGACTCCATTACGATAACCACGAAAGACGGTGCAACCGAGAGCATTAAGTTATCAGACATCGGATACAAATCTGAATATTCGACGGACATTCAGGCAATTCAAAAAGGACAGTCACCTATGTTATGGCTCTTCAATCTCGCAGGAAAGAAAACATATGATGTTCAAACAAAAACAACATATGATGAAGCGAAATTAAAAAGTGAAATCTCCGATATCGTAAACAACCTTAACTCCAATGCTGTGGAACCCGCCAATGCATACATTGACACTTCAAAGAGCGAACCCGTTATTGTAGAGGCTGTTGAAGGTAACAAAATTGACGGAGATAAGTTACAGAATACAATAATCTCCGATCTTAATTCCGGTGTGTTCTCCGTAGATATAGAACAATCCGGATGTTATCTTAAGCCTACGGTTTATGCCGATAATGCAGAACTTAAATCATTGTTATCCACAATTTCCGAGCTTAAGGATGTAAAGGTTACGATTGATTTAACAGGTGCAACCGAAACCATAGATGTTGATACATTTAAGAATTGGATAACGACTGACGGAACCGAGTTATCATTTAAAGATGATTTGGTTAATGAATATGTATCATCTCTTGCAGATAAGTATAATACATACGGAACAACAAGAAAGTTCCCTGCAACGGGAATAGGACTTGTATCTCTTCCAGGTACCGCAAGAGATACATATGGCTTTAAGCTTGATAAGGATGCAACTGCGGAAGCCATTAAAAACGCAATTAAATCCGGTGAATCACAGACCATAGAAGCCGTATGGGATAATCCGGCGCTTACAAGAAACGCCGCCAACGGTTCGGGAGACATCGGAGATACATATGTTGAAATTGACGTTTCCAGACAGCATATGTGGTATTATGTTGACGGAAGCCTGTATCTCGACACGGATGTTCGTACGGGAGACGAATCGGGAAGATACAAGGACGCGGCTACTCCGAGCGGTATCTTCAGAATATTATCCAAATCAACGGATAAATATTTCCTTTTATTCCAGCCTGTAGTTCACGCAGACTACTGGATGCCATTTGATTGGGAAGGATGCGGTATCCACGACGCATCATGGTTCACCACATTCGGAGGCGAACTTTATAAGACAAACGGCGGTTCTCACGGATGTATTAATACTCCGCTTTCAATCGTTAAGCCTATGTATGAAAAGATGAAGGTAAATACGCCTGTTATCGTATATCGCTCAGCCCAGTTATAATTTTTTATTAACCAAATAAAGCACTGCAGTATTTAAAGAGCTGTCTCTTAAATACTACAGTGCTTATTTTATTATATAATATGTATTACTTACGCCCCGCTGCTTTAGCTGCACAACTTCAATTATATTTTCTGTATCTGTTACATATGATTTAATTTTGCGTCTATTATTACGGCTCCCATACTGTAATATCTCGTAGGCTCATATGACATTATTTTTATCTTATATGATCCCGCATCAGTGTTCTCCCTAAACTTCACCTTTTCTATATACTCTCCCGGCTTAATTAAGCCTGTCTCTGCGACAACTTCGTTATATCCGTTAAGAACTCTTATTTTCAAAAGAACATTCTTATTTGTATCTTCGTTAGTGAAATACACTTTACCGTAATCGGAATTATCCAAGTAAATATTGTCCAAAATATGCGTTTTATAACTCATTCCGGCACTGCTTAGCTCAAGCCAGTTTTTCTTTTCTTCAGGCGTTAATTTGTCGGATGGGTTGCCTGTTTCGTAATCATTCTCAAATCCCGGCTGTATAAATTGATTCTTCACAACGCTTTTACCGCCGTAAAGCAATGCCGTTATCATGAAAAAACAAGACAGGGCACATACGGCAACGGATAGATATATTGATTTTTTTATCATAATCGTTTCCTGCTATTCAACTATTTTTATCTTAACCGGCACGGATGAATTGATCGGCCGCCTCTCGTTCATACTCATATCATAATAATATACAAGTATCGTGCCGTCGTATATATTGGGTTTATATTTACTTATATCCGCATTTATCTTTGTTTTTTTAATCTGAAATCCCGGATGAATAAGCCTTGTTTCGGCGACCTTTTCGCTTCCGAGCAATACTTCCACGGACATGTTAACTTTTGATTTGGATGGGTTTCCGAACAGAATATCCGCCTCTCCCGTAGATTTATGGAAAACGAAATCCCTTCCGTATAAAATACTCATTGTATTGCCTTCCACAGTCTGCTCTAATATATAGTTACTGCTTTCATCTATTTTTTCAACGTTCTCGTCTTCATCCATCATTGCATAGTCCGTATTCCTATATACAACATTCTCTTTAAAAAACAGTGCCCATATTCCGATTAATATAAATATACCTGACAGAACCAATATTCCCGCCAATATTAATTTTCGTTTAAATAATGCTTTTTTATATATTTCAAATTGATTTATTTTATCCATAGATTTTCACTTCTAAACTTACTATAGGAAATATTATAAACTATTTCTTTTATTTGAAAATAAACACATGCTCGACGATTGTTTTAATTTAATAAAAACCCCGGCTGCCGCAAAACAGTTCGGATATATTCGCACGGATATATCATTTACCGCCTTTGCAGCCGCCGGGGCTATATAATATATTAATTTGAATTCTGATTTACATGTTAACGGTTATTACATGTATGTATAATTAATATGCTCTGCCCCAATAAACAAGGCTTTTTGCCTTTTTACCGCAGCATACGCATACATCCGAAACAGCTTCCTGTTCAAAAGGCATACAACGTGATGTTGCGCCTGTTTCTTCTTTGATCTTGTCTTCGCATTCTCTGTTGCCGCACCACATAGCCTTAACGAATCCGGCTTTATTTTCTATGGTATCCTTAAATTCATCATAGCTTACGGCAACATATGTATGTGAATCTCTGTGTTCTTTGGCCCTGTTGTACATGTCTTTTTGAATTGTTTCCATCAGGCTGTTTACTTCTTCAACAATATTATCCAAAGAAGCTTCGATTTTTTCTCTTGTGTCTCTTCGAACCAATACCGCCTTACCGGCTTCAATATCCTTAGGTCCGATGTCTATTCTTACCGGAATACCTCTCATCTCACACTCCGAGAACTTCCAGCCCGGAGTTTTGTCCGTATCATCCACCTTAACGGATATTCCTGCATTTTTAAGAATGTCCCTTACTTCATAACATTTGTCAAGAACTCCGTCCTTCTTTTGCTGTATAGGGATAATATTTACCTGAACGGGAGCAATTCTCGGAGGAAGAACAAGTCCTTCGTTATCACCGTGAACCATAATAATTGCGCCGATAAGTCTTGTTGTCACTCCCCATGATGTCTGATGAACATATTGTAATTTATTTTCCCTGTCCGTGTATTGAATTTCAAACGCTTTAGCGAAACCGTCTCCGAAATTATGGCTTGTTCCGCTCTGGAGTGCCTTTCCGTCGTGCATGAGAGATTCTATTGTATATGTGGCTTTTGCTCCCGCAAATTGTTCTTTCTCCGTTTTCTGACCTCTTATCATCGGAATAGCAAGAACTTCCTCGCAGAAATCACCGTACAGATTAAGCATCTGTAATGTTCTCTCCTGAGCCTCCTCTTCCGTTGCATGGGCAGTATGACCTTCCTGCCATAAAAATTCCCTTGAACGGAGAAACGGTCTTGTTTCCTTCTCCCAACGAACTACGGAACACCACTGATTATATACCTTAGGCAAATCCCTGTATGATTGGATATCATCATGATAGAAGTCACAGAACAATGTCTCAGATGTCGGTCTTACGCAGTATCTTTCCGTAAGTTCCTCTTCTCCGCCGTATGTAACCCATGCCACCTCCGGTGCGAAGCCCTCTATATGATCTTTTTCCTTATTAAGCAAACTCTCCGGAATAAGAAGCGGCATGGAAACATTCTCAACTCCTGTTTCCTTAAATCTCTTATCAAGCTCTGATTTGATTTTTTCCCATATTGCATAACCCGCCGGTTTAAAAATCATAAATCCCTTTACGGCTGAATATGCCATAAGGTCCGCTTTTTTTACAACATCCGTATACCACTGAGCGAAGTCAACATCCATTGATGTTATGGCTTCAACAAGTTTTTTATCATTTGCCATTACCAGTTCTCCGTATAATTAATATTTTTTGTACTTTCTGTAGTGTGCGCTGTATCTTCTTACGCTCTCACCTTCGTCAAATTCATGGAACTTAACATAGTGATATTCATTTTTACCGCCGAAAAGATATTTTTCTATAAGTTCCATATTGCTGAATGCTTTCGGAATAACGGTTTTCTTAAGAACGCTTACCTTTCCCGGTTTACCGTTTGTAACTACGGTTCTCTCAACTCGTCCTCTTACTCTGAAATATCCTATTGTTTCCTCAAGAACTCTCATTCTTACAACCTTGTACTCATTGTGCATTTCAACCCTTCCCTCGGGTGTGTTTCCATCCACAAAGTACTCATAATAAGTGAAATATTCCGGTTCATATTCAATATGATTCCTTTTAAACTTCCTGTAACTGAAATACGGAAGGATAAGCATTCCCGGAACACCTATTAAACATCCCGTACACAATACGTTTACGAACCATTTTATCGGTCCCCAGCCGTAAGTCCATTCAATACCGTATACGCCGGCAAGTACCTGAGTAAAAATAAAATATAATGTTCCTATTACCGCAATAATAAAGAATACTTTATACGGCCATCCGTAATTTCTTCTGTAAACTCCCCAATCCGCATCGCCTCTCGCACTTTCATCGATAAATCTGTGATGCTTTATATATGGCGCAGCCGCTTGTGAATTGTCGGTCTTAACCTTCTTTTTTCCGATTATTCTCTTCGTTCTGTCCGGCAGTTCATTAGCTTCGACTCCGATTGCTCCGTCGTCGAATATCTTATCCCTGTCTTCAAGTATATCTTCAACCGTCGTTTTATTGTGATGTTTCTCGTTAGAAACGGTATCCTCATCCAACATGGAATCATCTGTATTTTCTTGTTTATTATCTATCATATCTGTTCCTATCACTCTGAATACTCTGAATTGATACCCAGGTATTCTTCAAGACATTCTCCGGAATCATGCAATTTTTTTGCAAGGTCTCTGCCTACAAACCTTATATGCCATGGTTCATACGAATATCCCGTAAATTTTTCCTTATCCTCAGGATATCTTATTATAAATCCATATTTATAACAGTTATCCCTTAACCAAATTCCCTCTTTCCATTCTCCCATAAGCTTAGTTACGGAATTAATATCCATAGACAAACCGGTCTGATGCTCCGAATATCCCGGTCTCGCAATAAGAGAATCCGTTACATTTGCATCAGGTGAATTAATTGACTGCTCATATAATTCTTTTTGTCTGTCATATGATCTGTATCCTGATTGAATCCACAGTTTTACGCCCTCGGATGCGGCTGCGTTTTTCATTTCTTCAAATGCCCCTGCCGCATCGGGATTTAAATCTTTCGGATCATAACTTTCAGGCAGAGGATATTCCTTATTGACAATCATAATATTATCAATATATGTAACTCCGTCAATTTTTTTTATGGAATATCCTTTTGATGTTACATTCTCGGAATGTTCGCCATCATTCTGAGAATCTGTTCCTTCTGTATCATGAGCGTAATAATTATCTGCCGTACTGTCACCGGTTTCACTATCATCGCTTTTTCTTGGAACGTTTAAAAAACTTACAAGCAAAAAAGCGACAATAACAGATAGAGATCCGATAAATACAGCTGTCACAGCAAACTTTTTCCTCTTGCTTCTTTTCATACTATCATCTTCTTCTATAATTATCGTCGCTTTTGCCCGATATTATTACAAAGTCATAAATAATCAATATATCCAACCGTCATCCGGTTTATTATCCTTCTTATCTGACTCGTTATTACCGTGTTCCTCATTTGAACCCTTTTCATCCTTTTGATCGGAATCGGAATCATCCGGGGTTTTAATGTCCGTAACATTATTTTCAACCGTCGAATTGTTATCGGCATTATTATGTCCGTTAATTCCTGCAGAAACGTTATCGGATTTTTCTTTGCTTTCAGCATTATTTGAAACACCGTCAGGATCCTCGCCCCTGAAAATCGCTTCAAATTCTTCCCTCGATATCTTCTCTTTCTTAATAAGATATTTAGCCGTTCTCTCTAATACATCCTTATTGTCGAGAATAATCTGCTTTGCCCTTGCATAACACTCATCAATAATTTCCTTAACGGCTTCATCAATCTTTGTTGCCGTCTGTTCACTGAAGTTATTGCTGTGGGCAAGTTCTCTTCCTATAAATAGTTCATCTGACTGTGTGCTGTAATCCAGGAATCCCAAATCTTTTGAGAAACCGTACTTGGTTACCATGTCTCTTGCAAGCTGAGATGCCTGCTTAATATCTTGTGAAGCACCTGTCGTAACATCGTCAAATATTATTTCTTCGGCTATTCTTCCGCCCATGGAAACCATAATGTTTTGCATCATTTTACCCTTGGTGTTAAATAACTCATCTTTTTCGGGAAGCGGCATTGTATATCCTGCCGCTCCCATTCCCGTAGGAATAATCGAAATAATATGAACCGGTCCCACATCAGGAAGCTCATGGAACAGTATGGCATGACCTGTTTCATGATATGCGGTAATAAGCTTGTCCTTATCCGAAATTACCCTGCTCTTCTTTTCAACACCTATACCCTCTCTGATGAATGAATTCTTTACATCTTCATTGGTAATATATTGTCTGTGGTCTATTGCGGCTGCAATGGCAGCTTCATTCATAATATTTGCAAGATCGGCGCCCGTAAATCCCACGGAAACGCTTGCAAGAGATTCCAAATCAACATCATCGGCAAGAGGTTTATTTCTGGAATGAACTTTTAATATCTGAAGTCTTGCCTCTCTGTCCGGATATCCGACAACTATCTTTCTGTCAAATCGTCCTGGTCTGAGTATTGCGGGATCAAGAATATCTATTCTGTTCGTTGCCGCCATAACTATAACGCCTGAATTGGCGCTGAATCCGTCCATTTCAACAAGAAGCTGGTTAAGGGTCTGTTCTCTTTCATCATGGCCTCCGCCGAGTCCCGCTCCTCGCTGTCTTGCAACGGCGTCAATTTCATCTATGAAAATAATACAAGGAGCGTTGTTTTTAGCCTCGGTAAACATGTCTCTTACTCTGGCAGCTCCCACGCCGACAAACATTTCAACGAAGTCGGAGCCGGAAATGCTAAAGAAAGGAACTCCCGCTTCACCTGCCACTGCTTTTGCAAGAAGAGTTTTACCCGTTCCCGGAGGGCCTGCAAGCATAACACCTTTCGGAATATGAGCTCCGAGTCTTGTATACCTTTCCGGATTCTTCAGGAAGTCTACTATCTCTTCAAGTTCTTCCTTTTCTTCCTTAAGTCCGGCAACATCCTTAAATGTTACCGTCTTGGCAGATGAATCTTCCGACAATTTAGCCTTACTCTTGGCAAAATTGCCCATCATTCCTCCGCCCTGCATACTGCTCATTCCTCTTCTCATTATTGCAAATAATAAAAAGAGCGGAACAAACATAAACAGCATTTGAAGTATTATCGATCCCCAGCTGTTTCTCTGCTGTATGTCACTTACCAAAAACGGTATACCTTTTTCCGTGAGATATTCTTCAGATTTGTTAACATCCGATACGGATAATGATTTTACCGTTTTATCTTTTAATTGAACCTGCAGCGTTCCGGTAGGTACACTGGCGCTTTGGTTCACCACTACTTTCTCTACATTCTTATTGTCTACATCTTTCTGAAATTCAGAATAAATATAGGAATTATTACTGTCAGAATTATTCCCTGTCATCGTATATATCATAATTAAAGATATTACAAGTAGGACAATTAAGAATATAAATGAAGTTAGGGCACCTCTGTTCCTATTATCATTATTTCTATTGTTCATTTATTACTCCTTAATTAAGTTAACGGTATCCATTCAATGCAAAGCCCGTATAAACCGTCTCTGACAAATGAATCAACGGACTGACGTACCCCGACTGCCCAAAGACAGGCTTTATCGTCCGCCAATATCCATATATCATCTCTGACCGCTTTTGGTACTTTGCTGTCTCTAAACAGATTCTTAACTTTTTTTGCAGATCCGTCTGCCCCCACTGTCATAACATCGTGAGGGCGTCTTTTCCGAAAGCATAAATTCCCTTTTATTCTATCATAATCAAAATACTTGGTATAGCATTCATTGTCATTTTTAATAACTTTTTCAGTTTTGTACAGTCTTAATGCAAATTTATCAAATTTTAATTCCGCAATTTCACCGTTTTCTATCTTTTTTCTTGTATTATCGTCCAGAAAATACACGCAGTCATCATTTTCGGCGTTGACATTTTCAACCGGTGATTTTTCATATTCAAAGCTCAATTCATTATAATCCAACCTTGCGACAATACCTTTTCCAATCTGAATACTTTTACCTGTCGTCCCGTTAAGCAACAGGTTGTCTGCCGCATCAAACCTCGTACCATAAATATCCGAAGAATCACCGGACAAACACTCTGCCGCATAAGCATATATGCTCTTTCTTATTACAACATGACAATTCTTAACATCAAAGCCGATAATAACCCGGGATATCCTGTTATCGTTTCCGTATTCAATACCGCAGCACCGGTCGAAAATCTCTTTAGATTGATTGTTTATATAATCATATGCTTCTTTGGCTCTGTCTGCGGCCTCGTTGATATGTAAAACGGCGGTTTTGTTTATATAGGACATGGGTTCAATAATTCTGTGCCTTATATAGTTTCTCGTATAAATATCATCTGAATTAGTGGAGTCGGTTACGTAGGAAATATTGTTTTCTTCGCATATTTTCTCTATTTCATCTCTCGACAGGCAGAGTATCGGTCTTATTATGTCTCCGTTAACGGGCTTTATACCCGACAGCCCCCTAAGGCCCGCTCCTCTCACAAGATTAAAAATATATGTCTCCGCTCTGTCATTGGCATTGTGAGCCACCGCAATTTTATATTTACCGGGATCTGTCCCCGTTAATTCTGCGTGCTCTCTTGCAAAGGACCGAAAGCTTTCATATCGTATCTTTCTTCCGGTCTCTTCTTCGCTCATTCCGAGTTCCTTGGAAAGATCAGGAACATCAAAACGGTATGATTTGAAATTCACACCGAGAGAATCGGCAAATCTTTCGGAAACATTTTCATCTCTCACGGCTTCTTCTCCCCTTATTCCGTGATTAATATGTATTGCATGGACATGACACTTGGGTATTTCTCCCGATTCAATAAGTCTGCATATTAAAAACAAGAGGCAGCTTGAGTCAGCGCCTCCTGAAAGTCCTGCTATAATATTGTCATGTTCTTCTAACATAAAGTTGCCGGATATATATCCGGCAACTTTTTTAAGTCCCCTAATCGTATAATTCATATCATTCATTTGTTTTAAATATAATTTCGTTAGGATATACCAGTCCGAGCTTTTCCTTTGCGATCTTTTCTATATATTCTCTTGTCTGTGTGTATGCCTTTTGAGCATCCAACTCTTCGCTTCTCTTTTTTTGCTCATCTATGGAATTATTCAATTCCTGTATTTTAGCCTGATTCTCAGCGGATTTTGATTTGAGGCTGTTGTTGGCAATTATAAACAATACCAAAAACACACATACAAACGCAGCAATAGACAACAGACCTATTCTTGCGTTACGTCTGTTCTTCTTGGCCCTTTTTTCTTTATCTTTCCTTGTTTCCAGCTGCATAAACACACCTCTAAAGAACGTTTCGTATTATAACAGTTCCGTCATTAAGTCGGCCTCTTCTTTGCGAATCACATCTTTAACCAGCAAAACCTTTGCTCTTGTAACTTTATTTCCGAACTGTATCTCAATGATATCTCCGACTTTAACCTCTGCAGATGCTCTTGCAACTTTGCCGTTAAGAGACACTCTGCCCGCATCGCACGCTTCATTTGCAACAGTTCTTCTCTTAATAAGTCTTGACAGCTTCAAAAACTTATCCAATCTCATATCCTGAACCTCTTAATCAGTTGTTACCTACTCCGTTTTCAAGAAATAACTCCTTAAAATAAGGAAGTTCTTCGGCCCACCGACAAAATGTATGCCATTCTTCCAACTTGTGGTGCTTTCTGCTTATATACATACTTATAACATTTTCATAGTTTAATGTACAGGTTCTTGTCTGATTATAACTTTCCGGAAGAAGCTGAATAATACTGTACCAAATTTCTTTATTCTTGGTTTCCGTATATTCTTTTCTGAGTTCTTCCAATGAAACTATTAATTTATCAAGCACCTTTCGTGCACTCTCCGTTAAATGATCATGGCTGAAATCTTCAATTTCAAATTCCTTTGAGTGGATTTTATGCATTGTACTTGTCGAATTGGCTACAGTACCCACTTTATATGTATCATACTCTTTCCACCAATATAACGGAGCCGTTATATCTGTCGATATGAATATCTGTCTGATAAACTTTCTGTGATCGGTACCGGCCTTTATAAGTCTTTTTGCAAGATCTATGTCATTGTCACCGAACACAAAATCACCTTCATCAGATACGGAGCTGTCCATTCTGTGCCAGCTGTTTAACGGATTTCTCGCACCGCGTATGGCATTGTGAAAGTTCATTACTTCAGTCTTAGCAAAGCTTATCATATTAATTAAATTCCTTTTCAACACATTTGAGTGCAGCTTCTATAACCTTATCCATGTCATAGTATTTATATTCGCCGAGTCTCCCTCCGAAGATCACATTCGGTTCGGCATCCGCAAGCTCCTTGTACTGAGCGTAAAGAGCGGCATTTTTCTCATCGTTAACGGGATAATAAGGCTCGTCTCCGAGTTTCCATTCCGAACTGTATTCCCTGCTTATTACGGTTTTAGGCTGCTCTCCGAATTCGAAAAACTTATGCTCTATTATTCTTGTCCAAGGAGTTTCCCTGTCCGTATAATTTACAACGGCATTTCCCTGGAAATTAGGAGTGTCGATGGTCTCTGTTTCAAATCTTACGGAACGGTATTCCAAAGCTCCCAGCTTATAATTGAAATATGCATCAATAGGACCCGTGAAAACAACCTTGTCGAATTCACCGAGCTCATCCTTCGCTTTAAAATAGTCCGTGTTTGTAACTGTTTTTATGCCCTCAAGCATATTTTCAACCATTCTTGTATATCCGCCGATAGGAATTCCCTGATATATCGCGTTAAAATAGTTATTGTCATATGTATATCTTACAGGAAGTCTCTTTATAATAAATGAAGGAAGATCTTTACAATCTCTGCCCCACTGCTTTTCGGTGTACCCCTTAATCAGCTTCTCATATATGTCGGTACCGACAAGGCTTATGGCCTGCTCCTCAAGGTTTTGTGGATTGGTAATTCCCGCTTCCTCAACCTGACTCGCAATTTTTTCTCGTGCCTCATCCGGTGTTACGACATTCCACATTTTGTTAAATGTATACATATTAAACGGAAGAGAATATATTTCACCGTTATAATTTGCTACGGGAGAATTGGTATATCTGTTAAATTCCGCGAATCTGTTGATATAATTCCATACAAGCTTGTTGTTGGTATGAAAAATGTGTGCACCGTATTCGTGAACATTAATACCTTCAACTTCCTTTGTATAAATATTTCCGGCAATATGATCCCTCTTATCTATAACCAAAACACTTTTGCCTCTGTCCGTCGCCTCTCTTGCAAATATGGCGCCGAAAAGTCCCGCGCCGACTACCAAATAATCATAATGCATAATAATCTCCAAATACTGTTGTCTTTCTGTTAAATATTATCCTCTTGAACCGGCTCTTTTTATCTTAGGTCTGAAACTGAATCCTTCCACGGTTCCCTTAACCAGTGTTTTTAATCGCTTACATTTGTTGTCCGGAGCATTCTTAATAATTCGGAGAGCATGAAGGTGTAATCTTGCCCACCAATACATTTTTTCTTTTGCTCCCTCTCTTCTGTATACAAATACTTCGTTGCGATATGCCAGCTTATATCTGTCCAGTCTGTCCATGGTATCCACGGAAATGTCGGAACCGCTGTTAGACGCCGTATCATGTACGGTAATGCTGTTTGAAACGTAATAACACGGATATAGCTTGGAAATTCTTCTTGTATATTCAATATCATCGGTCCATATAAAGAATTCGCTTATCGGAAGTCCCACCGTTGCCACTGTGCTTGCCTTAAGGAAGCAGGATACAAAGGTTGCGCACCATAATTTCTGCAAATTCCTGTCAAAGTCTTTTATACCCCTGTTAAAATCCGTCTTTTGCATATTCATTTTGCATATTTCACCGTCGGTATAATTAACCCTTCCTGACAGAAAACCGTATTTTCCGTCAAGTAATCTGTCCGCTTCCATGAATTTCTCAAGGGCGTCTTCATTCATTACGCAATCGTCATCCATAAGCCATATATATTTAAAACCCATCTTATAGGCTTTTTTTATGCCGTAAGCAAAGCCTCCGGCACCGCCTAAGTTTTTACCGGTATTGAAATATTTAATAACTCCGCAATTATAATATTTTTTTATGGCTTCGTATGTTCCGTCCGTACTTGCATTGTCAATTATAAGTATTTCCGGTTTTTCGGGTACCTGATGAAGCAGACTCTCTATACAATTTATTAACTTTTCTTTTCTGTTGTATGTTACGACAACCGCCGCAGTCTCTTTTTTATACATGCGTCATCTCCGTGAAATTAAAAACTCTTGCTGTATTTTTTACCAAAAAGCTTAGCATTGGCGAACGATATTGCCTTTTTGGCAATATCAACCTTTTCCATATACACAAACGGGAGCTCTGCAATCTCGTCTTCGCCGATTTCGCCTGTCACAATCATTCTGTCCAGCCATACGTTAAACAGCCTTTCACTCACTCTTCCGTAAAGTCTGGCGTCAAATTCACTTAAATTTTCCGTCATTCCGCTTTCCGTAAGCGTCTTTTCCAATTCAAATAAAATAGGAAAAAGCCAGTCACAGTACGACTCCGTCAACTCTTTTCTCATAATCATCATGTTGAACATATACGCCGAATGAGATTTCATGACTCTGTCGAAACTTCTTAAATATTCTCTGCACAGTCTGCTTATTACCTCTCTTGCAACAAGCAAATGTCCCTCTCCGTGAGTATGCGCATAATGCGAAAAGATTGTTTCAACCCTGTAATTGCGTTTTTTGGGTAAAATAATTCTGTTATGAGGTATTAGTGTTTCTAATTCTTTATATGTAAGTACATTTGCAAAACGGGAATCCTCTTTGTTCATAAATATATTGTCGAACGTAGAGAATTTTTCCCCGGCAAAATGCCTTCTGTAGTGTGCAAGGCCGATGTATTCGGCATCCAAAACCCTTACCGCTTCGTATAAAACGGTCAGTTCCGAGAAGTTAGGGTTCTTGTCTGAAATATTATCCTCAATACAGTCATCTCTCATATACCCGAAGTCTTCATCTCTTATTGCCGCACCCGCAAGAAACGGAACATACATTTCATCATCAGGCATTCTGTATTGTTTATGGGTTGCTACCGCAATTTTTACACTTATATTATTGTCCATATGATTAAATTTCATATATCCAGCCTTCGGGAGCTTCTATCTTGCCAAGCTGAATATCAAGCAAAGTCTCTCTGAGTTTCATACATACAGGTCCCGGTTTTTCCATGCCGGATCCGAATACAATTTCCTTTCCGTGGTCTACTACCTTTCCCACCGGAGAAATAACCGCTGCTGTACCGCACAATCCGCATTCCGCAAAATCCTGTATTTCATCCAATCTAATCTGTCTCTCTTCAACTTTAAGTCCGAGATACTTTTCCGCAACCGTTAAGAGAGATCTTCTCGTGATGGAAGGTAATATACTGTCTGACTTAGGTGTTACTACGGTTCCGTCCTTTGTTACAAAGATAAAGTTGGCTCCGCCCGTCTCTTCAACAAAAGTTCTTGTCTGAGGATCAAGATACATATTTTCGTCAAAACCTTCATTATGTGCGGTTACAATGGCATGAAGACTCATGGCATAGTTAAGTCCCGCCTTTACGTTACCCGTTCCGTGAGGAGCGGCTCTGTCGAAATCTGAAACCTTAAGTGTTAAAGGCTTTATACCTCCCGCAAAATATGGTCCTACCGGAGTAGTGAATACTCTGAATTGATATTCATCCGAAGGTTTTACACCTATAACCGGAGATGAAGCAAATATAAACGGACGAATATACAATGTAGCCTCCGTTCCGAAAGGAGGAACATAGTCAATATTGGCCTTAACGGTCTCTTTTACGGCCTCAAGGAATCTGTCTTCCGGAAATACAGGTATTTCCAGTCTTCTTGCCGAGTTTGCAAGTCTTTCGGCATTTAAGTCAGGTCTGAATATTACGACTCTGCCGTCCACCGTTTCATATGCTTTCAATCCTTCAAAACATGTCTGAGCATATTGGAATACTCCCGCACACTCATTTAAAGCAATTACCGCGTCGTCCGTCAAAGTTCCTTCGTCCCATGCTCCGTTCTTGTAATTAGAAACATATCGCTTGTCTGTTTCTATATAATTAAATCCAATATGTTCCCAATCGATATCTTTCTTTCCCATAATGTATCTCTCCTCTGTGTTTTTTAATATGGCATAATCCATATCAATCTTATATGCAATTCCACTTATACCGTGAGAATACTGCAAATGTTTTAATGAAAATAATACCCCTATTATTAACCGCCGTCAACTTGTGTACAATGTAAATAAAACAAAACAGAAGACTCCGGCATACGGAGTCTTCTGTTTAAAAGTATGAGTGTTAGGAAAATTTATGTTTTGTTTGTTATTAATCACTGCATTATTACCCAGATCACAGTGATTGCTGTTTAGTTCTTTAATGAGTTGTTTTGTTGTTTGCTTGTGTGTTTCTATTATTTAGAAGAGGAAATACCTCAATGTTGTGTACGGTCTTTTTATTATTCTATGCTAGAAAAATCGAAATTATAAGAATGCCTTGGCTAAACCGGCCTTATCATTAAATCCTACGACTCTTGAAGCCTCAGCTCCGCCTTCGAATTTAACGAGTGTAGGGATTGATGCTACTCCGAACTTAGATGCAAGTTCAGGCTGCTCGTCTACATTAATCTTAGCCACCTTTACCTTGTCGCCGTATTCAGCTTCAAACTTTTCGAGTTCAGGTCCCTGAAGCTGGCATGGTCCGCACCATGTTGCCCAGAAATCCACAACTACAGGTACTGCTGAATTAATGATTTCTGCTTCAAAATTATCTTTTGTAATTGTTACTACTGCCATTATCATATCCTCCCTGTTTTTAATATCCTTTAATAGTCAGATGTTATTGTTTAGATTGACTATAATATATATTGTTTCAAATATAATTGCAATCTACACATTTAAGTTTTTGTAACCATTTTGTGATTTTTGCAGAATTCTTTCCCATAATATTTTATTGACTTCAATGTTCCGTAGTGATATTGTACAGAAAAAGATACATGTAAACAGGGGAGCCGGTGTGCCGGCTGAGAGTAAGTAATCAACTTTGACCCTTCATAACCTGATTTGGATAATGCCAGCGTAGGGAGTTTTATATTCTTATATAGTGCTTTATGCCTGTGAGTAATAATTCTTCCTATTATTATTCACGGGTTTTGTTATTTTGTTTTGTTATTTTACGGGAGATTCTGATATGGATAGAAATTATACCACTCAAATGGATGCCGCAAGAAAAGGTATTTTAACGCCTGAAATGATTGCAGTTGCAAAAAAAGAATACATGGATACCGATAAGTTAATGGATCTTATCGCTCAGGGTAAAGTAATTATTCCCGCAAATAAGGTTCATACATGTCTGGACCCTAACGGAATAGGAAACGCACTTACCACAAAAATAAATGTTAACCTCGGAACTTCCAGAGATTCCGAAAATTGGGAAACAGAATATAAAAAGGTAGAAATGGCCGTTGAATACGGCGCCGAAGCAATAATGGATTTAAGTTCATGCGGAGACACAAGATCTTTCAGAAGATATATAACTTCAAAATGTCCTGCAATGCTCGGAACCGTTCCGATTTACGATGCGGTTGTATATTACAACAAGGAGCTTGAAAAAATAACCTCAGATGAATGGATTGATATTGTAAGAATGCATGCGGAAGACGGCGTTGATTTCCTCACCATACACTGCGGAATCAACAGAGAAACCGCCGCTAAATTCAAAAGAAACAAAAGAACCATGAATATAGTTTCAAGAGGCGGCTCCATAATATATGCATGGATGGAAATGACAGGCAACGAAAATCCGTTTTTTGAACATTTTGATAAAGTTCTTGATATTTGCGAAGAATATGATGTAACGCTTTCATTGGGTGACGCATGTCGTCCCGGCTGTCTCGAAGACGGAACGGACCCTGCCCAGATTGAAGAACTTATTACGCTGGGAGAACTTACAAAGCGTGCATGGGAAAGAAATGTTCAGGTTATGATTGAAGGTCCGGGACATATGCCTATGAATCAGATACCCGCAAATATGGAGATTCAGAAAACTCTGTGCCACGGCGCTCCGTTCTACGTGCTCGGACCTATCGTTACGGATATATTCCCGGGATATGACCACATCACATCCGCCATCGGAGGTGCCATTGCAGCTCAGAACGGAGCCGCATTCCTTTGCTATGTAACTCCGGCGGAACATTTGAGATTGCCTGATACCGACGATGTAAAGGAAGGAATTATCGCAACTAAAATTGCGGCTCATGCAGCTGACATTGCCAAAGGTCTTCCTAATATAACCGAAAAAGATCACGCAATGGCCGTTGCAAGACAAAAGCTTGACTGGGAAGCCATGTTTGATGTTGCGGTCGATCCCGGCAAGGCAAGATCCTACAGAGCGTCTGCTCCGCCCGCAAAAGAGGATACCTGCAGCATGTGCGGTAATTTCTGTTCAATCAGAAATATGAACCATATTTTAGAAGGTGAAAATGTAAAGATATTCGGAGAATAATAAATTTATGTTTACTGCACTTACAATCGCCGGATCTGATTCTTCGGGAGGCGCCGGAATACAGGCGGATATCAAAACCATGTCCGCTCTGGGCGTATATGCCATGAGCGTAATAACGGCCGTAACGGCTCAAAACACAACGGGAGTGTACGGCATTCAGTACACGGATGATTCCATGATTGAAAATCAGCTTCAATGCGTACTTTCCGACATTCCGCCCGATGCGGTAAAAATCGGTATGCTCTCATCTCCCGCATCCGTTGAAATAATTGCCGGGTATCTGTCCCATTATAATATACGCAACATTGTTATAGACCCGGTTATGGTATCGACAAGCGGAGATTCTCTTACGAAAAGCGATACCGTCCGGGCTTTGGAAAAATATCTGTTACCCGCGGCAGCGGTAATAACTCCGAATATTCCGGAGGCTGAAATCCTGTCCGGGCATAAAATATTAACGCAGGATTCATTTATTGACGCTGCACGTGAATTATCAGAAAAATATAATACTGCCGTGCTGATAAAAGGAGGTCACGCCGTATTTAACGATACGCTTACCACCCTGCTTAATGAAGGAAAAGATAACAAATTAATCGAATACAGTACCGATATACTTGTATGCCCTGATTCGCACCCGCTGTATTTGGAAGCAAAAAGAACTGATAATCCAAACACCCACGGAACCGGCTGTACGCTTTCAAGCGCCATAGCCTCATATCTTGCAAGAGGATTAAGTCTTGAAGATTCGGTAAGGCTTGCTAAGAATTATGTAACCGGGGCCATAAATGCCAAACTGAATCTGGGCAAAGGGAGAGGCCCCTTAAACCATTTATATAACTTAAAATAATAACAATAAAAGAGGTTTTACATGAATATAGTTTTGAACGGAAAAAATACCGATGTAAATAATTCTTCCACCTTAATGTCCCTTATAGAAGAAAAGGGAATTAACCCTGCCTCCGTAGTTGCGGAAGTAGACGGAATAATTTACAAAACCGAAGAATTTAAAAATGTCACTCTTTCAGAGAGCAGTAAAGTGGAATTGCTGCATTTTGTAGGCGGCGGCTGATATTTCATAATAACCGTTTAATTATGAATATGGAAAGGAATTTAAAATGAATAATTCTTTGAATAATGACGATCCGCTTATTATCGGCGGAGTAACATTAAGAAGCAGGCTGCTGCTCGGAACAGGTAAATTCGGTGACGATTCTCTTATCCCACAATGTATAAATGAATCCGGGGCTCACATCGTAACCGTTGCCATGAGAAGGGTTGAATTCGGCTCTAACGAAGGAAATATGGTGGATCTCATACCTAAAGACTGTATTCTCATGCCTAATACACACGGAGCGCGAAATGCCGAGGAAGCCGTAAGAATAGCCAGACTCGGCCGTGCCGCCGGCTGCGGTAACTGGATAAAAATAGAGGTTGTATCCGATAATAAATATCTGCTCCCGGACAATGAAGAAACATTAAAAGCCGTGGATATTCTTGCAAAAGAGGGATTTATTGTAATGCCTTACATGACTCCGGATCTTTATGCCGCAAGAAGAATGAGAGACGCAGGCGCCGCATCCGTAATGCCCTTCGGCGCTCCGATAGGTACCAACAAAGGCTTTATGACTAAGGAAGTCGTTTCAATTATGGTTCAGGAAATGGATATTCCCGTAATTGTTGACGCCGGTATCGGACGTCCCAGCGAAGCTGCTGAATGCATGGAATGCGGCGTAAGTGCCGTGCTTGTTAACACAGCCGTTGCAACTGCGGGTAATCCTGTACTTATGGCAAAAGCTTTCGGTAAAGCGGTAGCCGCAGGTCGGGAAGCATATCTGTCCGGTCCGGGAGCTGTATCGTCGCTTGCAAGCGCTTCCACTCCACTCACCGGATTTTTGAGAGATTAAATATTTTATTAATACAGGTTGAAATTATGGAATTCTATGATTTATTACAAAAATATAAAAATTTCGACTTTGAGTCTCTTTGGGAAAATACAACTGAGGATTACATTTTAAATATTTTGCAAAAACCCAAAAAAGAGCCCGAAGACTTCGCAGCATTATTATCTCCTTCCGCACAGGCTCCGAATGTATTGGAAGCCATGGCTGCCGAATCAAAACAGCTTACGGAGAGGTTTTTCGGTAAAACAATATCACTTTTTACTCCGTTATATCTTGCAAATGTCTGTAATAACGGATGCGTTTACTGCGGTTTTAACCGAAACAATCCGATTAAGCGAAGTATACTCAATGAGTCGGAAGTAGAAATTGAGGGTGCGGCAATTCGAAATATGGGAATAAGACATATTATTATTCTTACCGGTGAAAACAGAAATGCAACGCCTCCGGAATATATTGCCAAATGCGCAAAAATTTTAAAAAAATATGTGGATTCCATAACCATAGAGGTATATTCTCTTACTGAAGAAGAATATAAGATGCTCTACGAATCAGGAGTCGACGGATTCACAATGTTCCAGGAAACTTATAATGAAGAATTATACCCTTCTCTTCACCCTATCGGAGAAAAGGGGAACTTCAGAAAAAGGTTAAACAGTCCCGAATTTGCATGTATGGCGAATTACCACTCCGTTAACATCGGAGCGCTTCTCGGACTTGATGATTGGAAAAAGGACACATTCTTCACGGGACTTCACGCATGGTATTTGCAAAACAAATACCCGGGAACGGATATAGCCGTATCTCTCCCGAGATTATGCGAACATGAAGGCGTAAGTCCCGCCTTTGCAAAATGTACCGTTGACGACATCTCATTGGTTCAGGCTCTCACCGCATACAGAATATTTATGCCTAGACTGGGCATTACAATATCGACAAGAGAAAGGGCTGATTTCAGAGATAATCTGATCGGACTCGGAGTAACAAAGATGAGTGCAGGCTCCGTAACGGAGGTCGGAGGACACGGAGAAGAAAAAAAGAGCGAAGGTCAGTTTGAAATAACCGATGAGAGAAGCGTCGAAGAAATGGCAGCTGCAATACAGGCTCACGGATATCAGCCTGTATATAAAGATTGGGAAATGATAATTTAATTCCGAAAGGAGTAAATATGGAAAAACAGGAAACTGCATTTGGGTATAATTACAAAACAAACGAAAAAGATACGTCTCTAATTACCGGACTCCGAAAATATTTTACCGATAAACAGCTTAAAAAAATAGGCAAAGTAAATATTTTCATCGCAGGCTGCGGAGGCTTAGGGTCCAATATTGCAGAAACTCTTGTCAGGAGCGGTTTTTCCCATCTCACTCTGTTAGACTGTGACCAAGTGGATGCTTCCAATCTTAACAGACAGTTTTATTATCCTGATCAGGTCGGAATGTTGAAAACGGAAGCTCTTGCTCAAAATCTCCTGAGACTTGCTCCCGAGTTGGATCTTACGCTGCTGAACGGCCGCCTCGAGGACCCTGATGATGTATTTAAGCTTTCCGGAGATTGTGATATTCTTGTGGAAGCATTTGACAGTCCGGAAAGCAAGGCAATATTTGTTTCGGGAGCATTAATGACCGGTAAGCCGGTTGTAAGCGCCTCCGGAATATGCGGTATAGGTAATACGAATGATGTGGTTACCTTACAAATGAGAAACAATCTGTATGTAGTGGGCGACGGAAAATCGGATTACTCAATATGTTCTCCGTATGCGCCCCGCGTAAGGATTGCCGCCAATAAACAGGCGGATCTTGTTCTCGAACTTGTATTAAATGACGGAGATGTTTCAGAATATAATTGATTCGGCAGCAATTGTCCGATTCATGAATTGACAAACGACTCATTAATTCAATTTAAATAACAATTATATCCACGGAAGGAAAGATATGAACCAAAAGCAAAAAGAACTATTTTATGAGTTTCCCATATACGGAATGACCGCCGAAGACCTTTCATACAGTCATGACAATATTAAAGACGTTAAAGATATGCTTGAAGCCGGAATAAAGGTCATACAGTACAGAGAAAAGAAAAAAACATTTAAATACATGTATAATCAGCTTGTTATCATTCGACAAATGACAAAAGAAGCCGGAGCCATGCTTATCGTTGATGATTTTGTCGGTCTTGCACTTGCCGTGGGCGCCGACGGGGTACATGTAGGTCAGGAAGATATTCCGGTTCATGCAATCAAGGCAATCGCTCCAAAGGATTTTATCATCGGAGTATCCACTCATATGCCGGAACATGCCGTAAAAGCAGTCGAAGACGGTGCAGATTATATAGGAGTAGGTCCCATATATGCAACTCAAACAAAAGAAGACGTTGTGGATCCGGTAGGTCTTGATTATCTTGATTATGTATCCGCAAATATACATATTCCTTTTGTTGCCATCGGAGGCATTAAAGATAATAATGTTGACGATGTATTTGAGTCGGGATGTGATCTTGCATGCCTTGTAACCGGTATTGTCGGTAAACCGGATATTAAAAAGACCGTCATAGAACTAAAGAGAATATATGACGAATCAAAAAAATAATTGATTGTACATCACTTAATATAAAATGAACAAGCGCCTGTTTCTGAAGATATGACTAATGATGCAAATCCAAAAACGATTTGTATTTCGAATAATAGTAAAAAGGCACCGCCCCTGTATTTCTACGGGACGGTGCCTTTTTTATATATGTAATTAAATATAATTCAAAAGAATATTATAATTACTCGATGATTGTAGCAACAGCACCTGAACCAACTGTATGACCACCTTCACGGATAGCGAAACGAAGACCTGGCTCCATAGCTACCTTGTGGATAAGCTCAACTGTCATTTCTACGTTATCACCAGGCATGCACATTTCTGTACCTGCAGGAAGCTCACAAACACCTGTAACGTCTGTTGTTCTGAAGTAGAACTGTGGACGATAGTTGTTGAAGAATGGTGTATGACGACCACCTTCTTCTTTTGTAAGAACGTAAACCTGAGCTGTAAACTTATCATGAGGTGTTACGCTGCCAGGCTTACAAAGTACCTGACCTCTTTCGATATCATCTCTCTGAACACCACGAAGAAGTGCACCGATGTTATCGCCAGGAAGAGCCTCATCAAGAAGCTTTCTGAACATTTCGATACCTGTTACAACTACCTTACGAACTTCGTCTGTAATACCAACGATTTCAACTTCGTCGTTAACATGAAGAGTACCACGCTCTACTCTACCTGTAGCAACAGTACCACGACCTGTAATTGTAAATACGTCCTCTACAGGCATAAGGAATGGCTTATCTGTCTCACGCTCAGGATCTGGAACATACTCATCGATTGTATGCATAAGTTCCATGATCTTGTCGCCCCATTCGCCGTTTGGATCTTCAAGAGCCTTAAGTGATGAACCACGGATAACAGGAGTGTCATCGCCTGGGAAATCATACTCGTTAAGAAGCTCTCTAACTTCCATTTCAACAAGGTCAAGAAGTTCTTCGTCATCAACCATGTCACACTTGTTCATGTATACAACAACGTATGGAACACCAACCTGACGTGCAAGAAGGATATGTTCTCTTGTCTGAGCCATAACACCGTCTGTAGCAGCAACAACGAGGATAGCAGCATCCATCTGTGCAGCACCTGTGATCATGTTCTTAACGTAGTCAGCATGTCCAGGACAGTCAACGTGTGCGTAATGTCTCTTCTCTGTTTCATATTCGATATGTGATGAAGAAATTGTGATTCCTCTTTCTCTTTCTTCAGGAGCCTTATCGATGTTATCGAAATCAACAGTCTCACCTGTTCCGAGTCTTGTGTTAAGAACCTTGGAAATAGCAGCTGTTGTTGTTGTCTTACCGTGGTCTACGTGACCGATTGTACCAATATTAACATGTGGTTTACTACGCTCGAATTTAGCCTTAGCCATGTTTAAAATCCTCCTTAAAAATAACTATATATAGTTATAATACAACTTTATGTATTATATTTTATTTTAGTAAATAATTCAACCTTTATATACAGATTACTCAGCCTTGCTGCTTATAATCTTCTCCTGTACATTCTTAGGTGCTTTCTCATAGCTGTCGAAGAACATTGAGTAGTTTCCTCTTCCCTGTGTTCTTGAACGAAGGTCTGTAGCATATCCGAACATCTCTGAAAGAGGAACGAAAGCCTTAACAAGCTTACCGCCGCCGATATCTTCCATACCTTCGATACGGCCTCTACGACCGTTAATGTCACCGATTACATCACCCATGTATTCCTCAGGCATTGTAACTTCAACCTTCATAATAGGCTCTAAGATAGCAGGCTCAGCCTTTTCCATGGCGCTCTTAAATGCCATTGAACCGGCAATGTGGAATGCCATTTCAGATGAGTCGACATCATGATATGAACCGTCGAATACAGTAGCCTTAATACCGAGAACAGGATAACCTGCAAGAATACCGCTGTGTGAAGCTTCTTCGATACCCTCGCCTACGGCAGGAATATATTCCTTAGGAATGGCACCGCCGACAATCTCAGACTCGAATACAAATGTTTCTTCAGCGTTAGGATCCGTAGGCTCAAATCTAACCTTACAGTGACCGTACTGACCACGACCGCCGGACTGCTTAACATACTTGCTGTCCTGTTCAACGGTCTTTGTAAAGCACTCTTTGTATGAAACCTGAGGAGCACCTACGTTAGCTTCTACTTTGAATTCTCTGAGAAGTCTGTCAACAATAACCTGAAGGTGAAGCTCACCCATACCTGCGATAATTGTCTGACCTGTTTCAGTATTTGTTCTTGCCTTGAATGTAGGATCTTCTTCTGAAAGCTTTGCAAGAGCCTCGCCCATCTTACCCTGGTCGTTCTTTGTCTTAGGCTCGATTGCAAGCTCAATAACAGGATCAGGGAATTCCATTGATTCAAGAATAACAGGTGCGTTTTCATCACAAAGTGTATCACCCGTGATTGTATTCTTAAGACCTACCGCAGCTGCGATATCACCTGAATAAACCGTTTCAATTTCTTTTCTCTGGTTGGCATGCATCTGTAAGATACGTCCGACTCTTTCCTTCTTGCCGTTTGTGGCATTAAGAACATAAGAACCTGTATTGAGAATACCTGAGTATACTCTGAAGAAAGCAAGCTTTCCTACGAAAGGATCTGTCATAATCTTGAACGCAAGAGCTGAGAAAGGCTCGTCATCGGATGACTTTCTTGTGACTTCGTTGCCGTCTAAGTCAACACCGCCGATATCAGGGATATCTACAGGTGCAGGCATGTATTCAACAACGGCGTCAAGAAGCTTCTGGATACCCTTGTTCTTATATGCACTACCGCAGCATACAGGGATTGCGGTACCTGCAATTGTTGCAGCTCTGAGGGCCTTCTTCATGTCCTCAACCGCAGGCTCTTCACCTTCAAGATACTGCATCATAAGATCATCATCAAGTTCACAAACCTTCTCAACGAGTTCCGTATGATATGTTTCCGCATCATCCTTCATGAAATCAGGAATTTCACATACTGTAATGTCATCACCCTGATCGTCGTTGTAGATATATGCCTTCATTTCGAAAAGATCGATAATTCCCTTGAATTCGTCTTCCTTTCCGATCGGAATCTGTAAGCAGATAGGATTTTTACCTAACTTGTCAATAATCTGCTGTACACAGCCGAAGAAGTCTGCTCCGACAACGTCCATCTTATTGATGAAAGCCATACGTGGAACATTATATTTGTCAGCCTGTCTCCAAACATTTTCGGACTGTGGCTGAACACCGCCTGATGATGAGAAAACACCTACAGCTCCGTCAAGAACTCTAAGTGAACGCTCAACCTCAACGGTGAAATCTACGTGTCCCGGTGTATCAATAATGTTGATACGGCAGTCAGGACCCTGAGGTAATGGCTTTGTTTCTTTCTGCAATGTCCAGTGGCAAGTTGTAGCCGCAGAAGTAATTGTAATACCTCTTTCCTGCTCCTGTACCATCCAGTCCATGGTTGCAGTACCGTCATGTGTATCACCTACTTTGTGGTTAACACCTGTGTAGTAAAGAATACGCTCTGTAAGAGTTGTCTTACCGGCGTCGATATGCGCCATAATACCGATATTTCTAGTGCGCTCCAATGGATATTCTCTTCCCATCGGTTTCTCCTCCCTTTTATAAATGCGAATAAATTAGAATCTGTAGTGAGCAAATGCTTTGTTGGCTTCTGCCATGTTGTGCATCTCTTCTTTTCTCTTTACAGCCGCACCTGAGTTATTCGCAGCGTCAAGGATTTCTCCCGCAAGACGATCTTCCATAGTCTTCTCGCCTCTTTTACGAGAGAACTTTGTAAGCCATCTTAAAGCAAGTGCCTGGCGTCTGTCAGGTCTTACCTCAATAGGAACCTGATATGTGGCACCACCTACTCTTCTTGCTTTTACTTCGAGAACAGGCATAAGATTATTCATAGCCTCTTCAAATACATCGATTGCAGGTCTTTCAGACTTAGCTGCAATCTTGTCAAATGCTCTGTATACGATTTTCTGAGCTGTACCCTTCTTACCATCGAGCATGATGTTGTTTATAAGCTTTGTTACGATCTTATTATTGTATACTGGATCAGCTAATACATCTCTTTTAGATGAATGTCCTTTACGTGGCACGTAACTTCCCTCCTTAATAATAATTAATTCATAGGTACTCACAAATATTACTATGTGTTGTGCTCAGTATATAGATTTGCAACCATAAATCTCTATCCGGCACTCAATATTAAATATTCTGAAATACTACATTGTATATGAGTAAATGTCACTCACAAAACTGCAATTAAATTACTTTGCAGCCTTAGGTCTCTTAGCACCGTACTTTGAACGTGCCTGCTTTCTGTCGGCAACACCGGCCGTATCAAGCGTACCTCTGATGATATGGTAACGTGTACCTGGAAGGTCCTTTACTCTTCCTCCTCTAATAAGAACAACTGAGTGTTCCTGAAGATTGTGGCCTTCACCTGGAATATATGATGTTACTTCAACACCGTTTGAAAGACGAACTCTGGCAATCTTTCTTAAAGCTGAGTTAGGCTTCTTAGGTGTTGCTGTCTTAACTGCTGTACAAACTCCTCTTTTCTGTGGAGAAGGTACATTTGTTACTTGCTTGTGAAGAGAGTTAAAGCCTCTCTGAAGTGCTGGTGAGTTAGACTTCTTAGCTTGTGACTTTCTTCCCTGCTTAACTAATTGGTTAAACGTTGGCATTACTTCACCTCCCGGATTATTTTGATTATCGGTTGCTCAATTACATAAAAAGAACGCCTAATGTAAGGCGTACTTTCAAAGTATAGTTATAAATAATTTACGTGTCAAGTGCATATTCGCATCCTCATAAGATTTTTATTTACTGAGTTATAAACACCCGAATTCTTTATTTTAAAAATTATTCACATTCATAATATGTTTATCACCATTATATAAGGCTGTAAAGATTACGCGGAGCAGAAGTCCGGTAATCCCTACAGCCTTTAAAATATGTTTATTTAAATATATTTATCCGAATACTGTTATTCCGCTGCAGTCGTTTCATCGACTGCATCCGGATTGTATCCCGTATCGATTTTAATATCCTGATATCTCTTTAAGCCCGTACCCGCAGGTATGAGTTTACCGATAATAACATTTTCCTTAAGACCGATAAGGTGGTCGATCTTGCCGTGAATTGCGGCATCCGTAAGAACCTTAGTCGTCTCCTGGAAGGATGCGGCGGATAAGAACGAATTAGTCGCAAGAGATGCCTTTGTGATACCGAGTATTATCGGCTGTCCCTTGGCTTCCTGCTTTCCTTCTTCCCTGAGCCTTTCATTTGTTTCTTCATATTCTATCGTATCGACCTGAATACCCTTTAAGAAACCTGAATCGCCCGGATCGGCAATTTCCGTTTTTCTAAGCATCTGTCTTACGATAAGTTCAATGTGCTTGTCATTAATCTCAACGTCCTGACTTCTGTACACTTTCTGAACTTCACGAAGCATATAGTCCTGAACGGCTTCCTTTCCCAGTACTCGAACAATGTCATGCGGATCTTTGGAGCCGATGGTAAGTTCATCACCCTTTGTAACAATCTTACCTTCGCTTACCTTTAATTCACTGTCTCTTGAAAGTGCATGGCGCTCCAATTCATTGCCGGCACCGTCAACAACCACGATTTCCTTTTTCTTTTCGCTTTCCTTGATTTCGATTGTACCTGAGTTCTCCGCAATCATTGCGAGTTTCTTAGGCTTTCTTGATTCGAAAAGCTCCTCTACTCTAGGAAGACCCTGTGTAATACTGTCTCCGGCAACACCACCCGTATGGAACGTTCTCATGGTAAGCTGTGTTCCCGGCTCACCGATTGACTGAGCGGCTATAATACCTACCGCTTCACCAACCTGAACTCCCTTACCCGTGGCAAGGTTGGCACCGTAACACTTTGCGCATACTCCCGTATGGGATCTGCATGTGAGTATTGTTCTGATTTTAATCTGTTCAAATCCTTTATCACAGATCTTTTTGGCCATGTCAGGCGTAACAAGCTTGTTGGATTCAAGTATAACTTCGCCTGTCTCAGGGTCAACAACGTCTTCGGCAAGAAATCTTCCGGTAATTCTCTCTTCAAGAGGCTCAAGAACAACTTCTCTCTGAGAGTCTTCCGTTGCCTTGTCATTATTAAACTTGGAAACGTACATACCCTTGATTTCTGAACTGTTGGCGCAGCAGTCATCTTCTCTTATTATAAGTTCCTGGGCAACGTCAACAAGTCTTCTTGTAAGGTATCCCGAGTCTGCCGTTCTCAGAGCGGTATCGGAAAGACCCTTTCTTGCTCCGTGAGCTGAAATAAAGTATTCAAGAACGTCAAGACCCTCACGGAAGTTGGATTTAATAGGGAGCTCGATTGTATTTCCCGATGTATCGGCCATAAGTCCACGCATACCCGCAAGCTGTTTAATCTGCTTATCGGAACCTCTGGCACCTGAGTCCGCCATCATGAAAATATTGTTATATTTGCCGAGTCCCGTAAGAAGAGCCTTTGTTAACTCCTCATCCGTCTGTTCCCAGATTCTTACCACGTCTCTGTGTCTTTCTTCATCTGTTGTAAGAAGTCTCTGATAGTTTCTTGTAACCTGCTCAACTCTCTTTTCTGCGTTTGCAATAAGTTCTCCCTTAATAGGAGGCACCGTCATCTCGGAAACAGAAACCGTCATTGCAGCCTTTGTTGAATACTTGTAACCGATGGCTTTAATATCATCCAGAACTTCGGCAGTCATAACGGTTCCATGAACATTTATGACTCTTTGAAGTATTCCCTTAAGCTGCTTCTTACCTACATGAAAATCTATTTCCAGACCGAATTTATCAACATCTCTGTTAACATATCCCAAGTCCTGAGGAATAATCTCATTGAACAGACATCTTCCGAGAGTCGAATCTATATTTCCGTATTCCTTTTCGCCGTTTTCGTTTGTAATACATGTACGTACTCTTATTTTTGAGTGAAGGGTTACGGCACCGTTTTCATATGCAAGAATTGCTTCATTGATGTTTTTAAATATCTTGCCCTCGCCCTTAGCACCCGGTCTTTCCTGTGTAAGATAATAAATTCCGAGAACCATATCCTGTGAAGGAACGGCAACCGGTCCGCCGTCTGAAGGCTTAAGAAGGTTGTTTGGAGAAAGAAGCATAAATCTGCACTCAGCCTGAGCCTCAACCGAAAGAGGAAGATGAACAGCCATCTGGTCACCGTCAAAGTCCGCGTTGAAAGCCGTACAAACAAGAGGATGAAGCTTAATCGCCTTACCTTCTACAAGAATAGGCTCAAAGGCCTGAATACCGAGTCTGTGAAGTGTAGGGGCACGGTTAAGCATTACAGGATGTTCTTTAATTACATCGTCAAGTACATCCCAGATTTCGTTTTCAAGTCTTTCAACACTCTTCTTTGCCTGCTTTACGTTGTCCGATATTCCTCTTCTTACCAATTCGCGCATAACAAACGGCTTGAATAATTCAACCGCCATTTCCTTTGGAAGACCGCACTGATATATCTTAAGCTCCGGTCCTACCACGATAACAGAACGTCCCGAATAGTCAACTCGCTTACCGAGAAGGTTCTGTCTGAATCGTCCCTGCTTACCCTTAAGTAAATCGGAAAGTGATTTTAATGCTCTGTTTCCGGGACCCGTTACAGGCTTTCCGTTTCTTCTGCCGTTATCGATTAATGCGTCGACAGCCTCCTGAAGCATTCTCTTTTCGTTTCGAACGATGATTTCAGGTGCATGAAGCTCCATAAGGCGCTTAAGTCTGTTATTTCTGTTTATGATTCTTCTGTATAAATCATTCAAATCAGATGTGGCAAATCTTCCGCCGTCAAGCTGAACCATAGGTCTGAGATCCGGCGGAATAACCGGAATCTCAGTAAGAATCATCCATTCAGGCTTTGTTTCGGAGCTTATGAAAGCTTCCATGGCCTCAATTCTCTTAATGAGTTTAGGAGTATCCTGTGATTTCTCTGATTTCTGTTCTTCAAGCTTCTGCTTTGCCGCTTTGACTTCTTCTTCAAGATCCACATTTCGTAAAAGTTCAAGAATGGCTTCGGCACCCATTCCCACTCTGAATGTATTGCCGTATTCTTCATAAAGTTTGCTGTATTCGGCTTCTTTTAATACGGTCTTAACCTTAATATCTTCGTTGCCGCCGTTATCAAGTACTATATATGCCGCAAAATATAATACCCTCTCCAATTCCTTAGGCGTTATGTCAAGTATAAGACCGATTCTGCTTGGAATACCCTTAAAGTACCAAATGTGGGATACCGGCGCCGCCAAATGTATATGTCCCATTCTGTCACGACGAACGCTTGCTTTTGTTACCTCAACGCCGCATTTATCACATATAATGCCTCTGTCTTTGATTTTCTTGTACTTACCGCAATGACATTCCCAGTCCTTGATAGGTCCGAATATCTTTTCACAGAATAAGCCGTCTTTTTCCGGCTTTAATGTACGGTAATTGATTGTTTCGGGCTTGGTTACTTCCCCATGGGACCAGTTGCGAATGTCTTCAGGAGAAGCAATCTTTATCTGAATTTTGTCAAACTTGATGCCTTTATTCATCTTGACATCGTTATTAGTATTATTTGCCTTAATACTTTCTTCCATTAATGCGCTTCCTCCTTAAATTACATATCATCAGAGTTGTCGTCAAATCCATAATCATCTTCTTCACTTACGGAATCATCCACAATATCGCCTGACTCTTCGTCAATTTCACCTACGGTCATCGTCTGCTTGTATTCGCTTTCAATGTCATTGTCCGATCTGCTGTATTCAGGTGTTTCTTCAAGCAATTCCTTTATTTCATCCGTATTTTCGGAATTATCGGACGTTTCTCTCTTGTGTCCTCTGTTACCGTCATCGAGAACCTTGTTAAAGCTGATATCTTCATATTCCGCATTATCAAGAAGTCGTACCGGATTATATTCCTTGTCAAGAACCTGCACGTTAAGAGCAAGAGACTGAAGTTCCTTAAGAAGCACCTTAAACGATTCCGGAATTCCGGATTCCGGAATATTTCCTCCCTTTATGATTGCTTCATATGTCTTAATACGACCTACGACATCATCGGACTTAACGGTCATAATTTCCTGAAGTGTATAAGCCGCACCGTAAGCCTCAAGCGCCCAAACTTCCATCTCTCCGAATCTCTGTCCGCCGAACTGAGCCTTACCGCCGAGAGGCTGCTGAGTAACAAGTGAATAAGGGCCTGTGGATCTTGCGTGAATCTTATCGTCAACAAGGTGATGGAGCTTAAGATAGTGCATGAAACCTATGGTTACGGGGTTATCAAAATATTCTCCCGTTCTTCCGTCACGAAGGCGTACTCTTCCGTCTCTTGCGATAGGAACTCCCTTCCACTCTTCTCTGTGGGCTCTGTTTTCGGATAGGTAATCAAATAATCCTTCATTGAGCTGTTCTTTGTACTTAGCCTCAAAATCTTCCCACTCCATATTTGCATAATCGTTGGCAAGCTCAAGAGTGTCCATAATGTCATGCTCGTTGGCGCCGTCAAATACAGGTGTTGATATATTGATTCCGAGAACCTTTGCCGCAAGTGATAAATGAATTTCAAGTACCTGTCCGATATTCATTCGGGAAGGAACGCCGAGAGGGTTAAGAACGATATCAAGAGGTCTTCCGTTAGGTAAAAACGGCATGTCTTCAACCGGAAGTATTCTGGAAACGACACCCTTGTTACCGTGACGTCCGGCCATCTTATCACCTACCGATATTTTTCGTTTCTGAGCGATATATATTCTGACCACCTTATTAACACCCGGTGAAAGTTCGTCTCCGTTTTCTCTTGTAAATTCCTTAACGCCTACAACAATACCGTATGCGCCGTGAGGAACCTTAAGCGAAGTATCTCTTACTTCTCTTGCTTTCTGGCCGAATATCGCACGAAGAAGTCTCTCTTCTGCTGTAAGTTCAGTTTCTCCCTTAGGAGTAACCTTTCCGACAAGTACGTCTCCCGCTCTTACTTCGGCTCCTACTCTGATAATTCCGTCGCTGTCCAGATTCTTTAACGCTTCTTTTGCGGCTGTAGGAATATCTCTTGTAATTTCTTCCGGTCCGAGCTTTGTATCTCTTGCTTCCGTCTCATATTCTTCGATATGAACAGATGTATATACATCGTCTTTAACAAGTCTCTCACTTAAAAGAACGGCATCTTCATAGTTATAGCCTTCCCATGTCATGAAACCTATGAGAGGATTCTTTCCGAGAGCGATTTCTCCGTTATCCGTTGAAGCTCCGTCTGCAATAACATCTCCCTTTTTAACCAAATCGCCCTTAAATACAATAGGTCTCTGATTATAGCAGTTACTCTGGTTACTTCTCACAAACTTGGATAACTTGTATTCTCTTTCGTTTCCGTCTTCCTCTTTGACGATAATTCTGTTTGACTCCGCAACGGATACTATTCCGTCCTTCTCGGCAATAACGCACACGCCTGAATCGATGGCTGCCTTATGCTCCATACCGGTACTGATAACCGGAGCTTCCGTTGTAAGGAGAGGAACCGCCTGACGCTGCATGTTAGATCCCATGAGGGCACGGTTGGCATCATCGTTTTCAAGGAAAGGAATCATGGATGTTGCAACCGAGAATACCATTTTAGGAGAAACGTCCATAAGATCTATTTCTCTCTTGTCAAATGTAGCATTATCTTCCCTGTATCTTCCGGCAATACTTCTCTTTACAAAATATCCGTTTTCGTCAATTTCCGTATTAGCCTGAGCAACATGATAATCATCTTCTTCATCTGCGGTGAAATATCTTACTTCGTCCGTAACTCTCGGATTCTCAGGATCGGACTTATCCACCACTCGATAAGGCGACTCGATAAAGCCGTATTTATTAATTCTTGCATAAGATGCCAAAGAGTTAATAAGACCGATGTTTGGTCCTTCAGGCGTTTCAATAGGGCACATTCTTCCGTAATGTGTATAGTGAACGTCTCGTACTTCGAATCCGGCTCTGTCTCTTGAAAGACCGCCCGGTCCGAGTGCAGACAGTCTTCTCTTGTGAGTAAGCTCTCCGAGAGGATTGTTCTGATCCATAAACTGTGAAAGCTGTGAGCTTCCGAAGAACTCCTTAACTGCGGCGGTTACCGGCTTAATGTTTATAAGAGCCTGAGGATCAACGGCCGTAAGATCCTGAGTGTTCATTCTCTCTCTTACAACTCTCTCCATTCTTGTTATACCGACTCTGAACTGATTCTGAAGAAGTTCTCCTACGGCTCTGATTCTACGGTTGCCGAGGTGATCTATATCATCCTTTGCTCCGATTCCGTATTCGATGTGCATGTTATAGTTGATTGAAGCTTTTACGTCATCAACCGTAATACACTTAGGTACGAGGTCCTTAATATTTTCCGCAAGAAGAGCAATAACGGCTTCTCTGTTATCTCCGCACTCTTCTAAAATGTCCTTAAGAACAGGGTAGTATACGGGTTCCGTAATACCTATTTCTTCCTTTTCTTCATCCGAAAGAGTTACAAAGCCGTCAATGTCAACCATCATGTTGGAAAGAACTTTAACTGTCTTTTTAACTTTAACGAGCTTGTCAAATGTCGCTGCATCCGCATCTTCTCCGGCTTCCAAGTCCGCAACTCTTTCTTCGACTTCAACCTCCAACAATACATAAGGAACGGCTGCATTCTGTATTCTGTCCGCAACTTCCGCCGTAGCGATTTCTCCGGCTTCAGCCAGAACTTCTCCGTTTTCCGTAATAACGTCTTCCGCAAATGTGAAACCTGTTATTCTGTTTCTTAAAGATAATTTCTTATTGAACTTAAATCTGCCCACATGCGCCAAATCATATCTTCGAGGATCAAAGAACATGCTGTTAATAAGCGATTCGGCATTTTCCCTCTGATAAGGCTCACCCGGACGAAGTTTTTCATAAAGCTTTCTGGTACCATCCTCATAATCCTGCTCTCTCTGAGGATCGGAAGAATTATCCTTTTCAATTGTAGCTCTGAGCTTTTTGTTATCATGTCCGAATACTTCTTCTATTTCGGCGTCTGTTCCGGCAATTCCGAATGCTCTTATGAGAACAGTTACCGGAACTTTTTTATTACGATCGACCTTTACATAGAAAATATCATTAGCATCTGTTTCATACTCAAGCCAGGCTCCTCTGTTTGGAATTACCTGAGAACTGTAAAGAAATTTCTTACCGTATTTATCTTTTTCGATGTCATAATAGATACCCGGAGATCTTACAAGCTGGCTGACAATTACTCTTTCCGAACCGTTTATTACAAATGTTCCGGTATCCGTCATAAGAGGAAGATCGCCCATAAATATTTCCTTTTCGGTTATACTGTCATCTTCCTTATTATACAGTCTGACAACGACTTTAAGAGGTGCAGCATATGTTGCATCTCTTTCCTTACATTCTTCAACTGTATATTTAGCTTCATCTTCATATAATTTATAACCAACGAATTCGAGGCTAAGCTTTCCGTTTAACGGATTAATAGGTGAAACGTCAGCAAATACTTCCTTAAGACCTTCTTTTAAAAACCACTGATATGAATCCTTCTGGACTTCGATAAGGTTTGGCATTTCCAAAACTTCTTTCTGTCTTGAAAAACTCATTCTTGTGGCTTTTCCGAATTTCTTTGGAATAATTCTGTTCTTTTCCATAAACGACATCACTCCTTGTAATTTATCTGATATACATTTATACAATGAGGTTAGAGATTTCTTTAGTATCTAACCATATACAGCTCCAACAAATGCTAATACATCCATAATAGCGTAATTTCTATCATATTATAATAAAATAATTTTGTCAAATTCTTCTTGACAAATATAAAATGCGTGTTCTTTTTTTACATATATTCATATAAAAGTATAAAATATTCCCTGATTATTTATCCGAATATAAATATCGTGCATAACTTATACCGGACAAAATAACAAATTCCACACTTACACATGAATATATGTGTAAAGGCCTGATCTGTTTATTTATAAATTACACGCTTAAAAAGGGCTCATATATGAATGCAATTAATTATATGTAAAATATGCTTTCATACTATGAACCCTTTTAAAAACTACATTAAATTTGATAAATATATCCGACCGGATACAATTCCCCGTATCAGACAATTAAATCTCACCGATTAATTATATTAATCGGTGAGATTTATTATATTCGGTTTAATTACTTAAGTGTAACTTCTCCGCCTTCAGCTTCGATCTTAGCCTTGATTTCTTCAGCCTCAGCCTTCTCTACGCCTTCCTTGATAACCTTAGGAGCGCCGTCAACTAATTCCTTAGCTTCCTTAAGTCCGAGACCTGTGATCTCACGAACAGCCTTGATAACCTTAACCTTAGAAGCGCCTGCGCTTGTAAGCTCAACATCGAACTCTGTCTGCTCTGCTGCTGCATCTGCGCCTGCACCTGCTGCTGCAACTACAACGCCTGCTGCTGCTGAAACGCCGAATTCTTCTTCACAAGCCTTAACAAGTTCGTTAAGCTCTAATACTGATAATCCCTTAATTACCTCAATGATTTCCTCTTTAGTCATTTTATTGTCTCCTATGTAAAATAAAGTTATAAATTACCGTGTTAAATAACAAATTAAATTATTCTGCTGTTTCTTCAGCCTGAGCCTCTGCAGGAGCTTCCTCTGCCGCAGGAGCCTCTTCGGCTGCAGGTGCTTCAGCAACACCTTCACCGGCTTTTTCCGCAATCTGATTAAGTACGCGTGCAAAGTTGGTAATAGGTGACTGGAAGCTGCCAAGGAGACGTCCGATAAGGATATCTCTTGATGGGATTGAAGCTACTTCTTTGATACCGTCTGTATCATAGTAGTCACCCTCTACAACTCCTGATTTAAGTGTAAGTGCTTCTGCATTCTTGCTGAAATCCGCAAGGATTCTTGCAGGTGCAGTAGCATCTGTTGTACTGATTGCGATTGCAGTAGGTCCCTTTAAATCATCAGATAAAGATTCAAATTCAGTACCTTTGATAGCTCTCTTAACCAATGTGTTCTTGTATACTTTGTATACAACATCAGCTTCTCTAAGTTGCTTACGAAGCTGTGTGTCCTGCTCTACCGTTAAACCCTTGTACTCAGCAAGAACAACGCCCTGTGCACCTTCAAGATTAGATATAATCTCATCTACAATCGGCTGCTTTAATTCAACTTTAGCCATGTTCTTTCCTCTCTATAATTATTCCTAAAAACAAAGCCGATGAATGCTCTATATACAGCATTCACCGGCTAAGCATAATAAATCACGATCTAAAATGCCCTCGGCCGGCGAAAATCTTTAACCCCATAAGGGGACCTGCTGTCTTTAGGTATGTGTATCAGTCTATCATAACAACAAAATTTTTGTCAATAAATAAATTACTGAACAAATTTTGCTGTGTTAACTTTTACGCCCGGACCCATTGTTGAAGCAATTGTAACACTCTTTAAGTACTTACCCTTAAGTGCTGACGGTCTTGCCTTAACGATTGCAGACATAAGTGCGTCAAAGTTCTCCACAATCTTCTCTTCATCAAATGAAGCCTTACCGATCGGAACATGAACAATGTTAGACTTATCAAGTCTGTACTCAATCTTACCTGCCTTGATGTCGGCGATAGCCTTAGTTACGTCCATTGTAACAGTGCCGGCCTTAGGGTTTGGCATAAGGCCCTTAGGTCCGAGAACCTTACCCAATCTACCTACAACGCCCATCATGTCAGGAGTTGCTACTACTACATCAAAGTCAAGCCAGTTATCGTTCTGGATCTTTGGAATAAGTTCCTCGGCACCTACATGATCAGCGCCTGCAGCAAGCGCCTCATCAGCCTTAGCGCCCTTAGCAAATACAAGAACTCTTACCTTTTTACCTGTTCCGTGTGGAAGAACTACGGCTCCTCTGATCTGCTGATCTGCATAACGACCGTCACAGCCTGTTCTGATATGTGCTTCGATTGTCTCATCAAATTTTGCAGAAGCGAGCTTCTTAACAATACCGCAAGCTTCCTGTGGATCATATAAAGCTGTCTGATCAACGTTCTTAACAGCCTCTAAATACTTCTTTCCTCGTTTCATAATTCAGTTTAACCTCCATAGTGGTAATTACAAAACCAAACAATTGATTTCTCCCACTTTTATCATAGAATACTTAGCGTTATTATTACTCTTCGATCTTAACACCCATACTTCTTGCAGTACCTGCAATCATGGACATTGCTGCTTCAAGAGATGCAGCATTAAGGTCAGGCATCTTTGTTTCGGCAATCTTCTGAAGATCTGCCTTTGATAAAGTTGCAACCTTATCCTTGTTAGGTACTCCGGAACCTGACTTAATGTTGCATGCCTTTTTTATAAGGACTGCAGCAGGCGGAGTCTTTGTGATAAAGCTAAATGTTCTGTCAGCATAAACTGTTATAACAACAGGAATTATAAGATCACCCTGATCTGCTGTTTTAGCATTGAACTGCTTTGTGAATTCTACAATATTAACACCGTGCTGACCGAGTGCTGGTCCGACAGGTGGTGCAGGTGTTGCCTTACCTGCAGGAATCTGTAATTTAATATATCCTTCTACTTTCTTTGCCATTATGGCACCTCCTATTGTGGTATTTCGACTTCTTGTCTCCCACGTTCGAACGCGAACGAACGGCAGGATCAGATAATTCTAACATCTCCGAAATTAACTTCAGCCGGAGTTTCGCGTCCAAACATATCTACAACGATAGTAAGCTCCTGCCTACTGTCATTAATACTCTTGATCTTTCCCTGCATTTCCGCAAACGGACCCGAAAGAATAATCACGCTGTCGCCAACCTGACCTTTGAATTCAATACGTTCTCTCGGTTTGTCTTCCGGAAGATCAATTCCCATTGCTTTTATTTCAGCTGCAGTCAAAGGAATAGGCTCAGAACCGGGTCCCACGAACCCCGTTACTCCTCTGGTGTTTCTGACTACATACCATGTGTCGTCATTTTGTATCATCTTAACCAATACATAACCGGGGAACATCTTTCTGGACATGGTCTTCTTTGTACCGTCTTCCTTATGTTCCGTTACCTGCTCTGTAGGAACAACTACTTCAAGGATCTCATCTCCAAGATCTCTGTTTTCAACTGTTTTTTCTATATCGACCTTTACTTTATTCTCATACCCCGAATAAGTATGGACAACATACCATTCAGCTTTATTGTCTTGGTTCATGCTATTCCCCTTCATTCATCCCTGTCATATCAAAATTGAGTTAATGCTTCGATACCGATACGTAAACCGAAGTCCATTGCCGCAATTATAATCGCAAGTGCAGCCATAACTATAATTACCGTGATTGCCTCAATCCAAACCCTTCCGGCTTTCGGCCAAACAATCGGCGCAATCTGAGCAATCTCAGGTTGCGATGATGAGCGGATGCCGTTATCCGCAGATTCAGCTTCTTTCGCAGTCTTATTAGGTTCCATGTTATCTTCACTCATAATAATACTACCTCACTCAGCCGAATTACTTTGTTTCTTTGTGTAATGTATGCTTTCTGCAGAACTTACAATACTTCTTTGTCTCCATTCTCTCCGGATGAAGCTTCTTTTCTTTCATTGTGTCGTAATTGCGCTGCTTGCACTCTGTACACTCTAATGTAATCTTTGTACGCACTTCTTACTCCTCCTATTAATAATTGTAGAATTTGCTTTAGGTTTTTGGCATAAAAAAAAGACCTACCCCGTAGCCTTTCTAATATATCATATATATTTTATTATAGTCAACCGTGTATTTAAAAGCGGGATATACCGGATCAAAACCCCGCTCCTATACACACGGTCAGTCCGAACACTCCGGATACTCCCACATTTTTCACGGCTTTTGCGCACTCGCTCAATGTAATGCCCGTTGTATAAATATCGTCCACAATAAGTACGTTTTTATATATTTTATCGCCCTTCGCCTCAAAGGCGCCTCTTATGTTAGACATTCTTTCAATGTCTGTCAGCTCCTTCATAGGTGACGTCTCCCTTATCCTTTTAAGATAATTTCGGTCCGCGGGAATTCTTGAATACTTGCTGAGAGACAGCGCGAGCAGCTCCGCCTGGTTATATCCTCTTGAACGGACTTTCTTATCGCTCATTGGCACCGGTACCAAAGCGTCTATGTCCCACGATGTTATTTCGGTGCTGTATTCTTGCCACATTTTTTGGGCAAATGTATCAGCAAGCCGTCTTTGATTTTCATATTTAAACCGATATATTGTTTTTCTTAAGAATTCATTATATTCAAATGCCGAAATATGTCTGTCATATAAATGATTTCTGTCTTTACAGTCGTTACATATGGGGTCGGAAAACGAAGACAAACTCTTTCCGCATTTCTTACACCTTATACCGGAAGTGGGTATAAAAATCTTTTCACATATACCGTGAAATTCACCTTTTGCCGTAATTTCGCCGCACACCGGACATATCTTCGGAAATACGGCGTTTAATATGATATTAAATATATTTTCAAACGATTGTCATCACTCCTTTTCAATATCGTAAACCTTTCGGCATATTTGTCTTTTTTTATTATATTAAGTGCAATTTCAGGAATTATAATGCACTGTTTATCTGTAAGCACTGTCTCGCGCTTTATGTTACAGGCACCGTGTAACTCGCACATGTTTCATACATAACCCGATTTCACTGCTCCGTTTACATGAATTCCGCATACGCCTCTTTAAGCCTTTTATCAAATGTCGAATATCTCTTCAATTCATATTCATTGTCTTTCATTTTATTGAATATTTCTTCAACACCGACAAGACATACGCATTTCCTGGCACGTGTAACGGCAGTATATAAAAGCCTTCTGTTAAGCAGCATTCTCGGAACATTGTACATCGGTATTATTACTGCCGGATATTCACTTCCCTGAGCCTTGTGAACCGTCAAAGCGTAGGCCGGTTCCAGTTGTTCCAATTCCGATTTGCTGTATGTGACATATCTGCCGTCGTCAAATACAACCTCAACCTCTCCTACCGAACGGTCTATGCCGCGGATCAAACCGGTATCTCCGTTAAATACTCCGACTCCCTCGGTTGACATTCCAAAACCGTCGTACTTTCTCCATTCCATGTTGTAATTATTTTTTATGTGAATTACTTTGTCTCCGGCTCTGTATATTTTACCGAATACCTCAATCTCATCCCTGCTTTCCGACGGAGGATTAAGCAGAGACTGCATTATTTCATTTAATCTGTTTACTCCTACGTCCGTCATTTTGGAAGGCGCAAGAATCTGTATGTCTTTAGAGTCGCATCCGACATATTTAGGCAGCTTGTCATGCAGCAGCGCATATATTGCATTAATAATATCATTGGGATTATCCCTTTTAATAAAAAAGAAATCATTACTCTTTTTGTGTAAATCCACACCTTCGCCTCTGTTAATCCTATGAGCGTTTGCAACGATGTCACTTACGGCATCCTGCCTGAATATTTTCTCTAACTTAACCACGGGAATACAGCCGGATTTGATTATATCCCACAGGACATTACCCGCCCCAACGCTCGGCAGCTGATCCGCATCACCGACAAGAACGAGTCTCGTACCTACATTTACCGCTTTAATCAGAGAATACATGATATTTAAATCAACCATGGACATTTCATCAATAATAATTACATCCGTTTTCAGCTTATTCGTTTCATTATATTCAAACTGCACATTTACTTCATCGTCAATATTTTCACTTTGCGGTTTGAACCCCAGTAATCTGTGTATGGTGCCCGCCTCTCTTCCGGTGGATTCGCTGAGCCTTTTAGCCGCCTTCCCCGTGGGAGCGGCAAGGGATATCGAGAAACCTTTGTTTTCAAATACATTTATTATGGTCTTTATTACGGTGGTCTTTCCCGTTCCGGGTCCTCCCGTAATTACAAAAATTCCGTTGTTGACAGAACCATCTACAGCCTTTCTTTGAAGGTCGTCAAGTGTTATCCCGCTTCTCTTCTCCGCCCTGTCAATATCGCAATCATCAAACACACTGTCAACATCTCCGTCAAGTCTGAGAATCCTTAACGCAAGAGAAGATTCTAATCTGTAGTAAAGAGGAAGATATACAAATATATCATCGGGGGAAGCATCTTTGGCATGCAGGCCTGCATTTTCCGATGATTCAGATTCAAGTTCCCTGAAAAGATCTTCCGGAGATAATGTTTCATCGGCCGCAGCTCCGCTTACCCCTGTTTCGCTCTCATCCTCTGGGGTGTTGTATTTAATGATAATTTTGTTGTCAATATCCATTTTTTCAAGACATAAATCCACATCTGATTTATTGACATCTTTTATCAGGTTGCCTATATATCCGTACAATACACTCTTTGGCAAATATGTATGTCCGTTGGCTGCGGCCTGTTCCAGGCTGTATATTACGGCAGCCTTTATTCTGAAAGACGAATTTTCATACGCTCCCGTTTTTATCGCAATCTGATCGGCGGTTTTAAAGCCTATATTTTTAATATCCTCAATAAGCCTGTATGGATTTTCTTTTATTACCGAATATGCCTTATCACCGTAAAATTCATATATTTTCGCGGCTGTTTTTATGCTTATTCCGTACTGTTGCACATAAATTGAAAGGTCGTTGGAATTCCTGTTGGCCTGAAGAACCTTTTGATATTCTTCCGCTTTCTTTTTTGATATTCCTTTTACGGCCGCCGCAAGTGTCTGAGGTGCGTTAAGCATAATATCATATGCATTGTCACCGAATTCGTTTATGATTTTTTTTGCGGTGGCCTCTCTGATTCCGGGAATTCCTCCGTTCTTTAAAAATCCAAAAAAAGCCTCTCTTGAGAGAGGCTCTACTGTCTTGTATGTCTTAACGCTGAATTGCCTGCCGTACTTGGAATGTTCAGTATATTCGCCCTTAAGCTCCAATCTGTCTCCCTCGTGAAGCTCAATAAACAAACCGACGCAGCGTTCTTCTTTATTATTGTCTGTAATTAAAGTAAAGACGGAATACCCGTTATCATCATTTCTGAATGTAATTCTTGAAACATTTCCCTCTATGGTTATATGTTCCGATTCCTGTCCGTTGTTCATTTACTCGTCCTTACTGTCTCTTTCTCCGGCCATAAATTCTACGAATTTACCTGTTCCCACAGCAACCGCAGTCATTGGATCCTTGGCTGTTACGGTATGTATACCTGTTTTAGATTCTATAAGTTCTTCCAAGCCTCTGAGGAGACTTCCTCCCCCCGTAAGGATAATTCCTCTGTCCGCAATATCCGCAGCCAATTCCGGAGGAGTCTGTTCCAAAACCGTATGAACCGCGTCCACAATCTGAGTTGTTGCCTCTCTGAGGGCAGCCTCAGTCTCATCGGAACTGATTTCCACTGATTTAGGAAGTCCCGTTACAAGGTTTCTTCCCTTAACCGTCATTTTCTTAACCTCAGGAAGAGGGTATACGCATCCTACTTCTATTTTAATCTCTTCAGCCGTTCTTTCACCGATATACAGGTTATGATTCTTTCTCATGTAACGAACAATCGCCTCATCAAAGTCATCACCCGCAATCTTAATGGATGCGCTTACAACCGTCGAACCGAGAGAGATAACGGCTATATCCGTTGTACCGCCGCCGATATCTATGATCATATTGCCGCATGGCTTTGAAATGTCCACTCCGGCGCCTATTGCAGCCGCAATAGGCTCCTCAATTATGGCAACTTCTCTTGCCCCGGCCTGAATGGTTGCGTCTTCAACGGCCTTTCTTTCAACTTCAGTTACGCCGGAAGGTACACATACGCTTATTCTCGGCTTTCTGAACATATGCTTTCCATATGCCTTTTGTATGAAATATTTAAGCATTTTTTCCGTTACTCTGTAATCAGAGATAACTCCCTGTCTAAGAGGTCTGACAGCGACTATGTTTCCCGGCGTTCTGCCGATCATAAGTCTTGCTTCTTCACCGATAGCTTTAATCTTGTTAGTTTCTTTGTCAAATGCAACTACCGAAGGCTCCTTTAATACAACGCCTTTGCCTTTTATATATACAAGTATACTTGCCGTTCCTAAATCTATACCAATATCTGTAGATGACATATACTACCCCTCTCAATCTTATAACCGTAACCCCCATTATATACAATGGCTATATAAAATAAAAGAATTAAAATATTAAAAGAATGTAAAACAGGACGCCTGTTTCTTTACCCAAAAAAAGACATAGTATATACAAGAAACCTTATTCTTTGCATATCTATGTCTTTGTATTATAAAGTATCAGAGTACGTACTTCTTAAGGTCATCTACCTTGTCAAGCTTCTCCCATGGAAGATCGACATCAGTACGGCCGAAATGTCCGTAAGCTGCCGTCTGCTTGTAGATAGGACGTCTGAGGTCAAGAGTCTTGATAATTCCCGCAGGTCTGAGGTCGAACTCTTTACGGATAATCTCTACAATCTTATCCTCGCTGAGTTTGCCGGTACCGAATGTATCAACCATTATCGATGTAGGTGTTGCAACGCCGATGGCATATGAAACCTGGATTTCAAGCTTATCTGCAATGCCTGCCGCAACAAGGTTCTTTGCAACATAACGTGCCGCATATGCCGCGGAACGGTCAACCTTTGTGCAGTCCTTGCCTGAAAATGCACCGCCTCCGTGTCTTGCTGCTCCGCCGTATGTATCAACGATAATCTTACGGCCCGTAAGTCCCGAATCACCGTTAGGACCTCCGATAACGAAACGACCCGTAGGATTGATGTAAATCTTTGTATCGTCATCAATCATGTTGCCGTCAACAACGGCATCGATAACATACTTTCTGATATCGCTCTTAATCTGTTCCTGAGTAACTTCAGGTGAGTGCTGTGATGAAACAACAATGGCATCAAGTCTTACAGGCTTATTGTTCTCATCATATTCAACCGTAACCTGTGTTTTACCGTCCGGACGAAGATATACAAGTGTACCGTCTTTTCTTACCTTTGTAAGCTGTCTTGCGAGCTTATGTGCAAGAGCTGCGGAGTAAGGCATGAATTCAGGCGTCTCGTTAGTCGCAAAACCGAACATCATTCCCTGATCTCCCGCACCTACGGCATCAAGTTCAGCATCCGATTTGTCGGATTCTCTTACTTCAATGGCCGTATCAACACCCTGAGCAATGTCAGGTGACTGCTTATCAACAGCAACCATTACGGCACAAATATTACCGTCAAATCCCTTTTCCGATGAATCATAACCGATTTCCTTAACGGTATCTCTTACAATTGTAGGGAAATCAACCTGAGCCTTTGTAGTAATCTCGCCCATAACCATTACAAATCCCGTATTGGTAAGAGTTTCACACGCAACTCTCGCAAATGGGTCCTGCTCATATATTGCATCTAATATCGAATCCGATACCATGTCACAGATTTTATCCGGATGTCCTTCTGTAACAGATTCAGATGTAAACAATCTTTTTTCCATTCGTAAATTACCCTTTCTGAACATTAAAACTCTTTGAATAATATAATTAAGTCGTAAGTATGTCAAGACAACAAGTGGTTACATATCCCCGAAAATGTTTTGTCATTCCCTGTCCCGGCGCAAAATTTATCAAAATAATCTCATGCGCGGATTACAAATTTTAATCTTTTATGACTTTGTTTCTTAGTTTCCGGTTGTCTCCTTTGCCTCCGTTGTCTCCGTTGTTCCGGTTGTTTCGACGGCCTGTGTACTCTCATTTGCATTGTTTTCAGTTGTCTGTCCTTTGGATTCATTTGAATCGCCGCGCTCCGAAACACTTATAACATATGATGCAACTTTTGAATAAAGGCTCTGGTATCCCAGTTCGCAGTTTATTTTCTTACCGTATTGCTTGATTAATGCATTAAAATCGTCAAATCCGTAATATGCGGCAAGAGTTCCTCCGAGGAACGTAATATCTTCCGTGGATACTTTAATATGGTTCTCTCTCGCAATCAGAGTAACTATCATCTTCTGTTTAAGATATGTCTCCGTTGTATCCTGTACATATTTAGAAAATTCTTCTTCGTTCTTTCCGTATACCTTCTGAATATAATCATCGTATGACTGTACTCCGTATGCGGAACCGTACTGTTCATATTGAGATTTAATATTCTCTTTATATGTATTTTCAAGAGCATTCTTTTCTTCTTCCGGATAACCCTTGATTTCCGTTTTTTCCAAAATCTGATTATATACCGTTTCAAATTCCGCAATATCGTTATTTTGCTTTGCCTGTTTAGCCATAGACTCCTTTATGTTGTTTTTGAGTTCGCCTATGTTCTCCGGTTCTCCGTATCCGAAATTTTTAAACATCTTGCGGTTATCTTTTACCCACTCGTCATTGGCTTCGGGAGTTGTTGTTCTTGTAATTTTTGTAATATGAACCTTAAATACCGCATTTTTTCCTTTTAATGCTTCAGATGAATAATCGTCCGGGAATTTTACCGGTATGTCATAATCCTTATTTGCCTGCAGCCCCACAAGCCCCTTGTCCAAATCGCTTATATACTGCCCGGAACCTATCGTATAAGTCTGATCCGAAGCGGTTCCGCCGTCAAATGGCTTACCGTCTATGGTTCCCGTATAATTAAGAACTATCTGATCTCCGGAGGCCGTTGTTCCTCCGTTCGTTATATCTTCCGTTTTCTTACTCTTTGAAATCAATTCCTGAATCGCTCCGTCAACGGCCGAATCGCTGATATTTTCGGAGGATCTGTCTACCGCCGTCGTCTTAAGGCCTTTGTATTCACCGAGAGTTACATAGTTCTTATATACGTCTGCGGTATGCTTCATAAAAGCTTCATAGTCTCTTGCTTCCATTTCCTGATTGGAAGTATCCGTACCGGAAAATGTCTTACATCCGGAAAGAATTACCGTACCTGCCGCCATCATGCACACTCCGATTATTCCTGTTTTTTTATTTAATAATTTCATATTAACTCCTAACATCTGATTATATTAACCTGTCCGCATAAGCGTTAGGTTTTACAAACTAATCTATACTTTAAAGGTTTGATGCCGATAAGTAAAGATATTATAGAATTCTCAATTTCTCCGTATAATAAAAATAATCTACCGTAAAGTAGATTATTCAGAAAATATTATATCTTATAAAATTGTATATAAAAACTTACATTCCGATATTCTCAAAGGGTATGTCTTTAATTAATGTTGTTTTGCGGTCCTGTCACATTTAAACAAACAAGCCCCTACGGTTTCATACTGCGAAAAGTTTTTGGGATTATTATTTATTAGGGATTATTTATTAGTATCACAAAATATTAGGGTTTTGCAAAAATCTGAAACCGTAAGGGCTTATTCTGTTTGTTTTGTTTGTTTTGTAGGAATGTATATCTCTATACAATGTGCATGATACATTCGTAACCTTAAACGAACTTAAAAAAAACGATGTGTTTTTTAAGTTTATTCTTTATTTACTTTCAGTTTATTGTTTCATAATATTCGCATATCCGCTTCACCCGTTTCGACTCTATCCTGTACCGAAACACAAAAAGGACCGCGAGACATCTCTGCATACCGCCCGAAAAGTAAGATTATAATCTTACTTTTCAGGACACTGCATTCATCTCTGCGGTCCTTTTTCCAATTTCCGTTACCTATTATAAATATTTATCAAAACACAATTATAATCTCATTCCGGATACGGATTTTATTAATTTACGGCATAACCATATCGCATCAGCCTTCTGACAGTTTCATAAGGAGCTGTCCGCCTTTAACGGTGTCGCCCTCTTTTACGAGTATTTCTTCAACCACACCGCTCATTCCGGCAATAACCGCCGTTTCCATCTTCATTGCTTCGATGGTTGCAATGGTCTGGTTCTCTTCAACTTTGTCTCCCACCTTAACGGCAATGTTGGCTATTGCACCCGGAATTGAAGCTCCTACCTGTGATTTATCTTCCGGATTAACCATAGGCACTTTAATAATTGTCTTCTGAGCTTCTTCATCCGGAACCTGAACTTCACGGCGGATACCGTTCAATTCAAATACCACCGTCCTCATTCCGTCTGAGTCAATATCTCCGAAGTCTAAGAACTTAATGTTTAATGTCTTTCCGTTGGCAATGTTGACTTTAGTTGTTTCACCCTTATCAAGACCGTGGAAATAAACATGTGAAACAAGTTCCGTAGTATATCCGAATTCATCCTGAGACTTAACAAAGTCCTTAAATACCTTAGGATAGAGAGCATATGAAATAACATCTCTGTCTTCGGCATCATGACAGAATTCCTGTACTTCCTTTTTCATGGCGTCGAAATCCGCAGGCTCAAGCATTTCACCAGGACGGCAAGTAATAGGTTTTACGCCTTTAAGAACAACCTCCTGTAAATCCTTAGGGAATCCCCATGCAGGCTGTCCCATCATGCCTGAAAAATAACTTATTGCCGAATCAGGGAATGCAAGATATTTGCCCTTTTCAACGATGTTGTCAGGAGTGAGCTCATTCTGAGTCATAAATATTGCAAGATCTCCGACCATCTTTGATGAAGGCGTTACCTTAACAATGTCTCCGAGCATGTCGTTAACGACCTTGTAATTCTCCTTCACCTGAAGGAAACGATCCTTGAGTCCGAGGCTCTCAACCTGTGGCTTAAGATTAGTATACTGGCCTCCCGGAATCTCATATCTGTAAATATCCGTAGCCGGAGATACAAGTCCCGACTCAAACGAAGAATATCTTTTACGAACATCTTCCCAGTAATCCGTAAGGTGCTGAAGTCTGCCGAGGTCAAGTCCCGTATCTCTCTCTGTTCCCTGCAATGCCGCAACAACAGCATTAAGAGAAGGCTGAGAAGTAAGACCTGACAATGAAGAAATGGCAAGATCCACAACATCGGCTCCTGCTTCAACGGCCATAAGAACGGCTGCCACCTGGTTGCCCGACGTATCATGTGTATGAACCTGAATAGGAACGCCTACGGCCTGCTTAAGTTCCGAAACAAGTTTCTTGGCCGCATAAGGCTTTAACAGACCTGCCATATCCTTAACGGCAATCATGTGAGCACCGCGCTTTTCAAGCTCTTTTGCCATATTAATATAATAACTTAACGTATACTTATCACGGTTCGGATCAAGGATATCTCCGGTATAACAAAGAGTAGCCTGACAAATCTTACCCTGATTAAGCACTTCATCCATGGCAACTTCCATGCCCGGAATCCAGTTCAGTGAATCAAAAACTCTGAATACGTCAATTCCGCTTTTAGCAGCATGCTTTACAAATTCTCTTATTACATTATCGGGATAATTCGTATATCCTACGGCATTAGATCCTCTGAGAAGCATTTGAAGAAGGATGTTCGGAACTCTTTCTCTTATCTTGTCAAGTCTCTCCCATGGTGATTCATGAAGGAATCTGTATGCAACGTCAAACGTCGCACCTCCCCAACATTCAAGAGAAAAAGCGTCCGCTTCAATCTCGCTTGTGGCATCCATGGCTTCGACAATATCCTTAGATCTCATACGTGTTGCAAGAAGAGACTGATGAGCGTCTCTCGTCGTGGTATCACAAATAAGAACTTTTTTCTGCTCTTTTACCCAGTCTGCAACAGCCTTAGGTCCCTTACTGTCAAGAAGCTGTTTTAAGCCGTCAGGCTTATGTCCCGTGAGAGGAGGTATACGAACGTCGTCATATCTCTTATGGTGTCCCGATTCCGCAAGGGTCTTTGTGGCAATATACTTAAGCATCTTGGTTGCCTTGTCTTCGCCGTTGTCAAGATTAAATAATTCAGGTGTCTCATCAATAAATTTTGTATGACATTTGCCTTCGATAAATGTCTTATTGGTAAGAATGTTGGAAATAAATCCGATATTTGTTTTAACTCCGCTGATTCTTATCTCCTGAATGGCTCTGAGCGTCTTCTTGCATGCATTCTCAAATGTATTGTCCCAACATGTTATCTTAACGAGAAGAGAATCGTAATAAGGACTGATAACGGCACCTACGCCGGATGTCGCTCCGTCAAGACGCACACCGAAACCTCCCGGTGAAAAATATGATGTTATCTTACCCGTATCAGGTGCGAAGTTGTTAGATGGGTCTTCGGTTGTTACACGGCACTGAATTGCATATCCGTTCTGGTGAATATCCTCTTGGGATTTAATTCCGATCATATCATCGGATAATTCATAACCCTCGGCAATGAGAATTTGTGAACGAACAAGGTCAATACCCGTACACATTTCCGTAATCGTATGCTCTACCTGTATTCTCGGATTCATCTCTATAAAATAGTGATTACCGTCTTTATCAACAAGGAATTCAAGAGTACCTGCATTGGTATACTTAACATGTTCCGCTAACTTTAACGCATCATTTAAAATATTTTGCTTTACATCTGCAGGGAGCGAAAATGCAGGAGTAAATTCAACAACTTTTTGGAATCTTCTCTGAAGAGAACAGTCACGCTCATAGAGATGAACTATATTTCCGTGTTCATCTCCGAGAATCTGAACTTCGATATGTTTAGGCTCAACCAAAAATTTTTCCATAAAGATATCGTCATTATCGAAAGCTTTCTTTGCTTCTGCCTTAACAAGGTCAAAGTTTACTCCCACTTCTTCGATGGTATCGCAGCGTCTCATGCCTCGTCCGCCGCCGCCGGCCGCCGCCTTTAAAATAACTGGGAAACCGAATTCCGCCGCAAGTTTCTCGGCTTCTTCTCTGCTTGCAAGAGGTTTTTCGGTTCCCGGTATCGTAGGAACATTACATGCTAAAGCCATTTCCTTTGCCGAAAGCTTATCTCCCATCATATCCAATATATCTGACTTAGGTCCGATAAATTTGATTCCGGCTTTCTCACACTCTCTCGCAAATTCGGCATTTTCGGCAAGGAAGCCGTAACCCGGATGAATTGCGTCTACGTTATGAGTCTTTGCAATGTCTATAATCCTTTGGATATTTAAGTATGCTCCGAGAGGACTGTAATTATCCCCGATAGGATATGACTCATCCGCCTCTGTTCTGAAAAGCGCATTTATATCCTCATTTGAATAAATAGCAACTGCCGTAAGTCCCAAATCATGACACGCTCTGAATATACGCATCGCAATTTCTCCACGGTTGGCCACTAAAACCTTATTAAATCTTTTTGGCATTTAATATTCCCATCCTTTCTTTGTCAATTAAGATAATCTAAGAGACATAAATACCCTTTTACTATCTGCTTGATATATATGTATAGATTAACAGAAATCCTTAAAAAAATAAATATCCTATAGCGATAATTGTATTTAACTTAAAAATATTATGTATTTATTTCATTTTACTTGTATAATATTAGCATATTTAAAAAAATTAAACTATATAACGGAGCATATTATGACTTATAACGATTTTTCCGAAAAAAACATACTTAAATACATGGATAAGGATCATCCCCGCCTGTATTTTTTTGACTCAACGGACTCTACCAACAACTTCGCAAAGCATCTTATAGCAAATAAAGAAGCCGCCGACGGAATATGTATATGCGCCGACGAGCAGACTGCCGGTCGGGGAAGACAGGGAAGACCTTTCTTTTCTCCTCCCCATTCCGGCGTCTATCTTACATTGATAAGGGATATGAATTGCATGAGAGATCCGGTGATACTTAAAACAACCATTGCCGCATGTGTGGCGGAATATGAGACTCTTCTTGAAGTCATGGGAGTTGACACGTCAATTAAATGGGTAAACGACCTCTTTTTATACGGAAAAAAGATTTCCGGAATTCTGACGGAAGCCATCGATCATTATATTATTATCGGCATAGGCATCAACTGCAATACGTCCGATTTTCCGGATGAACTGCAAAATATCGCAGGTTCCGTTGAAAGCGGTTCGGAGGGCGAAGACAATTCCGCGGACAGAAGCCGAATTGCCGCCGTATTGTGGAAAAAGTTAATGTATTGGACAGACAGAACCGGTTCCCGAGAATTAATTGACATATACAGACAACATTCGTTCCTTATAGGAAAAAACATAACATTCACAACGGACGGCATAACACAATGCGGACTTGTAGAAAACATAGACGATGACGGCGCTCTTATTGTGATAAACAAAAACAACGGCGAAAAAAAGGTTTTGAATACCGGAGAAGTTCATTTGACATCATGGGATTAAACGACTGAAGATGATAAAAACGATTTCAAATAACAGATATTTAAGCCGAATTGAATAAAATATAAAAAGCGAGACGGTAACGGCAATTCAAAACATACCGCAAAACCCTCTCGCTTATTTTTATGCATTGTAATCTAATTCTTTATATTCGTGAGCGTCAGATGTTAAATCTTCCCATTTCTCTTCGGATTCTGCAAGAACAACTCTCCATGAATCTCTCTCAGCCTGGCTGTTGGCATGGCTTCTGTAATATTCTTCTTCCTGAGCACCGGCCTTTGCTTCTTCCAAGTCAGTGAACTTCTCACAGTTCTTGATACTTGCATCATTTACGTTCTTACGAAATACATAATAATACATCTAATACCTCCCATAATAAGCCCTGAGGCTTAATTGATTATTCCGTGATATTATAACATATAATTAGTATTTCCCAAACACTAATTTATATTTATAAGGACAAATCCTTCACTATAATATATAATAATTTATCTGAATATATTAAGGAGACTTTTTATGAATTTTAAAACTATATGCTTAGCTTCCTGTGCGGCAGTTTCATCCGGCGTCATACTGTCCGGATGCAGCTCCGGTTCCGTTATCATCGATACACCGATTAAATCGGAAGGATTTAAGCTGGATACCATAGTTTCTGTCAGTTCTTATGACAATGTTGACAAACAGGTTATTGATAACGCTTTAAATATATGCGATACATATGCGGATTTGTTTTCCATGTATGACGAAAATTCCTTGCTTTGGAAAATCAATCACAATATAACTGATGAAATGCCTGCGGAAATGGGGCATATGATTGACGACGCTCTTAAATATTCATCCATGAGTGACGGAGCGTTTCAACTTTCCATAGGAAGCGTGTCTGAACTCTGGGATTTTACAAACAGAACAAATAATTCAACTGTTCCGTCCAAAGAGTCAATAGATAACGCTTTAAAGTATGTGGACGACAGCAAGGTGTCAGTACACCCGAAAGACGAATCCGATCCCAACGGCACATGGGTCATTAATAAACCGAGCGAAACCAAACTGGATCTCGGAGCCGTTTCCAAAGGCTATATAGCCGATAAGATAAAGGTATATTTATTGGAAAATAATGTACACCATGCAATAATAAATCTCGGCGGAAATGTTCTCTGTGTAGGCGGAAAAGGTGACGAATCTTTTAATATAGGCGTGCAAAAGCCCTTCGGCTCAAGTTCCGACACATCCGCAACCTTGAGTATCTCCGATATGTCAGTCGTTTCATCGGGAACATATCAACGCGGTTTCACGGCATCCGACGGAAAATATTATCATCACATATTGGATGCGAGAACGGGTTATCCAATAGAAAATAACCTTCTCCAGACCACAATTATATCCAAAAACTCATTCGAGGGTGACTGCTTAAGTACATTAACATTTATTCTCGGACTTGAAAAAGGTATGGAATTAATTAATAAAACAGATAATGTTGAGGCCGTCTTTATTACAAATGACTATAATCTTCATTATTCCGACAACGCAAAAGGATATGTAAAAGAATGAATTTTTTTAGAACCATCGCAGGATATGCCTTTCTTATTTTCTTCATGATAATAAGCTGGCTTTTCCTTCTTCCCATCGGATATTTTATCGGAAGATCAAATAAAGAAAAGGGGCAGAAATTCTCCGTAAAAATTATTAACTGGGGATTCTCCTGTCTGTCCGCGATTGCGGCCGACGTAACCGTAAAGGGAACGGAAAATATTCCAAAGGATGAGCCTGTTGTATTTATGGGTAATCACAGAGGATATTTTGACGTAATCATCACATATCAATACCTTCCGTTTCTTACTTCGATAATTTCAAAAGACGCATTAAAAAAGTTCCCGGTTGTAAGCAACTGGATGTCCAGAATAGGCTGTCTCTATCTGGAAAAGGATAATATAAAACAAAATCTCGGAACCATTATGACAGCCATAGATTATATTAAAAACGGAACGAGTATGCTCATCTTTCCTGAGGGTAAACGAAATTTAGGCGCCGGAACAGATACCTTTCAATCCGGAAGCTTCAAGCTGACACAAAAAACCGATGCGAGAATAGTTCCGTTTTCAATTACAAATACAAGAGAGGTATGGGAAAGACAGTTCCCATGGCTCAGTCGTCAGAAAGTAGTACTTGAATTCCTCCCTCCGATAACAACTTCCGATTTGACAAGAGAAGAGCAAAAAGCTCTTCCTGAAACCGTGAGATCCGCTGTTGAAGACTCATTTATAAGAAACGGCGGTAAATAATCTTTTTTAATATGCACTTTTATTACACACCTTAAATATGGTATAATTCAAAATCAGTGATTTTATCAGATAATATTTATTATTTTCAGGAGATTATTTATGGACTTGTGGCTTATACTTCTTATTGTCGTTGCCGCTCTTATCGCTGCTCTTATAATATTCTACTTCGGATTTGTAAGGCCGAGAAAGAAGCAGATGAATGAACAGCAGGAACAAATCGATGCAACAAAACAGACAGTTACAATTTATGTCATCGGAAAGAAGAAAATGAAGATTTCCGAGGCGGGGTTCCCTAAAAGTGTTCTCGAATCTACACCTGCAAAATACCGCAATCGTAAAGTGGATATCGTGAAAGCTAAAATAGGTCCTCAAATAGTTTCGCTTGTTGCATCCCGCGAAGTTTTTGATTTGGTTCCGACCAATACCAATGTAAAAGCCGAGATAAGCGGTGTTTATATCACAAATGTTCATGCGATGAAGGGCAACAAGCCTCTCGAACAGCCAAAGAAGAAGAAAAAATAATTCGGTGCCCACCGAATATATAAAAGTCATTGTATTATGAGATTCGTCTTAATTTCGAATCCTTGCCGATACAATGACTTTTTATTTTATGCAGTGAATTTATCTTGCTTTATTCTCCGTAATAATATATAACGGTTTATATTTACATTTATCATGAACTATAACAGCGGGGGACAACCATATGCCAAGAGATTTATCATTATTAACGGATCTGTATGAATTAACCATGATGCAGGGATACTTTAAATCAAAAAAGAATAATACGGTGGTATTTGATGTATTCTACAGAACAAATCCCTTCGGAGGCGCATATTCCATATGCTGCGGAATAGAACAAATGGCGGACTATATTAAAAATCTGTCATTCACATCCGAAGATATAGATTATCTCAGAAGCACGGGATACTTTGAAGATGATTTTCTTGCATATCTGTCTGATTTCCGTTTTACCGGAGATGTATATGCCATTCCGGAAGGGTCCGTAATCCTCCCTAAAGAACCGATAATTAAAATCGTAGCACCGATTATCGAAGCACAGCTTATTGAACCCGCGGTTTTAAACATCGTTAATCACCAAAGTCTTATAGCCACCAAGGCCGCAAGAATAAAACACGCCGCAGGCGATAATGCGATACTTGAATTCGGACTCAGAAGAGCACAGGGTCCCGATGCCGGCATATACGGTACAAGAGCCGCATATATTGCCGGCTGCAGCGGAACAAGCAATGTTCTTGCCGGCAAGATGTTTGACATCCCTGTACTCGGTACTCACGCACATTCATGGATAATGTCATTTGACAATGAATATGAAGCCTTTAAAACATATGCTGAGATTTACCCGGACAACTGCACTCTTCTGGTAGATACATACAGCACGCTGCGCTCGGGTGTGCCTAATGCCATAAGGGTATTTAAGGAAATGAAAGAAAACGGCAAAGATATGAACAGGTGCGGTATAAGAATTGATTCCGGAGACCTTGCGTATCTTACGAAACGGGCACGTACAATGCTTGACGAAGCAGGCTTATGTGAAGTAAAAATATCGGCATCCGGAGATTTGGACGAAAACCTGATTTCCTCTTTGAAGGATCAGGGAGCAAGGATAGATTCCTGGGGCATAGGCACAAGAATGATTATTGCGGAAGGCAATCCTTCCTTCGGAGGCGTATATAAGCTTGCGGCAATAGAAGAAAACGGAGAATTTATTCCCAAAATAAAAATATCGGAAAACTCTGTCAAGATTACCAACCCCGGCAATAAGTCTCTTTACAGAGTATACAATAACGAAGGAAAGATTGTAGCAGACCTTATCACCCTGGATTACGAAACATATTCAGAACGGGACGACATTCTGCTCTTCGACCCGATTGAAACCTGGAAGCAAACAATTATGCACAGCGGAGAATATACAATAAGGCCTATGCTTGAACTTATATTCAAATCCGGACAATGTTTATTCAATCCGCGTCCGATCAGGGAAATTCAGGAATATTGCAAAAAAGAACAGGATACCTTATGGGAAGAATCCAAACGACTTTTAAATCCTCATACCATACATGTAGACCTGTCAAGACCTCTGTATGAAATGAAGCAGGACCTCCTTAATAAATACGGCAAAGATCAGCTTAATTACAGAAGGAAGGATTGATTGTCGTAGATTATTGCATTATATATTAATACGTGCATAACACTCAACTGACTGCATTTGTTTCTGTTAATAATTAAATATGACATAAAAAGGGATACCGGCTGTGTACCGACCTTCCGATCGTCAGATTTTCAATCCGGCTTTCGGCGGTCACCTCACTGTACGGTATCCCTTCTTTTAACTCTTACTATTACTTTTATCAGCTTTCGGATATTGTTCTTTCAATATCTTTTTCCTGATTGGTTATATGTTCTCTTATTAAATCGCAGGCCTTTTCCTTATCTCCGTTCTCTATATATTCTATCAGACTGTTGTGTTCCTTTATCAAAGTCTGGTGCGAAGATTCATTTTTTATATATTCAAGACGATATCTGTATAACTGTTCTCTTAAATTATTAAGCATCTGCATAAGGCGAAGATTGTTTGTTGACTTGTAAATAATGTCGTGGAATTTTACATCCGCATCTACTATGTCAAATATATCCCCTGCTTCCACGGCTTTGTCAAATAATTTATTGGCTTCCTTTAATTGTGTAATCTGAGACTTTGTTATTCTTTCACAGGCCAAAGCCACCGCAAGATCCTCAAGCGTCGTCCTCACCTCAAGCACATCACGCATATCTTTTTCCGTTATGCTTGCAACTTCCGCACCGCGTCTCGGTATCATTTTCACAAGCCCCTCAAGTTCAAGCTTTCTTATGGCTTCCCTTACGGGCGTCCTGCTTACGCCCAGCATATTAGCGAGCTGTATCTCCATAAGTCTCTCACCGGGCTGCATTTCGCCCTGTAAAATAGCTTGTCTGAGTTTAAGAAATACCACCTCTCTGAGCGGCAGATTCATATTGTCATCTATTTTTGCGTCTTGCATAAAAATTCTCCCTAAAATAATTCACATGAACAAATTGCATTACGTTCATAACATAAATTCTGCCTGATTATGTAATCATATTATGTATACATTAATTAGGAATTACATTATATCAACTCAGTAACATAAATATCAAGATTTGAATATTCCGACTTTAATTTATTTGCCGCGTTTTCTGCCTCTTCTTTTCTTTCAAACATAGCAAAAACCGAAGGTCCGGAGCCGCTCATCATTGTTTTTATCGGTCCGGTTTTTTCAATCCCGTCAATAATATCTTTTAGGACCGGATGAGCGCTGCATATGACATTTTCAAATGTATTGCCCATGTACGGAGCAATATCCGCAATGCTTGCGCTTTTCTCATCCAAAATCTTCTTTATTGAAGAAACGTCTGGATGAATATTGTCGGAAGCTTTATCAATCGCTCCGTATGCTTCGCCGGTTGAAACTCCGAAACCGGGTTTAACAAGAAGGACATATGCCTTATCCGGACTTTCAAGGTGTCTGAGTTTTTCACCTCTGCCATATGCATATGCACATCCTCCCATTATACAATACGGTACGTCCGATCCTATCGACGCTCCCATATTGAGCAATTCATCTCTTGTCAGGATAAAATTATACAGTTCGTTTAAACCCTTCAATACCGCTGCAGCATCCGTACTCCCCCCCGCAAGCCCGGCGCTTACGGGTATGTTCTTCTCTATATGTATGCTTACTCCGTCCTTTTTATTATGTTTCTCCGCCAAAGCTTCAAAGAACAGTACGGCGGCTTTGTAAGCAAGATTGGAACCGTCCCGAGGTATGTCCGAAGAATCTGACGACAGGCTGATTTCACCTGAGTCATTAAGCTTTAGCGATACAACATCATGTAACCCTATTTGATTCATTATCATACGAACATCGTGGTATCCGTCATCTCTTCTGTCAAGCACGTCAAGAGCAATATTTATTTTGGCATATGCTTTTATCTTTATCATATTCATATCTGTCACCGTTATGAAATCAATTATCCGTAAACAGACTTATCGGCAGAAACACTCAATTGCATTTATCCTTAATAAAGTCTGCCAAATGTTCTGCCTCTTCACGGCATGTCCTGTCGTCTTTCGCTTCCACCATAACCCTGACCACCGGTTCGGTTCCGCTCTTTCTTACCAATACACGACCTTCTTTGCCGAGAATCTTCTCTGTTTTTTTGATTTCTTCAAGCACTTCTTCATTTTTCATTGCCGCATCTTTATCGTCAACCTTCACATTGATAAGCACCTGAGGATATTCCTTCATCCCGCTTGCAAGGCTTCCCACGGATTTCTTGGAAGATATCATAACTTCCATTAATTTAATGGCTGTTATAAGTCCGTCTCCGGTTGTTGCGAACTTGGAAAGAATTATATGTCCCGACTGCTCGCCTCCGAGTCTGTAGCCGTTCTTCGCCATGGCGGCATATACATTTTTATCTCCCACGTCCGTAACAACACAATCAATCCCTTCGGCCTCCATGGCTTTTAAGAATCCAAAATTGGACATTACGGTACAGACAACGGTATTATCCTTAAGTATGCCTCTTGCTTTCATATGTTTCGCATACATATATATAATATGATCGCCTGTTAAAATATTTCCCTTCTCATCAACGGCAAGGCACCTGTCGGCATCCCCGTCAAATGCAAATCCTATGTCAAGCCCCTCATCAACAACCAGTTTTTGCAGTGCCTCCATGTGAGTGGATCCGCTGTTTTCATTTATGTTTAATCCGTTCGGTTCGGCGTTTATAACATATGTATGGGCACCGAGAGCATCAAATACGGCTTTTGCAAGAGACCATGCACTTCCGTTTGCCGCATCTATTCCGACTTTTATACCTTTAAAGGAATATTCGGCAAGGCCTATCAGATAACCCATGTAGCGATTTCTTCCGTTGATATAGTCCACCGTTTTTCCTATATGTTCTTTATTGGCAAACGGAATACTGATTTCTCCGTCGATGTATTTTTCAATCTCGCCTATGACATCCTCGCTCATTTTTTCGCCGTCACTGTTGATCAACTTAATTCCGTTGTCATAATACGGATTATGACTTGCGGAAATCATAATTCCGCAGTCAAATGAATCCACTCTCGCTATATATGAAACGCTCGGCGTCGTTGTAACATGAAGAAGATATGCATCCGCTCCTGAAGCCACAAGCCCCGATACAAGAGCATATTCAAACATATAACTCGATCTCCTTGTATCCTTTCCGATAACAATATGCGCCTTTTGATCCGGTTTATCCTTTCCAAAATACCATCCCAAAAATCTTCCGACTTTATATGCATGTTCGACAGTCAGAGTTACGTTAGCTTCTCCTCTGAAACCGTCCGTTCCAAAATATTTTCCCATTGTATTTCCTCTTATTCAATCGTTGTCATATCCGTTAGGATTGTTTTTCTGCCAGTTCCATGAATCTGCACACATTTCTCTCAAAGTCTTTTCGGCTTTCCAGTGAAGTTCTGTCTTGGCCTTGTTGGCATTACAATACATTTTGGCAATGTCCCCGGGTCTTCTGTCCTTTATTTCATACGGTATATTTACACCGGTAGCTTCTTCAAACGCTTTTACAACGTCTAAAACCGAGCTTCCGTTGCCCGTGCCGAGATTATAGACATCGACGCCGTGAATAACTTCTATGTCACTTTCTTTACCGTCCGGTATAACACCGATTCTCTTAAGAGCCGCCACATGTCCCCTTGCCAGATCCGTTACGTGTATATAATCTCTTACTCCCGTTCCGTCATGAGTATCGTAATCTCCGCCGAAAACATTGAGCTTATCAAGCTTACCGACGGCTACCTGTGTAATGTACGGCATAAGATTATTTGGAATACCGTTTGGATTCTCACCTATTCTTCCGCTTTCATGCGCACCGATAGGGTTAAAATATCTCAATATTACTGCATCCCACTCAGGATCGGCATTTGCCATATCACATATAATGTCTTCGAGCATGGCCTTTGTTCGTCCGTATGGATTGGTCACCGCGCCCTTCGGGCATGATTCCGTAATAGGTATCTCCGCAGGATCTCCGTATACCGTTGCCGATGATGAGAAAATAAGTTTCTTAACTCCTCTTTTTCTGATTTCATCGAACAGTATAATAGAACCCGTCACGTTATTTTCGTAGTATTCCAAAGGTTTTTTCACGGATTCTCCTACGGCTTTAAGACCTGCAAAATGTATGCAGGCATCAATAACATTATCCGCAAATATTTCCTTATAAATATCTCTGTCCGCAATGTCTCCGTCGTAGCATGGGATTTTTTTCCCCGTTATTTCTTCGACTCTTTTAACGGCTTTTCCCGATGCATTTACAAAGTTGTCCAATATAACCGCTTCATATCCGGCTTTGATAAGCTCTATTATGGTATGGGTACCTATAAATCCGGCACCTCCAGTAACTAAAATTGCCATTTATAATCTCCTTTACATATACCTTTTGATTATATAATACATTTTATGCAAGGGCAAAATCATTCTTTATTAAAGCATTGTAACAATTACATTCTTCGGAATGTTAATATAGTGGAGCTTATTATCTCTCGGTACGTTTTTAAAAAGGTTGTTTACAATATCCGTTTGAGATTCATCTGTTTTTATCAATGCCCTTACTCTTGAGACCTCCTCATCACTTCCGTATATGAGTATTTTTCGCACCTGTCCCGCATCCTTTACTCCGCTTCCGACATACATTTTCCCGCTGAACTTCTTCGGATTTACAATCAGTTCAATGTCACTGTGGGCCGTATCGCCCAGCTTCTCCGCAAATACTCCTGCATGAGGCGTATAAATTTCGGGCATGTTATCCAATACATATTTTGACGCCGCATTAAATCCTGCCGTATGCCCGTTTATGGCATTCACATACAGCAATATACCCGCAACCACCGATGAGAATATCAATATGGCTGCTTTGTGAATCGTTTTTATGATATTCATGGTTCCGAAAGCCGTTCCGCACAATACCATCGGCATAACCCAAAGCGCATATGCTGATATAAATGTATTTTCATCCATATAAACAGGCATAAATGACATAATTCCGAGTATCAGTATTATTCCTATAAGAAAAAATATATGTTTAAAATTCTTCTTAACGAGGTTTAATATTGTTATTATTACAAAAAATACCAATGTAACGGGAATATATCCAAGCAAGCCTATATTTAAATCCAAAATATACGAAAAAAATCTGTCCGTATAATATTCCGTTCTGATACCGGCAAGCATACTTCCGTTTGCAATGTTTAATCCTCCGCTTAAATCAAGAGAGATAAGCATTAACGCAGCACTTATAATTATATATACAGAGCCCGCAACGGTTCTTCCGCCGTTTAAGTGGACACATACACCGGTCAGAGCCGCATATGCTCCCATAATCCATACGGGAGCGGACAGAAACAGCACTGCCGGAGATATAAGAAACATAACCGTTCCCATATTTTTTACCGCGCCGCTTCCCTTACTCCGAAACCCTACAAGAAATATTGTATACATGTATACGACGGCATTGATAAAATCGGCCTTCATATATATGCACAAAGGAATTGCGGCCGATAATACAATGATTCTGAACCATGCGCTGTTCTTACTGTTTTCTTCCATAATCCATCCCACTTTGCCGATTGTTCAGATTATTCAAAAAATCATTGCAGGTTCGCAAACCGCATTACATCATGTTTTAACATGATTTTGCAGAGATGCAAACCGGCAATGATTTATTAAATCAGCTTATCATTTTGTCATATGACCATATTTTAACTTTAAAACGGTTAGATTTGTTGTATCTTTTTTTAAGTTCAAACAATTGCTTAATATATTCAAGAGTCACCTTTCCCGACAACTTGGATTCGCCCTCGGTTCTCTGATGAAATTTATAAGGAATTTCTATTACTTTGCTGTAATTACCCATGGCAAGAACCTCAATCATGATTTTCCAACCTATCGGCTTGAGTTCGACATTATCAATTACTTCCCTTCGGAACATGAATAATCCGCTTGTGGGATCGGTGAATTTTTTAAGGCACGGAAGAATGACCTGGCCGATCTTTCTTGCCGTTCCGGATACGAACTTCCTGTATGCATTAAGTCCTCCGTCGGAACCTCCCGGTATAAATCTGCTGGGAACACATACATCTGCTCCGCCGACAACAATTGCCTTGTACATATATTTTAAAACTATCGGAGGATGCTGCAAATCCGCATCCATACATGCAATATAATCGCCCTTTGCAATTCTGAATCCGTCGAGAACGGCGGTTGCAAGTCCGCTCTTATTCTCTCTGTGATACAATTTTACGGACGGATATTTCTTTGATACCTCTCTTATGATGTCAGGCGTATTGTCTCTGCTGTCATCCACAAATATTATTTCATAGTTGATGCCTTTAAGAGCTTCGTCCGTCTGTTTTACCAAATTTTCTATATTACCGCCCTCATTGAATGTAGGTATTACTACCGAAAGCATATCGCTCATTTTACTGACCTTACCTTTTGTTAATTATACTTAATAATACAACTTCTGATATTTATTACTTTAACAGATCCATTGCCGCTTTAAGCTGTGTATCCGTGCCTGCGTTTTCGTCATATTCCACAACCACGTCGGGAGTTATGCCCGTTCCGTGCCATGTCGTGCCGTTTGGCGAACGGAGTTCCGCATCCGTATATGTCAGACCGCTTCCGTCCGAAAGCTGTTCTATCTTCTGTGTTATTCCCTTTCCGAATGTCTTTGTTCCGACAATCTTGGCCTTACCCAAATCCTTCATTGCAGCTGTCATTATCTCTGCGGATGAAGCGGTATCTCCGTTTACGAGAAGTACTATAGGCACATTTACCGAATCGTCGCCGGTTCCGGAAAGTTCTACGGTAGATCCGTTCTTAAATACCTGAGTACCGTAAACTCCCGCAGGCAAAAGTCTGTCCAAAACCTTTACGGCAGAAGCCACAAGTCCGCCGGTATTGTTTCTTAAGTCAATTATAAGACCCGTCATGCCCTTTGATTCAAGATCGCTTACGGCATTATTGAACTGCTCCGGAGTAGGTTCCTCAAAATGATTTAATGCCACATATCCTATAGTTGTGCCGTCAAGCATGGTTCCTGCTGAAGATTTGGACTGAAGCTCCACTCTTTTAAGCTTTACTGTATTTGATGCTCCGTCCCTGTTATAAGTAACGCTTACTTCGCTCCCCACTTCTCCGCGAAGACCGTTAACCGGATTGCTGTCAAGATTAGTGATATCTTTGCCGTCTATTGCCGTGATTACGTCTCCCTGACGTATCCCTGCGGCAGCGGCGGGAGAACCATCCTCCGTGCCCGATACGTTAAGCCCTTCTCCCTTTGTATAAGACACCCTTACTCCGATGCCTCCTATTTTGCCTTCATATGACGAAATAAGTTTTGAATATTCATCAGCCGTATAATAGGATGTGTACGGATCGCCGTATGCGGCAACATATCCTTTGTACATTCCGTCCATTAAAGCCTGCTGATTAACTTTATCCGAAAAATAGAAATCGCTCATCTTACTCTGTATTTCAGAGAGCTTTGCCGTTCCGTCGGTGTCTCTTCTTGTTCCGTCCGCATTAAACTTGTTAAGAGTTATAAATCCTAAATTTAAAAAAACGATAAATATTACGGCTGCAAATCCAAGAGATATAAATACGCCGGCTGTAACCGCAAGAAAAACATTTTTATTGGTTTGTCTTGCCATTTTCTGAAGGTCGGTTTCATTATCCTTGTTGTAATCCGGCTCCATATTATCAAAATTCATAAATGTCTCCTATTCAAAGAAATAGGGCTGTTGCCACTATGCTTCTATATGCAACAACCCTATGATATTTTATACGTTTGCGTGTTTTCTTAACGCAAAGAAACTTCCAAGGAATCCTATGGCAAGTCCGAGTACAAGCGATACCGGAATAAGCACCGCAAATACCTGACCCGCAGGAAGGAATGTAAGTATACTGCTGAGCAGTGAAAACTTTGAAGCTATGGCTCCGATAATATTGTTATATAAGAAATATAACACGGTAACCGGTACTGCGGCTCCGATCAGGCCTATCGTCAGACCTTCAACAAAGAAAGGTGCTTCAACGAATCCGTCCGTCGCTCCCACATACTTCATAATGGTAATTTCTTCCTTACGAACCGTGATACCGAGAATAATGGTATTCGTAATAAGGAATATGGATACCGCAAGCAGTATTATAATAATCGCTACGGAAACATAGCCCACAATCTGGGTCATGCTGGAAATATTTCTTGCGACTTCGTCCGATCTGTTGACCTGTCTTACTCCGTCAATGCCTTCTATATACTTAACAAGTTCCGTCTGCTTAGACGCATCATTAAGGTATACGGAATATGATGCGGAGTTTGCAAGAGGATTGTCATCCTTAAAACCTTCAGCCAAATACTCATATTCGCCGAAGTATTCGGATTTGTAATTTTCCCATGCCTGTTCGGCCGAAGTATAGCTGATTCTGTCAACCTCGCTTTGAGTCTTAATCTGTTCCCCGATTTCTTTAACTCTGTCTTCCGATATTCCGTTGTCAAAGAAAACGGTAACGGCAACCTGACTCTCTGCCGATTTCATCATATACTGGAAATTGGCAAGTATTGAATAGAATATTCCGAATAAGAATATACATGCCGCAATAGTTGCGATGGATGCAATGGAGAAAAGCTTATTTCTACGAATATTCTTTAGTCCCTGCCCTATTAAATAAAAAAACGAACTAATCTTCATAGAAATAACCACCCTGTTCTATATCTTTTATTATTCTGCCCTTACTCATGGTCAGCGTTCTCTTCTTCATTTCCTGAACGATATCCAGGTTATGAGTAACAACAAGAACCGTTGTCCCCTGCTTATTGGCATAATCCAAAAGTTTCATAATCTCGTCCGATGTAACCACATCCAGGTTTCCCGTAGGTTCATCGCACAGAAGAATCTTCGGTCTGTTAACAAGAGCTCTGGCAATTGCAACTCTCTGCTGCTCACCGCCGGATAACTCCTTGGGATTGGATTTGTATTTATCCAAAAGACCTACCATGGAAAGCATCTTAAGAACATTTTTCTTAATGTCCTTTGACGGGGTTTCTATAACCTTCTGCGCAAAAGCTATGTTCTCATAGACCGATCTGTCGTCCAAAAGACGGAAGTCCTGAAATACCACTCCTATGTTTCTTCTGATAAACGGTAATGTTCTTCTTGTGGCATCATTAAGAAGCTTCTTATTGATGTATATTTTACCTCTGTCGGGGTCCAGCTCTTTAAGGAGCAGCTTCATAAGAGTAGACTTACCGGATCCGCTCTTACCGACCACGAATACAAATTCCCCCTCCTGAATGTGTAAGCTGATATTGCTTACACCCGTCACATCGCCGGGGTATTGCTTTGTAACATTTTCCATGATGATCATTACTCATCCCCCCAATGTCTTGCTTTCGCTCAGTCGCATATAAATCAGCTTAGCCAACTTAAATCCAACGGCGTCTTCAAATTTTTTTATATCAAGGCCTGTTATACCCGATATTTTATTTAATCTGTAAATAAGCGTATTTCTGTGAACAAACAACTGCTTAGCCGTTTCCGACGTATTGAGACTGTTTGCGAAAAAACAATCTATGGTCGTATTGAGCTCATTGTCCAACAGTTCAAAAACTTTCGGATCTATGGTCCTCTCAAGAAACAGCCTGCATATTCTCTCCGGCGTTTCACTTATGATAAGTTCCACGCCGGGTTCGTCATATGAAATATACTTTTTCTTTATTCCCAGAGATTTACAACATTTACCCACGGCCCGTGCCTCTTCATACGACAATATGAGTTCATCCGTACCGATACTGCATCTTCCGCTGACCGTTCTCTCGTATGAACAGGCATATTCGTCCTCCGTGGCATATAAAAAGAATTCAACGTCTCTGTAAAAATCATTCTCTTCTTTTGTATCACCTATAATAACAAGTACGTCTTCCATGGCGCATATGTATCTGTCATCTGACGTACACCAGATTTTTTTAAAAATATGATACATACTTTCCAAATCGGAACCGTTCATGTAGATTAAGGCGATGCCCCTTTTAGATAAAGGGGCAAATCCGTATTTTGCACACTCCGAAGAAATATCCCGATTCGGAAGCTCTCTTTTTAACAGTCGCTTCACAAAGGTATCTCTGCCGTCGGTACATTCGTATAATTCGCAGAATTGTTTAATCTGTTCCAAAAGCGTAATACAAAGATTATCGGGAACTTCCCCTATGATTAAAAGAGCCCTTTTAAAACCGTTTGGAGACTCTATTAGATATATCTTCAGATATTCATCGGAATAACATGACTTATCCGATGTGAGATTGCTGAATTCTTCCGTCGCTTTCGATAAAATATCCTTTTCGGGCATGAAAGTATTTGCCGATACTATTCCTCCGGCCTCTAAAACGGCAGAATCAATATTATTGATTCTTTTAGCCGTTTCCAACGTTGTCTGTATTAAATACTTAGATAACATAACTTACATTCCTCGAAAAATACAACGACCCGTTATATTCTAAAGCATAATAAAAATAAAATAAAGCAAAATACGCTTTTTAATATGTTAAAAAAATGTTAAGAAAATATTTCAATGTGAATAAAACCGCATTACATCACGGCAATACACTCTATCTCCAATAAAACATCCTTCGGTAATCTTGCGACTTCAACACATGAACGGGCAGGAAACGGCTCCTTAAAATGCTTCATGTAGATATCGTTTATCTTGCCGAAATCATCCATGTTTTTAATGAATACGGTTGTCTTAATAATCTTATCAACCGAAGAGCCTGCGTCTTCAACCAGATTACAAATATTGGTAAATGCCTGCTCCGCCTGCTGTTCAATGGAGTTACCGATTTCTCCCGTGGCGGGATCAACCGGAATAACTCCCGATGTATATAACATTCCGTTTACTTCAATCGCCTGTGAATAAGGTCCTATTGCACCGGGTGCTCTGTCTGTCTTAATTACTCTCTGCATAATCATACCTCTTTTAATTTAATTTTTTCGGGTTCAAGCTCTATCACCCCGTTTTTATACAGGTGACCTATGGCTCTTTTAAATGCTCCCTTGCTCATGTTAAACACTCTTTTTATATCATTCGCATCTGATTTATCGCCGTAAGGCACCGATCCGGATTCCTTCAATATATCAAGAATTTTAGCCGAATCTGCGTCTATCTGAATATACGCTTTCTGTCTGAGTGATATCATATACTTGCCGTCATCTCTTACAAATGCAACTCTTCCGTGTATTTTGTCTCCTAACTTTATATCACTTCCGACCTCCCTTGCGGGTATCATTCCGTAATACTTATCATCCACAGCGACATACACTCCGATATCCGGATTAATCCTTATTACCGTTCCCGAAACCGCGGAATCCTTCACATATCCTCCGCCTGTCTTTAAATTGTTATAGACATACATTGTTGCGGCGGGACGATATGACTTATCAAGATAAAGCATAACCGGAATAATGTCGCCTTTTTTAACTTTGTATATCTGCTCTTTAAAGGGAAGAAACAAATCCTTGTCCAATCCCCAATCAAGAAACGCCCCGATATCCGTCACATCCGTTACTCGAAGCATCGCAACACTGTCCAATTCTATCTTGGGCGACTTAAGGGTTGCGGTATATCTGTCTTTTGAATCAAGATAAATATACACATCCAGAAGATCCCCCGCTGCAACGCCATCCGGAACTTCCTTGTTCGGCAGAAGAACCTTATCCGCTTCGTTTCCCACATACAGTCCCTGCTCCATTTTCTTGAACGCAGGCAGTATTTGTCTTTTACATAACTCTATCATTTTAAATCCTTTATTTGACGGCCTGATTATAATATGAACAGATGCCGAGCCGTGTACGAACTCACCGCATCGGCACAAAACATATCGGTATAATACGGCCGCATATTATCGCATTAATGCGACATATATTCTATCACTCTGTTACATATGAGCAAAGTCCATATATAAGTATTATATGAGTGAAGTGGCAAAAGGCACTTTTGACACTTTAATCATTATATATTAATATCTATCTAAATACATTGTTTTTATGTTTATTTGTATTTATTTAATAATTAATAAATTGAGATTTTCATATTTTAAAATATAAAAATTAAGTATTGCATTTAGCTCTATCTTATTATATAATTCCTTTTGTTGCCAACGGACAATATTTTATATTGGGCTTTCGCCAAGCGGTAAGGCACTGGATTCTGATTCCAGCATTCGGGGGTTCGAATCCCTCAAGCCCAGTTTCTAAACCACAGCTAAAGCTGTGGTTTTGTATTTTCAATTATTTATTTTACGGAGATGTACCCAAGAGGCTGAAGGGTTCGGATTCGAAATCCGATAGGCGTCGAAAGGCGTGCGGGGGTTCAAATCCCTCCATCTCCGCTGTTAAAAAAGTCATTGACGGCTTATGATTCTTCTGAAACTAACAGATGATTCATTTGCCGTCAATGACTTTTTATTTTTATATTTTATTATATATGCTCTGATAATAATCCGATTGCTTTTTCAGTAAGCTTATTTTTCCGATTCGGAAGTTTTCTTTCTTCTTATGAATACGGACATCAAAGCAGCAGCTGCGGCGCCTGCGCCCGCAATAATCCACATAACCGGTGATTGAGTCCTGTCTCCCGTATTTACTCCCGATGATGAGGAGCTCAGGTTTTTATAATCTTTATATGCCGCATACAGGTTCCTGTCGCTGTTGACAACTTCATTGTCATTTATAAGTATGCCTTTTTCGTTAAGCCAACCTATAAACGCTTTTTTCCTGTACTCCGGAGCGGAAGCAAGTTTTAATAATTCTCCTCCCTTTACATAGTTTGAGGAAATATCCTCCGTTTCTCCGTTCGGTCTGTAATAGCTGTATTTCACTCTGTATATCGGAGTATGGGCTTCATCCGACAATACCGGATAACTTCCCTCCTGAGACCATACCCTTCTGTTCTCAACGGTTTCACTGTATGTATTGAGTTTCCACGCTATATCTCCGGACGCCATTTGCTCTGCTGAAACTTCCGTAGTACTGCCGCTTCCGTGACCTATTCCTTTATTGGTATTTGCACTTCCTGCGAGCCAATATGCTTCGCTTACAGGCGTCTTATTGTTGCTGTCCTTAACGGTTAAATTGCCGATAATTCCTCCGACATACGGTGAATTTTGCACATTTCCCTGCTTAAGAGTTCCTTTAAGAGTGCCTGTATTAACGGCGCCTTTAAGATGAGCATCCGAAGTATCGAAACGGCATGAACCGAAAATTCCTCCGACATCCGTTACGGCGGAAGACGTCGCTTCACTTGTGATATTTCCGTAATTTGCAACATCCGTTACGGAACTTCCCGCATATTTATTGCCTGTTATATCATAATCGAAATATGAACCGGCAATACCTCCGGCCTGAACCATGTAATCTTTTGTCTTGCTCGCCGATTTACTCTTAACCGTTAATTTAATATTTCCCTTGTTGGCGGATTTATCTATGGTTTTTACCGTTCTTGCCTGACCTGCGATACCGCCGGCATATAAATATTTCGTACCGTCATTCTGAGTAAGGTCCATATCCGTTTCGGATACGACATTGAATATATTGCCTCCCTCGCAATATCCGACAACGCCTCCCACATAGTGATCCGTCAAATCAAACGAAGTTGCTATCTTTCCTCCTACGGTAACATTTTTAATATCGGCACCTACGGTATGACCGAACAGTCCGAGATATGTATCGGCTGTCTTTATTGACATGTTACTTATTGTATGTCCGTTGCCGTCGAATATACCTCTGTAGTCCGTTCCGTTCTTTCCGATAGGAGTCCACTCTCTTCCGCCCAAATCAATATCCGTCTTTAAGACAGCCTTGGCACCCGTATCCTGTCCGTCAAACGAAGCATGAGATGTGTCGCCGTTTACAAGAGACGCAAACCAGAACAGTTGTCCCGCATTGTATATCTCATATGTTCCGTCCTGATTTTTGATTGCGGCCGTATAATTGCCGTTCTCGTCAAATCCGTCCGCACTGTAATTATTGTAATATACGCCGTTTCCGTATACGGTATTGCCGCTGTACTCAGGAAATTGCTGAGGCGTTCCCCTGTCAACATTCTGATACCATGTCTGAGTTCCGTCTGTTACTCCGTGATTCAGTTCAAATGCAACATATCCACGGGACATATCAGACATCGGCACTGCCGTTCCGACCTTTGATGTCGTTCCGTCCTTAATCGTGTCTTTGCAATAAAATACATTGTTAACAACGCCTTCGGAAGCTCCGTGTCCGACCACCGCATCTTCACCTGCGGTTTCCGATACCGCATAAGAATCTTTTATCGAGCCGTCGGCTGTCTGTTCGCCCGCAAGACCTCCCATAGCGGAATAATCCGCAAATGTACCGTATCTTACGGCGGAATTTTTGATTGTTCCGTTATTCTTACCTACAAGTCCTCCCACGGTTCCCTGTCCGGTTGACGGACCGGGAAGAACTCCGTCCGGTACAACAAGACCGCTTGAGGAAGATGTGCCGCTTACGGAAGGAGTAAGAGCCATAACTTTATCTATCGTACCGTTGTTGATATCTGCCGCGGCTCCCGAATATTCGCTTTTCGCAACATTGCTGTTCTCAAGAATGATATTTTTAACGGTTCCGGAAGCAGTCAAAGTACTTACCAAAGAATTGCTCAAATTACTTATTTTATGACCGCCGCCGTCCAATATACCTCCGAAGACCGGGCTTGTATATCTGTGCTGTATATATGTTGCGTCTATGTCTCCTGTTATCTTAAAGTTAATTCCGTTTAAAACTGATTCGTTCTTTTCGCAAAACAGTTCAAAGTTAAGCAAATCTTCGCTTTTGGATATGATATAAGGGCTCTCCGCAGTACCTTCTCCGCCAAAGAAGTTATTTCTTATGTTGACCTTTCCGTCAGGCATGGTAAATGTCAACTTATTAGTATTCTTATCGTAATTGTAATCAACTTTGCTTCCGTCATACATGTAGACATCAAATCCGATAAGATTTTTCCACTTGTCGTCCGCATTTACGTTAAGAGTAACGGTTTCTCCCTTTTTATACGGCTTTCTGTTGCTGTTAGCCGTGTTGCCGTCGGCGTCTTCAAAGCTTATTACGCCGTATCTGTTATTTTCAAGATATACATTAGGTTCCGTACTCTTTGAAAATTCCGCCGTTACCTCCACTGAATCGTTCGGCATGGTAAATGTTACTCCGTCATCGTTTACGGTTGTCATCTTCACCGGAGCCGCTCCGTTTACCGTTCTTGCCGTTATATTGCTTACGTAGTATCCCTCTTCAGGCACCGCCTTCAATGAAACCACATCATCTTTTTTATATGTGACCGAATATTGTGTCCACTTGCTGTACACCACATTCATATCCGTTTCAAGATGTCCGTTGGCTAAATTTGCAAATGTAACCGTATTGCCGTTGTCAAATGTTGCCGCAACAGTTACGTTTCCCTTAGGCATAACGAATGTATATGTCTGCTCATTAGGCATATAAGGAATTTCGTTTGATAAATTTACGGCTATATCATGTCCCGATTCATCCCTTACCAATACACTTTTTACGAGTTTACCGCTGTAAGGTCTTACGCTGAATTCAACCGTATCTCCCGCATTGTAGTCTTTTTGACGTATAGCGTTATGAGACACAAACTGAATATCTCCGTCTTCCTGCGGAACAAGATTAACTGTTCCCGAAGGCGTTTCGTCATCGGAACATACAACCTTAAATGTCACATTTTGATAAGGAGAAGAGAAATCAACCACATATGAGCCGTCGCTCTCCCTTACAAGCAAATCCGCATGTTCTCTGTCTTCCACCAATGAATGAAGCAGGTTGCCGTCCGCATCATACATTTCTATGCTGTCAAGAACTTTTCCGCTGTCCGGAGTAACAACAAGTCTCATGGCTTTACCGGATGCTACGGAAGATCCGGAAGCGACAGGTGTCACTGTCTCCGTAACATTTACATTCGATACGGGAGCAGTGCTCTTCTCCACGCTGAAAATCTGTGTCTTTCCGTTCTCCGTATTCTCCGATATTGTTCTCTTTGCCGCATCGGATTTCATAAACACATATAAAGGCTGACTTTCCGTCGCGGAATATTTTCCCTGGTATATGTCTCCGGCAGACATCCCTATTTCGCTGTTTTTCTTGTTGTTTACGTCATATGATATGGAAATATTAAACAATGACAGATCCATACTTGCACCTGTCCAGGAATTCCTGTTGTAAAGGAGCGCAAATGCACCCGTTCTTTTAACTTTATCATCCGTGCTGTAGCCCTTTGATTCCACACTCGGCAGGGTTACGCTTCCCGCTTCACCATCCGTGATTGAAGACTTAAGGTACTCCACAATGTTATTTTGATACTTGTCGTATGCCGAAGTCGACACAAGGTCTGAAAGATCCGTACTTTGTGTGATGGTCGAATATCCGGCATCTTCTCCGCTTGTCTGCTTTAAATTGTAATAGTCCTGATTAAGAGCATAACATCTGCTTCCGATAAAATCTTTGCCCGAATCGTATGTTATATCTTTTGCGACAATATTATTGCCGCTGTCCCAGGTGTTTATGGCATATGAAGTCTCTTTATTGTTGAGAGGCTTCACAACATACATTTTCATAAATTGACTTGTATGATTTGCATACATATTAGCTTGTTTGTCAACCACATCGGAGCCCGGGAATTCAAATTCTTTGTATGCATAGTGATGATCGCCGGATTTATAATCCATTTTCATATTCTGTACCGAATCGTAAGGATTCATCCAACCGGACATTACGGTATCATATTCGGCAACCATTTGATCTATGGCTCTTATTACTCGTCTCTGAGCTTCATAATACTCGTTCCAGCTTTTGCGTATCTCGGCATCTCTGTTTTGTTCCGTATAAGAAGGATCGCTGTTAAGCAGCTGAACTTTATATTCCACGTAATATCTGTAAGCCATAAGATATACGGAAAATATGGATGCTGTTTCGTTCATGGCCGAAGACATGGTCTCATATGCGGTATGTTCGAATGCTGATGCATTACCGACAAGCTCATACATATGGTCAAGATATGTCTGTGTTCCGCTTCGTTTATTACCCCATCCGGTTCTGTCATTCAAATCCAACGAAAGCTCCTGAGAAGGCGAAAATGCGCTTACAACATTCAAAACCTCCAAAAGATCGTTTGTAAAATTAAATGACAATGTGGTGTTGCCGTCAGGATTTGATATTGTAAGACTTTTATAGAAGTCGTTAACTTCTTTATATGCGTCTTCCAGGTCATTTTTTTCCTGCTGGGTAAGCTCTCTTCCGCTTTCGGCAGCTTCTCCGCTTACTTTTGCCTTCTCCGTAAGATTTTCGTATTTTTTAAGCAGATCGTTGTACTTATCATAGAAATTATTAAGCTGCTTTCTGTCGTCATTTATATTCTGCTGTGATATCTGCTGGCTTATCTTACTGAGTGCCGCGGTTGTCTTTGCTTGATTCTTTGATATATCGCTTCTTATGGCGCTTACGGTATTGAGAATCTGATTGCACATTTTAACGAGACTTCTGTTGGTATATCCCTGATTGTTATATAACATCATCTCCGCAAATGAAATAATTCCCGACATCGTTCCGTCGCTTGTATCCGATGATTCTTTGAGTGCCTCAATAACATTCTTGCCTATAAATGTAAAAGCTATAGGAGCAAGTCTTCCGAGAACTGCCGCTGCCGCACCTTTCGCAGGCACGGGAATATCCTGAGCATATGTCACCGTATAAGGCATGGCCTGTGCAATCACTCCCGCTCCGGTCCCTGCCGTTAAACCTATTGCAACAAAGCTGAGTAATACTCTGTTTTTTAAAAGCTTTCGCTTACTCATATAAATCCTCCCAAAACAAATCTTTATAAGTCTGTTTTTTAATTTTGAATTTTTTACATATATATTATATATTGTCGTTTTTTTTTCGCGTTACTTATATGTTTGTTTTCAAGCGGATTTAGTACAAAAAAAGGAATTGTCCGCAGTTGTGAACAATTCCTTTTTAAAGCCGATAAACGGCATATTAACTTTAAAGACTTACATTATTACGAAATACATATAATTCCTTATTATCTCTTTATGTTAAATGCTTTGATTCCCGGATAAACGGCTGCATCTCCCAGTTCTTCCTCAATGCGAAGAAGCTGATTATACTTAGCAGTTCTCTCTCCTCTTGCCGGAGCTCCCGTCTTTATCTGACATGTATTAAGAGCTACCGCCAGGTCGGCAATGGTTGTATCGGCTGTTTCACCGGAACGGTGTGATGAAATTGCCGTATAACCGTTGGCATGAGCCATTTTTATTGCTTCAAGAGTCTCTGAAACACTTCCGATCTGGTTAGGCTTAATAAGAATTGAGTTTCCGCATCCGAGTTCAATACCCTTTGCAAGTCTCTCGGTATTGGTAACAAATAAGTCGTCGCCTACGAGCTGTACCTTTCCTCCGAGTTTTTCGGTATAAATCTTCCAGCCTTCCCAATCTTCTTCATCAAGACCGTCCTCGATTGAATAGATAGGGTATTTGTCGCAGAGACTTGCCCAATGCTCAACAAGCTCAGCTGATGTGAATGTCTTTCCGGACTTAGGGAGCTTATATTCTCCCACCTTGCCTGTCTTCCATTCGCTTGATGCCGCATCAAGTGCAATAACGAAATCCTTATAAGGTTCAAAGCCGGATTCCTTAACGGCTTCCAAAATAAGCTCAATCGTCTCTTCGTCACTGTTCATGTCAGGAGCGAAACCTCCCTCATCGCCTACTGATGTCGAAAGGCCTCTCGCCTTAATAAGCGAACCGAGTTTGTGATATACTTCGCAGCACCATCTGAGACCTTCTCTGAAGCTTTCGGCGCCTACGGGCATAATCATAAACTCCTGAACGTCCACCGTATTGGCCGCATGAGCTCCTCCGTTTAAAATGTTCATCATAGGAACCGGAAGTCTGTTGCCGTTTGATCCGCCGAGGAACTTATAAAGAGGAATACCCAGTGAAATTGAAGCCGCTCTTGCTGCAGCAATGGAAACGGCGAGAATTGCATTGGCTCCCAGGTTGGATTTATCCTTTGTTCCGTCAAGATCAATCATTACCTTGTCTACGGCATATGTATCCGATGCATCCATTCCTATAAGAGCGTCCGCAATAACGGTATTAACATTTTCAACAGCCTTAAGAACACCCTTGCCGAGATATCTGGCCGGATCCTTGTCTCTGAGTTCAAGAGCCTCAAACTCACCTGTGGAAGCACCGCTCGGAGAAGCTCCTCTGCCCACTGTTCCGTCCGCAAGGATAACCTCTGCCTCTACCGTAGGATTACCTCTTGAATCTATAATCTCTCTGCCTATGACATTTACAATCTCAAGCTGGTCAAACATGATAAATATCTCCTTAATTTAACATAAACACCGTATCCGAACATAATTCCGAATACCGAAAACATTGTTTTACAAAACTATTGTTTAATGATAATTCAGTTCACATATGTTTTCAATATCTTAATAATATTTTTACTATTATATACCTGCCTTAAACACACATTGCATAAAAATAATGCTATAATAAGAACGATTATGCGAATAAATTTGCATTACGGACTGTACGTCCGAATATATTTTAAGGAGATTTTATTATGGCAAAGAATCCTATAGTTACAATTAAAATGGCAGACGGAGGAGTTATGAAGCTGGAACTTTATCCGGACAAGGCTCCGATCGCCGTTAACAACTTCATCAGCCTTATCAACAAAGGCTTTTACAACGGTCTTACATTCCACAGAGTTATTAAAGACTTTATGATTCAGGGCGGATGTCCTAAGGGCAACGGAACCGGCGGTCCCGGATATTCAATCAAGGGTGAATTCACGGACAACAACGTAATGAACGATCTCAAGCATGAAAGAGGAGTGCTTTCCATGGCAAGATCTTCTTCATACAACTCAGCAGGTTCTCAGTTCTTCATTATGCATAAGGATCAGCCTTTCCTTGACGGAAAGTATGCCGCATTCGGCAAGCTTATCGAAGGCGAAGACGTACTTGACAAAATTGCGGAAGTTTCTACGAATCCAATGGATAAGCCGAGAGAAGACCAGGTTATGGAAGAAGTTACCGTTGAAACATTCGGCGAAGAATATCCGGAACCTGAAAAAATGTAATTGAAGCTTGCCAAGAAAGGAATATTGCTATGTTATCAAATGCAAAAGAGATGATGAACAAGGCTGTTGAGGGCAAATATGCCATAGGCCACTTCAATATCAACAACTTAGAGTGGACCAAATCCATCTTACAGGCCGCAGAGCAGATGAAATCCCCTGTTATCCTCGGAGTATCCGAAGGCGCTGCCAAGTACATGACGGGATTTAAGACAGTTGCGAGAATGGTTGACGCCATGGTTGATGACATGGGTATAACAGTACCTGTTGCTCTCCACCTTGACCACGGAACATATGAAGGCTGCCTCGCATGTATAGATGCGGGCTTCTCTTCAATCATGTTCGACGGTTCGTCATACTCAATTGAGGAAAATGTTGAAAAAACAAAAGAGCTTGTTCGCATCTGTGCCGAAAAGGGCATGAGCCTTGAAGCCGAAGTCGGCGCCATCGGCGGAGAAGAGGACGGAGTTGTAGGTATGGGCGAATGCGCCGATCCAGAAGAATGCGCCTCCATTGCATCTCTCGGAGTTGATATGCTTGCGGCCGGCATCGGCAACATTCACGGCAAATATCCTGCCAACTGGCCGGGACTTCGCTTTGATGTTCTTGAAAGCGTTAAGGCCAAGACAGGCACACTTCCTCTCGTTCTTCACGGGGGCACGGGCATTCCCGAAGATATGATAAAGAAAGCAATCTCTCTCGGAGTTGCGAAAATAAACGTAAATACGGAATGCCAGATAGCATTTGCCGAGGGTGTTCGCGGTTACATCGAAGCAGGAAAGGACTTGGAGGGCAAGGGATTCGATCCGAGAAAGCTCCTTAAGCCGGGATGTGAAGCCATAGTTGAAAAGGTATGTGAAAAGATCAGACTCTTTGGTTCGGATAACAAAGCTTAATCAAGGGATTTTTAATGGCTAAATCAAAAAAGAAAAGCAATATAATATTTACGATTATCATAATTGCATGTATTGCGGTTGCGGCGTTTTCCGTATTTATGATTGTTAAATCCAATCTCGAATATAAACACATCGATGACGTCAACAATCAGGTTGTGGATAACATAATTAAATCCAACGGCGACGAAAATGATTCCGACGGCAAAAACGAAGGCTCAGAATCATTTACATTTGATTTTAATGCCGCAAAAAACATTAATTCGGATACTTTGGGACTTCTTTATATTCCGTCCCTGGATTCCAAGCTTCCGATAGTAAGCGGCAGAGATAACGATTATTATCTTCACCATGCATTTGACGGAAGTTCCAGTATCGGAGGCACCGTTTTTGAGGAAGCCGGAATAAAAGACGGCATGGATGCAAGTCACATACTGCTTTACGGGCATTATATGAAAAACGGCTCCATGTTCGGTTCTCACAAAGAATATAAAAGCGCCGATTTCTACAGAAGCGGCAATAATGATACCTTCTATATCTATACGGAGAATTCAATAAAGACATATAAGATATTCAGTGTACACAACACTCCTCCGGACAGTGATGTATATACATTTAATTTTTCAAGCGTGCCTTATATGTTGGAATATGCCAAACGCTGGCAGAGCGAAAGCATATACGATACAGGCGTCGACATATCGAATACGACACAGATTGTAACTCTTTCAAGCTGTGAAGAAACCGATTATAACGAGCGCTTCGTGATACAGGGAGCATTGGTAAGCGAAACTCCCGTAAGCGGCGGTACTGTTACGATTCAATAAATCACAGCCGCATAAGATTGATACGTTTATGATTAAATTAATCATATGCGAGACTTCATCCTTACGGATAATTCGCTCACGTAAGCTTAGAAAATATCATAAATTAATATAAAAAGAAGAATGTCCGTGTTTTAACGGATTTTTCGCCCGGTTTCGATACCGCTTCGGCGAAAGATTCCGTTAAGCAAAGTGACATTCTTCTTTATTGTTTTATATTATCGTTTTTATGTACGATGTTTATAATCCATTATTTTTCAATCCGGATATACAAGATTTTCAGGCTTCGGATTCTCAAGAACTTCCTTCATATACTTTCTCATGTAGCATTTCGCCCATTCAAGATTGTTATCAAGGTAGTTACCGCAGTCCCTCGGAGAACATCCCGGAATTTCCTCATTAAAATTAATGATATATTCGGCACCCTCTCTTATCACATCCACAATATCGGCGGATTCAAGGTCTCCCGAAAATATTACATAAAATCCGGTTCTGCATCCCATGGGGCCGAAATATATAGTCTTATCTGCCCACTCCTTATGATTTCTTAAAAATGTTGCGAAAATATGCTCCACGGTATGAATTCCCGCAGTATCCATCGGCGGTTCAACATTAGGTCTTATTACTCTTAAATCAAATGTCGTTATTACGTTGTCGCCTATATAATCCTTTCTTGATACATATATTCCCGGAAGCAAATCCAAATGATTCACCGTAAAACTTGCTATTTTTTCCATATTTACCTCCCATGTGTTCCCTTAATAAACGGGGTGTCTCAGCGGGCAATCCTTACGCTTTTGCCGTCTTCCGACACTTCCAGCTCCCTGATGTTCGAAAGATACTTTCTCAACGTGGCATATCCGAATCGCTTAACGTTAAAGTCGGGATAAATTTCCCGTATCTTCTTACCTATTTCAGACAGATCCACATTCTCGGAACCGTATTCTCTCACAAACTTAATGATTGAGTTGTTGATACTGGCCTCAAGATATTCGTCTTTCTTAATTTTAACACTATATTCCGTATTGTCCTTAATCAATTCCAATACATTTGTCTCTTCTATCATGGTTGCAAGCTTTGAATATCCGTAATTTCTCACATCAAAGTCCGGGTATAACATTACAAGCTTGCTTCCCACCTCTCCGAGATATGTATTCCTTCCCTGATTATCATTTTCTATGATTATTCCGATTATAGCTTTAATAATCTTCTCTTTAGGCAGTATTTCCGATTTTTTCAAAACTTCTTCCGCCCGGTCGGAGTCGCCGTCATTGTTCCCGCCGGACTTTGCTTCTCCGTTATAGGATACAGCCTTATCCGACAGATTATCGGTCATTCCGCCGCCGGTTTCGGACCTTCCCGACATTTCTTCCGTGCCATGAACCGTGTCATCGGAATTTTCGCCTTCATCGTCCAGTTCCGGAATGTTTTCATTATTCTTTTTTGCAACTTCAAGATTTACGAATCTTGTACATGTTCTTTTAAATAATTCCTGAGCTGTGCTGAGTCCCATTCCTATAACTTCTTTGCCGGATTCCTTAAGTCTTGTTGCAAGCTTTGTAAAGTCTCCGTCATTCGACACTATGCAAAAACCGTCTACGTTTCCCGTATACAAAATATCCATGGCGTCAATTATCAAAGTAATATCCGTTGCATTTTTGCCTTTTGAATTATTAAACTGCTGAATCGGAACAAGGGGAAATTGTGTTATGGTCTCCCTCCATCCCTTAAATCTCGGGGATGTCCAGTCACCGTATACCCTCTTATATGTGGGAACTCCGTACTTACTTATTATTTCTCTTTGAATGGTACTCATATATTCGGAGGATACATTGTCTCCGTCTATGAGTACGGCATATTTCTTATCATTCATAATCACGCCTTATAAACCCTGTCTTTATATGTACCCAATTCATCAACATACATTTTGCCCAGCTCGTTAAGAGGCACATCCGCACGCTTGATATACCCTATGGTCATTATTTCATCCGTCTTAAACGGCACGGCGGTATAACCGTCTCCGTTAAGTTCGTTACATATTATTCCCGAACACAAAGTATATCCGTGGAGTCCCTGCATTAAGTTTAACATGGTTGCCCTGTCGTTGGCTTTAATAATCTGTCTGTAATCGAGAGTACTGAGAACTTCTTCGGCAAAATAAAATGAATTCTGGTTACCCTGTTCAAAAGACAGACACGGATAATCCGCCAGGTCATCAAGGCTTACTTCTGCCCTCCCCGCAAGAGGATGGTCCGCTGAGATATATGCATATATGGAACAGTCAAACAGAGGTATGAATTCAATATTTTCTCTTCTTAAAATCTTACCCAGAACATCCCTGTTAAAATCATTCATATAAATGACGCCTATTTCGCTCTTTAGCATTTTTACGTCTTCTATTACTTCATATGTCTTTGTCTCTCTTATGGCAAATTCATATTCATCCATTCCGAAATTTCTGACAATATGCATAAATGCTTCAACCGCAAACGAATAATGCTGTGTAGATACGCTGAATTTTTTTCTTAACTGCTTCTTCTCTATATACCTGTCTTCAATCAGCTTATTGTATTCAAGCATCTGCCTTGCATATCCGAGAAACTCTTCTCCTTCCGCGGTAAGTATGATTCCTCTGCTTGATCGTATAAATATCTGTATACCGATTTCATTTTCAAGTTCTTTAATGGCTCCCGAAAGACTGGGCTGCGTTATAAACAAAGACGCGGCGGCCTTATTTATGGATTTGTTGTCGGCAACAGCCGCAACATATCTTAATTGCTGTAATGTCATCTTCCCTGTCCTTATCTGTCATAATCATCTAAAAAGGAGTGATAAACTCCGTCCTTTTTATAGGCTACAACCGTATCAATATTTACATTTTCCATGCTTCTGAAAATATTGCCGTCAACATAGGGATTAATAACCTTCATGGCTTTTATAAGCTTCTTTACTTCGGCCCTCTTGGATGTATCGGCAATTTCACCCATGGTACTGTTTAAATCAAAATCACTCTGCCTTTTAACGCTTGAGCATGCTTCCGTAAATCTGCATGCGCAATTTAAAAAGGTAAGTTCATTATAATCTCGCCAATGCATAATATCCTCTTCCCTGACAAGATAGAATGGTCTTATCAGTTCCATTCCGTCAAAGTTTGCACTGTGGAGCTTAGGCATCATGGTCTGTATCTGGGAGCCGTACAACAGACCCATCATGGTCGTTTCTATAACATCATCATAATGGTGTCCCAGCGCTATCTTGTTGCATCCCAGTTCCTTGGCCTTTGCATACAGATGTCCTCTTCTCATTCTTGCGCATAAGTAACACGGGGACTGCTCTATGTTGAAAACCGTATCATATATTTCCGAATCAAATATCTGAAGGGGAATTCCCAGGTTTTCGGCATTTTCTTCTATCTTTTTTCGGTTTGCTTCATTGTATCCCGGATCCATTGTCAAAAATATGACTTCAAACGGAAATTTATTATGTCGTTTTAATTCCTGAAAGCATTTTGCAAGGAGAAATGAATCTTTACCTCCGGATATGCATACGGCAACCTTATCTCCCTCTTTAAGCATCTCATATGTATTGAGAGCTTTTGCAAACTTAGAAAATATCTTCTTGTGAAACTTCTTTCTTAAACTTAATTCTATTTCCTCAATGGTCTTCATTTATATTATCCTCTCTGTGGAAAAGCCGTCGTAAATGTAATTCCGATTGTTTTCCGTAACTTAATATTCGCATTATATAATATAGTTTATACTTATAACAATAGGTTATTATAGAATATTAAACTATAATAACCTATTACCGTAATATGAATTGTATAATTGATATAATGTGTTATTTATAACGCCGTATTAATATAAGGAGGTCTTAAATGCTTATTGCTTTAATTACAATTGCACTTCTCTGGATTGCATTCAGAATACTCCTTTTCTTTGTTACACTTCCCTTCAAAATACTCGGCATACTGTTCGGCGCTCCGGTATTTGTCATAGTGTTGATTATTTTAATAATTCTGATTGCAACTTCCGTAATTTGATATATATTTTTACATAAAAAGACCGTAAGGAAATGTTTAACATCTCCTTACGGTCTTTTTCAGCTGACGACCGATAAACAGCCGCTTCGCTCATGGGGGATAATCCACAAAACAATATGAAAATATTCTCACATTGCCTGTTGAATTAATTTTGATTATAAGTTCTTTTATTTATATATCACTATACAATTCAGGAAATTAGTTTGTATTTTATAATATTTTATACAAACCAGTTATATTATCCACATTAAGTGTTATCCTTCAGTGCTTTCGTCACTGTCTTTCTTTCTCTTGATTACAAAGAACGCAACCACAGCTCCGGCCATTACTCCGAGACCTACGATTATGAATACATAAGAACCGATACCTCCGGTGAAAGGAAGGTTGGTGGTAGTGGTCTTAACATTCGTAATTCTTAAGTGTAATACGGACTTATCAATAGCTATTCTGTCAAAGTTACCTGCCTGGCTTACGGTAGTTGTGGTATCGTCAAGGATACCGTCTGATTGAGAACCCTGTACGGTATCAAGTCCGCCGTTATATGCAATGTTCTTTACCTTACCCGCATCTTTGCCTGCTGCATCCACAAGCGTAAACTGATGATCCGTAAGATCCTGTCTGTATTCGGCAGGAACACGGGTCTCTCTCACATGGTATGCAGCCGTTCCCAGTCCGTCAATACGAATATATCCGTCGGCACCCGTCGTAACATGATCAAGTGCTCCTTCGTCAGTCTTGTTGGCAACCCTATATGCTCCCGCCTGACCTTTAACCTTCTCCACAAAATACAGCGGCGTCTCTTCATTTACATCAGTAGTGCTTGGATCGTCAAGCTTGGAATATAACTTAAATTCAACATCCTTTATGCCCGCATCTTTATTTTCGGCGTCTACCTTATGAAGCTCCAGTCCGTAGCTGTATACATTTTCCGTCGTTGTAACCGTATTGAAACCGTCTGCTCTCTTCAACGCATTCTTAGGATAGCTGTATACAACAGTATTAAGGTTGGAATTATCCGTTGTTACTCCCGCTGCTTCAGTAGCTCTGTCAAGTCTCTTTATGTTGCCGTTAACGGTTGTATTGTATTGAAGTACAAATCCATACATCTCCGTATCGGCATATGTCTGAGTATCCGACTCTATTGTCTCTGCATGAAGCTTACGTGTAGTCTCATCGTAGTAGTATACAAAATCGCAGTCTTTTGCGGTAATGTGCTGCTGTATGGCTGCAGCCTTGTCAGCTTCTCCCGATAAATCTATTCCGTTTGTAAGCTTTACTGATGCACTATTATCCGTAAGTTTTGACAGATCTCTTGTTCCGTACATGGATACGTCATACTTGCCGTCTGTTGTTTTATTAAGTGAGATTCCCTCAGGAAGGGTATCGTCAAACATATATGCATGATACTCGGCCTTATCCGGAAGATCAGGAATAACTCCGGCAACCGTATAACGAACCGTATCGCCTATTTGAACAGTATTATCGTTGGCTATGGACGAAGTTCCGTTTGTCGTAACATTGTTGGCAATCTTCTGAACGGTAACAGGTGATTTCTTACTCATGACAATCTTATTTCTTACATAAGATCTCTTACCCGTATAATCAACCTGTACGGTACGCGGCGTTTTATTGTCATTTAATCCTACAGGCGATGATGTTGCGCCCGGAAGCGGAGCGAATGTCACGGTCATAACCTGATATGCAAATCCGGTATTAGTCTGTGTCTCCGCAAGTGTAGGATTATAAAAACCTACGAGAATGTACTGACCCATAGGGAGGTTGTCAATCTTTGTCGATGTGCTTATGTCTGCCACCGTACCCGCAACCGTACTGCTTTCAACAAGAGCTCCGCTAGCGGCGTCATATCCCTTTCCGATTTCGACATTTGTAGACCAAAGTCTTGTAAGCTTGCCCGCCTTTTCCATTACGGCAATGTAGTTGCTGTAATCATACATGAGATCCTTGATAATCTGCTTCTTCTGTTCGTCCGTATAGTTGTGGGATGCACCTGAGCCATCCGTCCATGCTGTGGCGCTTTCAAAGTTTCTGTACTGATCCCAGTTTGAAATATATTGAGATTCCCTGTTGTATTTATCCGTGGCCAGGAAACGCGCGAACTGATCCGTAGGACGGATATTAACTTCACCGCCCAGAGGTTTTGACTTATCAACGCTGTATAAAGTTGTATCTCTGTTTGTCCCATACTCTCCGCCGGCAGACTCAACTCTTGTTACTTCCTGAGATCTGTCTATGGCCTGTGCAACCTGAAAGAGTTCAAAAACATCTCCCATAGTGCCCTGTCTTACTTCCACGCTGCCGGTGCTACTCTTTCTGTTAAGCAAATCTGTCTGAGTCTGAGTAACGGAAGCCTGATTGCTCGGATTATATCCCGCAATGATATCGGCATCGCTTTTACCTGTCATGCCGCTTGCAACGGAAGGATCATATACAACTCTCGGAGTTCCGTCATTTGCGGAATCATTCTCACCGAGAGGGTTCACAATGATATTGGTCTCAGCCATTACATTAGCTGCATTTGAAAGTAAAGGCGCAACTCCTGCAGTAACTGAAATTGCTCCCGCGGCAAAAACGGCTAAAAATTTTTTATTAAATTTTCTTCCCATAGTCTAATCCCTTCTTTAACTTTAGTAAGCTATATTGATCATTAATTATTAACAAAAATATTTAATTTTATTTTACTACTTTTCCAAAAAGATTAACTATACAATTAACCGATTATATACAAAAATAAAATTTTTATTATGTGTTTCTGCTTTCATTAATATATTTTTTATATTGTACAACTTTGCCGTCTTAAATATTTCCGGCACTTTTCGCATTTCCTAAGGGTTTTATTTCTTTAGCCCTCAATATATCTGTTATGTGCTCTTTTATTTTATTCACGCAGTCTTCAAGCTTTCCGGAATTGTCAAAGGACATGTCTATGCCGCATTTTTTCAAATTATCGTCGCTGAAATCCGCCTCATCCGCCTTAAGTCTTCTGTCTATCTCCTCAAGTTCGGATTTTGACAGGAGCTTGAAAGTACCGTCTCCTGAAATATCGGCGCCGTATTCATGTACCTGCTTCCCGTCACTCTCAGCCGATGTATCCTGTCTTTTTATAAGTCTTAAACATGCTCTCTCTCTTCGTATGTCCCGATCTGCGCTTATATAAACAGGTATTATGTTTTCATTGCCGTAGTAATTTACATATTTAACATATGATTCCAATGTTCCTATGGTAATGTAATTACATTCCGGCAATATTTTTTCTCTGTATTCATCTCCGTCGGTTATGCTTATGTTGTCATACGACATATATTTCCACGGACCGTATACGGTATTATAAACACGCATTTCTATAAGCCGCTTCGACCTTTCAAGCTCCTTTGCTTCTTCTTCCGTTATAAAATTATATTCCCTTCCGTTTTTCTCTCCGGGACGTATGGGTCTTGTTGTATAAAGCGTAAACGGACGAAGCGACAATTCTTCATCCTTCAACAGCTCTTTTAATATTGTGTCCTTGCCGGATCCGCTCTTTCCAAGCAAATAAAATATCATAATTTTCCCGTTTCTTTAAAAATATTTGTCGTTGATCTTTTGTGCGGTTTTAATCCGCAAATAATTTATATAAGAATACCATATATTCATTCTCTCATTTGCATATTTTCAAATTGCCGAACTTAAGGCTTTAATCACAAAAAAGCGCCGTAACCCTTACTTCAAATATCAATATATGACGTTTGAAGTAACAATTACGACGCGGTATAAATCGGTTATCAGCCTTTAAACCTGTATCCCACTCCCCATATTGTTTCTATATATTGAGGATTGGACGTATCCGCTTCAATCTTCTCACGGATTTTTTTAATATGAACCGTAACCGTTGCTATGTCACCTATGGAATCCATATCCCAGATTTCTCTGAATAATTCTTCCTTTGTGTATACATGATTTGGATGTTCCGCAAGGAATGTAAGTAAATCAAACTCTTTCGTTGTAAAGCTCTTTTCTTCCCCGTTTACGAATACCCTGCGGGCGGTCTTGTCTATCTTTATTCCTCTTATCTCAATAATCTCATTTTCAGGTTTATTATTGGTAAGAAGTCTTTCATATCTTGCAAGATGAGCCTTTACTCTTGCAACGAGTTCGCTCGGACTGAACGGCTTTGTCATATAATCGTCCGCTCCGATTCCAAGCCCTCTTATCTTGTCAATATCCTCTTTTTTGGCGGATACCATTATTATAGGAATATCCTTTTCCTTACGGATTTCTTTACAAATATCAAATCCGTCCATTCCCGGGAGCATTATATCGAGAATTATAATATCAAAATCTTCCTTAAGGGCAATATCAAGCCCTTCTTTTCCGTCAGAGGCCAATGTTACATCGAAGCCCGAAAGTTCAAGATAATCTCTTTCAATCTCAGCGATTGCATCTTCATCTTCCACAATTAATACTTTACTCATTCAGTCCCCTCTCCGAGTCTTTTATAAAATCCGCACCTTATTCTCCGACAGCCGATACAGTCTTATACCGAATCGGTTAAATGTATAATAAAATGCGTATTTTATTAATATGAACTCCAATTATATTTTCTAAAACAATATGATAATTATATAACACAAATTGATAAAAATATGCTTTTTATTATAAATGTTAATATAATTTATAGATGCTTTATAAAAATAAACCCTGTTAATGTTTTATTTTCTTTTTTTGGATTTTCTTTGGTTGTCAGGCAGTGTAAGCTGCTCTCCCTCTTTGTATCTCAGAAGATTAATATGGAATGTTGTACCCTGATTCTCAATACTCTCAACCCATATTCTTCCGTTGTGATCCTCTATAATCTTCTTTACGATGGCAAGTCCTATGCCTGAACCTGACTGAGGACTCGTTCTGGATTCATCCGTTCTGTAGAATCTGTCAAATATTCTCGAAAGATCCTTCTCCGCAATTCCCTTTCCGTTATCACTCTCTTCAATGTGGAGATAATCTCCCTCATCAAATACGGAAATGCCTATTACACAAGGTCTTTCGTTGGATTTATATTTGACGGAATTGCTTATAAGATTATTTATTACTCTCTTAAGCTGAATCGGATCTGCCATAACCTCCATATCTTCCGTACAGTTAGTCTTGTAATTAAGAGTTATGCCCTGAGCTTCCAGATCCATCTTAATCTCGCTTATGCAGTCATTAAAATACTTGATTACGTTTATTCTTCTGAATTCATACGGAATTCTGTTGTTATCCAGTCTTGAAAACAGCGTCAGCTGCTCTATGAGCCTGTCCATGTCCTCCGCCTTGTTCTTAATGGTATGATAGTACTTCATCCTCTTTTCATCGGTTGATGCCACACCGTCTATCAGTCCCTCTATATATCCTTTTATGGATGTAAGAGGCGTCTTTAAGTCATGGGAAATGTTTCTGATAAGTTCTTTCTCCTCCTTATCATATCTCTCCCGTTCCTCTTTTGATTCCTTCAGCTGTACTCTCATGGCCTCGAATCCGCGGCACAGGTCACCCATCTCATCCTTTGCTCCCGTATCTATTTTAAAATCCAGGTTGCCCTCTTTTATGTTCTTGGTTGCGAGCTTCAGCTTGGAAACAGGCTTAACAAAGGATATGTTAATCCAAAAATATAATATGACCGCCGTAAAAATAAGAATCTCTATTATTATGATAATTATTTCTATTATAAAGTTTCTCAATTCCGGTATAACTTCATTCATGGAAGTCAATATGTAAACAGTTCCTTCTCCTTCCGGCGTAACATATTCCACGGCCCTTATAAGACATTGGTATTTTTGAGCCTTATATACGCCTGCGTTTCCGAGATTTGATATTACTGTACTCTGAGGAACAAGTTCTTTTATTTCATCAAGTTCATATCCCGACGAGTTGTATGTCACTTTCCCGTTAAATGTAACCACGATTGAAGATGCTTTAGATGAGAGCGCATAATTGAGTCCATCCAAATATGACCTGTCCAGAAACTTTTCCGGATCTTTCTTTGCCACACGGCTTATGTCCGTATATGACTGTTCGCTTACCTGTCCGAGAATCGTGACGGGAGAGTAAATGTCCAAATATCTCAACTGATAATCGTCCGGCAGACCGTATGTTTCTCTGATTGTTCTCATCTGATATTTTGTCGTAACCTGAAATACCAGCCAAAACAGTAAAACAGGCATCAAAGTCATAATCAGAAATGCTATCATGACTTTCGTTCTGAGCTTCATCCGTTGACCTCCTCTCGTGTGCGTGTGCGGTTATTTTCAAAAAAGCCCGTCTTGTCGACGGGCTTTCGGAATTATCCAACTTTTAATCTAAACTTCTGAGCATCTCTTTCAGAATTAACTTCTTCTATTAGTGCGCCGATACCTCTGAGTTTACCTGCAAAGTCTTCATAACCGCGCTTAATGTATACGATATCTTCGACTTCCGATATCCCCTCCGCCGCAAGTGCGGCAAGAACAAGCGCAGCCCCCGCTCTTAAATCCGGAGCAATAAGCTTGGCTCCCGAAAATCCGTCGACACCTTCTATGTACGCCGTACCTCCGTCAACCTTTGCCTTGCCTCCGAGTCTTGCCAATTCGTCTATATATCTGAATCTGTTTTCAAATACACTTTCTGTGACAATACTTGACCCCGTTGCAAGAGACAGCGCCACAGCCATTTGAGGCTGCATATCCGTAGGAAATCCCGGATATGGAAGAGTTTTGATATTGGTTGCCTTTAATCTGTCATTGGCGATAACTCTGACAGTTTCGTCACCTTCTTCAACAATACAACCCATTTCAATAAGCTTGGCCGATATGGATTCCAGGTGCTTAGGTATAACATCGCACACCGTCACGTCTCCGCCGGTTACGGCAGCCGCAATCATAAACGTTCCAGCTTCAATCTGATCGGGAATTATTGAATATGATGTACCGTGAAGCTTTTCCACTCCCTTTATTCTTATTATATCAGTGCCGGCGCCCTTGATATTCGCTCCCATTGTGTTAAGGAAGTTTGCGACATCAACTATATGAGGCTCTTTTGCCGCATTCTCAAGGATGGTTTCTCCTTCGGCCATGCATGATGCAAGCATAAGATTGATCGTCGCTCCGACGGAAACCGTATCGAAAAATATGTTTGCCCCCGTAAGCTTTTCTGCCTTAACATATATAAATCCGCCCGGAAGCAGCTCCACATCCGCCCCGAGAGCTTTGAACCCTTTAATGTGAAGGTCTATGGGTCTGCTTCCTATATCACATCCCCCGGGAAGCGCCACTTTTGCTTCCTTATACTTACCGAGCAAAGCGCCTATAAGATAGTATGACGCCCTTATTCTTCTTATACTTTCATAATCAACCGTGTAATTAGATATGGTGCTCCCGTCAATATCCACCGTATGGGCCGCCGTGTGCTTTACTTTCGCACCTATGGCCGATAAAGCTTCCAAAACCACATTGGCATCGTTAACATCCGGAACATTCTCAACCGTTACGGTTTCATCCGCCATGGTTGCCGCAGCGAGTATTCCGAGTACGGCGTTTTTGGCGCCGCTTATATGTACCTTGCCTCTCAGAGGCACCTTGCCCTTTATTATATAACTGCTCATCTAACTACATTCCCCTCTTAGCACACTTTCCGTGCTTATTTCTCATAATCTCGTAAAGTATAACACTATCATAATGGCGTTTCAACTTCATAAACGCGTAAATCTGTCAAGCGCATACATTATTAACGCTCCGTGATCTGCACTTATTCCGTTCTTTTCCTCCACTTTGTATTCTGTTTTTTCAAAAAAACGGTCCCTTTGTGTGGTTGAGCCGACACCGGCGCTTATTTTTATGCCGTTTTCTTCATTTTCCAGAGACAATAAATACCTCTTATATATTTTTTCCGTTTCACCGTTATTCTCTTTTTTCTCCGTACCGATGCACTCCCTTACTTTTACCGTAAATAAAAGAGCATCCGCCGCGTCGTCTCCGGCTTCGTATTCGATTTCTCCGGAATCCAGGATTCCCGTATATAACGTACTTATCACTCTTGTTCTCGGATCTCTGTATACGTCGCCGCAAACACATACTTCCGTAAGCAGCGCGTCAGAGCATCCCGTTTCCTCTTTCAGCTCTCTGTATGCCGCCGCTTCTATTTCTTCCTTATATCCGACAAAGCCTCCCGGCGTTGCCCACCATCCCATGTACGGATGATCCCCTCTTTTTATGAGAAGTATTTTAAGCTCCTTGTCAGTATCTTTGCCGAATCTGACGTCACTCATAAACTTTCTCATTGAATCTGCGTCGAATGAATCGAGAGACTCAACGGCAAATATCGCCATATCCACGGTAACGCTGGGATTAGGGTATTTATTCGGATTGTATTCTTCAAGAAATTCCTTCAGAGTTTTTCCCTTTTTATTTCTTTCTCCCATGCCCTGATATTTATCCATGTCTTTTTCGGAAATATACATAATCGTCCCCCTTAGTCTGTAGATTATGTTCATACAATTTATAAACATAATCATTTAAACAAGTTATACGTTTAATTTTACTAATGTTTTAACAATCAAATCCAAATATTCACCGGTATTGTTCACCTTTGCAGTCGGATATGACCACATAAGGCACTTATCTTCCCCCTCAATAAACAGAAAGGAACCTCCCGCCTTTTCGCAAAAACTTTTTATTTCATTTTGAAATTCAACGGGAGCGTCCCTGTACAGATATGCCGCCGTTGTCCATTTGCCGTTTTTCTTCCCGCCTCTTATTTCGGTTATAAATTTACCGTGAGCCAGAGATTTAATATATGCAATGTTCAACAGGTTAACCGTTTCTTTTGGAACGGCTCCGTATCTGTCATTTAATTCATCCAACATATCCGATACGTCTTCATGGGAATTTATGTTGGATATGCGTTTATAGATTTCCAGTTTCTGAGTTTCTTTTGTTATGTAATCATTGGGAACATATGCATCCACATTCAAATCAACGGTGGTTTCATATTCATTTTCTTTAACGGGTTCCCCTTTAAGTTCGGCGACCGCATTGTTAATAAGTTTTGTATACATTTCAAAACCCACCGAAGATATGAAGCCGTGCTGTGTTTTACCCAGGAGATTGCCTGCGCCCCTTATTTCCAGATCCTTCATGGCAATCTTATATCCTGATCCCAAGTCCGTAAGTTCTCTTAGTGCATTCAGTCTTTTAAGAGCGGTTTCCGTAATTGCCCTGTCTCTTCTGTAGAGCAGAAATGAATATGAACTTCTGCCGGATCTTCCGACGCGGCCTCTGAGCTGATACAGCTGAGAAAGTCCGAATTTATCCGCATCTTCTATAATAATGGTATTAACATTTGCTATATCCATTCCCGTTTCCACTATTGTGGTGGAAACAAGCACATCCGTCTCTCCCTCTGTAAATGAGAGCATTACTCTTTCAAGCTGTTTTTTGTCCATTTGACCGTGAGCATATGCAAATGTTACGTCCGGCATCATTTCCTCTAATTCCCTCGTAACGTTTTCTATGCCCTGAACCCTGTTATTTACGTAATATACTTGACCGCCTCTTGCCACCTCTCTTGTTATGGCCTCTTTCACAATCTGCATATTGTGTTCCGTAACAAAGGTCTGTATGGGCATTCGGTCTACCGGCGGTTCTTCAAGAGTGCTCATGTCCCTTATACCCGCAAGGCTCATATTGAGCGTTCGCGGAATAGGAGTCGCGGACAGGGCCAGCACGTCAACATTTGCTTTGAGTTTTTTCAGTTTTTCTTTATGCGCAACTCCGAAGCGCTGTTCTTCGTCAATTATCAGAAGTCCCAAATCTTTAAAAGCCATGTCCTTTGACAATATTCTGTGGGTGCCTATTACAATGTCCGTATTGCCCGCGGCAACATCTTTTGCAACGGCTCTGTTTTCGGCTGCCGTACAAAATCCCGACATATGAGCTATTTTAACCGGAAATGACGAAAATCTGTTAACAAAAGACAGATATTGCTGTCTTGCAAGTATTGTCGTCGGTGCAAGAAACGCCACCTGCTTTCCGTCGTTTACCGCTTTAAACGCTGCTCTCATGGCAACTTCCGTCTTGCCGAATCCGACGTCTCCGCATATAAGCCTGTCCATTATTCTGTCGCTTTCCATATCGGACTTAATGTCTTCCACCGCAGCCAGCTGGTCATCGGTTTCCTCATACGGAAACAGCTCTTCAAATTCTCTTTGCCATTCGTCGTCTTCACTGAATCTGTATCCCTTAAGCTGCATTCTGCGTGCATATATCTCAATAAGGTCTTTGGCCGTTTTTTCCGCAGACTCTTTTGCCCTTCTTTTTGCATTGCTCCAGGCAACACTTCCCAATTTATTGACCGTTGGTTTTTTATCCGTATCCGCATTGGCATATTTTTGCAGCACGTCAGCCTGAGTTGCAAGAACATATACAGCGCTGTTTCCGGCATATTCTATTTTTACGTAATCCTTGTAAACATTGTCGGTCTTAATCCGCTCTATGCCCCTGTATATACCTATTCCGTGACTTTCGTGAACAACGAAATCTCCCGGAACCATATCCAGCTCCGTAATGTCTATATGCTTTCTTTTCTGCTTCTTTCTCTTTTTATCTTTGAATATGTCATTTTCCGATATACATACAAATTTATTTTCCGGATATTCAAAACCCTCGCTTAAGCCTCCCAACATAACCGCCGTCGTTCCTGGCACCAACTCGCCGTAATCCGACGAATTATATGCTCTGATTTCATTGTCCGACAGCTCTTTTATAAGCCTTTCTTTTCTTGCAGTTGAACTTGTAACGAGGCAGATGCGGTAATTTCTCTTTTGGTAACTTTTCAATTCTTTAATGAGCAAATCGAAAGCATTATTATAATTTTCCGATGAAATGGCTCTTATATTTATCGTACAGTCAGCTTCAATGTCACGGAGCCTGCTGTCAAATGACGTAAAAACACAGCATTTTCGGCTTTTAAGAGATTTATACATATCAAGAATGTTTTTCAGCCCGTGAGTTTGTGACTCCAGACAGTAACCTTCCGCATATCTGCTCTCCATGCTTGACATATATTCCGAATTTAATTCTTCGAAGCGCTCCGTAATAAGCATAGGCTCAACAACGGAAATGAGAGTATTGTCTCCGAAATAATCCAATAAATACGATATGTTCTTTTCATAATATGATATGAATTTCGGATTGGGCGAATTGCTTTCGGCAACGGCGGAAAGCGCTCTGAGTCTGTTGCATCTCTCATATGTAACCGCATCCTTTTTTGTATTGTTATCTCCCAATTCATCAAGTCTTACGGCAATATCCGACAAAATATATCCTGCCGCATCCCGTATTTCCTCATCGGAAAACAACATATCCGTGGCGGGGAATATTCTTAGCATGTTCGTTTCCGAAATACTCTTCTGAGTTTCCGCATTAAATGTTCTTATGCTTTCCACGCTGTCTCCCCATAATTCTATTCTTACGGGAGTATCTGACGTTACGTCGAATATATCAATAATTCCGCCTCTTATTGCGAATTGCCCGGCTTCATTGACAATACTTCGGCGTTCATATCCCATTTTCACAAGTTCTTCAGCCAGTCTGTCCGTGTCCGTCTCATCATTTGCATATATATACTTTATTGACTTTTTGTATTTTTCAATTGGTATAAGCATATCAAGGCATGCATCTGCGGTTGTAACAACCGTTATGGGCTCATTGTTCTCCGTACATTCAATATATCTGCTTATACATCCAAGCCTTTTATACATTATCTCGTTGCCATGCATTCCCACATTGTAGAATATCGCGTCTTTTGCGGGATAATATACGGCGTTTATTCCCAGAAAAGCCATGTCGCCCGTCATTGTTACAGCCTTTTGCTCGTCGCTTACAATTATTACATGGGCATCCGCGCCTGTCTGCTGTCTTACCGATTCCGAAATATGAGCAACCTGTACGCCGCTTAATCCCGTAAAATGTACTGTTCCGTTATCCTTAAGTACCTCAGCGCCTTTGTTTATTCCGCTGAATTCATGTGAAATATTTAAAAAGTCTTTCATAATCACAATCCGTTATACATATTCATTGCAAATCCGATTCCCCTGTCAAGGATTGATTCAACAGCCTCCGCTGCCAGTCCGACGGATTTGTCCATTATTTCACGCTCATCCTTTTTGAAGTGTCCCAATACCCAATCAGCCAAATCGTAATGCATGGGTTTCTTCCCGACTCCCACTCTGATCCTTTGGAATTCCTGCGTACCCAGTTCATTTATCAGATTTTTTATTCCGTTGTGTCCTCCCGCGCTTCCGTTAGGTCGTATTCTTATTTTGCCGATGTCAAGCGACACGTCGTCATATATAATCAGCACATCGCTTATATCCAAAGAATAGTAATCCGCAAGTCCGGCCACACATACGCCTGACAGATTCATAAATGTCTGCGGTTTTACGAGAATGACTTTTTCGCTTCCGATCATTCCCTTCCCCACAAGGCCGTGCTTCTCCATACTTTTTACCGCAATATTGTACTTTCCCGATATCCTGTCAATTACATCAAAACCAATGTTGTGTCTTGTATTTTCATATTCGGCTCCCGGATTGCCGAGTCCCGCTATTAACTTCATATTAATCACCGTTCCTGTTTCTTATTCTCATTAAAGGGCGTCTCAAAGGATACAGCGCATACCACAGTCTGCTGTATAACCTGTAACCGATGTCCGTCACCTTTATTGTTTTATTGTTTCTTATGAGCCCCGTCATTATTCCGATGACGGCATCTTCCTTTACATATTCTTTATTAATGCAGTTATCCCCGAGGATGAGATAACCGTCTTCCAGAACGTCCACGATTCGATGCATTACATTTTCACCGTTTGGGCGCTCAAAAAGGACAACGTCATATTTTTTAAGGCGTTGTCCCGTATTTCTCTTTTCTATTATCATAACATCCCGTCCCTCTTTTATGAGCGGTCTCATGCTTACGCCCTTGTTGGGATACAGAAAGTTACCGTGTTTTTCCAGCTGCTCTCTTATTGTAGTATTCATAGATTCAATCAATTATGTCTGTCGTCTGCAATTATTGATAATATCCGATTATTTATAATAAAAATATATCCCGCTGTCCGCGGGTTTAATTATTTAAGTGAACTACTCAAATATAATCTTTTATATATTCATATACACATTTTGCCGAGTCGACGGAATCGGTGCAATATATATTATATACGGGGACATTTGCCGTAAGCATATCAATAAGACTTATGGTCTTTTGCATCTTTCCCGCATCTTTGCTTTTATATACCTGCTGCATTAAGATGCCCCACATTTCATTTTTACCGATACTCTCTACCCGGTTCTCTCCCCTGTTCAGTTTGAAAATAAATTTCAAAGGAACCTTTATATTGCTGTTTCGACCCAGTTTCCCGGACCATGGGGTTCCGTAAACGGCTGCGCCGCTCCCGCTTACTTTAACGAGAGGTTTGTCGTCATTTATCATAACAACCCTGTCTCCGAAACACTCCTGCCAATGTTTTGAATGTGTAGACTTCCCCACGCCGCTGTCGGCTGTAAATATAATTCCGTTTCCGTCTATTGATACGGATGAACCGTGCAGCAGTATGATGTCTCTGTCTATAAGTTCCTCCGCAATTTTTCTGTATACGGAGATTATTTCCAAATATGAATCCGGGTAATCCTTAGGTATGGTCTGCTTATGTATTCCGTGAGTTTCCTCATATGCTCTCTCAAAGGCTATGTCTTCAGGCTCCGTCACCAGCGTAATATCCGCTTTGTCTTCCGTGCATATATAATCTTTACAGAATTCATATATCGCCTCATACATGGGCTTTATACAAATCCTTGTATCCGCAATATTAATATAAAAGTCCTTCATCGTCACTCCGTTAGAAAAAACCTCCAAGCCTTTCGGCTTGGAGGTAAGATCAAAATGTAATTATGGATTGTATTTATAATCCTTTTCACATTCACCCTGTGTATTACATGCACAGTCATAGCAATCACTCTTTGTGATAATATCGCTTGAATCAATGTTAAGGATATCCATATTCATTTCTTCGTACTCTTTTTTCTGCACAGCCGCACCTCTCTGAAATATAATTTTTATTTAAATAAAGACACGAATTTCTTCGCATCTTTGCGCACGAAATTCTGTGTGTTGATACTTCTGTTATCATATCTTAGAACGGCATTAATGTCAACTTTTTCACAGCCGTAGAATCGCCCGTTTTTACCTGTTTTTATGCATACTTCTGATACATGGACCGCCTGCATTAAATCTTTTGTATTATTGTGTTTTAACACTTAATAATCCACGTCGATATAATCCGAATATCCCGCTGCGTTTATATGCTCATATGCTTTTAACTCATTCAGTCGCAATCATGGTCATCGTCATCGTCATCGCAATCGCAGTCACAGTCATAATCATAATCCCTGCTTCTGCTTCCGGATGAGCCGAAAGCAGATCTTCTGCCCGTTTTTTTACCCGAACCGAATATGGAACTTCTTCCCGATGAGGAACTTCTTCCCGATGACCTGTATGACGACCTTGAGTATTCTCTTTCACATTCGCAGTCATCGTCATCTTCACACTCGCATTCGCAGTCATAGTCATCGTCATCGCTTTGATAATCGTCCGAACAATCGTAAACGCCGCCGTTTGTAATAAAATCTTCGGAGTCTGTCACTATGTCCGATTCAAAATATTCTTCTTTTTGCATTGGTACCCCCTTGAACACATTTTAAAACGTATAACAAATGGTATCTCACATACATGATCTAGATGGTTTCTCATTAAAAAATAACGAAAAACACACGCCTTCGTCAATATTCTAAATCGTCCTCGTGTCAGTATTTTTACACTTCAGTTATTGTGTAGCCTTTGTTTCTTTCCGCTCTTTTTCAACGGATAATTCATGAAGTATGGTTCGTTTGTTCTGAGCAATAATCTCATCTCTTTCCGAAACTGAACATGAATGGCTTATAGGGCAGTTTTTTAATTTATAACACGCAGGGTATGCCGGACAAGAATCACATTCGGCTCCCTCTTCTTCCCGTTCCTTCCACTCCTCCACGACCTTCATGTCCGTATAATCGCTGTCTATATGTCCTATGGTTTTGTCGTCGAGGAAGTGTTCGCACTTGATAATAAGTCCGTCCGGACCGAATCCCACATGATTGTCATTGTCCGCCATACAGCCTGTTATTCTCAATTTCAGTCCTGATTTCAAATATGAACCCAGTCCGAGATTGTTTAATTTATCCGATAATTTAATGATGTTGTTAACAAGGTCTTTCTTTGAGTCTCCTTCCCGATCCATTTCTTCAAACAGACCTCCCACATATGCCGTAACCCTGTTAACATCGGAAAACTCATGTCCGAGAATATCCGCAAACTTATCCATATCGTCATAATTATAAGCCCCGACATTAAGACGTATGTTGACGCTTATGTTATTATCCGAAAGCATATGTATATTTCTTATTACCCTGTCATAGGGATGCGCCGAAATCTCTTCATTTACGTATTTACCGGCATAATTATATATATCGGCATCATTTTCATTATAATAATTCTTTGTTTTATTATATACGTCTCTTGTGCCGTCAAGTGTAATCTGTATGTTTTTGAGATTCCATTTGTCTTTTGCGCGCTTAATAAGTTCGTCATTAAATATATATCCGTTGCTTATCATTACCGACGAATATTCTATGTTCCCGTCTGCCAGACCTTCGCATATTATATCAATGATATCTGGGCGCATCAGGGGCTCTCCCCCGAACCAGCTCAAAGTTACGTGCCTGCCGTTATGATGAGTCTTAATATAATCAACTATCTTGCCGGCCGTTTCCTCCGTCATATCCCTGTACTTTATCCCATGCTCATAACAATAAAAACACCTGGCATTGCATCTTGTGGTGGTAAGTATCTTATATGATGTTATTCCTCTTTTTTTGTTTATAAGCTTACAGGCAAGTCTCAATTCTTCCACAAGATTTTTCTCGTCAAAATCCGCAGGAACAATAAACCAATGTTTAAGCAGATGCGACAATAATTCGTCTTTTGAAATGTCTTCCCATCCCAAATTCTTCAAAAATCCGTTCAATACGGCTTTAATACGGCCGTCAATCCTAATAACCGTATCATTTTCCGGATTTTCCGAGGCCCGTAACAAAACGGCGGCGTCTTTTGATAAACATCGGTTAAATTCATCAATTCCGATATACAAAAGCTCCCCCGACATATAATTATTTACGGCAAATCCGTCTTCATAAGGAATGAATACCGTCCATTTTAATAATCTGTATGAATTGCTTTTATTCTTCTGCAGACCGGCAATATCAAGCACAGCCTGCTCCGGAGATACAACAACACGCATAATCAGTCCTCTATGGCATCTATGCTTTTGAGCTTTTCCAAGATTTTGTCCAGATCCGATTCCAGCTTTTCGACTGGAGCATCATATGTATCCGTCAGTTTTTGCAATATTTCTTCCTTAGTTGTGCCTTCCTTTAACATGTCGACAACAAATGCCGCCGTTGAATTACTTCTTACGATTCCCTTAAAACTGCTTTCCGAGTTATCGACAGGAACCATAATCTGTCCGTCTGCCACCTTTTGTGTACAAAATGTTTTCTTAATTTTCATAATCCCTCCATTCGATAAAAATAAAAAACCGTAAATTATCGCAGTCATATGGCTCTAATTATACGCCGTAAAAGTAAAAAGCCAAATTAATTATCCCATAATTTACCGGATATTTAATTACTTAATTAAGTTTAGACACAGGCGGGAAGATTTGTGACTTTTTTTCTTCTCATATGTGCTAATATATAAAATAATATCCTGCTTTTCGTATACGGAATCTCACAATGGTTACGGAAGCGGAAAATACAGTATTTAAAGGTGTTTTTATGTCTAAAGATTACAATCCCGGATTTAAGAGTCTGATCTATCTTACGGCATGCGCTCTTAATGACAAGGCTCCGAATATGAAGTCTGTGCCGGACAATGAACTGTTCCGAATTTTCGAACTCAGCAAGCTGCACAGCGTTACATCCGTTGTGTCATTTGCATTTGATAAATGTGACGATGACAGGATGACAAACGACTATAAACTGGCGTGGGATATGTCCGCCGTTACCGCATTTAAACGGCGTGCATTATTTGACGCCGAGAGGTCGCAGATATGCGCCTTCCTTGAACAAAAAGGCATTTGGCATATTCCTCTTAAGGGTGTTATACTCCAGGATCTGTACCCTCACTACGAAATGAGGGAAATGGCCGATAACGATTTGCTCATTGACGATCGATACAGGGAAGATATAAAAAAATATATGCTCAACCGCGGTTATAATATTCACTTTGCGGGTGTTACCAATCACGACGAATATACCAAGGCGCCGGTTTATAACTTTGAATTTCACACAAGGCTGTTCCAATACACCTTCAGCGAAAAATTTGCCGATTATTACTCCGATGTAAAAAGAAGGCTCATAAAAGATCCCGACTCGGAATACGGATTTCATTTTAACAATGAGGATTTTTACATATATATGACGGCTCATGCATACAAGCATTTCAAAGAGGGCGGAACCGGCTTAAGGTCACTTACCGACGTATATATATTCAACAAAGCATACGGCGATGTATTGGACAGGAAATATATTTCCGATGAGTTGGAAAAGCTTGGAATTCGCGGTTTTGAAATTATGTGCCGAAATGTTTCAAAGCTGTTATTTGCGGACCCGGACGCCACATTAAGTGCAATAGAGGCGCTGACGCCTTCTCAAAGAAGATTTCTTGTGTTCCTGTCTCACACCGGTGCATACGGTACGGACGAGGAATTTGTTAAGAGTAAGTTCAAAAAAATCACCGGCAGTGATAAAATGACCTTTGCAAATAAACTGAAATATTACAACAGCAGACTGTTCCCGAATGAAAGTTACTACAGGGAAGCCCATCCGTTTCTGTATAAGCACAAGTTTTTAAGACCCGGTTTTCTGATGTACAGGGCCGTAAACAGGCTTATTGTCAACAGAAAAAAAATCATAGGCGAACTCAAAACCATAAATAAAAGGAAGTAGCAGCTGCACATTCTCTTTCTGTTGCATTATTTATTTTACTTAGGAGATAACTATGAGTGTTTATAATTTAGATTTAAATAATCCAATCCATGTCCATTTTATCGGGATAGGAGGAATAAGCATGAGCGGAATAGCTCATATATTGCTTTCCAACGGATTTAAGGTTACGGGTTCCGACATGAATAAATCTGCCGTTACGGAAGAACTTGAAGCCATTGGCGCAAAGGTTATGACTCCTCAGAAAGCCGAAAATATTACGGATGACATCGATCTTGTGGTTTATACCGCCGCCATTCATCCGGATAATCCTGAATTTTCGGAATGTGTAAAGAGAAATATCCCAATGGAAACACGCGCCGATATACTCGGACAGCTTATGAAAAGCTATAATAAATCAATTTGCATATCCGGAACTCACGGCAAAACGACAACCACTGCCATGCTTGCTCAGATTCTCATAAGCGCGGAAGCCGACCCAACGGTTTCTCTCGGCGGTATTCTGCCCGCTTTCGGCAACATAAGGATAGGAAAAAAAGATGTTATTGCGGTGGAGAGCTGTGAATATACCAACAGTTTTCTGTCTTTCTTCCCTACTACCGCCGTCATACTTAACATTGCGCCGGATCATCTCGATTTCTTTAAGGATCTTGAGGACATAAGAAATTCATTCAGGCGATTTGCGGAACTGGTTCCGAAAAGTACGGGCAAAGTCGTAATTAACAGCGAAATAGAAAACATTGATTTCTTTAAACCCGAAGGAATTTCAGACTTTGTTACTTTCGGTCCGAATTCTGAAAGCGATTATTATGCAGCGGATGTCGCATATGATAAAAACGGCTTTGCTTCGTATACTCTTGTATGTAAGGGGGAAGGATCCGTTAAAATACAGCTTCATGTTCCCGGATTTCACAATGTTTTAAATTCCCTTGCCGCCGCTGCCGCCGCTCATATTAACGGAGTTGATTTTGAGAGCATTGCAAAAGGTCTTTCACAATTTACCGGAACAAAAAGAAGATACGAATATAAAGGTGAGGTAAACGGCATAACCATAATAGACGATTACGCTCACCACCCGGATGAAATAAGAGCTACCTTGTCCGCAATAAAAAATACGGAGCACAACAGCCTATGGGTCGTTTTTCAGCCGCATACATACACAAGAACGAAAGCTCTTTTAAACGAATTCGCAGAGTGCCTTTCCCTCGGAGACGGAGACCATGTTATTATCGCCAAGATATATCCTGCAAGAGAGGAAGATATCTACGGAGTTCATTCTGAAGATCTTGCGGCTCTTATTTCCGACGGAGGAGCGGACTGCGTATGCATCAACTCCTTTGAAGATATAGCGCGCTACGTTAAGGAACATGCAAAGCCGGGTGACTGTGTGCTTACAATGGGAGCGGGAGATGTATACAAAGTAGGTGAATTGATGCTTAAATAACGTCATACCGTAAATGTATTCTCATGTCGGAAGGCATACGGTATACGTATGAAAATTTATAATTGTTAAGGAGATTCTGATGGGAAATATAGCTATTTCTTCTAACAGGACTAACATGTACACAAACATATCCAATGACTTTATCGATAAATATATCGGCACTGACGGAACGACTTTCAAGGTATATGTTTATCTTTTGAGTCTTACACAACAGAATATTACTATCAGCTCCATGGAATCCATCGGAATCATATTGGGAATTGATGCATTTACACTTGAATCCGCCCTTTTGTATTGGCAGTCCGAAGGTCTTATATCATTGTCTTTGGATAACAACAACAATATAACCGGAATAGTTATAAATGACGCCGACAGAAGAAATAACGGCTCCCGTCGAAGGACCGTTATCCCGAAACGAAACGACGGCATTATTCCTCCCGGCGCCGACTCCGATACAATCCGCACGTATCCCGGTCATGACGGAAGAGATGTCAGCGATGTCACCGGAAAACCGGAGCCATCCGTCGCAGGCAATACCAATGATCCGAGAAGACAGCAGATATACGAAGATATAAAGAACAATGCAATGAAGGCTCTTATGCCTGAACACGATTCCATAAAAGAAGTTGTATTTTATGCCGAGAAATATCTTGACATACAGGTCAACGAGTCTAACAGAGAACGTCTTATATCCATATACAATCATCTGTACGGAAATGTGGATCTTGTTGAACATCTGCTTATATACGCCGCGGAGCACCACAAAAAGAACCTGCGTTATCTGGAAAAAATAGCCGTTGACTGGAACCGTAATCACATAAGAAACAGGGAAGATGCCGATAATTATCTCAAAAATTTCACGGATTACTACGGTCGTGTTATCCGGGCCTATGGCATAAGAAACAGAGATCTTAACGACGAGGAACTTGAGAATGTAGATAAATGGTATGACATGTTCCATACCAACAGCGACCTTATTATAGAGGCCTGTAACAGAACCATGAGAATATGCCACGAACCGGCCTTCGGTTACACCGACAAAATTCTTTCAGAATGGTACAGCAGAAATGTTTCCACCATGGAAGATGTTTTAAAGCTGGATACGGAACACAGAAACTCCGAAAGCAAAAAATATTCCAAATATTGCAATACAAAAAAAGTCAATGCGTCATTTAACTATGAGAACCAGAGAGACAACATTGATTTTGACAAGCTTGAGGAAGAACTTATTGCTCCCAAGAAATACCGCACCGACAACTGATAAGGAGTAGCATATGCCTCTTACTAATCAACAATATAACGCCGTTACACGTCAATATGACCTTATACGAATTAAAAACAGGCATATTCTTGACGACAGGATTGAAGATGTTTTGGCAAAAGCCCCCGAATATTTCGAATTTGATAAAAAGATAAGCGAATTATCGGTAGAAGCTTCAAAACGGATACTTTCTCCCGGAATAACGGATGATGAAAAAAAAGAAATCAAAAAAGATTTGGACGCAAATCTGCGGGATGCCGAAAATGCCAAAAAAGAAATCTTGGTTCGATTATATAATGATCCGAATTATCTCGATCCTATATACACCTGCCCTAAGTGCAAAGATACCGGTTATGTGGACAATGTAACGGAATACAGCATGAAGTCTCAATGCGAATGTTTTAAGAAAAAAGCGATAGAGCTTATATACGGCGACTCAAACCTTAAAAATATTACATCGGGTGAGAACTTTAATACATTTGATTTAAGCCTTTATCCGGATACTCCTTCAGAGGAGCTCTCAGGCGTCTCTCCCAGAGAATATATGAGAAAACTCGTTAATGAAACAAAGAACTTCGTTCGGGATTTCGACAAAAAGCACGGCAATTTTCTGTTTTACGGAAAAGCGGGCGTCGGAAAAACATTTTTATCGAATTGTATTGCTTCGGAGCTTATCAAAGGTGTACACAGCGTAATTTACTTTACCGCAACGGATCTGTTCGACAGCCTTCGTAAAGATATTGCAAAAAACGGCTTCTACGATGACTCTTCCTCCGATGGACTCGGTCGGGAAGATATCGTATATTGCGATTTGCTTATTATAGATGATTTGGGAACGGAATATCCCAATCAATTCACCGTCAATAAGCTTTTCAACATTATAAATGACAGACTTCTTAACAATAAGTCCACAATCATTTCCACCAATCTGTCTCTTAAGGAATTAAGAGATGTATATACCGAAAGAACCTTTTCAAGACTGGTCAACCTGTATAATATACGAAAAATAGTCGGCAACGATCTCAGATATGTATTAAGAGACAAATATCTGTAATCCGCATTCAAATATGTATACATATGCATCCACTTATTTATAAATACCGTTTGACTTAATCATTTATAAAGGTTAATATTTTTTTAATGTATATTCTTGAATAATTATTGGGGAGGACATATTATATGCCACGCGACGAACGCCATATTGAAAATATACCTTACGGTTCACTTGGAATCATACCTTTAAAGAGCTGCTCCGCACTCGGTGAAAAGGTTGACAAATACCTTGTGGAATGGAGAAACAGAAGATCCGATTCCACAAATTTAAACGGATATAAAAAAGACTCTTACATTATCCCGGTTGAGACCCCACGTTTCGGATCAGGCGAGGCGAAAGCCGTTATCAACAGCTCCGTAAGAGGAAACGACCTGTTTATTATGGTTGATGTTGTAAATAACAGTCTTACATATAAAATGGGCGGTTTTATTAACCATATGTCCCCTGACGACCACTATGCCGACGTTAAGCGTGTTATTGCCGCCGCAAGCGGTAAGGCAAGAAGAATAAATGTTATTATGCCTTTCCTCTATGAAAGCAGACAACATAAAAAGACTGCCCGCGAATCTCTCGACTGTGCATATATGCTCCAGGAGCTTGTGGCCATGGGCGTTGACAACATTATTACATTTGATGCTCATGATCCGAGAGTTCAAAATTCAATTCCTCTCAGCGGATTTGAATCGGTGTCATGCACATATCAGTTCATTAAATATCTCCTTCTCAATGTAAGCGATCTTACCATCGACTCAGACCATATGATGGTTATCAGCCCCGATGAAGGCGGCATGGGAAGAGCCGTATACTTTGCCAACATTCTCGGTCTTGACATGGGGATGTTCTACAAAAGAAGAGATTATACAAAGGTTGTTGACGGAAGAAATCCTATAGTTGCTCACGAATTCCTCGGAACAAACGTTGAGGGCAAGGATGTGGTTATTATAGACGATATGATTTCTTCGGGAGAAAGTATGCTTGAAGTGGCTGCCGAACTTAAGGCAAGAAAGGCAAGAAGAGTATTCTGCGCTACAACTTTCGGTCTTTTTACAAACGGATTTGACAAATTCGATCAGGCTCACAAGGACGGTATTATCGACAAGGTACTTACAACCAATCTTATTTATCAGTCTGAAGAACTTCTCAAAAAGCCATGGTATATCAATGTTGATGTAAGTAAATATATTGCTCTTATTATAGATACCATCAATCACGATGCTTCTATCAGCAATCTTCTTACTCCCGTTGATCGTATCCAGGAGAAAGTTAAGGAATATAACGCAAGTAAAGAAACAATAGATATTGATATTTGAATGTATAATATGCGGTATTACTGATATATCCGGTATAACCGTACATAAAAAGGCGTTCCGCGGGAAACCAGGCGGAGCGCCTTTTTATTTTCTGCATCTTAAAATGCTTTGTGAAATATTCAGTTCTCTTTTGCTTTATGCAGTCTGCGGACAAGCATTACGGAAATCGCTCCTCCCACTGCGGATAAAAGAATAATGTAAAGTATTATGCCGTTATTGTCGCCCGTCTTTGGCGAACCGACAGCATTATCTGCCTTATATGCGTTATTTACATTATCTGTCTTATTTTCGTTATTTGCGTTATCTGCATTATCCTGATAAGTATTTACACTCTCTTTATCAACATAAGTATTGTCCTCATTGCCGTTATTATTTTTATCCGTATCTTCCGAATTTGACACGGAATCAGCAGTATAATCGCAATACAAATATCCTTCCGTCAAAGCTCCCGACTCAACGCCGTCGTTAAATCTGAACACAGGCCGTGCTCCGTCACCGGTATAAACCGCCTCCGCAACGGCAAATCCCTCGTTATTTGCCGTAACGTCAACCCCCGAAGCCGGAAGAACATGATAAATATCAGGGTTTTCGCTTCCGTTAAATATTATCTTTGCGCTTTTATTTCCAAAGCCGTTGTCCGCCGCAACCCACAGACATTTCTCATATTGGTCGTAATCAAGTCCCATTGC
>JALEKK010000021.1 GCA_022769005.1 Lachnospiraceae bacterium
TTGAAGAATATATAGATTACTACAATAACAAAAGAATTCAGGCAAAAACAAAATGGATGCCACCTGTACAATACAGGATAGCATCCATGTGTTCCGCCTAATTCATAAATATGTGTCCAGGATTCTGGGTACATATCAAAAACAGCCTTATGTACCGGGGGTATATTTATGAAATCAACATATTGATTTCATAAATGCATCAATAATCAGATTATTGAAATCTCTTTATCATATTCCTTCTTAAGATATTCCTGCATAGGTACGAGGAGAGAAGAGTCAACCTTCAGTCCTCCGATACCGGTACCGAGGGAAATAAGAGGCTTATTCTTTCCGTGATAGTCTGAACCGCCCGACAACATTAAATCATATTTTTTTGCATAATTGCGAACCTTATCCGTTTCCGACATTCCGTGAGTGGAATAGAAGGCTTCAATTCCCGCAAGACCGTTATCCTTCAAATTGGAAATCAAATCATCGAGATGTTTTTCGCTTAATCTGTATGCATATGGATGTGCCAGTATCGGAACACCTCCGGCCTGTCTTATTAACTTTATGCCTTTTTCGGGCGAAATACCCTTTCTTTGCACAAATGCCGGACAATCACTTCCTATATATCGTTCAAATGCTTCTTTTCTTCCTGATACGTATCCGTTTTTATACAGAAAGTCGGCAAAGTGAGCACGTGTAATGGCATGACTTTTATAAATATCCACAAGCTTATCATAATCTATGTCCACGCCGTATTTTCGTAATCTGCTGCACATAAGCCTGTTTCTGTCTTCTCTTTCGATTCTCATCTGATCCAGTTCGCCGACAAAATCTTTATTATTATAGTCAACGAATAAACCTATTATATGTATTTCCCCTTCCTGGTAAAATGTGCTGATTTCCACACCGGGAATAATGGTTATATCATAGTTTTCGGCGGCTTTTACGGCGTGCGGAACTCCGTCAATCGTATCATGATCCGTGAGTGCCATGGCTTTAAGACCGATTGAAACAGCCATATCAACCAGTTCTTTGGGAGAATTGGTTCCGTCTGAATAAAGAGAGTGGACATGTAAATCAATAATACTCATATATACCTCCTTTCTTTAGATTTTACATATATAAAAGTATTTTACGGTTTTAAAACAAGCGATAACATATGTAACCGCTTAAGTTTTTACTGTATCATACATCTGTAGATATATGAGAGTAGTTCTTTAAGGCGTCAAAGGTCTCATCGCTTATATAGTGCTCAACCCTGCATGCATCTTCAGCGGCTGTCTCTTCACTTACACCTATACTAATTAAAAATTGAGTAAGAACTTTGTGTCTCTCATATATTTTTCTTGCAACGGCACTGCCGCTTTCGGTAAGGGATAAGTATCCGTTTTCATCAACAGTAACAAAACCGCCGTCTTTAAGTATTTTAATGGCACGACTTACGCTTGGTTTTGAAAAATTCATTTCTTCGGCAACATCAAGAGAACGAACCGTGTTGCTTTTCTTGGAAAGTACATAAATCGTTTCAAGATACATCTCTCCTGATTCGTGTAAACTCATATGATAAACCTCCCCAATTAGTATATTTTCATAATATTAATTCCTAAATAAAAATTTTTCAACTACCAATTAGCCTATATTAACCAATAAAAATAACAACTATACAAAAATATATTTATGTGATGTAAGACTTGTATGCCATATAAAAATATTATAAATAATTGAAAAAATAATAATTGACATTTTAATTAGTCAATGCTAACATAACATAATGCTTCAGTTAGCTTAGGCTAATAGCATTATTTAAAATATATGCATGATAAACATTACATTTAATACCATTTATATGCAGTAATAATTTTTTTAATAATTGACTTTTCGGATATCGGTTCGGTTTCTTTAATTTAGAGTGTATGAATAACCGCCGGAATCATTTTGTGGAGGTGATTAAAATGACAACTTTAAAGGATATAAAGGCAGGAGAAACCGTAAAAGTAGTAAAAGTACACGGAGAAGGTGCTCTGAGAAGACGAATAATGGATATGGGGATTACAAAAGGCGTATCTATATATGTAAGAAAATTCGCTCCTCTCGGAGATCCGATGGAATTAACCGTAAGAGGTTATGAATTGTCCCTCCGAAAAGCGGACGCCCGGAATATAGAAGTAGAAAGAAGCAATTAACTGTTTGTTTACGGAGAGGTAATTATGAGTAAAAGAATCGCTCTTGCAGGCAATCCTAACTGCGGAAAGACAACATTATTTAATGAACTGACAGGTTCAAATCAATATGTCGGAAACTGGCCGGGAGTTACCGTAGAAAAAAAAGAGGGAAAACTGAAAAAACATGAAGATGTTATAATAACTGATTTACCCGGAATTTATTCTCTTGCTCCATATACTTTGGAGGAAGTTGTTGCAAGAAACTATCTGTTGGAAGAAAGACCGGATGTTATACTTAACATAATAGACGGAACAAATCTCGAAAGAAGCTTATACCTTACAACACAGCTTGCCGAACTCGGTATACCGATGGTAATAGCAATAAACATGATGGATATTGTAAGGAAAAGCGGCGACAGGGTAAATATCGGCAAACTTTCCGAAGAGATAGGTTGCAAGGTGATAGAGATATCGGCCCTCAAAGGTGAGGGAATAAATGAAGTCGCATCTGAAGCCGTTAAGGCGGCAGACAAATCAGACTTCAAATCTCTTTTAAGATACAGTTCGGAAGTAGAAGATGTTCTTGAATATATTGCTGACAATCTTCCGGCTGAAACAGAAAAAGCCAAAAGATGGTATTCCGTTAAAATATTTGAACGGGATGAGAAGGTATTGGAATCCATCAAGTTAAGTGACGATGTAAAATCGGAAACGGAGAATCTTATTCGTGAGATAGAATCCGAACATGACGACGATGCGGAAAGTGTAATTATTAATGAACGTTATAATTATATTTCAAGCATAATTGAAGACTGTTATATAAGAAAAAACAATCTTAAAAACAGTGTTTCGGACAAAATAGATAAAGTTGTAACCAATAAGTGGCTCGGATTACCGATATTTGCTGGTATAATGTTCCTTGTATACTTTATTTCAATGGTTGCCGTGGGAACACCGGCTACGGATTGGGTTAATGACGGAGTATTCGGAGAAGGTTATCATTTATTCGGAAACGGTACGGCCGAATATGACGAAGCAATAACTGAATATGCAAAAGAAAATGTTTGGACTCCTGAGTTTGTGGATGTTGTAGACAAGGCGGCAGAAGCGGGAGTAAGCGGAGCCGATGAAATTAAGGCTGCAATCGCCGATGAGGATTACGGTGCATTCGACGAAGCATATTCTTCATATTCGGCAGCACTTACGGAATCCGGATATGATTTATCAGAAATGTATGATAAAGCCCTGGGAGAGGATGCGGAAGGAGTTCCTGCCACGGAAGATTACGGAATATGGGTTCCGAGCATTCCTACAATAGTAACAAATGCTCTTGAATCTGTTAATGCAGCCCCATGGCTTATTAGTATTATAGTAGACGGAATACTTGCGGGTGTCGGAGCGGTACTCGGATTTCTTCCTCAGATGGCTGTATTCTTTGTATTTCTTGCGTTCCTTGAAGCATGCGGATACATGTCAAGAGTTGCATTTATCTTAGACAGGGTATTCAGACGATTCGGTTTATCGGGTAAATCATTCGTTCCTATTCTTATCGGATCCGGCTGCGGAGTTCCCGGTGTAATGGCATCAAGAACCATTGAGAACGAAAAAGACAGACGAATGACAATAATGACGACAACATTTATTCCGTGCAGTGCAAAACTTCCTATTATAGCGCTTATTGCCGGTTCCATTTTCAGAGGCGCATGGTGGGTTGCTCCAAGCGCATATTTTATCGGAATCGCCGCCATTGTAACTTCAGGTATAATGCTTAAGAAAACTAAAATGTTTGCCGGTGAAACATCTCCTTTCGTTATGGAACTGCCGGCTTACCATTGGCCTACCGTAGGCAATATAGCAAGAAGCGTATGGGAGAGAGTATGGTCATTCATAAAGAAAGCCGGAACTGTAATACTTGTTTCCACTCTCATTATTTGGGCAGGTTCTCACTTCGGAACAGTGGACGGAGTATTCGGTTACCACAGTGAGATAGATTTAAATGATTCCGTAATCGGCGTAATAGGCAACGGAATAGGCTGGATATTCGCTCCTCTCGGATTCGGAGATCCGGCTGCTACAATTGCAACCCTTATGGGACTTGTTGCAAAAGAAGAGATAGTGGGAGTGTTCGGAGTGCTTGATTTTGAACATCTCGGTGCTCTTGCGGCATACAGTTTCCTTATATTCAATCTTCTTTGTGCACCTTGTTTTGCGGCAATCGGTGCAATCAGAAGAGAAATGAACAGCGCTAAATGGACAGCCTTTGCAATAATATATGAATGCGGATTCGCATATGTGGTTTCGCTCATTGTATTCCAGATAGGCTCGGCATTTACCGGTAACCTTAATATAGTAGGATTGGTATTTGCTTTATTCTTCCTCGCAATTATTGTATATATGTTATTTATTAAGAGATTAAAAGTTGACAATAACTACGATAACAGCATGAAGGTGAGTAAGAAAATTGCATAACGAGGTGATAATATGGAATGGTTTATGAATAATCTTTCTACAATAATAATATCAATAATAGTCTTTGCATTTATTGCATTTCTTGTTTACAGACTTATTAAAGCAAGAGTGACAAATAAATCAATGTGCAGCGGTTGTTCAGGATGTGACAGCGTAAAGACATGCAGTGCCGCGCACAATAAACATATAGACCATATTAAACAATAAATATTATAAAAAATATTAACTTTGCGATACGGCGTTATGAATTCTCGAGAGAGAATCATAAATTCCCGTATCGCATTTTTATTTTTAAAATTATTTATCAAAAAAATTATAAACGGTAAGAAACAGAAATCTGTATACCGAAAGAAATAAAAATTCATGCGGAAAATTTGTGTGAATAAGGAAACAGAAATTTCCAAAATAAAGAAAAAAATTTTCGTGAGTTTTTAAAAATAAATTTTAATTAAACGGTTAAACAATAAAAATACGGCGTAAATCGCCTGTGAACATTGGATTTGCAGTAATTTACGCCGATATTAAAAAAAATTAAAATGTTTTTTTAAAAGTACAAAAAAAGGTGTTGACTTTAATATGAATCTATAATAGAATAACCCTTGTCGTTGAGAGAGACATCAAGACGACACGACAAAAACTTCTGATGAAGTTGTTATTGTCGGGGTGTGGCTCAGCTTGGCTAGAGCGCTTGATTTGGGATCAAGAGGCCGCAGGTTCGAATCCTGTCACCCCGACTTGTATATGCGGGTGTAGTTCAATGGTAGAACACCAGCCTTCCAAGCTGGATACGTGGGTTCGATTCCCATCACCCGCTTTTGTGTGTCCATAGCTCAGCTGGATAGAGCAACGGCCTTCTAAGCCGTGGGTCGGGGGTTCGAAT
>JALEKK010000004.1 GCA_022769005.1 Lachnospiraceae bacterium
CGGATGTCGTCCACCAAAGCGTAGAAGAGTTTAATGAAGGGAGAAGTGTAGTACAATGGCAGTTAATAGAGTTCCGGTTATAAAAAGATGTAGATCTCTTGACATGGATCCTTCATATTTAGGTCTTGACAAGAAATCTAAAAGAAAAGCTCTTAATGCAGGCAGAAAGTTAAGTGATTACGGCTTACAGTTAAGAGAAAAGCAGAAAGCAAAGTTCATTTACGGTGTTCTTGAGAAACCTTTCCGTAATTACTATAAGAAAGCTGAAAGAATGAAGGGTATGACAGGTGAAAACCTTATGACTATCCTTGAAAGCAGACTTGATAACGTAATTTTCAGATTGGGATTTGCAAGAACAAGAAGAGAAGCAAGACAGATTGTAGATCATAAGCATGTTCTTGTTAACGGTAAGTGCATTAATATTCCTTCATATTTAATTGAAGCCGGTGATACAATTTCAATCAAAGAGGATAAGAGAACTTCAGCACAGTATAAGGCAATTTCTGAAATTGCAGGCGGAAGATTAGTTCCTGAATGGCTTGAATCAAACAAAGAAACATTTACAGGTAAGGTTCTTTCATTACCTACAAGAGAAGCAATTGATGTTCCTGTAGATGAGATGCTTATTGTCGAGTTATATTCTAAGTAATTGGTTGTTAATTGATTTTCATAAGGAGGAACAAATCAGATGGTGAACACAGACTTCAGTTTTAAGGTTCCAAAGATCGAGAAAGTTAGTGAGTCTACGGATAAAAAAACAGCAACATTTGTTGTTGAGCCACTTGAACGTGGTTACGGACTTACACTAGGAAGTTCACTTAGAAGAATAATGCTTTCTTCTTTGTCTGGTACATCAGTTACCGGTATTAAAATTGAAGGGGTTCTTCACGAATTCAGTTCAATCCCCGGGGTACATGAAGATGTATCAGAGATAATCATGAATATTAAACAACTTGTTATAAAGAATGTAGCTCAGATTAATGAGCCTACAACTGCGCGTATTGAGTTTGAAGGAGAAGGAATTGTTCATGCTTCGGACATTCAAATAGGACCGGATTATGAGATTATTAATCCGGACCTTGTTATAGCTCATCTCAATACTCCGGACAGTAAGTTATATATGGATCTTTCTGTCAGCAACGGACGTGGATATATAAGTGCTGAAAAGAATAAGTCAGATGATCTGCCGGTTGGAGTTATTTCGATAGATTCTATTTATACTCCGATTGAAAGGGTTAATATGTCTGTAACAAATACACGTGTGGGTCATGATATAGACCTTGACAAATTAACTCTGGATATAACTACTAACGGATCAATCACACCTGAAGATGCTCTCAGCCTTTCCGCTAAGACATTAAGAGATCAATTAAGTGTATTCATTGATCTTTCGGACGCGGTTGAGATTATTGAAGATGTGGTTGTCGAAGAAACACCTGATACATCAGAGATTCTTTCAATGAAAATTGAAGATATGGAGCTCAGTGTTCGTTCGTTCAATTGCTTAAAACGTGCAGGTATCAATACTGTTGAAGATTTATGTAATAAGACTGAATCAGAAATGATGAAAATAAGAAATCTCGGTAACAAGTCTCTCGTTGAAGTACATGAAAGACTTGAAGCCATGGGACTCAGTCTGAGAAAAGATAGTGAATAAAGTTAATAACGGCGTACAATAAGACCATATGTGCATGTACGCACCCGTTATGATTGGAGGAATAATGGCTAAATATAGAAAGCTTGGCAAGGATTCTGCAGCTCGTAAGGCTCTTATAAGAAATCAGGTTACAGCTTTAATCCAAAACGACAAGATTGTAACTACTCTTGCAAGAGCTAAGGAAGTTCAGAAGCAGGTTGAGAAACTCATTGCACTTGCAGTTCGTGAAGCTGACAACTTTGAAACAGTTACTGTTGCCGCTAAGGTTGCAAAGAAAGATGCAAACGGCAAGAGACTTAAGGAAGTTGTTGACGGTAAGACAGTATATCTGTACGATACCGTGGAAAAGGAAGTTAAGAGAGACTCAGCTACAAAGCTTGCCGCAAGAAAGCAGATGAACAAGGTACTTTACGTTGTTACCGAAGTTCCTAAGGAAGCAGCAGGTAAGAAGCGTAATACAAAGCGTGTTGACTTAACAAACAAGCTCTTCGATGATATCGCACCAAGATACAAAGAGAGAAAAGGTGGTTACACACGTATAATCAAGGTTGGTCCTCGTCGCGGTGACGGCGCTATGGAAGTTATCCTTGAATTGGTATAATTTTCGTATTTGAGAGGGAATGTGATCATATTTCGGTCACATTCCTTTTTTATTTACTGCTTTGTATTAAAACAAATATTATATGTTTTTTATAATAAGAGGTTATTAAAATAAACATTATCCTCATATATTTTACAATTCAGATTGATTAATTTTATGCTATACTACCATAAGTATAAAAAAAGGATTATTGTTATGGAAAATATCGTAAATACGGAAAATATAAAATATCAATATACAAAGCACGACAGCGAAGGCAATGTAATTGATACGGTAAATGCGCTTGACGGAGTTTCTGTAAATGTGGAAGCGGGTTCGTTTATTGCGGTTTTGGGAGGCAACGGTTCCGGAAAGTCCACATTTGCCAAGCATCTTAACGCACTGCTTGTTCCCAAAGAAGGAACGGTTTATATTGACAAAATGAATACTACGGACGATTCGCTTAAGTTTGACATCAGAAAAACAGCCGGAATGGTATTTCAAAATCCGGATAACCAAATCGTTGCATCCGTTGTGGATGAGGAAGTCGGTTTCGGACCGGAGAATATAGGTGTACCCACGGAAGAAATATGGGTCAGAGTCGAGAAGGCGTTAAAAGACGTCGGAATGTATGCATATAAGGATAGTTCTCCCAACAGGCTCTCAGGCGGACAGAAACAAAGAGTGGCCATTGCTGGTATTCTTGCAATGGAGCCGAAATGCATTATATTGGATGAACCGACGGCGATGTTAGATCCTAAGGGAAGGAAAGACGTTTTAAAAATATTACATGAACTAAACAGAGAAAAGGGCGTTACTATTATTTTAATTACACATTATATGGAAGAAGTAACTGATGTTGACCATGTCTTTGTAATGGAAAAGGGAAGAGTGGTCTTGGACGGATCGCCGAGATTTATTTTTTCAAATATTGATACAATAAAACAGTTGCGACTGGATGTGCCGGTAGCCGCAAGTCTTGCACACAAACTTAAAAGTGAAGGCATAGATTTACAAGACGGTATAATAACCGAGGGTGAACTGATTGATGCAATAGAAAACATTATTCGATGAGAAGACAAATCGGAAGTTAATGATATATAAATTGCGATACGGCAATATGGATGTGATTGTAGGTATGTTATGGAATTAAAAGTTGAAGATTTATGTTATGACTATAACAAAGGTACAAATTTTGAAAAAAGAGCGCTTGATAATATAAATCTGAGTATAAAAGAGAATGAGTTTATTGGGCTGATAGGACATACCGGTTCCGGAAAGTCCACACTTATACAGACATTTAACGGCTTGCTTACTCCGACGTCGGGCAAGGTGACCTGGAACGGAAATAATATACATGAAAAGGGGTTTTCAAGAATAGAATTTCGTTCTCATATAGGTATTGTATTTCAATATCCGGAGTATCAATTATTTGAAACAACCGTATTAAAGGATGTTTGTTTCGGACCCAAAAATCTTGGATTATCGGAGGAAGAGTCAAAGCTCAGAGCGGAAAATGCACTTAATATTGTGGGACTTGAAGAAAAGTATTGGCAGCATTCCCCTTTTGAGCTTTCGGGTGGTCAAAAAAGAAGGGCGGCCATTGCCGGAGTATTGGCAATGGAACCCGAAATATTGATTCTTGATGAGCCTACGGCCGGTTTGGACCCGAAAGGCAGAGATGAAATTTTAAGTGTTGTAAGGAGGCTTAACCGGGAGCGTGAGACAAGTATAATACTCGTTTCACACAGCATGGATGATGTGGCTGAATATGTTAACAGAATAATAGTTATAAATGACGGTAGGATTATGTACGACGATACACCGGTAAATATATTCAGGATGACAGAGGAACTGGAAGCCATACACCTGTCCGCGCCGCAAATCACCTATATCCTGCGTGACCTTGAAAAGATTGGCTTAAATGTTGATACAAGTGTTATAAGAATAGATGATGCGGTGGAGACAATAAAAAGTGCATTGTCGGAATATAAAAATAAAGTGAAAGGATTAACGTAAATTATTTTACCGAATAGATAAACATGATATTAAGAGAGGATTTTTTACCTTCATTCAGAGATTCCGACCGCAACGGTTTAATCAGCTTAAAAGGTTACCTGAGCTGTTTTCTTGACGCTTGTACGGTTTTGATGAACGGAATTAACAGAAGCAATGATGAGCTGTTTGAAAAATACGGAGTTAATTGTATTTATACAAAATATGTGGTTCATGTATACAGAGATATTGATATCAGGAGCAATATCGTGTCGGAAACATGGCTTGAAAAGCCAAAATCACAAATTCTTACATACTTTTCAACAGATTTTTCAAGAGACGGTGAAGTTGTGGCTTCAGCAAGAGCCGAAGCGTGTGCATTTGACAGAAAAAAACTTAAAATAGATAAATTGGAGAGAATAGACCTACCGGACGGATTTATGGAACCAAGAAAAGCCATGTCCGGACCTGTAAGTAAATTTAAAGCCTTAGCACAAGATGATGAAATGTATGTTTATTCTCACAAAGTAAGGTATACGGATTTAGACAGCAATGAGCACATGACGAATTTAAAGTATGTTGATTTAGTTATTGATGTATTTGACGGTTCATTCTATAAAGAAAATATGATATCGGATTTTGAAATTCATTTTATGAATCAATGTTTTGAGGGTGAAGAGGTCAGGATATATAAAGGAAAATCATCCGAAGATAAAAATATATATTTTGTAACGGTATACAAGGAAAACGGTGATGTTGCCGTTAAAACAAAAATAAGAGTTAGCAATAGGTAATTTTTTTAAAAAAGGGGTTTACAAAATATTGCCGACATGTTAAAGTAAACCATGTAGTTAGCACCCCCTAACTACATGTGCTCTTACTAAGTTTATTTCTTAATAACTGTATAACAAAACAAACATTTTATAAAAACACAAAAGCCTACTTAATTAAGGGGGCGGCATACTTAAGCCGCTCCTTTTTCTCAGAAACATTAGTTAGCTATTGCTAACATATCGGTACAGCCGATATACAACCCGATAATTAATTATAACAATAAGAATTTAGAAATTAAAAGCAAAATGATTTTACGGCTTATTGCAAGGCGGAACAGTCAGTCCGTAACGCATAAGTATTTAACGGTATAAAATCATAATTAACGGAAACAACACAAAATTAATATTTACGGTTAATGTAAAGTAAAAATTGACACGGGAAAGAGCCATACGGTAAAAGATTGATTTTTAAATAATGATGATAACACACGGTATTAATAATATTGAAGGAAGGACATATAAATGGTATCTGAAAATGCGAAACATGTATCCCCGATTAAATACTCTCAATGTCTTGACAGATATATTATTGAATACTGCGCGCCAACCCTTGCGGGAATGAAAACAGGAGGGATGTTCAGAATAAAATTTTCGTCTGAATCGAAAATGAATGCGGAAATTCAAAATATGAAAAATATTTTAAAACCGAAGAAGGTATCCTTAACGATTCTTAAAAGTACCGGTACCAACGCTCTTATTTATGTATTCAGGGAAGATAAATTAAAAAATGATTTAAAAAATCCCGACTTAGACAATTTGCTCGATGAATTAGGCTATTCTAAGGGCGGTATAAATACGGTTTTAAGGCAACTGAAAGAGAGAATGACTGAAAACGGAGATTTCCCACATGAAATAGGTGCCTTTTTAGGGTATCCTCCCAAAGATGTGATAGGATTTGTTAAAAACAAAGGAAGCAATTGCTTATGTTCCGGATGGTGGAAGGTATACCATGATGCGGAAAATGCAAAGAAGATGTTTTTAAAATTTGATAAATGCAGAGAATTATATAAAAAACTGTACATGTCGGGAAAAACCGCTTTGCAGTTAGCGGTTGCCGCATAAATCCGGAATCATATAATATTAAGATTTTGATATATGGAGGTTTATATGGGTAAAGTTGCCGTAGTATATTGGAGCGGTACGGGCAATACCGAAAAAATGGCCGCTCAGATTGCTGAGAGTGCAAGAAAGTCGGGAAAAGAGGCTGATGTATATACATCGGCAGATTTTAAAGCCGATATGGCGGATGAATATGACGCCATTGCATTCGGATGCCCTTCAATGGGAGACGAAGTGCTTGAAGAAACGGAATTTGAGCCGATGTTCAATGAGTGCAAGAATAAACTTTCGGGAAAAAAGATAGCTTTATTCGGATCATACGGATGGGGCAGCGGAGAATGGATGGACGCATGGACAGAGGAATGTAAAGAGTTGGGTGCCATACTTGTTCATGACAGCGTTATCGTTAATTATGAACCTGCAGACTCTGAGGAAGGCTGCGTCTCTCTAGGAGCTGCTTTGGCAGGCTGAGGAATGTAATATGATAAAGACTGTTTTAAAAATCGACGGAATGTCCTGCGGAATGTGTGAATCACATATTAATGATGTAATCAGAAGAGAATTTAAGGTAAAAAAGGTAAGCTCATCTCATAAAAAAGGAGAAACAGTAATAATATCTGATGACAGCATGGATTATTCAAAGCTGAAAAATGAAATTGATAAAACAGGATACGATATTTTAGAGATAACCGAAGAACCGTATGAGAAAAAGAGACTGTTCGGTAAATAATATTTTCGACTGTTTTTAAACATTTAAAAAATAATTGTCATACAATAAGCCCGCCTTTCGGCGGGCTTATATTTTTATAAAACCGGTCTTTTGTATTTACAAAAGTTTCTTTTTTTTGAAAAGTATTATCATGAATACAACGACTGCAACACAAAGACCGATAATAAACGGATATCCGTTTTCCAATCCCGGCATATTTACAAAATTCATTCCGAACCATCCGGTAATAAGATTAAGAGGCATGAAAATGGCGGAAACAACAGTAAGTACACCCATACTTGAGTTTTGCTTTTTATCCATTTCGGATTGATATGCGTCCCGTACAAGCTGTGCGTAGTTAATAATATGAGAGGTTTTACTCATAAGTCTGTCTGCTCTGTCAGGAATGGTACCAAGGTATTTAACCTGATCGTGAGGGAAAAAATAGTTTTCGTTTTCTTCAAGCTCTTTACCCATATCCATTACTTCATCGTAATACGTGCGCAGAGTTAAAAGTTCTCTTCGGATAGGCATAAGCTGTTCCTGGAAATCTTCGATATTGCCTTCGGCAAGATCTTCCTCCATTTGCATAAGCTTACGTTCATATCTTGTAAGGACCTGTTGATCTCTTCTCATAAATTGAGTGAGAAAAAAGCATAAAAAACGTTCCTTAGTCATATCCGAAAGATTTTTTCTTTTTTTTATTCTTTGAATAAGACGATATGAAAAGTTGGTATCGTCTATCAAAACGACATTTTCACCGTTTACAAAGAATATTATTTTATAACGGGGCCCGAGTATGTCAGAGAGTTTAGGTATAAATAAGGATCCGTACAAACATTCCTGTTGTGACTCAATCCTTGTAAAACCCACTTCCGAGAGTCTTATCTCACCTTCATATTCCATTTCGGCGAGATGCATATATTCTTCGCAGTGTTCCGTATCTGTCAAAAACACATTTCCGTTTGTGTATTGATTAAGCTCGAATTCTTCTATTTCCTTGAGGTTTTCACTTAATGTAAATATCATTCGAATACCCTGGTATATAAAATATAGAACAATACATTTGCCGTATTATTCTGATGCGGCACACGTATTGTAGAAAGTTATATACATTACCTTTCCTTATTTTATTTATTATACGCATGCCGATGCGATGTTTTACTATACATCAAAGAGACAGGTATAATCTAAGGTTGTACCCCAACCCGTTTTTATATCAATTATTAAATATACTATGCAACCGATAATGGTTCAAGTTTTATAATCGGTTTTTTAATTATTTTACATAGGATTGACACTGAGGTGCATTATTCGGAATAAATATACCTAATATGCATTTTGACCGCAGTATTATATTATTATATAATAAAAAACGTTGTTTTTAATAAGATCGAATTATAAACCATAACGTAATTTTTTTAAGTGAAAAGCTTAAATACGGAGAACGATAAATGTTTAAAGATGTAACCCTGGGACAATACTATCCCGTTGATTCACCTGTACACAGGCTCGATCCGAGAGTAAAGCTGCTTGCGTTGGTAATATACATAGCATCGCTTTTCATCGGAGACACATTCGTCATGTTCATACCGGCGACCGCTTTTTTGGTGATGGTCGGAGTTTTGTCAAAGGTTCCGTTCGGGATTATTTTAAAAAGCATAAAGCCTATTTTGCCTTTAATCATAATAAGTGCCGCTTTTAATATATTTATGACTCCCGGAAACATTCTTTGCGGATGGTGGATATTTAATATTACCGACAAAGGTATATATGTAGCGGTTTTTATGGCTTGCAGATTGGCATATCTGATTGCGGGGTCGGCTTACCTTACTCTCACGACATCACCGAATTCCATAACGGACGGTCTGGAAAGCGGTCTTGGTTTTTTAAAAGTCATTAAGGTGCCTGTGCATGAAATTGCTATGATGATGTCAATTGCTTTGAGATTTATACCGATTTTATCGGATGAAATGCAAAAAATAAGAAAAGCTCAAATGGCGAGAGGCGCGGACTTTGAATCGGGAAATCTGATTAAAAGGGCAAAAGCTCTTATTCCTCTCCTTGTACCCTTGTTTGTTTCTGCATTTATGAGGGCAAATGAGCTTTCACTTGCAATGGATGCAAGATGTTACAGGGGGTCTGAGGGAAGGACGAAAATGAAACCGCTGAAGCACAAGCCGTCAGATTATGCGGGATATATTATACTATTTATATATTTGGCGGTTGTTATTTTATTGAGAATATTTTTACCTGTCTGGTAATGCTGTTTTTTAATATGGCATTTAATTTGATCAGGGTATTTAAGATAAAATATTATATACGGCTTAAATAATAAATATACGGAGAGGATGTTTGTTCTCTCCGTTTTGTATAATATGGTAAAATGTGTTGCATGCTTCATATAAAAAGATAATTAACAAAGGATATGGAAATGGCCGGAAAAAAAGAAAAAGCAAATAAAAAATTAAAACGTGTAATGTTAATAGTTTCATATAACGGAAAAAATTATTGCGGTTGGCAGAGACAGCCGGGGAAAGCAACCATAGAAGGAGAGCTTGAGAAAGCCATAAGTCAGATTGCCGGCAAGGAAATTGAAATAACGGGTGCCAGCAGAACAGATGCGGGAGTTCATGCGTTGGGAAATGTTGCGGTATTTGATACGGATATGAATATTCCGGGGGAGAAGTGGGCGTATGCCGTTAATACGGTATTGCCGAGCGATATAAGCGTAGTGGGATCAAGCATTATACCATTAGATTTTCATCCAAGACGTTGCGATACTGAAAAAACATATGAATATACTCTTATTAACAGCAGATTTCCCGTTCCTTTATACAGTGATTATGCATGGCATATTCCTTACAGGCTGGATATAGAAAAAATGAGAAAGGCAGCTTCATACCTGATAGGTCCCCATGATTTTAAAAGTTTTTGCTCCGTAAATACACAGGCAAAGAGTACCGTTAGGACCGTTTTTTCCATAGATATCATTGAAGAACATTTAAGAGATGATTTTTATCCTTATGATGAATTTGACGAATACGGCTGTGAAACAGATTTTTCGTGTAGGGATGATCGGGTTTATGCCGATGAAGGTGACGGTAACAGCCCTATGCCCGGTGACGGCGGAAAAATTTGCGAACCGGATGAGGATATATTTGCAAACGAAGAATATGATGTTTATGAACTTGCATACAATCATACATTTGAAGGGAAGAAGATAACAATACGAATAAAAGGTGACGGCTTTCTCTATAACATGGTCAGAATAATTACCGGAACACTTGTAGATGTGGGGAAGGGACGGTTTAAACCCGAAACCGTTTCAAAGATGCTTCAAAAAACAGACAGGACATACAGCGGCCAGACAGCTCCTCCTCAGGGATTGTCTCTTATTAATATAGATTTTATGATTTAACAAGAGTATAATACCAACAGTTATTTTGAAAAATGTTTTGTCAGGTAGGAAAAATGTCTTTAAAAAAATTAAAAAGTAACTATGGTGAGATTATCAGTTATCTCATCGTAGGCGTACTCACAACAGTTGTGAGTATGGGGGTTTATTACGGCCTTGTGCTTACGGTATTGGATCCAAATGATGCAATATTGCTGCAGGCAGCAAATGTAATATCATGGGTAGCGGCCGTTACGTTTGCATATTTTACAAACAGAAAGTTTGTGTTTAAGAGCAAAGAGAAAAATATGTTAAAAGAAGCCGCCAAGTTTTACGGTTCAAGAGTTGTAACCTTGCTCATGGATATGGCTTTGATGTTTATTCTTGTTACACTTATCGGCATGAATGATAAATGGGCGAAGATTATTGTGCAAATAGTGGTTATGGCCGCAAATTATTTTTTAAGTAAATTATTTGTTTTCAACGCAAGAAAAAAGAGAAGGAATGCAAAAAATACAGAGGATAATGTTCTTAATGATACAGAATAATCCGAAATTTTAACCTGAAGCCGGGGAGGCTGATTTTTATATACATATCCCCTGAGGTGGGTTATACTGGATTCGGTATTTGTGTGACAATACACTGTATAAAAACGACGAAGGAGTAATGTAATGGCTAAAATTAAAGATACTACGGATAAGTTGGTTTACGGACATGAGGGATGGCTTGAAGATTATTTATTTCATTATCATGCGGGAGATACCATTCTTACAAAGTTCAACTGGGGACATGACATGAAAAGGGACGGACTTCCAAGACTTTTTGAATTGGATATTAAGGCCTTCGGTCCAAAGGGTGATGTATATCCCGTAGAAACAGAAGAAACGGGTGAAGAATATGTTCAGCTTTCCACGGATACCGACAGGGAAGGAATGTATATTTTTTCAGGAGTATATGATAACTGCTATGCCGAATATCCGGACAATGTATGGAAGAAGGGTACAAGAGAAGCTCATCCTGATGCAATAAGCGTGGGAAGATATGTACAGAGTTACAGCAACTGCATTTCCGTGGGACACAGCGGCGACACAAATGTTTTTGATGCACCTCTTCCTACTTCGCTTCTTCCGGTTAACCCTAAATATGTGGTAGGCAATGAACTTACATTTGTTCTTAAAACCGAAGGAAAGCCACAGAGTACGGATGACGTAATTATCATTTATGACGGAAAAGAAGGTCAGGAGATTAAAAAAGCCGTTATAGGAGAAGACGGAATTTTGAAATTCACACCTGAAAAAGCAGGAGTTTATGATATTATCGCCAGATATACCGTTCCGGCAAATGAATCAGATCCGTATGATGATACAAGATATACGGCCACTCACTGTTTCAGGGTAAAAGAACATGATGCGGAGCATTGATAAGCATCCTGGGATCGATAAATTAACATACAACCGATGAAAGTTCGATATGCATCTATATGCGAAGTATCGGCAGCGGTTCAAACTTATTATAAAATTAATATTCAAAACGCTAACAGAGCCACCGGTATATGCCGGTGGCTCTGTTAACACATTTACACTTTTTATTAATTTGCTAAATCATAATTAAACTTGGTTACATGCGAAACATATTAATATAGACAAGACAAGGTTTGTTTGCATTTATTCAGACATTAATTAATTGAGACTGTTACTAAATGTCGTTTCAAGTTATTTATAATTTATGTTTGTATTATATGTTTCTTATATGGTATTAAAAAGTGCCAAAAGAAAATTTTTTATTAGAACCAGCATATATTTTTTGCCGAACAGCGGTTTTAAAAGATTATTTGTAATTAACAAATATTAGATATATAATGTATAATTTAGATATTAGAATTTAATATTCAATTATTACGGATGATTAATGAGGATTTATATATGAAGATTGCCATAGATGCCAGAACGCTCGGTTCAAAACCAAGCGGTATAGGAATGTATCTTTTCGATTTTCTGAAAGAACTTGTAAAATATAAAGAATTTGATATCTGTCTTATAACCGATGTCACAAAAAGTGAATACATAAAGAGCTGTTCCAAGATGGGGATGAAAATAATTGCCTACGGCAAGCCCGTAAAAACATACGAAGTATTTTCATACTTTGGATTTATTCAAAAACAGCTGAATATAATAAAGCCGGACGTATTTTGGGAAGTTAACAATCTGATTCCGAGAAAGTTAAAGGGTAAATTCAAGACCGTTGTTACCATACATGATATGTTTCCGATTACACATGCAGGCGATGTGGGAAGAGTATACGGCATGTACTTTAAACATTTTATGAAAAGCACCGTTTCTCACGCCGACTGCATCCTTTATAATTCAATGGAAACAAAAAAGCAGACCGTGAGATTTTACCCTGAAGCAAAAACAAAAAAGAGCATGGTAACACATATAATCGTCGACCGAATAAAGAATGTTCCTGAGATTAGGGATGACGGATATTTTCTGTATGTGGGGAATATGGAAAAGAGAAAGGGCGTAGATATACTTCTTGCAGCATATGCCCTCTATAAAAAGCGCGGGGGAGAAAAAAATCTTCTTCTTGCGGGAAAGCTGAACGATAAATATATCAGAAATCAGGTATACAGGGCAATGCAGCTCAGCAGAGATATTGAATACATGAACTATGTATCACAAAAGAAGAAGAATGAACTCTATGCCCATTGTTCTTGTTTTATATTTCCGTCAAAAGCCGAAGGTTTCGGAATGCCCGTAGTTGAGGTTATGCAGTTTAATAAACCGGTGATAGTGGGAGATTTATCCATATATGACGAAATAGTCGGAGATTGTGTCAACAGATTTAATATTTCCGGCGAATATACGGTAGAGGCGCTGTCGGACGCCATGGAAAATTATAATGCAAATGTGGATGTCGCATCATACAACAGAGTGCTGGATAGTTATGCGCCGGAAGTTTTGGGGGAGAAACTCAAAAAATTCTTTTTGAGTTTACGATAAATTTAAGGCTATGTGATTAGATTAGGAGAGCGGAATGGATTTAGGCAATACTATTCTTGATATAGGACATAAGGTAAGACCGGTAGCAGGCAAATTTGTGCCGCAATTTATAATAGATAAAATATATGAGATGTTGACTAACAATACCGGTAAAATGGCCGTGCATAAGTTTAAGACCGAGCCGAAGAAAAAGTTTAATCCGGTCAGATTCAAAAAAGGTATCAATCTGGTCGGAGACATTGAGTCTGCCACGGGGATAGGTCAGAGCATGAGACTTTTGGGCGGAGTTATGGAAGATCAAAACATTCCCTTTGCAACACATCAATTCTCTTTGTGCGAAGACGGATTTTCTCAGGAGAATCCGTTTAAAGATAAAAATACAGACGGATACCCTTACGGAATTAATTTATTTCACATTAACACCGCCGATTTCCCGAACGCGTATTTAAAGCTCGGTCCCAAGCCGTGGAGCGGGCATTATAACATTGCTCATTGGGTGTGGGAATTAGAGGAGCTGCCTGAAAAGTGGATACCTTATATGTGTATGGCGGATGAGTTTTGGACTCCTTCCGAATTTGCTTCAAATGTATTCAGAAAGTATACAAATAAAAAAGTAGTTACCGTACCTCACAGCGTAACTGCTCCGTATGATGAGAAGTATGACAGGAAATATTTCGGCCTTCCGGAGGACAGATTTTTGTTCCTTACAATGTATGCCTCCGATTCTCTTGTTGAAAGAAAAAATCCACAGGCGGTTGTCAGAGCGTTCAAAAAGGCGTTTAAGAAAAATGATCCTTCGGTCGGACTTGTAATTAAAGTTGTTCCTTCAAAGCACAGAACGGGAGACATAGACGAACTGAAAAGAATGACCGCAGGTTATGATAATGTTTATTTCTTAACCGATGAGTACGAAAAAATTGAAGTTAACAGCATGATAAGAGATGTTGATGTATATGTTTCCCTGCATCGTTCCGAGGGATTCGGACTTACGCTTGCGGAAAGCATGATGCTCGGAACACCTACGATTGCCACCGATTGGTCCGGCAACGTGGAATTTCAGAACAGAGAAACGGCATGTATGGTTAATTATAAACTTGTAAATGTCGGAAAGAACATACCTCTTTTCCCGGAGGGATCAAAATGGGCGGAAGCAAGTTTTGAACATGCAGCGGGTTACATGAGAAAGCTTTATACGGACAGGGAGTTCTATAACAAAATCAGAGATAATGCGCTTAAAAGTATCAACAATCAACTTTCAAAGGAAAGCGTCGGAAAAATAATAAAAAAGAGAATCAATGCCATATATAATAAAGCATTGAAAAACAGTAAATAAACTACAATACAATCGGAGAAATTAAAGTGAATCCTATCAGAGAAGTTTATAATTACAGAGAAATGATAAAAAGCCTGGTGAGAAAAAACTTAAGGGGCAGATACAAAGGTTCTGTTCTCGGCTTTTTATGGACATTTATCAACCCGCTTCTTCAGCTCGTTGTATATACACTGGTATTCTCTGTAATTATGAGAAGTGAACATGAGCAATATTACCTTTTTCTCTTTGTTGCTCTCATACCGTGGATATTCTTTTCCACCAGCCTGACGGACGGCTCAAGATGTGTTTTGGATGAGAAGGACATGATAAAGAAAATTTATTTCCCGAGGGCTGTCCTGCCTATATCCACCGTTACAAGCGCATTTATCAATATGTTGCTGTCGTTTATAGTTGTAATTGCAGTTACGTTATTTTCGGGGCGCGGAATCGACCCGGTTGCACTGCTGGGACTGCCGATCGTAATGGCGGTGCAATATATTCTTTGTCTCGGATTCGCAATGATAGTGTCGGGAGTAACCGTATATTTAAGGGATATGCAGTACATTCTCGGAATAATTACAATGGCATGGCAGTATGTTACTCCAGTAATGTATGACGTCAGCCTTGTACCTGACAGACTCAGGTTTATATTCTACGCTAATCCGATGACACCTATAATAGAAATATACAGAGACATACTTTATTATAAGCAATTTCCGGACATGACTAACCTGATATATGCTTTAATTGTCGGAATTGCCAGTCTGATAATAGGCTGGGCTGTATTTAATAAATTACAAAAAGGCTTTGCGGAAACGTTCTAAAGCGTACCGGATTGTTGGGAGAATATTATGGAATCAAGTGAAAATGCTATCGAAGTTAGAAATGTGTCGAAGCATTTTAAAGTTTATTTCGATAAAGGAAATGAATTAAAAGAGCGAATGCTCTTTTGGAAACGTAATAAGTTTGAATTAAGAAAAGTTTTGGATAATATTTCGTTTTCAATAAAAAAAGGTGAAGCGGTAGGGCTTGTAGGCAAGAACGGATGCGGAAAATCAACAACTCTTAAGTTGCTGACAAAAATAATATATCCGTCTTCGGGAAGCATAGAACTAAAAGGAAGAGTATCAAGCCTTATAGAGCTCGGAGCGGGCTTCCATCCGGATATGAGCGGAAGAGAGAATATATACATCAATGCGTCTATTTTCGGTCTCACCAAAAAAGAGATAGATGAAAGAATTGAAGATATCATAGATTTCTCGGAGCTTAGAGAATATATAGATAATCCGGTCAGAACATATTCATCGGGTATGTATATGCGACTTGCATTTTCGGTTGCCATTAACGTAAATGCAGATGTGCTCCTTATTGATGAGATTCTCGCTGTAGGAGATGCCAACTTCCAGGCAAAGTGCTTTAATAAATTAAGAGAAATAAAAAAAAGCGGAGTGACAATAGTTATAGTATCTCATTCGCTTGGACAGATAGAGCTGTTTTGTGACAAGTCTATTTGGATAAAAGAAGGTCATGTTGAAATGATCGGGGAACCCAAGGATGTACATCTTAAATATCTTGATTATATGAATGAATTACAGCAGGCCAAATTAGACGAAGAAAATGTCAACTGGATTATCGAGCAAAATAAGACCGGAGATGATGAATTTGACAAATATAAATTTCCTCCGAGCATGAAAGGCGAGCACAGCGGAGATGCAAGAGCGGTATTTGTGCAAAAAGCTCTTTTGGATTCCGACGGTAACGAAAAATATACTTTTGAAACCGGCGAAAGCTTTAAAATGGAGCTCAGCTATAAATTAAGACAAAAGATAGAGGATGCGGTATTCGGTTTCGGAATATTCAGAGGAGACGGATTATGGGTTCACGGAACCAATACCAGAATAGACAGATTTTCTAACTTTGATATCGATAAAGACGGCGGATATAATGTTACATTTAATAATGTCAATTTAATACCGGGTAAATATTGGATAGACATTACCATTGAATACGGGGACGGAATACCTGTTGATTATTACAGGCATGCAATAGAATTTAATGTGGTTTCCCACCTTACGGATGTCGGTGTTGTCAGATTCGATCATGAGTGGGAATTGGATATATAATTTTTGCTGTATGGCATTTTTATTAATACGTACTATAATTTATTGACTTATGGAGAAAAGGGTATGTCAGATGAAGTTAAAATTGCCGTTGCCGGAACAGGATATGTCGGTATGAGCCTGGCTGTTCTTTTGGCACAGCATAATAAAGTTATTGCGGTAGATGTTGTTGAAGAAAAAGTCAATATGATAAACAAAAAGCTCTCACCTATTGCAGACAGAGAAATTGAAGAATATCTTAAAACGAAAGAGTTAAATTTAACTGCTTCAACGGATGCGGAATACGCATACAGCAACGCCGACTATGTTATAGTAGCTGTTCCTACCAATTATGACACGGATAAGAATTTCTTTGATACTTCCGCAGTGGAAAGTGTTATTGAATCAGTGCTTTCGTGCAATAAGGATGCGGTAATAGTAATCAAATCAACAATTCCGGTGGGGTATACGGAGAGAGTAAGAGAAAAATACAAAGCCGACATTATATTCAGTCCGGAATTTTTAAGAGAAAGCAAAGCTCTGTATGATAATTTATATCCAAGCCGAATAATAGTCGGGGTAGATCTCGGAGACGACAGCCTGAAGCGGCGTGCCGAAAAATTTGTTGAATTGCTTACGGAAAGCGCAATAAAAGAGAATATTGATACCTTAATCATGGGGAGCACCGAGGCGGAGGCCGTTAAATTATTTGCCAATACGTATCTTGCCCTGAGAGTATCGTTTTTCAATGAGCTGGACACATATGCGGAAATGAAGGGGATTAACACGGAAAACATAATAAACGGTGTCTGCCTTGATCCGAGAATAGGAACGGGATACAATAATCCGTCTTTCGGATACGGGGGATATTGCCTTCCGAAGGACACTAAGCAGCTTCTTGCCAACTATCAGGATGTTCCGGAAAATCTGATGGAAGCTATCGTATTGAGCAACAGAACGCGAAAGGATTATATTTCCGACGTGGTTCAAAAAAAATTAGAGCATAACAAGGATAAAACAATAGGCATATACAGACTTGTTATGAAAACCAATTCGGATAATTTCAGAAACTCATCCATTCTCGGAGTAATAAAAAGACTTCACGGCGAAGGCTATAATTTAACAATTTATGAACCTACATTACACTCGGGAGATAAAATTCTGGGATGCGAGGTTGACAATGATATTGAAAAATTTAAGCGTTCGTCAGATATAATTTTAACTAACAGATATGACAGTTTCTTAGATGACGTATGTGAAAAAGTTTATACACGGGATATATTTCACAACGAATAAATCAATATTTGAGATAAATGCAGAAACAGGGGTTGTTCCCCTGTTTTTTTATATTAACAGCAAAATATAAAAAAACCGTAAATTATTTTACATTCATTTTACATGTATATGCATGCGGATTTTACCGCCGTGAAATAAACTAATGACATCAGTTAAGATAAATTCAGGATATCTCAAAGGAGTCACAAAATGAAAAAGATTATCGGTACAATCGTATTAGCAACATCCGTAGGAGCGATATTTGCAGGCTGCGGCGCCGGAGCAGGATCATCTGACACAACAAAGCAGGCAGAGGGAGGCACCGTAACAACAGACGGTTCTACTTCCATGAGTAAAGTAATCGGAGCTTTAAGCGAAGCATATGAATCAAATACAGGCGTTACTGTAACATACAATGCAACCGGTTCAGGATCCGGTATTCAGGCAGTGCAGGAAGGAAGATGCGATATCGGACTTTCAAGCCGTTCATTAAAGGATGAGGAGAAGGCGAAAGGTCTTCAGGAAACAACTCTTGCACTTGACGGTATTGCAATAATCGTTAACCCTGAAAATCCGGTATCGGATATGAGTTTGGATACTATTACAAAAATTTACACAGGTGAAATCAGTAACTGGAAAGATGCCGGCGGAAATGACTCGGAGATAGTACTCATCGGTCGTGAAGCGGGAAGCGGCACAAGAGACGGATTTGAATCTATTACATATACAAAAGATAAGTGTAAATATCGTCAGGAATTAACTTCAACGGGTGATGTTATTGCCACGGTGGCAAGCAATCCTTCCGCAATAGGATATGCATCATTATCTGCGGTTAAAGATAACGTAAAGGCACTTAAAGTTAACGGAGTTGCTCCTTCGGAAGAAACGGTTAAGGACGGAAGCTACGTTGTACAACGTCCGTTTGTACTTGTAACGATGAAGGATAAAGAATTATCCGAAAATGCTAAGAACTTTATGGAGTACATTACTTCAAAATCCGCAAATGAAATTATAAGCGGCGCAGGTGTGGTTCCTGCAAATTAACAGCTGTAAGCGGCGGAAATAAAATTCCGTCGCTTATTAAAATTGAGGTCATATTATGAAAAAAAAGAAATTATTTGAAAATATCATACACGGTATTTTTCTTATACTCGGAACAATAACGGTGGGATTTGTTCTTGTAATCACAATATATCTCATCGTTTCGGGAATTCCGGCAATTGCGCAAATCGGACTCTTTAATTTCCTGTTCGGTCAGGAATGGGCATCCACGGCCGCAGAACCGAAATTCGGAATTTTACCTTTTATTTTATCAAGTGTATATGGTATGGCGGGAGCCATTCTTATAGGTGTTCCGATCGGATTTTTCACTGCGGTATTTTTATCAAAAGTTGCAAATAAAAAGGTAAGAGCAGCGGTTGGAGTTGCCGTTGATCTTCTTGCGGGGATTCCGTCGGTTGTATATGGCCTTGTGGGTATGCTTGTTCTCGTACCCGGAATCAGAATATTGTTTAAATTGCCTGACGGAGCAAGTCTTCTTGCGGCTATTATAGTACTGGCGGTAATGATACTTCCAAACATTATTAAAATGTCGATGACGGCGCTTGATGCTGTTCCTAAAGAATATGAAGACGGTTCGCTGGCCCTCGGAGCAACAGCAACGGAGACATATTTCAGAGTTTCGGTTCCTGCCGCAAAAAGCGGAATTGCCGCAGCTGTGGTGCTTGGCGTGGGAAGAGCTATCGGCGAGACAATGGCGGTTATTATGGTTGCGGGAAATGTTGCCAATATGCCTACATTATTCGGAAGCGTGCGTTTTCTTACGACGGCCGTTGCAAGTGAGATGTCTTATTCAAGCCCCGGAAGTTTACAGAGAAATGCATTGTTTTCAATAGCCCTTGTGCTTTTCTTATTTATTATGCTTATTAATGCCACTCTTAATTTTCTTCTGAAAAGAGATAAGGAGAAATGATATGAACAGAAAAAGAAAATCATATATTGCATCGATGCGTGGATTGATGATCGTATCAACAGTAATTACCGTGGCATTGGTACTTTTCATACTTATATATGTATTTGTGAAGGGTGTTCCCAACATAACATGGGAATTACTTTCCACAAAACCGAGCTATTCGGCGGAGAGAATAGGTATTTTGCCTGATATTCTTAATACATTATATATTTTGCTTGCAACCCTTATCATAGTACTTCCGCTTGGCGTGGGAGCGGCCATTTATCTTACGGAATATGCCAAAAATAAAAAAATAGTTTCCATAATTGAATATGCCGCGGAGACATTATCCGGTATTCCTTCAATAATATACGGTCTTGTGGGAATGCTGCTGTTTTCAAACAATTTCGGTACAAGCCTTCTTGCCGGCTCATTAACTCTTGTTATTATGAATCTGCCTACGGTAATGAGAACCACACAGGAAAGTCTTAAGACCGTACCTCAGAGTTACAGGGAAGGAGCATTCGGCCTCGGTGCCGGAAAATGGAGAGTTATCCGTACCGTTGTACTTCCGGGATGCGTTGACGGAGTTATAACCGGATGTATATTGTCTGCAGGTCGAATTATAGGTGAATCCGCAGCATTGCTGTTTACTGCAGGTTTCGCTCATGCCATACACGGTATATTGACGGGACTTTCTTCACCGGGAGCAACATTAACGGTTGCCCTCTATGTTTACGCAAAAGAGGAAGGTGAATTCGGCGTTGCATTTGCCATTGCGGCCATACTCATGATCTTAATGCTGTTGATAAACTTATCGGCAACTTTAGTAGGAAAATATTTTGCCAAAAGGAGAAAAGTATGAGTGACATAATAACGGTTAAAGACCTGTGCCTTTGGTACGGTGAAAACGAGGCTTTAAAAAATATAAACATAAATATACCGGAAAAGAGTATCACGGCGTTAATAGGACCTTCGGGATGCGGTAAGTCCACATTTCTTAAAACTCTTAACAGAATGAACGATCTTGTGGGAAATGTTAAAATTACGGGCGAGGTATGCTACGAAGGTAAGAATATATTCGATAAAGATGTGGATGTAAATGAATTAAGACGTGATGTGGGTATGGTTTTTCAAAGACCGAACCCGTTTCCGATGAGTATATACGACAATATAGCATACGGTCCGAGAACCCATGGAATAACTAATAAGATAAAGTTAAATGAAATCGTGGAAAAGGCATTGAGAGATGCGGCAATTTGGGATGAGGTAAAGGACAGGCTTAAGAAAAGCGCACTCGGTCTTTCGGGCGGCCAGCAGCAGCGTCTTTGTATTGCCAGGGCTCTTGCCGTAAGTCCGAGAGTACTTCTTATGGATGAACCTACTTCGGCGCTTGATCCCATTTCAACTTCCAGAATAGAAGAGCTTACATTGCAGCTGAAGGAGGAATACACTATAATCATAGTAACTCATAATATGCAACAGGCTGTTCGTATTTCAGATAATACGGCATTCTTCCTTCTCGGCGAGTTGATAGAATTTGATGATACCGAAAAATTATTCTCACAGCCAAGTGAAAAGAGAACGGAAGATTATATAACGGGAAGGTTTGGTTAATTATGAGGAGCAGATTTGATGAACAGCTTAGTCTGTTGAATAAAAAAATGATTGAAATGGGCACGGAATGCGAGAGTATTATTTATCTGTCGGTAAAAGCTCTCCTTGAAGGCGATACGGGGTGTGCCGATAAAGCAAAGAATCTGAGAGAAAACATTGATCATATGGAAAGGAATATCGAATCCATCTGTATAAAGCTTCTTCTCCAGCAGCAACCTGTGGCAAGAGATCTTCGTGTTATATCCGCGGCGCTTAAGATGATTACGGATATGGAAAGGATAGGAGATCAGGCTGAAAATATTACGGATATAATCTCATACTTAAACGGAAGAACAGATGTTGAGTGCACCGACATACGCATTATGGCGGAAGCAGCCATGAAAATGGTGACCGAAAGCGTGGATGCATATGTAAGACAGGATATAGATCTTGCCAACGCCGTTATAGAGTATGATGATGTTATAGATGATGCGTTCGACCGCGTTAAACAGACTCTTATCAATATGATATCTGAAAATGCTTCGGACGGAGAATACGCTTTGGATCTTCTGATGATTGCCAAATACTTTGAAAAAATAGGAGATCATGCCGTAAATATTGCCGAATGGGTTGAGTTTTCCGTTACGGGTGTCCACAAAGGATAAGTATTATGATTTGGTGTGTTGATGACGATGATACAATAAGAGAAATAGAAGTTTATACATTAACACAAACGGGCTTTGAAGCAAGGGGGTTTTCCGACGGAATCTCAATGCTTGAGGCGCTGAGAACGGAAAAACCCGAACTTATAGTGCTTGATATTATGCTTCCGGGCAAAGACGGCGTTGAAGTACTCAGGGAAATACGGAATAATCCTCTGACTAAGGGGATACCTGTTATTATGGCAACCGCAAAGGGTACGGAAATGGATAAGATATACGGACTTGATACGGGAGCAGATGATTATCTTGTAAAACCGTTCGGAGTTATGGAAATGGTTTCCCGAATAAAAGCTGTTCTTAGACGATGTGAGTCGGCAGAGAAAAATGATGACACGGTTTCGGTGGGAGATATCGTACTGATTGACAGGGAACACCTTGTTACCGTTAAGGGAGAGAAGATAACCCTTACGTTTAAGGAATACAAGCTGTTGAAACTCTTTATGAACAGCCCCGGGATCGTATTTTCGAGAGATAAGCTTCTTTCTGAAGTTTGGGGCGTGGATTACCTCGGAGAATCAAGAACGGTAGACATGCATATTAAGACTCTCCGCCAGAAGTTGGGAGAAGCCGGTTCGCAGATAAAAACGGTTATCGGTGTCGGTTATAAAATGGGGAGTTCCAAATGAGCAAAAAGATTTTTCGTTCCGTTATGGCTGTTACGATGATCGTTTTTTTGGCTGTTTTTTTCACGGCAAGCGGCTTTTTATATAACTATTTTGTGAAGCTTCAGGTTTCAAGGCTCAAAGATGAGCTTTCCATCGTCACCGCAAGCGTAAACGACGAAGGTGTTAAATACTTTGAAAAGTTTAATTCTTCGGTTTTTCGTTTAACAATGATATCGCCTGACGGAGAAGTGCTCTACGATACACAGGCTGATGCGGAAAATATGGAAAACCATCTAAATCGTGATGAAGTATCGGAAGCATTGAAATACGGCAGAGGCAGCAGTGACAGATATTCATCAACATTGACTGAACGTACATTTTATGAAGCGGTAAAGTTAGATAACGGAGACATTCTTCGTATTTCCGTCAGCCAGGCCTCCGTCGGCGGATTGCTTTTGGGCATGCTTCCGGCTATAATTGCAATATTTATTATTGCGGTTATTATTGCTCTTATATTGTCTCACAGAATGGCAAAGAATATTGTAAAACCGCTGAATTCCATAAATCTTGATAATCCCGAGGAGAACGATACATACGAAGAACTGACGCCTATTCTGGAAAAGCTGAGCAAACAGCATAAGCAGATTACGTGGCAGGTACATGAGCTGAAACGAAGATCCGATGAATTTAAACAGATTACGGATTCAATGAACGAAGGTCTTGTTATACTCGATAAAAACGGAATTGTGTTAAGTATCAACGGTGCCGCAAAAAATCTGTTTGAGACAGATGATTCCGTAATTGGGCGTGATTTTCTCGTGGTAAACAGAAGTCCGGAGATGAACGAAGCCGTAAAAAAGGCACTAAACGGCGGAAAGCACAGTGAATTTCGCAAGGAAGCAGGCGGAAAAGAATATCAGTTTATGGTAAATCGCACGGAGTCGGAAGGAGAAACAATAGGTGTTGTAATCTTATGTTTCGACATCACTGAAATGGTATTTGCCGAGCGAAATCGTAAGGAATTTACCGCCAATGTTTCCCATGAATTGAAAACACCGCTGCAATCCATAATCGGAAGCGCCGAACTGCTGGAAAATGATCTTGTAAAACCGGAAGATACGAAAAAATTTATCGGAAATATAAAGAAAGAAGCCTCGAGGCTGGTTTCCCTTATTAATGACATAATCAGGCTGTCGCAGCTGGATGAGAATAATGAGGTTCCGAAGGAGCCGGTTGATGTTTACGGAGTTGCAAATGAAGTTGTTGAGATCCTGTCTCAGGCGGCGGAGAAAAAGAATGTAGATATAAGCCTGAGAGGAGAACATTGCATTATAAACGGTGTCAGAAGATACATATATGAAATAATATACAACCTTTGCGATAATGCAATTCGTTACAATAAGGATGGAGGAAGCGTTATTATAGATGTTAAGAGTGATAACGATGACGCAATTCTTTCCGTCAGCGATACGGGAATCGGCATTCCGATTGAACATCAGGGCAGAATATTTGAACGTTTTTACCGCGCCGATAAAAGTCATTCAAAAGAAACCGGCGGTACAGGTTTAGGTCTTTCCATAGTAAAGCATGCAACCGCTTATCATGATGGCTCGATAAAGCTTGAAAGTAAGTCGGGAGAAGGAACGACCGTTACAATTAAACTTCAAAAAGATTAATTGTGCAAACCGGCATGTCGGGGCGAATGTAATGTTAACATTTTTACCTTTTATGAATTAAAATATTATGTTTTATAATTATTAAAAGGGACACGACCGACGGGAGATTGAGGGATTACCTCATATTTCCCGCGGATCGTGTCCCTTTTAAGTACGGATAACCCGCTGTCCGGCTTTTATGATTCAGACAGCAAATAGGTTAATATCATATATCTGTTTGTACGACATATTAAATCGAAACATTTATAAATATTTTTCTAAATTATTATTGCGTATTTTTGCAATAAGTTCTTTAATATCACAGGCTTTTTCCTTAGGTATTATCAGCATGGCGTCACCGGAATCGACTACGATTAAATCTTCTATACCCGCAGCGGCGATAAGCTTATCAGAACCTTCGATTATGCAATTTTTTACACCAAGAGAAACTACATTGCCTCTTATTATATTATTATCGGAGTCCGTTTTATTTATACGGCTTACGGCAAGCCAAGAACCTACGTCATCCCAACCGAAGTTGCCCGGTATAATATAGATGCTGTCGGATTTTTCCATAACTCCGTAATCAATTGAAATACTTTCCATGTTAGGGAATATATTGTTAACACATTCCTTTTCGGAAGCGGTACCGATTGACTTTTCAATTTCCGATAATGAAGAATACATATCAGGAAGGAATTTCCTGTAACATTCGGTTATGGTTGACAGCTTCCATATGAACATACCGCTGTTCCAAAGGTAATTGCCGTCCTTGAGATATTTTTTTGCCGTTTCAAGATCCGGTTTTTCAACAAATGAATCAACGGCAAATGAATTGCCCTCGGGTTTTTGTTCATTATATTTAATATATCCGTATCCTGTTTCGGGATAATTGGGAGTTATTCCGACAGTTACAAGATTGGGACCGCTTTCCGCAATTTCACAGGCGTGATTCAACGTATCCGTAAAGATATCGTTGTTTTTAACTAAATGATCTGACGGAAGAACAATCATCGTAACGTCTTCATCGGGATATTTATGCTTTATATGCGCAGCCCCGAGCCCTATACACGGAGAAGTGTTTCGTCCGACAGGCTCGCATATTATGTTTTCCGACGGAATGCCGGGAATTTGTTCTTTTACAAGGCCTTTATAATCTCTGTTGGTTACAACATAAACATTTTCTATATCAACGATCGAACCGATTCTCTCTATTGTAAGCTGAATCATTGTTTTGTCATCGTCTGTCAATGATAAAAATTGTTTGGGTAAAGACTGTCTGCTTCTCGGCCAAAATCTTTCACCTTTACCTCCGGCCATAATAAGAGCAGTTTTGATCATAATATCCTCCATTAACTCCAAAACACCTGATATATACAACGGAAAATCCGCAAATATACTCTGTGAAAACTAATAAAACTAATAAGACATTATATATGATTGCATATATAAAAGTCAAAACCAAAACTGCATGCCGTATCATATTGAAACGTAAGTATTTATTGCCTTAAATCAGATGTATACGTGTTCTTAAGAAACATTATAATCCTTGCATAACAGCCGTGTTTTTCTTATAATTAAAAGATAATATTCGGAGGTGTTAATGGTTTTAATTATTGTATACATATCAGTATTTGCCGCAATTTTTATCGGGCTGTTAGTGATTATGTTAAGAATTAAACCTGCAAAAAAGGTTAAGAAAAACGAAAAGCACACGAAATCGGGCACATTTGTATCGAAGGATGCAAATGAAGACGGAGAGAATAATAAAACAGGTTGATTGTTGGAAGAAAGTGGTTAATATGCAATACATTGTATTTGACTTAGAATGGAATCAGTCTCCTACAGGCAGAGTTATTGCAAATAAAAGCGGCAGTAAGATACCCTTTGAAATTATTGAGATAGGCGCTGTTAAGCTTGATGAAAATAAAAATTTTATCAGTTCCTTTGACAGACTGATACGACCTCAGGTTTATTTCAAGCTGCATAAAGCTGTTGAAAATATGTTGCCTATCACAATGAAAGACTTACAAAAGGGTAAAGATTTTAAGACCGTATACGAAGAGTTTATTAATTGGTGCGGCACTGATTTTTATTTCTGTACATGGGGTGAAGCTGACCTTATACAGTTTCAAAGGAATATGAGTTACTACGGCATAGAGAATCATTTTCCTATGCCTTTTCTTTATTTTGACCTTCAAAAGGTATACAGCAAACAATATCTTGACGGCAATATGAGCCCGAGTCTCGAATCCGCCGTTAAAGCCCTCGGCATTACACAATCCATGCAATATCACAGAGCCATTCACGATGCTCAATACACCGCGCAGGTAATGCAGAAGTTAAAAGATGAGGAATTGGTGGAAAACGTAAGCGTGGATACTTACAGAATACCCAAAAAGCCGTCGGAGGAAATTCGCAAAAGATCGGGATTTTCCGAAGAATATATTACGAGAGGGTTTGACTGTAAAGAAAAGGCCACAAAGTACAGGGAATTAAGAAAGGGCAGCTGTTTTATATGCAGTGAAACCATGGAAAGAGTTGTTCGTTGGTTTTCGGATAATAAAAATTATTATGCCGTATTTAAATGCAAAAAACACGGTCTTATAAGCGCCAAGTTCAAAGTAAAAAAAAGCGATTTGGGATATTTTTACGGAGTACGCAATATGAACAGAATAGATGAATCAGCTGCGGAATTCATAAGAGAGAAAAGAGACCACGAAAGAGAAAAACAGAAAGAATATGAAAAAAATGAATAATATATTGCTTGTAAGCACTAACGGCAAATTGACTAACGGAGCGAGCCAATGCGTACTTATGATTGCTCAGAATCTTAAGCGTCGGGGAGTAAATGCAGTGGTGGCGGCACCTCCGGGCGAACTCGGAAGAGAATTAAGAAAATGCGGAATTACGGTTGAACCTCTGTATCAATATGTAACCATGTGGTTCAGACATACCAACATTAATTTTGATAAACAATGGAAAAATATTGCCGCAAAAATTTATTATTCCGGTATATATAAACAGCCGATACATAAGATTGTACAAAGTATATCCGTTAAGGACGTAAGCAGCAGAATGGAATCAATAATTAAGAAGCATGATATCGACTTGGTTCACATCAATGCGGTAACAAGCGGTCTTCCGGCATTAATGCCGTTTAAAATGGGGATACCGGTTGTTTGGCATATCAGAGAGCTGCTTTCATCGGATTTAAACCACAAATTCGTAAACGAAAAAAGATCTTACAACATGCTTAACAAGGCTGATGCCGTAATAGCCGTATCGGATATGATAAAAAATCACTTTCAGCCTCATATTAAAAAAGAAATAATCAGAATATATGACGGTGTGGATGTCGAAAAGTTTTATTCGTCAAGGGATATTTTAAAAAATGACGTTATCAGAATAGTAATGACCGGAAGAATACATGCCAACAAGGGACAGGATATTTTAATTAAAGCCGTAAATATGCTTGTAAAATCGGGAATTAAAGTTACGGCCGATATATACGGCAATACTAATAACGTTAATTATGAAAATAATTTAAAAGCATATATAGCAAGAAACGGATTATCCGACACGGTTCATCTTAAGGGATATGTCGACAACGTAAACAAAGTTCTCACCGATTACGATGTATTATGTATGTGCTCAAAGAGTGAAGCATTCGGACTCACAACCGTGGAAGGAATGCTCAGCGGCGCACTGGTTGTGGGTTCCGACTCGGAAACCGCCGCAACATCGGAATTGATAAAAGACGGTGTTACGGGACTTCTCTATGATTCCGAAGAAGGGGCAAAGGGGTTGTTTAAGGCATTAAAAAGAGTTGCCGATAACAGGGAAAGCATGAAAAAGATTGCCCTGGAAGGGCAGAAATATGCTTATAATACATTTAGTATAGATAATAATATCAATAATATTTTAGAGGTGTATGATGAAGTACTACATAGAAGAAATCGATCCTGAAAAGTGGAGCAATATAGCGACATCCAAGGCGAGAGTAGATATATTTAACATTTTGGACTCTGTCGGATATAAGAGGATAACCGTTAACTGTAAAGAAATAGACAATGTTACGGGTTTTAAAAAGAAAATTAATGAGGCGGCATATATCTTAAAGAACACAAGAATGTGGAGACAGGCGACGGCACACCTTAAGGCAGGTGACGTATTATTGGTTCAGTATCCGCCTCATTTTTGGGTAAGACTCAGAAGTTTTGTGGTTGATTTGAGAAGAAGAGGCGTCCGTCTTATTGCCATAGTTCATGATATGGACACATTAAGATGGGATAGACGCAACAAATTTTTCAAAAATTATTATTATTTTGAAGATAAATTCGCATTACCGTTATTTAATAAAATAATAGTTCACAACACATGCATGAAAGACATAATGAAGGCGACGGGATATAAACCGTCAAAACTCATAACCTTGGGAGTGTTTGATTATATGTGGGAAAAGAGCGAAAATGAAGTCCCTGCGTCGGATAGAATACGCATGGATGCACCCGTGGTTATTGCGGGAAATCTTTTTCCTGAAAAGGCAACATATCTTTACAATTTCGATCATAATGTGGGAACCCGCTTTAACCTTTACGGAATTAATCTTGACGAGGGCAGATTGAAAAATATTGACTATACATATAAAGGTGTGGGAGATGCGGATAAACTTCCGGGAATTCTGGAAGGCAGCTACGGTCTTGTATGGGACGGAACCGACATTGACATGTGCAGGGGTCAGTACGGAGAGTACTTAAGAATAAATAACCCTCATAAGTTCTCTTTATATCTGGCGGCAGGACTTCCTATCATTATATGGAAGCAGGCGGCGCTTGCGGAATTGGTTGAAAAATATAATCTCGGATTTACGATAGACTCATTAGATGATATTGCCGTTAAAAGAAAGAATATTACCGAAGAGCAATACGGTGAAATGCTTAACAACATAAAAAGATTTTCCGACAGGGTGTCGTCGGGATATTTTACAAAGAGAGCTTTAGGTATTGCTGAAGGGAAGAGAAGGGTTCGTTGATATGACAGATGATAATTTAGTTGATATCAGATCTAAAAAAAGCGCAATTCTTGTATATGTGGCTCTCGGAATTTATATCATATTTAAAATATGGATAAGAAGCAAAATTGCATACCATCCCGGAAGATATGCAACAGGCGGTGTTACGGTTCTTGTCATCACACTGCTTATACTGAGACTTATTATCAGAGACCACAAGTCCGTTAAATGGATAACGGCCGATGTACTGGTCGTCGCCGGGGCGTTTTCGCTGACCGGAATGTGGCAATATAATAAAGAAGTCGTTTTTTTGGCATTATTTATTATGGGGTCGTTCGGAACAAGATTCTATGATCTCGTAAAAACGTCTTTTATTGCCGTAGCGGGAATGTTGGCGTTTGTTCCGATATGTTGCGCATTGGGCTTTGCCGAAAATCTTAAATTTATAAGAATACACGGAGATGACGTGTTCTACGTCGATTCGTTCGGATTTGACGCTTACGCAACTGTTTCATATTGTGCGTTTATTTTGACAATGGGATACCTGTACCTGAGAAAAAACAGTTTTAAATATTGGGAAATTCCGATTATATTGGCTTTGGATTATCTTGTTTTCAAAATCACCGATAACAGACTTATGTTTTTAAGTGAGGTAATATTATTTGCGGTATACGTAGCAGTCAGATTGGGAAGAAACGTATTTGTTAAAAATAAAATATTTGCCTGCTTCTGCGCGGCAATACCCGGAGTTGTAACTGTTATTTCATTTATAACTTCATATTTCTTTAATCCGAATGCCCATAATTTCCTTAATTGGCTTGACGGAAAATTAGTGGGAAGACTCACATTTACGAGACAGGCATTTGATAAATATTCTCTTACATTCACAGGTCAGAAAGTGAAAATGGTGGGGAATCTTCCGGAAGGAATGGAATACAGCGCAAATAATCCTAAATTTTTCATAGATAACGGTTATTTATACTATTATTTCGCATACGGTGTTATTGCGCTTTCGGTAATTCTGTTCATTTATACAGTGTTTATCTACAGAGCTGCAAGAGAAGGACATTATACCCTCCTTGCCGTGCTTATTACCATTTCACTGTCCAACTTTGTTAATGCGACCATGCTGTTTGTGGATTTGTTTATTCCTCAGGTGTTCATACTCGGATTTTTAAACTATTTCATAAGCGGATTCACAAAAAACAAAGATATATTTTATACACGGGAATTTAAAAATATAAGAGAACAGTCAAATGTATAAGGATCTCTGTAAACAGAGTCGCATAAACAGTACACATTTTGACCGCTATTTTATTTTGTGTTAGAATTTTTCACAAAAATATACAGAGAAAAGGACTTAAAAAATGGCAAAAATAATTCTTACGGGCGACAGACCCACAGGTAAGTTACATTTAGGGCATTATGTAGGTTCGTTGAGAAAAAGGGTTGAACTTCAAAACTCAGGGGAATATGACAAAATTTTTATTTTGGTTGCGGATACACAGGCGTTGACGGATAACGCCGACAATCCGGAAAAAATAAGACAGAATATTCTGGAGGTAACTCTGGATTATTTATCAGCCGGTATAGATCCAGAAAAATCCAATATATTCATACAGTCAATGTTGCCTGCTCTCCCGGAACTTACAATGTATTACAGTAATCTTGTTACGGTATCAAGACTGCAGAGAAATCCTACAGTGAAGTCGGAAATTACAATGAGAGGTTTTGATACGAATATTCCGGTAGGATTTTTTACATATCCGATAAGTCAGGCTGCAGATATTACCGCGTTCGGTGCAAATGTTGTTCCGGCGGGAGAAGATCAGGAGCCGATGCTTGAACAGGCAAGAGAGATTGTGAGAAAGTTTAATTCCACATACGGAGAGGTTCTTGTTGAACCTGAGAGCATGCTTTCTTCAAATGATGCATGCAGAAGATTACCGGGAACGGACGGAAAAGCAAAAATGAGCAAGTCCCTCGGAAACTGCATTTATCTTTCGGATACTCCGGAGGAAGTAAAAAAGAAGGTAATGGGAATGTATACGGATCCTAACCATATAAGGATAGAAGATCCCGGTAAAGTAGAGGGAAATACCGTATTTACATATCTTGACGCCTTTTCGGAAGAGGCGGATTTTGAAAAATTCTTGCCTGAATACAGTTCCCTGGATGAGCTGAAAGCTCATTATATGAGAGGCGGATTGGGCGATGTGAAAATAAAGAAGTTTCTCAATAAAGTTCTTGACAGAATGCTTTCGCCTATAAGGGCAAGAAGAGCGGAGTATGAGAAAGACATCCCTAAGGTATATGATATATTAAGACAGGGAACGGAAAGAGCAATAGAAGCTTCCAACGAGACTCTCAGAAAGGTTAAGGAAGCCATGCGTATCAATTACTTTGAAGACGAGGAGCTTATCAAGAGTCAGTCCGAAAAGTATGCCGATTGACAACTATAGGAGTTAATATATGAAATGTCCATTTTGTGGGGAACTCAACAGCAGGGTAATAGATTCAAGACCTACCGACAACGGTGAAATTCGCAGACGAAGAGAATGTGAAAGTTGTCATAAGCGTTTTACTACATATGAAAGAATAGAAAGTATTCCCCTTATGGTTATAAAAAAGGACAATACAAGAGAACCGTATGACAGAGATAAAATAAAGTCCGGAATCAGCCGTTCATGTCACAAGAGACCGGTTTCAACGGAATTAATAGATAAAATGACGGATGCGGTTGAGACGGAGATATTTAATTACGGAAGCAGAGAAATTTCAACAAACGTAATCGGAGAGTATGTAATGCAGCAGTTAAAAGATGTTGATGAGGTTGCATATGTAAGATTCGCATCTGTATACAGAGAATTTAAAGATGTTAATACATTTTTAGAGGAGATTCAGCAGTTTTTAAATAAGTAAGGAGATTATATGGGGCTTCATTTAATTCCGAGTGCATACATTAATTCAACATATGATATTGATTTTCAACTCCTGTTTGATAACGGGTTCAGAGGATTAATATTTGATATAGACAATACGCTGACACAGCACGGGGCGCCGGCAAAAAATAATGCTGTAAAATTATTTCGGGAATTGGACGAGATAGGGTTTAAATACATTCTTATTTCGAATAACCATGAAGAAAGAGTTGCTCCGTTTGCGGAACAGGTTGGTGCCGAATATGTTGCCGATGCGGGCAAGCCGCTTGCTAAGGGATATAATGCGGCAATAGAACGAATGGGAATTGAGAGAGAAAAAGCTGTTTTTATAGGAGATCAGATGTTTACGGATATTGCAGGTGCAAATGCCGCCTCAATAAAGTCAATATTGGTAAGACCTCTTTCAAAGAAAGAACCATTTCATATAAAGTTAAAAAGAATGTTGGAAGCTCCGGTTAAGAGAGTGTATCTAAAAAACCACAATATAGGGGACTATAACGGTTTATTTAAGTAATTTTATTTGATTTTAATCTGCCGAATACTACAGAAAGGTACTAAAATACATGAAGGATATAACAGGCACAACTAAAATGTGTGCTCTTATAGGCAATCCTACCGAACACTCCTTATCTCCGATGATTCATAACAGTATATCCTTTATGACGCGAAATGATATGGCATATACCACATTTTGTGTGGAGAAGGATAAACTCGGCGATGCAATAAACGGAGCCTATGCCCTCGGTATACAGGGAATGAATGTAACCGTTCCTTATAAGGAAAGTGTTATGGAGCATTTGGTTGAAACAGATCCTCTTGCCGAAGCGGTTGGTGCCGTTAACACTCTGATAAGAACCGAAGGCGGATTTAAAGGTGCCAATACCGACATATTGGGCTTTGCCCGCTCGATAAAAGAAGCGGGATTCGACATCAGGGGTAAAAAGGCCTGCGTGCTCGGTGCGGGAGGTGTTGCAAGAGCCATATGTTTTGCTCTCGCCGAGGCCGGAATACAAAGTATATATATACTAAACAGAACAAAAGAGAAAAGTATAAGTATACGAAACGCATTAAATAAATATTACGGATACAAGGCAATCGACATTCATATACATGACTATGAATCAGCCGATAAATTAAATATTAATGATTTTCTGCTTATACAGACTACCAATGTAGGTATGTATCCTAATAATGATGATTGTATTCTGGAATCTTCATCATTATACGAAAAAGCAGCTTTCGGATTTGATGTAATATACAATCCGTATGAAACATCATTTATGAAAAAATTGACCGAACACGGTAAAAAATCGATTAACGGTCTTGATATGCTTTTATATCAGGCTGTCGAATCATATAAAATGTGGTTTCCGGACTTGGAAATTACATCTCACATGGTAAGCTGTACGAAGAGAAAACTGACGGATTCATTCGGAATCAGCAAAGAACCGACGGACGATTTATTTGCCGTATGTGCGGGGACACCGAAACCTAAAGATAATATTATACTTACGGGATATATGGGAAGCGGCAAAACCACTTTAGGTCACTGGATTTCAAAAAGAACGGGCAAAATATTTATAGACACGGATAAAGAAATCGAGAAAGAGTGCGGCAGAACCATAAGTGAAATATTTGAGTCTGAGGGAGAAGAGGGCTTTAGGAATATCGAGACCGATTTCTTAAAGAAAATGCTTTCAGCCGGTATAAGTAATTGTGTTATTTCAGTCGGAGGAGGAACGCCGCTTCGAAAGGAAAACAGAAGTATACTTAAAAAAATAGGTACGGTCGTATATCTCAGGGCCGGATCCGATGAATTATACGGTCGACTTCGTTATGATGCAAGGCGTCCGCTTCTGTTCGGTAAAGAAGGCGAGGAGAGAAGAGAGTTTATAAGAAAAACTCTTTCAGACAGAGAGCCGTCTTATCTCGACGGCGCGCATATAGTAATCAGAACCGACGGGGTATATTTTCCTAAGATATATCAGGTAATTCACAGAAAAATAAAAAATTATAACAGCAAAGGTTATAAGCGAAAAAACAGACGTGTACCATTTCACAAAAAGCAGGGTAAAGAAACATGAAAATTTTGGTGATTAACGGACCTAACATTAATTTTTTAGGTATCAGGGAGAAGCATATTTACGGTTCCGACAATTACGACACATTGCTGAATACAATATACGATTATGCAAAGTATCGAAACGTATCGGTTGAATGTTATCAAAGCAATTGCGAGGGAGAAATAATCGACAAAATCCAAGACGCATATATTAAAGGGGTTAACGGTATCATTATTAACCCGGGAGCTTATACTCATTACAGTATCGCGATAAGAGATGCACTGGCCTCAGTGGATGTACCTAAGATTGAGGTGCATATATCAAACGTACATGCCAGGGAAGAGTTCAGACATGTTTCGCTTACTGCTCCGGTTTGTACCGCCCAAATTTCGGGATTGGGTATTTACGGTTATAAATGTGCCCTTGACGCATTGATTAATATTTTAAGATCGAAACTTTGACAATTTAATATTACAAATGTAATCGGAGATGTTATTTATTATTGCTCTGAGAATGGTTTTGTTATATGATTATTAGATGTTAAGCCAATAATCATAGTTTGTAATTGATATGGTTATATGTATATGTTTGGAGGAATAAAAAATGGTTAGTGCAGGCGATTTTAAGAACGGTCTTACAATTCAGATGGATGGCGGTATTTGGCAGATTATCGAATTTCAGCATGTTAAACCCGGAAAAGGCGCGGCTTTCGTAAGAACAAAATTAAAAAACATTGTGAGCGGCGGCGTTGTTGAAAAGTCATTCAGACCTACTGAGAAGTTTGAGACGGCTCATATTGACAAAAGAGATTACCAGTATCTCTATAAAGACGGTGATCTTTACAACTTTATGGATACGGAGTCATATGAGCAGATCGCTCTTAATGCCGATACCGTAGGAGATGCATTAAAGTTTGTCAAGGAAAATGAAGTAGTTAAGCTCCTTTCACACCAGGGAAATGTATTTTCAATCGATCCGCCTTTATTTGTGGAACTTGAGATTACCGAATCAGAGCCGGGCGTTAAGGGTGATACGGCAACAGGCGCAACTAAGCCTGCCATCGTTGAAACAGGCGCTCAGGTTATGGTTCCTTTATTTGTAAATCAGGGTGATACTATTAAGATTGATACAAGAACCGGAGAATACTTATCAAGAGTATAATGTTCAATGTTGACCGTATATTAAGCAGCGGGACTTATATAAAAACACTTGATTTTTGATTTTGTTTATTGCATAATAAACTGTATTGTGTTAATCCATAGAGATTAGTTCGAGATAATATTTTTAAAGAGGTGACAATAATGAGACAGGATATTCATCCAGAATATTATCAGGCAAAAGTTGTATGTAACTGCGGTAACGAATTTGTTACAGGTTCAACAAAGCCGGAGATTCACGTAGAAGTTTGCTCAAAGTGCCATCCATTCTACACAGGACAGCAGAAGGCAACGGCAGCTCGTGGTCGTATTGATAAGTTCAACAAGAAGTACGGTGTTTCAAACTAATTGTAAACATCAAAAAGACTCGGATTTTATCCGAGTCTTTTTATTTGTCTTATTAATATCCGAATTACCGGGAGTAAGGCTTTGTTAATATGGTTTTATTTAAAAACAGGGCACAAATATAATTGACTAAAGCATATTCCAATGATATATTTTTAAGAATATACAAACAGAATTTATCGAAACTATAATTTTTTTAGAAAGGGAAGGGGTAGTAATGAGCGAGATTATTGGAGAAGGAATTACATTTGATGATGTGCTTCTTGTACCGCAATATTCAGAGGTTACACCTAATTTAGTTGATTTAAAGACAAAACTTACAAATAAGATTGAACTTAAAATTCCTCTTATGAGTGCGGGTATGGATACGGTTACCGAACACAGAATGGCCATTGCCATGGCAAGACAGGGCGGTATCGGTATTATTCATAAGAACATGAGCATTGAAGAGCAGGCAGAGGAAGTAGACAAGGTTAAGCGTTCGGAGAACGGCGTAATCACCGATCCGTTTTCATTACATGCGGACGATACTCTTGCGGATGCAAATAATCTTATGGGAAAGTTCAGAATCTCAGGTGTTCCGATTGTTGATGATTCAGGCAAACTTGTGGGTATCATCACTAACCGTGACCTTAAATTCGAAAAGGATTTCTCAAAGAAGATCAGCGAGAGAATGACAAGCGAGAACCTCATTACGGCACCGGTGGGCATTACTCTCGATGAAGCAAAGGCTATTCTCAGAGATGCAAGAAAAGAGAAACTCCCTATTGTTGATAAGGACTTTAAGTTAAAGGGTCTTATTACGATTAAAGATATTGAGAAGCAGATTCAGTATCCTAATTCCGCGCATGATGAGCAGGGAAGACTTCTCGTCGGAGCGGCTGTCGGTATCACAACCAATATTATGGACAGAGTGGAAGCTCTCGTTAACGCAAAGGTAGACTGTATTGTTCTTGATTCGGCTCACGGTCATTCAAAGAATATCATTAAGGCCGTTAAAGACATTAAAGCCGCATTTCCGGATCTTCAGGTTATTGCCGGTAATATTGCTACTGCGGAAGCTGCCAAGGCACTTTGCGAAGCAGGCGTTGATGCCATTAAGGTAGGTATCGGACCGGGTTCCATATGTACAACAAGAGTTGTGGCAGGTATCGGCGTACCACAGATTACGGCTGTTATGGATGCGTATTCAGAAGCTAAAAAACACGGTATTCCTGTAATTGCCGACGGCGGTATAAAATATTCCGGGGATATTGTTAAAGCTCTTGCCGCAGGCGGAAATGTATGTATGCTCGGAAGTCTTCTTGCGGGATGTGATGAATCACCGGGAGAGTTTGAATTATTCCAGGGCAGAAAGTTTAAAGTATACCGCGGTATGGGTTCCATTGCGGCTATGGAAAACGGAAGCAAGGACAGATATTTCCAGACAGACGCAAAGAAGCTTGTTCCTGAAGGCGTTGAAGGTCGAGTAGCATACAAGGGTCAGCTGGAAGATACTATATTCCAGCTTGTCGGAGGTATTCGTTCAGGTATGGGATATTGCGGAGCAAAAGACATTCCTACATTACAGGATACAGCCAAGTTCATTAAGATGAGTTCTGCGGCTCTTCGTGAAAGTCATCCTCATGACATTCATATTACCAAGGAAGCTCCTAACTACAGTGTAGACGAATAATTTACATACGGCTATTTCATTTAAATATATAATCAAATTTAAAAAGCGCAGCGGTTTTAAGCCGTTGCGCTTTTTAATGTGTAAAATACATACCAATAATCAATGTCCGAAAACTATTCCATAACAGGCATTTGTATATTGAATTCGCGGTTTAATCATTATGTATATTTTGATATAATATATCATTGGACTATAATAATAATATTTGAAATATATTTTTAGAAGGACATTATATAATTATGAAATTATTTACGGAGCTTGTAAGTGATAAGGTATCTGATGCATTTGAAAAGGCGGGGTTTGACCGTGAATACGGTACGGTTTCTTCGTCTAAGAGACCTGATTTATGCGAGTTTCAATGTAACGGATGTATGGCGCTTGCCAAAAAGGAAAAGAAGAATCCGATGGAGATTGCTGAAGCAGTGGTTTCCTTTTTATCGGAAGAAACCGAAGTTTTCTCCAAAGTTGAGGCTGCAAAGCCCGGCTTTATTAATATTTCGGTAACGGAAAAATTTATTTCTGAATATATTAACAATATGTGGAATGCCGATAAGTTCGGATACGAATCAGATTCAGAGGGCAGAAAAACAATAATAGATTACGGCGGCGCAAATGTTGCAAAACCGCTCCATGTAGGTCATTTAAGAAGTGCCGTAATAGGTGAAAGCATTAAGAGAATGTATAAATTCGCCGGAGCCGATATTGTAGCGGATGTACATCTCGGTGATTGGGGACTCCAAATGGGACTTATCATAGAGCAGCTGAGGACCGATAAACCGGACCTTGTTTATTTTGACAGTGAATATAAAGGAGAATATCCAAAGGAGCCTCCTTTTACTCTCGATGAACTGGAACAGATATATCCAAAAGCAAGCGCAAGATCGAAGGAAGATAAAGAATTTCTTGCCAAAGCACAGGATACCACGCTCAGACTTCAAAACGGAGACAGAGCATATACCGCAATTTGGAATCATATAATGGCATTGTCCAAAGCCGATTTGAAGAAAAATTACGACAACCTGGATGTATCATTCGATGTATGGAAGGGTGAATCGGATGCTCAACCTTTTATTAACGCAATGTTAAAGGATTTTGAAGACAGAGGAATCGCTTATGAAAGTGAGGGAGCTTTAGTTGTTGACATATCGGAAGATACCGACAGGAAAGAGCTGCCACCGTGTATTGTAAGAAAATCAGACGGTGCGGCATTATATGCCACATCGGATCTTGCTACTATTATTGACAGAGAACAGACCTATAATCCGAAAGAATATATCTATGTAGCGGATAAGAGACAGGAATTACATTTTACACAGGTGTTCAGAACCGCTAAAAAAGCGGGACTTGTTTCGGAAGATACAAGCCTTCGTTTCTTAGGTTTCGGAACCATGAACGGTAAAGACGGAAAGCCGTTTAAGACAAGGGCCGGCGGCGTTATGAGACTGGAATATCTGATTGAAGACATAAAGACGGCGGTTGCCGATAAGATGAGGGAAAATAACCGTTTGTCTGAAGATGAGATAAATGAAACAGCGGGGATCGTCGGACTTGCCGCATTAAAATACGGAGATTTATCAAATCAGGCTACAAGAGATTATATTTTTGATATTGACAGATTTACTTCGTTTGAAGGCAATACGGGTCCGTATATCCTCTATACGGTAGTAAGAATAAAGTCGATTTTGGAAAAAGCCGGATATAACAGGGGAAGCGACAGCGTGATCGGCCCTGCTTTCACTGATAAAGAGAAGGAGTTGGAACTTAAATTATCGGGATTTTCCGGAGTGTTTGCCGAAAGCTTCAAAGAACTTGCTCCTCATAAGATATGCCAGTTTATGTATGAAGCAGCCGATATTTTCAACGGTTTTTATCATGATACCAATATTCTAAATGAAAGCGATGAGTATATTAAAAATTCAAGACTTGCCCTTTTGGCATTTACAAAAGACGTATTAACGGCATGTTTAGATATGCTTGCGATAAAATGTCCGGATAAAATGTAACATGGAGGATTACAATGAGTGAAAACAAAAAATATCTGTCTGTAATCATTCCCTGCTACAACAGTTCAGAATATATGCATGTAAGCATAGAATCAGCTCTTGTCGGCGGCGAAGATGTAGAGATTCTTATAGTGGATGACGGCTCGACAAAAGATAATACATATGAAATTGCAAAACAATATGAGGAAAAATATCCGACAATAATCAGAGCCATAACACAGGAAAACAAAGGCCACGGCGGTGCGGTCAATACAGGTATCGCAAACGCAACAGGCGAATACATCAAGGTGCTGGACAGTGATGATTGGCTGGATAAATACAGCCTCTTGTATATACTTGATAAGTTAAAGGGCTTTTCCGAGGAAGAAAAACCGGATATGTATCTTGCTAATTATGTATATGAGAAAGAGGGTAAAACCCATAAAAAAAGAATGCATTATGAAAATGTATTCCCTACGGATAAGCTTTTTACATGGAATGACGTAGGTTCGTTTTTGCTGGATCAATACATTCTTATGCACAGTGTTATGTATAGAAGACAGATGCTTTTGGACTGTGGATTGAAACTTCCGGAGCATATGTTTTATGTGGACAACATATTTGTATTTGAACCTTTAATGAGTGCAGAAAAGCTGTATTTTTCGGATGTTAACTTATACAGATACTTTATCGGAAGAGAGGATCAGTCTGTTAACGAAAGCGTAATGATATCCCGCATAGATCAGCAGCTTCACATCAACAAGAGAATGATTAAATTTTATTCCGATGTAAAAGATTTCAAATACAAAAAAAGAAAAAAATATATGGAGAAATACCTTTTGGACATTCTCATGGTTTCATCGATACTTTTACTGGTTTCAGGCACCGACGAGGCCCTCAGGAAAAAAGATGAATTGTGGGAGTATTTAAAAGAATGCGATCCTAAACTGTATGTTCATATTAGGAACGGTATTCTCGGAAAATTATTTAATTCCAAGAAGACTGTTGTTAAAAAATTCCTTGTATTCGGTTACAGATCATTAAACAAATACATGGGATTTAATTAAACCAAACGGTTTATCCGTTAAATTTGATTTATCATTAAAACATAAGAAAGGAGCAATTATGGTTACTCTTATAAAAAAAGGTCGGGTTCTTGATCCGGAAACAAAACTTGATGCCGTAAGAGATGTATTGGTTGTTGACAAGTACATCATTAAAATAGAAGAAAACATAACTGATGAAGAGGTAAAAAAGGTTTTAAAGGAAAATGACTGCACGGAAGAGTGTCTTTCGGTAATAGATGCCGAGGGATGTTTTGTTATGCCGGGTCTTATAGATCTGCATGTGCATTTGAGAGAGCCGGGGTATGAGCATAAAGAAACCATAAGAACAGGTGCCAGGGCAGCTGCAAGGGGCGGATTTACAACCATATGTGCAATGCCTAATACCAATCCGGTAGTGGATTCCGTAGACGTATTAGATGAAATTACGGATAAAATTAAGTCTGAAACCTATGTAAATGTGTTACAGCTTGCTGCGATGACAGCAGGAGAAGACGGAGAGTTTATAACAGACTTTGAGGCTCTTAAGAAACACGGAGCCCCTGCCGTAAGTGAAGACGGTAAATCCGTTATGAACGGAAGAGTGGCAAGGCAGGCATTCAGACTTGCCGCACTCAATAATTTACCTGTATTTGATCATTGCGAAGACATAGACCTCAGAGCAAGGGGAGTTATGAACGCCGGAAATAAGGCAAAAGAATACGGTCTTTACGGAATACTTAACGCAGTGGAAGATACCATTACGGCAAGAGATATGATACTTGCCAAGGATACGGGAGCCCATATTCATCTGTGTCATATTTCCACGGAGGGCGTTGTTCAACTGATTCGTTTCGGCAAATCTGCCGGCGTAAGAGTAACGGCCGAGGTTACGCCGCACCATCTCACTCTTACGGAAGACGACTTGGATCCAAATAATGCAAACTACAAAATGAACCCTCCTTTAAGAAGCAAAAAGGATGTGGAGGCCATATTGGAAGGTTTGGCAGACGGAACGATTGATGCAATCGCAACAGACCATGCACCTCATTCAAGAGCCGAGAAAAATATGGACTTTTCAAGCGCCCCTTTCGGAATTACGGGACTTGAAACGGCTGTATCTCTTACTATCAGCGAATTGGTAGATAAGAACATACTTACACCTCTTCAAATGGCCGAAAAAATGAGTTACAATCCGGCAAAAATACTCGGTATCAATAAGGGAAGATTGCAGCAGGCGTCACCTGCAGATATAGTTGTAATAGACCCTGATGCGGAATATGTAATAGACAGCTCAAAGTTTTTATCAAAAGGCAAGAACACTCCGTTTGAAGGCAGAAAAGTTAAGGGTGTTGTAAGAGCAACCATTGCCGGCGGAAAGGTTATTTACAGAAATATAGACGGCAACGAGTCCGTAATCGATAAAGAAGTAAGAGACTTTTAACCGTAACTTTGAAAATGTATTTTACTGTATTCAAAGTGCCGAACAATCTTATTTTTGTGGGGAATTTTTATGATAGATAATTTGATTGAGCAAATTAAAAACAAAAACAGTCACGTCTGTATAGGTCTTGATCCTCAGCTTAAGTTCATACCTGATGAGATTAAAAACGAAGTTTTTTCGGAATACGGTCCTACTTTGGAAGCCGTTGCAGAGTGCTTTTACAGATTTAATAAGGGTATAATAGATGCAACATACGACATTGTGCCCGCAATTAAGCCTCAGATTGCCATGTACGAAGAATACGGCATTCCGGGAATGACGGCTTATAAAAAGACAATTGATTACGCAAAAAGCAAGGGGCTTATCATAATCGGAGATATTAAAAGAGGAGACATCGGATCCACGTCAACTTCATATGCAAAAGGACACATAGGCAGCGTGGAAATTGAATATAACGGAGAAAAAAGGGTGTTTAATCCGTTTGACGAAGATTTCGCAACGGTTAATCCTTATTTAGGCTCTGACGGTATAAAGCCTTTTACGGATGTATGCAGAGAAAATGACAGAGGTATATTCATTCTTGTTAAAACATCCAATCCGTCAAGCGGAGATTTTCAGGACAGACTTATAGGCGAACATACTCTTTATGAAGAAGTTGCAAAGAAGGTATCCGAATGGGGTGAAGATTCTGTCGGAAAGCACGGTTACTCGGACGTAGGCGCAGTAGTAGGTGCAACATATCCCGAAATCGGAAAGCAGCTCAGATCGATTATGCCGCATACATATTTTCTTGTACCGGGATACGGAGCTCAGGGAGGTAAGGGAAGCGATCTAAAACCTTACTTTAAAGACGGACTCGGTGCCGTTGTCAACAGCTCAAGGGGAATTATTGCTGCGTATACAAAGGACATGTATTCCGATTGCGGTAATTATGCGGAAGCAGCAAGGCGCGCTGCCGAGGATATGAATAAAGATATCAACGAAAACGCATTGAATTGATTTTTCCGATTGTAAATACTGTTATTAAATTATTCAAGGAGCATAATATGTTATTTCATGAAAATGTGGAAATTACAAAAAAGAGCAGGCTGTCATCTGACATATATGAAATTTATTTCAAATCGGAATCCATTGCAAAAGCGGCAAAGCCGGGACAATTTATAAACGTATATATTAATGACGACTCGAAGCTTCTTCCCAGACCGATAAGTATATGTGAAGTTAAGAATGATGAAATTCGCCTTGATTTCAGAGTTGTAGGGGCGGGAACAAGTGAAATGGCATCGTATGAAGTCGGTGATAAAATAACCGTTACGGGACCTATCGGCAACGGATATGATGTGGATTATATAAATAATAATTTTAAACATATTGTGTTATTCGGCGGCGGAATAGGAATTCCTCCCATGCTTGAACTTTCCAAGAGAATCAATATTGAGAAAACCGTTATTTTAGGATACAGGGATGAGTTGTTTCTCAATGAAGACTTTAAAGATTACGGTAATGTAATAATAGCTTCCGAAAGCGGTGAATGGGGAACGAAAGGAAATGTTCTCAATGCATTTGACGAGCATGAAATTACCGCCGATGTATTTGCCGGCTGCGGACCTAAAGTAATGTTAAACGCAATAAAAAACGTTGCCGTTCAAAAAAACATTCCGTTTTTCATGTCTCTTGAAGAGCGTATGGCGTGCGGCGTCGGTGCGTGTCTTGCGTGTGTGTGCAAAACAACGTCTAAAGACGCTCACTCAAATGTTAATAACGCAAGAGTATGCGTGGACGGTCCCGTATTTGAAGCTAAGGAGGTAGAGTTATGACACCTGACATGGAAGTTGAGATAGCGGGAGTTAAGTGGAAAAACCCTGTTACCGTGGCATCCGGTACATTCGGATCCGGTATGGAGTACGGAGAATTTATTGATCTGAACAGACTCGGCGCAATAACATCAAAAGGCGTAGCCATAGAACCATGGGAAGGAAACGGTACGCCGAGAGTGGCAGAAACTCCAAGCGGTATGCTTAATGCCATAGGTTTGCAGAATCCGGGAATGGAAGTATTCAGGAACAGAGACATTCCTTTTATGAAGAAATATGACACGGTTGCGGTCGTTAATGTAGTAGGAAAGTCGACGGAAGAGTATATTCAGGCCGTGGAAGCTCTTGGCGATACAGATGTGGATATGTTGGAAATTAACATTTCATGTCCTAATGTAAAAGAGGGAGGCATTGCTTTCGGAACAGATAAAAATGTTGCGGCAGCACTTACAAAAGAAATAAAAGCACATGCCAAACAACCTGTTATAATGAAACTTTCTCCGAATGTAACAAGTATTACGGAAATGGCTAAGGCAGTAGAGGATGCGGGAGCGGACGCAATTTCTCTTATTAATACCGTTACGGGAATGAAGATAGATGTTGAAAGACAGAGTATATTTCTTGCAAATAAAACGGGCGGACTTTCGGGCCCGGCCATAAGACCGATAGCGGTAAGAATGGTTTATGAGGCTTCGCACAGTGTTAAAATACCTGTTATAGGAATGGGAGGAATAACATGTGCGGAAGATGCGCTTGAGTTTATTTTGGCCGGTGCAACAGCGGTATCCGTCGGTACCGCAAGCTTTAATAATCCATATACGGCAATAGAAGTAATTGACGGTATAAGAGATTATATGGTCAGAAAAAACATTAACAGTATTAAAGATATTATAGGAATAGTATGATAAATATGCATATAATTCGTAATTAACAACATATGCGTTAATGTTAGAAAATATTATTAAAATAAGCGGGCGTACGGAAATTAAGACTTCGTACGCCCGCTTATTTATTGTGCACCCCGCTTGTGAATTACGGAACTGAATGTATGCATTAAAATTTGAAAATCGAACAGAGTGCTGTGGTGATCGACATAATACATTTCCATATGCTGTCTGCGCCCTGTTTCATAAGTAGCTTTATTACGGGCATATGCCTGCCAATATCCGGTAAGTCCCGGCTTAACGGAAAGAAGCTTTGCAATTTTGTCTCCGTATATTTGAACTTCCTCGTCAACAATCGGTCTCGGTCCTACTAATGATAAGTCTCCGATAAGGATGTTAAAGAGCTGAGGAAGTTCATCCAGGCTGCTTTTTCTTAAGAAATCACCCAATTCGGTAATTCGGGGATCGTTATCGATTTTAAATTCTGTTTTTAATTGTCTTTTTTGTTCTTTTGTTAAATGAACATTTTCACACTTCATTGTACGAAACTTAAGAACCTGTATTCTTTTTCCGTATTGACCTATTCGTTCATGGGCAAAAAACGGATTACCGCCGTCTTCGTGATGAATAAGAAGAGCAATGGTAGCCATTACCGGAGCGGTAAGTATAATGCCTACGGAAGCTCCGGCAAAATCAAAAATTCTTTTGTTGACTGAATAAGCAATATCCTTAGCAGTTTTTTTCTTATGATAGTTATGCTTATATTGTAAAATATTGTTTCTTCTTTTTTTAGATTTACGAATAAAATCAAAGAAGTTCATTTCTCAAAATACCTCTTATAATATTGTAATTGCTTATAAATAAGCATAAAAACTAATTATAAATTATATATGTTAAAGATTAATATCTCAACAGTGATTTTATAAAAAAATAACATTTTTGAAACATTTATGTAAATAATGAAACCGACGCGGAATTGCGTCGGTTTCATTTCGGACTGTATTATAATTATTTCTTATTACCGTTTGGATTATTATCGGATTTATCGCCGGGTTTATTATCTGAGTTGTTATCAGAACTTTTATGGGAGCTGTTTTTGTCTCCGAACAAATCATCATCGAAAATGTCCGTTCTTTTCCTTGCATTTTCAAAGGATTTTACATCATCTCCGTCAACATCCGAATCGAAAAAGCTGTCCAGGACAATGTCGTCGGCTGTTTTATCATTCGCGTCGGACCGAACGGAAACTTCGTCAGAAATACTGCCTTCCGATGAAGCCGCGGGCAATGCTTCGGATATATTATTTTCATCGGTTTCGTTACCGACTTCGTCTGCTTTCTTCTTTTTCAGCTTTCCTTTTACAAATAGGAATACTTCATTTACAAGAGGATCTTTGATGACAGCCAAACCTCCCAGGTAAAGAGCCGCGTATATTACGCCTCCGATAATTAACCTTACAATCGAAAAAGGTATGCCCCAATATTGTATAAAATATACGGGAACGGCAGCCGCAATTCCTAAAATAATGTACTTATACAGATAAATGGTTTTTTTAACATGTGCAAGAAGTTTTCTTGCAAAAAATATCTGAACAGCCAATACGGCAAATTCACATATAAGAGTTGAAAGTGCGGCTCCGGTTGCTCCGTATATCGGAATCCAGAAGAAGTTAAGTACAAAATCGACAACCGCACCGATTATTACGGAAATCAGTACGTATTTATCCTTGTTCAAAGGAGTAAGAACCTGAAGTCCTATAATATTGGTAAGTCCCAAAGCAACAACCGAGAGAGAAAGAAAGATTATACTTCCCACGGCTCCGTAATATCCCTGACCGGCAATGAATGTAATTATATCACCGGCCATTACCGATACAAAAACGGCAAGGGGCATGGATATGAAAGTTGCATAATTAAGTGCCTTTCCCATAAGCGAAAGGAATTTATCGGACTCTTTGTTCTTTACGTAATAAGACATTCTCGGGAGGAGTACCGTACCGAGTGATGCAACAAAACTTGCGATTATGCTTTGTAATCGAATTGATGCATTATAAAAACCAACCTGTTCATATGTGCTCATGAAGCCCAGCATGATGGTATCCAAATTAGTATATATGGATATGGCAATGCTCTGTGAAAACAGAAGCAATAAGGGCTTAATGTGTCGCCTCAGGTTATAATGTTTAAACGGCTTTAACGTAATAAATTTACGAATTCTTATGAAGTTAAGAACATAGGAGCCGACCTGTGATAACACCAAAGTGAGTGCATATATAATGTAATCTGAAGATTGATGGACAAAGGCAAACATGAGACCGATGCTTATTAATTTAAAAATAAGAGATCGCACCGTAATATAGTCGTATTGTTCGACAGCTTTGTACAGCCACTCCATACCGAAAGCATTCATTACTATGGTCACGGAATAAATAAGCAAAAGTATTCTGTTTTCCGCAAGTGACGGTATCAAAAAGATTGACAGAATATATGCTCCGAGAACCAGCACAGACATTATAATATTAATAATAAAGATTTCATGCGCGGTTTTTGAGAGTTTTTCTTTATCATCTCTTACTCTTGCACATGCACGAATGCCGTATGTAGGGACTCCTAATTGTGCAACCATTAAAAAGTATGCAGAATAGGATGCTACAAACGAAACTATACCGTTGGATGTAGCTCCGAGAACTACAGATACATACGGAAATGTAATAAGAGGGAATATAAATCCGGACGCCGTAAGTATGAAGTTCATTAAAAAGTTATATTTAACTGAATGTACTTTTAATTTAGCCAATTTAAGTCTCCGAGATCAAGTAATTTCTATTGAACGACAGTGAATATAAGACACATCGCGATAACAGCCTGAATTATGGCAAATCTGTTAACCACATGGGTATCGGACCAGCCCAGGTTTTTTCTGAAGTGGTCGTGAATAGGAGTTCTTATGCCGGTCATTACAGGTCGTTTTAATATTCTTGTAAAAGTCAGTTTCGCAAGTCCGAGACCGCCGTCTACAATAAGAATAAAGGCAATCAGTAAAAACAGCACCGGATGTCCGAGTTTAATACAGGAAACGGCGAGTAAAAATCCCAAGGCTCTCGACCCTGCATCACCCATAAGAATGGAGCTTGGACTTGAATTAAACCACATATATGCTCCCAATACGGCCAAAAGCATTACGAGCATATGAGAAAAGTTGGCTGCAATGCCGTACTTGTGCATAATTGCAATAACGGTTCCGAATGCGATAATACATTGAGATCCGCACAGTCCGTCCACTCCGTCCGCACAATTTGTTACATTTATACTTACAAAAACCAATATTACAATAAGGATTGCATATAAAACCGGATGAATATGCACCGTAACATTTATAAATGAAAGATTAAATGTGGATGGATTATATACCAGGTATGTTATGGCAAATATAACGGATATTCCAAGGTCAAGCATTGCCTTTTTTCTCTCACCCCATGAAACGGATGATGAATCGTCAAGGAATCCCGCAACCATTTCCGCGGTTAAAAGCAGCAGATATATTAATATTTCGGGGGTGAAGTCCACAAATAAAATAACGGCGCTGATAAACGTAAGTATGAGTATTAACCCTGCGCCTCTTGCTTTGCCTTTTGATTTGGCGCCGTTAACGGCATATTCTCTTCCGGCATCTCTCGGAAGAAAACGCTTTGCGTTTCCGAATAAAAAAAATGCCGCAACAAATGACACGACAATACCCACAAAAATAACTATGCTTTGGTATTGTTCCGAAACGAGAAAAGCAAACATGTTTTATTCCCTTCTTTATAATATTTTAGTTTAAAATTATAACACAATTAAAATATATATTAAAGTTATGAAAGCACAATGAAATTCTTGAATATAAACATAAAAAGAGTTATATTTATTAAACATATTAATGGATAAATGTAATTATATTCATTATATATTGTGTTCATAAAATTTATTTGCGGGAGAAAATGGATGGATTATTCAATGGATAAAATTGTATCCCTGGCAAAGGCGAGAGGATTTGTATATCCGGGTTCGGAAATTTACGGCGGACTTGCCAATGCATGGGATTACGGCAATCTTGGCGTTGAGCTTAAAAATAACATTAAGAGAGCTTGGTGGGATAAGTTCATCAGGCAATCAAGATATAATGTTGGTATTGACGCAGCTATTCTCATGAACCCAAGAACATGGGAAGCTTCCGGTCATATCGGAGGATTCTCCGATCCGCTTATGGACTGCAAAGAGTGTCATGAGCGTTTCAGAGCCGATAAGTTGATTGAAGAGTGGGCTGAGGACAACAACTATGAGCTTACATCTTCGGTTGACGGATGGACAAAGGAAGCAATGAAAGAGTTTGTCGATGAACACGGGATAAACTGTCCTTCATGCGGAGCGCACAATTTTACGGATATCAGACAGTTTAATCTTATGTTTAAAACATTCCAGGGCGTAACCGAAGATGCCAAAAATACGGTATATCTCAGACCTGAGACTGCACAGGGAATCTTTGTTAACTTTAAGAATGTTGCAAGAACATCAAGAAAAAAACTTCCGTTCGGTATCGGTCAGATAGGTAAGTCGTTCAGAAATGAAATCACGCCGGGCAACTTTATTTTCAGAATAAGAGAATTTGAGCAAATGGAGCTTGAATTTTTCTGTAAGCCGGGAACGGACCTTGAGTGGTTTGAATACTGGAGAACATTCTGCTATAACTGGCTGGTTACTCTCGGTATCAAAGAAGAAGACATCAGAGCAAGAGATCACGATAAAGAAGAATTATCATTCTATTCCAAAGCAACAACGGATCTTGAATTTAAATTCCCATTCGGATGGGGTGAGCTTTGGGGTATTGCGGACAGAACAGATTATGATTTAAAACAGCATCAGGAATTCAGCGGTCAGGATATGACATACTTTGACGATGAAACCGGCGAAAAGTACATCCCTTATGTCATTGAACCTTCACTTGGCGCAGACAGAGTTACTCTTGCTTTTCTTTGTGCGGCATATGACGAAGAAGAGCTTGGAGAAGGCGATGTAAGGACGGTAATGCATTTCCATCCTGCAATTGCGCCGGTTAAAATCGGAATACTTCCATTGTCCAAAAAACTTAATGACAAAGCACTTGAGATTTACGATGAATTGTCTAAAAAATATAACTGTGAATTTGATGACAGAGGCAACATCGGAAAGAGATACAGAAGACAGGATGAGATCGGAACACCATTCTGTATCACCGTGGACTTCGAGACCGAAGAAGACGGAAAAGTCACTGTCAGAGACAGAGATACAATGGAACAGGTAAGAATAAATATTAGCGAGCTTAATAATTACTTCGACGGTAAATTTGAATTCTGATTACTAAAAATACATAGATCAAGTAAGATTAAGAGCCAATATTGGCTCTTAATCTCATCTATAGGGAGATTTTATGATTTGTCCTAATTGCGGCTGGGAGCATATGGGTAAAAAATGTCCGTATTGCGACGGATACTATATGCGTATTGATACAAAAAAAGAAAGAGAACACAAAGATCACTATGAACTGTGCTTTACGGAACATTCAGACAGAAAAAGACATGAAGAAGACGAAGACGAAATAAAAAGAGAAAAGTACGGAAAAGGCATGTCGTACGGAAAAAGCGTATCGACTAAATTTCATAAGGTAAAAAAAGATTTTCTGAAAAAAGCCGTACTTTGTTTTGATATTTCCGCAGCGGCTGTTATTTCCGTTGTGATAATCGTGGACAGGGTTCACGAAATGAATGACCATGATTTATATATTTACAGAGACGCAGGAATATATAAATATGACAAAGGTGATTTTAAAGAAGAACAAAGTACCGGTGATACTGTATTTAACATAAATAAAAACTTATTTACGGAAACAGACGGCACATACGTATCGGATGGGGAAGTAATGCAGAAAGTGTCATCTGATAACGGCAATTATATAGCCGTTGTAAGTTCAACGGGTGATGAAATAAACGGCAGTGTATATAAAGTAACCGCACTGTACGGAGAAAATAAAACGGAATCGAAAACCCTGACCGAATCAGATAAAATGATTGAGATAAGAGATGTCACGGACAGCGGAGACGTTATTTTTACGGAAACGGACGTTCAGGATGAAGGTTTAAAAACAGGCGATACATCTTTGTATTTATATGATAAATATGAGGATGATTCAGACGGAAATGTATCCATGATAGAACCTTCCGTAAGCAAGACTTATGTATACGGAGAACAGAATAAAATAATATTATTGAACAATTCAAAGGAACTTTATACATATGATTATTCTTCTTCCGATAAAACATTGATAGCAAAAGACGTAGCTTCGGTTAACGTAGAGTCAAATGAAGAGGACGGTGAACTGATATACAGTCAATATCTGGTTAATAACAATAAATATGCAGATAAGTTTATCTACAAGGACGGCAGCGGAGTTCATTTATATGACACATCGTCAAATACCGATACATTTGTTGCACAGTTAGAGGACAGTGTTAAGTCTTACATATATGACTCTAAAAATCATGCAATATATGCCGTTGCCAATTCAGGTTTAAAAAGAGCATATTACGATGCGGCGTTAAAAAGTTTTGAAGATATAGACAGTCTTGACAGCTCCGGTGATTATTTATGGGACGATAAGAAAGATACTCTTATTTATGTCAATGACAACAACGAACTCAAGGCAATTAAAGGATCGGAAACAAAGATTCTCGCTTCGGGAGTGGATAACGGAACTCTTCTTAATGTGCAAAATGACAGCGGATTCGTATATAAAATAGGCAGCGGTCTGTATTATTCCGGTAATTCGAATAAGTCGGGAGAAAAGGTTGCCGATGTTTCCGAATATCTGACCGAAATTTGCAAAAAGGACGGCAATTTAATATACATAGACAAGAAAAAAATATATAGTATAGATGTCATAGATAAAACTTCTGAAACGAAAGGAACAGCGGACGATTTTTGGATCGCAGGGTAATATCGGTGTACCGCAAGTGATCAATCGGTAAGAATATGGATATATACGACCTACTAAGAGAAAAAAATAAAAATGAAATGTCGCCTCTTGCAGACAGAATGAGACCGGAGTCCATAGATGAGATTATCGGACAAAAGGATATATTATCTCCCGGGAAGCTCCTTTACAGAGCCATAAAAGCCGATAAGTTGAGCTCACTTATATTCTGGGGGCCTCCAGGTACAGGCAAGACATCAATAGCTCATGTGATAGCAATGACCAGCAAATCGGAATTTAAAAAGTTAAACGCGGTTTCTTCCGGGAAAAAGGACATGGAAGATATTGTTTCCGATGCGGAAAAGACATTTGCCATGTACGGACGAAAGACAATTTTATTTGTGGATGAGATACACAGATTCAACAAGGGACAGCAGGATTTTTTACTTCCGTATGTGGAAAACGGAACGATTATTTTAATAGGTGCAACAACGGAAAATCCGTATTTTGAAGTTAACGGCGCGCTTATTTCGAGATCGCTTTTGTTTGAACTGAAACCGTTGGATTCAAATGATATAAAAGAGCTGCTGTTGCGGGTAATATCCGATTCCAAAAAGGGATTGGGCGATTTCAATGTCCATATTGAAGATAATGCGTTGGAATTTTTATCCGAATATTCAAACGGAGATGCCAGAACGGCTTTAAATGCCATAGAGTTAGCGGTTCTTACCACAAAGCCCGACAGGGACGGAAATGTTAATATTGATTTAAGCACGGCGGAAGAATGTATACAAAAAAGATCTCTCAGTTATGACAAGGACGGAGATAACCATTATGACACCGTATCCGCATTTATAAAAAGCATGAGAGGCTCCGACCCGGACGCAGCCGTATTTTATCTGGCTAAAATGCTTGAATCGGGTGAGGATATAAAGTTTATCGCAAGAAGAATAATCATATGTGCTTCCGAGGATGTGGGCAATGCGGACCCGCAGGCTCTTATTCTTGCCGTTAACGCATCGCTTGCCGTTGAAAGGGTAGGAATGCCGGAAGCAAGAATAATATTGTCACAGGCAGCGATTTATGTGGCTTGTGCACCTAAAAGCAATGCTTCATATATGGCAATCGAAAAGGCGCTTAAACTTGTAAAAACAAAGGGTACGGCTGATGTTCCGCCGCATCTTAAGGATTCCCATTACGGCGGAGCGAAAGAACTCGGTCACGGAGTCGGATATAAATATTCTCATTCATATCCGAATCACTATGTTAAACAACAATACTTGCCGGACGAATTTAAAAACGAAAAATTCTATATACCTGACGGTCAGGGATATGAGAAAAATATAGGCGAATATCTGAGATCTTTGGAGGGCAATAATGAATAAGTATTTAAACAGGCTTAGTAAAGGCGAATTTGATCTGGATATTCCTAAGATTGTATCCTGCGACGGCAAGATCGACAGATCTGTGGTTGCGGGAGATACAATAAGAGACAGCATAACAATTTCCGCGGACGGAGATATAAACGGTCTGATTGAGAGCACCAACAAAGCGGTAATACCCAAAGAAGACTCTTTTGCGGGTAAAGACTGTATCATAGAATTTCGTGTCGATGCTTCTCATTCAAAACCGGGAGAAACCATAGAAGGAAAATTCATTGCATATACAAATGCAGGTAAGGCTGAAATAAAATATAATTTTAATGTAATAAGAAAAACCGTTGAGACACCGGCCGGTATCATCGAAGACATCAATACATTTGCGGATGTTTACGATAAAGACCGGGACGCAGCGGTTCATCTTTTCATGTCCGATGACTTTGAAAATGTCGTATTACATTCTGATTCAGAGGATACGGCTCTGTACAGAGAGTTCAGAAAGCAGAGCAACGTTAATACGGCCATAAGAAGCCTGCTCTCCGCAAAGGGTATAAGATATAATGTTAACGAGAAGGACAGCGAACCGAAAATCGCCTATCGAAAAAAAGAGGAAGTTATAAAAACATTTTCATCCGCATGGAGAAAAAAAGAGCAGGAAGTAGAACGGTTATATCTTGATTTCAGGACAAAAATAAAGGATTTCAACGGGTTTATTTCAGAGTCCAAAGCCGTACTTGAAGACGGCGAATTGGAAAAGCTGTATAACAATTCGGAGGAGCAGGACAGACTGTATATAGAATACCAAATGACAAAAGCAATGCTTTACGCCCTTAACGGAGAGGGCGGAGCGGCTCAGAATATTATTACTTCCAATGAAGAACTTTTGAAAATCGAAAAGGAAAAGAAATCACCTGCATATTTTACGGCTATTTTTATTTATTCATTGATAAATGATTCAAAGGAAGTAAGGGATACGGTATTTAACGAATTCAATTATGTTTTAAACGGCATCGACCGAACTCCGTGGCAGGTATTGTATTACGAATACCAATTAGATGAAAAAAGAAACGATAACGGAAGTATGTGGCTTGCAAGATTTAAGGATGCATATTCCGATGGATGTACATCACCGATTATTTACATCGAAGCCATCCAAATTCTGAACAGACAGCCGGTTCTTCTCAGAATGCTTAACAGCTTTGAAATTCAGGTGCTTAATTATGCATTCAGGTATGACCTTTTGGAATCGAAACTTGTTGAAAGGTTTATGAGTGTTATTCACGAAGACGGCAGGGCAAGTGATGAGGTAATTAATTTTCTGATAAGAGAATATGACCGAATTGAAAAAGAGATATCTGCGGAAAACAGTAAAGAAAATGCCGAAAAAGAAGCAGATTTGTCAAAATCGGAAAGACTTTCGAAATTGAAAGATTCGGTAATCACCGCTCTGGCTACCAAGCTGATAAGAGCCGGAAAAGTAGGTGAAAAATATGTCCCTTACTATGCAAAGGCCATAGAAAGCGGGCACAACATAACGTTGCTGTATGAATATTATCTTATGAGTCATGATTTCAACAAGGAAGTTGTATTTCCTGAAGTTGTGCTCAGATATTTTGTATTTGAAAGCAGAATAGATTACCATACGAAAGCGTTTTTGTATGCAAATGTATTAAGAGACCGGGAAAATATAGCCGACATATTCCATGATTATGAAGTGCAGATAAAGATATTTGCAAAAACACAATTAAAAGAGATGCATATTGATAAGAATCTCAAATATATATACGAATGGATATGGAACGACACCCTTACAACAGATGAATCCACGGCGCTTTCGGCGTTTAAGCTGCAAAACATGTGGGAGATTACCGTGGACAGTGACGATATTGCATATTTGTACATTAAAAACAAAGAATTCACGGAGTGGAAGAAAGTTCCTTTCAGAGACAAAAGTGCTTTTGTATGTGTCATAACGGAAGGATCCTCTTTCGATGATGAAGCAATGTGCTTTATTGAAGATATGCATGGAAACCGTCTTGCCATAAATGAAGTTAAGTATGAGGTTCACAGGGGACTGAATATAAAAATGTTACAGCATACGGCGGCTTCATGTGCCTCGGAACCGATGTATCTTTTATACAGATATATGCAGGATAAAGTATCCGAAGACGGAGACGGAGGGCTTGCCTTTGCCAAGACCCTTCTCCTGAGAGGAGGACTCACCGATGAATTTGAATCTGAATTGAAGTCTCTTATACGAAAAAACGGGGTAGGAATTCCTGAGCATTACAATGAGGCGGCTGAAGAATTAAATGCGGAACTTGAGCTTAAGAAAAAGGAAGAACTGCTTTCAAAACTGTTATATGCAAAGTGTCCATACAGGGAAACGGAAAAGCTGTTTAAGGAATTAACCGATGCAGGCATAAGAGGCCTGGTAATAGATGCATATATTTCATATCAGTCATTTGTATATTTTGTAAAAAACGAGTTGTGTGACACATATGTATTTAATTTTATAGGAAATGCTCTGAAACAGAATAAAAATCTTCTTATGATTGAGAAACTGGCATTCCTTAAATATGCGGGAACCAAAGACGCAGCTCCGCTGGATAAGGAATTGGTGCCGGTTTGCAATAATATTACGGATGAGTGCGTAATGAAGAGATATTACTTTAATTTCCTGAAAAATCTTCAGGATTGTCTGAACACGCCTCAGGTGTTGTTTGATAAAATAATTATTGAATATCACGGAAGTATTGCAAGCAATGTCTTGATAAACGGTGAGATTAATATGCAGGAAACCGTTTACGGAATATTTATTTATCCTTTGGTTATTTTCGCGGAAGAGAGTTTTGAATACAGAATAGTCGAGCATACCGTTAACGGTAACAGAAGGAAGTATACTTCTTCGATTGAAATGCACAGAGACGATTATACGGAAGATTCATCATCTGAAAATGCATATGATATGCTTAACGATATCAGCGAATTATATATTTTGGAAGAAAATGATAAATTAGAGGAAAAGTTGTCCGAATACAATAAGAGACTGATGATAAACAATAAATTCTTCACATTATAAAGAAAGGAGGTAAATATGGATAAGCATGGTCTCATATTGGGATTGGACATGGAGGACAAAAGAACGCAAATTGCCTTTTTCCATGAACAATCGGGGAAAGTATCTCCTATAAACGATGACGACGGTAAGGCTGTATTTGACAACCGGGTATCACTGAATGAAATTCTGTCGGATAAATCTTCCGATGCACTGGCTGAATTAGTGGATAAAATGTTAAATGAAGCCATGATAAGAACCGAATCGGAAAATATTGAGAAAGTATGTATTGTTATTCACAGATATACGGAAGAAAACAGGAGAATCTTCAAAGAAGCCTTAAAAATATTGGGCCTTAACAGGGAACAGTATATATTAGCCGGTGAAGAGGAGGCGTTTGCGTATTATACATACGATATTCCGGAAGCCGTTTTATATGGCACAAGATTGCTGAATTATACCGAATACGGAATCGAATCCACGACATTAAGAACTGTATTTTACAAGGGCTATAATGTAATAGGGAATGAAATCCGTGTTCTTAATGACAAAGATATTTGTGCCGTGGCATCAGGTGAATTGGATATCTCGGTTGTTGAAGATAAGATTGCGGACTTTTTCAAATCATTTGAAAAAGAGCAAAGAGTTTCAAGCATATACCTTACGGGACCGGGATTTGACAGAGATAATATATCCGAAAACATCGTTAAATCATTAAACGGAAGAGGAGTCAGGATATTTGCGGGACAGAATCTGTTTGTTAAAGGCGCATGCATTATGGCAACTTCATGTATATTGCCGGCATATAATCCGTTCAGCAAGTCCGGATCAATAAAAAACATGAATACCCCGATAGGGAAAAATTCCGTTTACGGAACTGTTCTTGCATGTAAAAACAGGACGACGGTTTCAATTGCGCTCAGTGTTTTGAGAGAAAATGAAAAAGAGAACATAGAGATAGTTTCTCTGGGCAAAAATACGGATTCACAGGAAACTTCATTTGAATGTATTCTTACGGACAGAAATGCAATGCAGATATACATTACGCCCATAGGCAAAACGCCGAGAAGAGTAGTTATAGATTTGAGTGAATTTCCGGTAAGAGAAAATAAGACAACAAGAGTCAGAGTGTCATTATCATTTAAAAATGAGGATATGTGCACATTTTCAATAAGTGACCTGGGCTTCGGAGACATATTTAAATCGTCGGGTAAAACGGTTACACGCACATTTGATTTTAATATTGAAGAGAATGCGGAAACGAGTATGCCATGCAGTGTGCTGTTAACGAACGGAATAAGGAGCGAAACGGGATTTTCTCTCGCCGAAACCGGAGTAAGGATACATTCCGCAGAGGAACTTTGTTATTATATTTATTGCAATATTTTTCTTATGCAAAGGACATTCTTTAATTCGGAATTGCTGGAATTTATTGCGAATGATTTGAAGTTAAAAGATTTGGCCGATAAATTATACAGGCAGATTAAAAACGGAGCGTCCCTAAACTTTATATTATTATCGCTTTTTAAGCTGGTTGATTATTATTCCGAAGAAGATATAAAAAAGATAGAACCCGTTTTAGACTCAATGGAGACGGCAGATCCGAGGCTGAGATTATATTCAATAGCCAAGGCCTTTATATCCAATAATATGTTCGGAAGAGCCGTTCCGATATTAAATAATCTTACAAAGGAACAAAATGATCCGACTCTTCCGATAAGTTTTATACCGGATGTGTATAATGCACTGGGTATTGCATATGCCAATTTGTTTATGTACAGGCAGGCAGCGGAATGTTTTGAGGAATCATATAAAAACAGCCGGGACGATACGCTGATACATAAGATAATCATATCAAGGCTGTTGTCGGATACAAAAAGCGACCAGGATATTTCTCCGGTCGAATATGAGCAGATTAAAAATATGCTTGCGGACTTTGATAATTTGAGCAGAATAAATATCAACAATTTAAGTGATAAGGGAAATACGCTTATATCTGAATTAAAGCGGGAATACAAGAAAAAGACTACAATCTAACCTGTTATGGAGAAGAGTATGAGTACAATAGAAAACAAAATAAAAGAAATTCGAGACAGAGTTACGGACGCAATAAAAAATGCCGCAACGTTGGAATTTCTCAATGATTTAAGAGTAAAGACAATCGGAAAAAAGGGTGAACTGACGGAAATAATGAAGTCCATGAAGGATATTCCGAAGGAAGAGAAACCTAAATTCGGTCAGTTGGTTAATGAACTACGAAATGAAGTGGAAGAGCTTATTTCTTCAACAACCACACGAATAAAAAGAGAGATAAGACAGAGACAGCTTGAGGAGGAGACCATTGACGTTACTCTTCCGGCAAAGAAGTCCGAAAGGGGACATAAGCATCCGAATCAGGTTGCATTGGAAGAAATAGAGAGAATATTTACCGGTTTGGGATATAAGGTTGTATTCGGACCTGAGGTGGAATATGACTATTACAACTTTGAAGCTCTCAACATACCTGCCGATCATCCCGCAAAGGACGAGCAGGACACATTTTACATTAATGAAGATATCGTTTTGAGAACTCAAACTTCTCCTGTTCAGGTTCGCGAGATGGAAAAAGGGAAAATTCCTATCAGAATGATTGCTCCCGGACGCGTATTCAGATCCGATGAAGTAGATGCGACACATTCTCCTTGTTTCCATCAGGTTGAAGGAATGGTAATCGATGAGGGAATTACATTCGCTGATCTTAAAGGTACTCTTGAAGCGTTTGCAAAGAAAATGTTCGGAGAAAATACAAAAGTTAAGTTCAGACCTCATCATTTCCCGTTTACGGAACCGAGCGCCGAAATGGACGTTACATGCTTTAAATGCGGCGGCAAAGGATGCAGAATGTGTAAGGGCGAAGGTTGGATAGAAATTCTCGGCTGCGGAATGATTCATCCGAATGTGCTTGACAGATGTAATGTGGACAGAAAAAAATATTCGGGTTTTGCATTTGGTATCGGTCTTGAGAGAATTGCGCTTTTAAAATATGAAATAGACGATATGAGGCTGCTTTACGAAAATGATGTGAGATTTTTAAAGCAATTTTAATACGGACTGTAATATTATATTAGGAAATTACAGGTACAGTACCGAATGCGGAATTAAGAGGAATATATATGGATACTTCAAAGAGATGGTTAAATGCTTTGGTTCCGGGATTAGAGAATATATCGGATAAGGACTATGCCGATGCAATGACTCTTTCGGGAACCAAGGTCGAGAATTACAAAAGATTAGACAAAAACCTTGAAAAAATAACGGTCGGTGAGATTGTAAGCATTGAAAAACATCCCGATGCAGATAAACTTAAGGTTTGCAAAGTAAATATCGGAAACGAAATAATACAAATCGTAACGGGGGCAGGGAATGTTGAAACAGGACAGCTTGTGCCTGTCGTATTAAGCGGCGGAAAGGTTGCGGCTGCACACGGAGATCCTAAAACATATGAAGACGGGATTAAAATAAAAAAAGGTAAACTTCGCGGAATAGAATCTGACGGTATGATGTGCGGAATTGAAGAACTCGGCGCAAGCAGAGATCAGTATCCGGAAGCTCCGGAAGACGGAATATATGTATTTAATTGTGAAGGATCCGTAAGAGACGTAAAGCCGGGTGACGACGCAATAGAGAAGCTCGGACTGAGAGATACGATCACAGAATACGAGATTACCAACAACAGAGTGGACTGTTACAGCGTTATCGGAATTGCGAGGGAGGCAGCTGCCACATTTAATCTTAAGTTTGTTCCTCCGGTTGTTCCTGAAACCGGAAACGGAGAAAACATAAACGATTACATTAAGGTAACCGTAAAGGATACGGACCTTTGTTCAAGATATGTATCAAGAGCTGTAAAAAACATTAAAATCGCTCCTTCTCCTTTATGGATACAGGACAGACTTATTGCAAGCGGTATCAGACCTATAAATAACATAGTGGATATTACAAATTATGTAATGGTTGAAACCGGTCAGCCTATGCATGCATTTGATTACAACACGATTCGCGGTAAAGAGATTATTGTTGCAAGGGCAAATGACGGAGAGATATTTAAGACTCTTGACGAAGCGGAGAGAAAGCTTGACAAAGATATACTTATGATAAATGACGGCGAAGGAGCCATAGGTATTGCAGGCATTATGGGCGGCGAGAATTCAAAAATAACGGAAGATGCGGAAACAGTTATTTTTGAGGCTGCCACTTTTAACGGTACAAACATCAGAAAGTCAGCTAAGAGACTTTCCATGAGAACGGATGCATCGGGCAAATTTGAAAAGGGACTTGATCCGGAACTTGCTCTCTATGCCATGAACAGGGCATGTGCGCTTATTGAAGAATTAGGAGCGGGTGAAGTTGTCGGAGGATGTATTGATATATATCCTAATCCGGCGGTTAAGAAGATAATCGAATTTGAACCGGAAAGTTACAACAGACTTCTCGGAACCGATATATCAAAAGAAGATATGCTCGGTTATCTTAACAATATTGAAATCGAATATGATGAGAAGAATAACAGTCTTATTATTCCTACGTTCAGACAGGATTTGAACAACGATGCCGATATTGCTGAGGAAGTTGCCAGATTTTTCGGATATAAGAATATTCCGACAACTATTCCGAAGGGAAGCAATGCAGGTCTTGAAATAGGTGGGATTTCGGTTGAAGAGAGAATTAAAAATACTGCCATGGACAGTCTTCTTGCAAGCGGATATTCACAGATAATGACATATTCCTTCGAAAGTCCGAAAGTATTTGATAAATTAAAGCTTTTAAAGGTTGCCGCCGCAAGAAAAACCGTTGAAATCTTTAATCCTCTGGGAGAAGATTATTCCATTATGCGTACACTGCCTGTTAACGGTATGCTTACAAGTATTTCCACAAATTATAACAGGAACAATTCAAATGTGAAATTATTTGAATATGCGAAAGTATATATTCCTACGGAAGATAAAAATGCTCTTCCGACGGAACTTGAAAAACTTACCATGGCATTTTACGGTAACGGAGATTTCTACACATTAAAGGGTGATGTTGAAAATGTATTCGAATCTCTTAGGATGAATAAGAGGGTCACATATAAAGCAACATCGAGAAGACCGTTTATTCATCCGGGACGTCAGGCGGACATTTATTACGGCGATAAATACATTGGATATCTCGGACAGATTCATCCGGATGTGGCGGACAATTACAATATTGATACAGAGGTATATATGGCTGTTATCGATACCGAAACACTGTATGATTACGCTTCATTCGATATAAAGTACGCAGGTATCGCCAACTTCCCGGCTGTAAAAAGAGATCTCAGTTTAACGGTTGAGAGAACCGTTCCCGTCGGAGGAATTGAAGCCGTGATTATTGAAGGCGGCGGAGATTTGCTTGAAGATGTTAAGCTGTTTGATGTATATGAGGGAGACAGAATCGATACAGGACTTAAGTCCGTTGCATTCTCAATAACTCTGAGAGCTAAGGACAGAACCCTTTCCGATGAAGAAATAAACAATACAATGAACAATATAATCGGTAAACTTGAAGCGTTTGGTGCGGAACTCAGAAAATAACGGCAGTTTTGATAATCAATATTGTCGGTTTACTTTTGACGTACAATTAAAGGATATCGGTCTATAGAATCAGGCTTAATCCGTTGTTCATAATGATATGACAAAAAGGCGCTCAGCCCGTATATGTTATATAAGAGTAACATATACGGGCTGAGCGTTTTATTATTAAGTATTATATTCGGAGAATGCGGTAATTCGATCCGTCACGAGGATTCATGTCATTTCCGCAGGACTGTTATTAGTCACGTTTCTCCGTTGTGCTTTCGCTTTTATATCTGTTATTGACTTCGGTTTTAGATGAAATTATATATCGGGGTCTTCCTTTTACTTCTTCATATATTTTTGCAATATAATATCCTATCACACCTATGCTGAGCATTATTACACTGCTTGTAAAACAGAGGAGAATAATTACGGTTGTAAATCCTCCTATTGAATTGCCGGTAAATTTCTGTACAAGTGCAATTATGCTCAGGACAATACCCATAATAAGCACGGCAATGCCGCAGTACAATATTATGTACATGGGTCTTGTTGTAAATGACGTAATATTGGAAAGAGCATATTTTATAAGAGACATTCTGCTCCACTTCGACTCACCGCCTTCACGTTTTGCGACGTCATATCGTACGGATGTTTTTTTAAAACCCACCCAAGAGGACAGAGCTCTGAAGAAAGTATTTTTTTCAGGCATATTCAGCAATGTATTAATAACTTTTCTGTCTAATAGCTTATAGTCCGAGGAGTCGGACATATCAGTTCCCGTTTCCTTGCTCATTATTTTATAAAAGCGGTTGGCGGCAAGGCTGTGAGTTATTTTTTCTTCACCCCTGTATGATTTAACGCCTTCGACTATTTCGTAACCGTCCTTCCACAATTTATACATTTCGGGGATCTTTTCGGGAGGATGCTGCAGGTCGCAGTCGATAACGACACAAGCGTCTCCGATGCATTCGGCGAGCCCTGCGAATATGGCGGATTCTTTTCCGAAATTTCTTGAGAAACAGACACCTTTAATATCGGGATTGTCATAAGAAAGTTGTTCTATTACAGTCCATGTACCGTCTGACGATCCGTCATTAACAAATATTATTTCATATTCGATATTATTATCGCGAAGTATGGATGTAATGGTTTCCGCTGTTTTTTTAATTATTTTTTCTTCATTATATGATGGAATAATGACAGATAACATTGCAATATCCTTTCCAAACAGATGTAAGTGAATTATATTTTACACTATCGGAAATAAAAATGCTGATTATATTGTTAAATAAAATGCAAAAAAAGTAACGATAACATTTTTTTATAATGCGCGGATAATAAGAAGTATTAAGTACTGTAAAAAAACAGTATTATGAATTATACTGATAGAATTGAATTAATGAAGAGAGGCTGCTATGGATAAGTTAAATGTAAGTGATTATGATTATTTTCTTCCCGAAGAGCAGATTGCACAGGATCCGCTTGCGGACAGATCGTCATCAAAGCTTTTGGTATTGGATAAAAATACGGGTAAAACAAGTCATCATGTATTTAAAGAAGTAATTGATTTTCTAAATCCCGGAGACTGTCTTTGCATAAATAATACGAAGGTAATACCCGCGAGATTAATAGGCAGGAAAAAAACGGGAGGAGTAGTAGAAGTATTACTTCTTAAAAGGCTTGAAGATGAAAAGTCAAAATGGGAAGTTCTTACACGACCGGGCAAAAAGGCAAGAGTGGGTGACGAAATCATCTTCGGAGGAGAGGGAGAATATGATTTTGAGCTTTTATGCAGGGTTACGGAGGTAAAAGACGACGGCAATCGAATCGTTGAATTTGAGTATGACGGTATATTTGAAGAAATACTGGATAAGCTGGGTCAGATGCCGCTGCCGCCGTATATTACTCACAGACTTGAAGATAAGAACAGATATCAGACAGTTTACGCTAAAATAGAAGGCTCAGCGGCGGCGCCTACGGCAGGTCTCCATTTTACAAAGGACCTTTTGGAAAAGATAAAGGAAAAGGGAGTAAAGATAGTATCGGTTACGCTTCATGTGGGACTGGGAACATTCAGACCGGTGCAGGTGGAGAATATATTGGATCACAAAATGCATTCAGAGTATTACGAAGTGAGCGAAGAAACCGCAAAGATACTTAATGATACGAAGGCTGCCGGAGGAAGAATAATATCCGTCGGAACAACTTCCACAAGAACATTGGAATCCGTTACGGATGAAAACGGTGTAATACATGCAGGAAGCGGAGAAACGGAAATATTTATATATCCCGGTTATAAGTTCAAGGCGGTAGATGCTCTTATTACAAACTTTCATCTTCCTAAATCAACCCTTATCATGCTTGTTTCGGCTCTTGCAGGCAGGGAAAATGTATTAAACGCATATAGGGAAGCTGTAAATAATAAATACAGATTTTTTAGTTTCGGTGATGCAATGCTTATAAAATAACGGGAATTTTGTTATAGGATAAACGTTTTGATATAGTTTAAAACTATATATAGTGATTAGTTTAAGATATTATTTATTAATAAATAAAAGTGATACCATATACATAGAAAAAAGATAGGTATTAAATTTACTGTTACAGGTTGGAGGATATTTTTATGAGAGATGAAACTAAATGTTTGCATGCAGGATATACGCCGAAAAACGGTGAGCCGAGAGTGGTTCCAATTGTACAGAGTACCACATATGTCTATGATTCTACGGAAGAAGTGGCATCGGTTTTCGACGAACCGACAAAATCACTTATTTATTCAAGATTTGCCAATCCTACGGTAATGGCAGTGGAAGAAAAAATAGCTGAACTTGAAGGGGGAATAGGCGCCATGTGTACCACTTCGGGACAGGCTGCATCTCTCCTTTCGATTCTCAATATATGCAAGGCCGGAGACAGTATATTGGCAGCGGCCGAAATATACGGAGGAACGATTAATTTATTCTCGCATACAATAAAGAAGCTGGGAATAGAGTGTATTTATATCGAAAAAGGCATGAGCGATGAGGAGATTGACGCATTATTCAAACCGAATACAAAGGCGGTATTCGGCGAAACCATTGCAAATCCGGCTCTTACGGTTCTTGACATAGAGAGATTTGCAAATATTGCTCATAAACACGGAGTGCCTCTTATTGTAGATAATACATTTGCCACTCCTATACTTTGCAAGCCGTTTGATTACGGTGCCGACATAGTCATTCATTCAACAACAAAGTATATGGACGGTCATGCGGTTCAGGTCGGAGGCGTCATTGTAGACAGCGGTAAGTTCGATTGGACTAACGGCAATTTCCCGGATCTTACGGAGCCTGATATTACATATCACGGAATATCATATACGGAAACATACGGAAAGGCAGCATACATTATCAAAGCAAGAATGCAGCTTATGCGGGATTTCGGCGTTTATCCTGCCGCACATTCCGCATTTCTCCTTAATCTCGGCCTGGAAACACTTGCGGTACGTATGGAAAGATATTGTGAAAACGCATTAAAGGTGGCTGAATATCTGGAAAAATCAGATAAAATAGAATCGGTTAGATACCCTGGGTTGGAATCCGATGAAAACCATGAACTCGCACGTAAATATCTTAAAGGATCAAGCGGAGTTATTTCTTTTGTAATTAAGGGCGGAAGGGATAATGCCATAAAATTCATGGATTCTTTAAAACTTGCGTCAAATGAAGTTCATGTTGCGGACATTCGTACATGTGTGCTTCATCCGGCAAGCGAAACTCACAGACAGCTCTCTGATGAACAGCTTGTACTTGCGGGAATAGAACCGGGAATGGTGAGATTATCTGTGGGGCTTGAAAATGTTGACGATATAATTGAGGATATTGAACAGGCTCTTGCAAAAATATGATATTAAAGCTCAATCAGTTTAATACCGATATTTTGCGGATTAGGGCGGTAAAAGTCTGCTGTCACGCATAATCCGTAAATCGGCAAAAAAATGATTTATGAGAATAATTTTAAATAAAAAAGGATTGCATATCGGCTTGCTGTAACTACAGTAAACTGATATACAATCCTTTTATTACGTAATATTAAAAAATGCTGTGTACTGTATGTAAAATAACGGCAAATTTAGCTGCGGTAAATATAAGGTATAAGTTAGCGACAAATGTAGCAAGACCCATACAGAATGAAATAATTACCGAAGGTGTCCATCTGCCCTTACTTCCTATTGCTCCGGCATATGATAAACCGATCAGGCTGAATATCATACCTACAAGCATAACAGGTAAAGGTATAACTGTAACGGTGCCTACGTAAGAGGCGATTGAAACAGTTCCGGCAAAGCCTACTATACAGAATATTAATCCTACTGCAGACATTACCATTGCAAAGATTTTTTCGCATTTCATGTTTGTGTTTAAAACCATATCATATTCCTCCTTATATATTATTTATTATGGGGATCAGATCTGAAGTGAAGCAGGTGAGTATACACGACCTTTTAATTCACTGTTGAGCATGTAAAGCGCTCTTGAATCATCACCGAATAATTCCATTTTTGTAACGAGATCGGAAGCATTTTTCTCTTCTTCACCCTGCTCTTTAACAAACCAGTCAAGAAGCTGCATTGTTCTGTAATCGTTGTCGCTGTTGGCAGCAGCATAAATATTATTGATGCTTGCCGTAATAAACTTTTCATGACGAAGAGCTTCCTTAATAGGAGCCATATTGTCGTCAAACTTACAGTCAGGCTTCTTAATTGCTTCAAATGTTACCTTCTCGCCGTTGTTTTGGAGATATTTGTATAAAATAAGCGCATGGTCAAGTTCTTCCTTTGCCTGGATTTCGAACCAGTTGGCAAATCCGTCAAGACCCTTTGCTTCATAATAGTTGGCAATATCAAGATAAACATAAGATGAAAAAAGTTCATTGTTAATCTGATCGTTAATTAAAGATGATACCTTTGAATGCATAGTAATAATCCTCTCCTAAAATAAAATTTATATGCTAATTATAAAATATTATTAAGTGATGGTCAAAAGTAATTTACATTAATTTAAAGATTATTTTAGAAAATCAAATAAGACATTGAATTGCAAAAAATCCCGTAAGACTTTAAGAACGGGATTTCAAATATACGGTTACCGTACAACATTAAAAAACTGCCGATAACGAGGCTTGAACCGACATCCGATTGTCAGACCGAAAATCCGATAATCGGGATACACCTCGTTTCGACAGGTTTTATATAATATAAGATTATTATTTTACAAATTCAGCTTTTTCGTTGTTGAAATCCGACGCGGTTTTACTGACCGTATGTTTAATAGGTTTCCATGTAACTTTGGTAAATAACGCAAAGAATGCCATAGGAACATATGTAAACATAAATAAGGGATATGTGAACAGGTACAGTATTTTTTTGCCGTTCGGTGCAACTATCTTGTCCCATTCGGTTATTATGGTGAATAATCCCCATATAAATGTAATAAGATAAAATTGTATTACGCCCGTGCCCATTGCCATGAAGGTCTCAGGCGCCATGGACATGGCCATTTCCACGTCTTTAATATTAAGAGCTACGGATATAATCGTAAGGGCAGCACTTATCAGCGTAAAAATAGTGGACGGAGCAAGGGTCATAAAGGCATCGTACTTGGAAAGCATCATGGACGGTTTTGTGAAAAAACGCTTAAATAATTTATATCCGTAATGCCATTGAACCTGGTAGAAGCCCTTTGTCCAACGCAGACGCTGGTGCCATGACTGCATAAATGAAGAAGGCTGTTCGTCATAGAACATTGCATCTTTTGCATATCCTATTTTCTCATCATTTGATATGAGATGTGCCGATAATTGGATATCTTCCGTCATAAGATTGAAATGCCAGCCGTTGTTTTCTTCGATGATTTCACTGCTTACCATGTATCCGGTACCTGATACCATTGCACTGGATTTAAGGAGCTTGCGGGAATTGTTAAGGTACTTTGCTTCACGCATAAAGGCAATTGAATATCCGGCTGTTATCCAGTTTGTATCGAAATTTTTTGAATTTCTGTATCCCGTTACAACTCTGTAGCCTTTGCAGAACTCATTGTTCATGGCACGTGTAAAGTTTTTCCCTACAATATTGTCCGCATCAAAAATAAAATAGCCGTCATATGCTCTGTATGAACCGTAATCATCCTTTATTTTGTTGAAGACAAAATCAAGTGCGTATGATTTGCCGACCTGCTTGTCATTAAATCTTTCGTATACCACGGCTCCGGCATCTTTGGCAACGGAAGCGGTATTGTCGGTACAGTTATCCGCAACCACAAAAATGTCTATAAGTTCGCCGGGATAATTTTGTTCTTTGATACTTTCTATCAAATTGGCAATAACATTTTCCTCATTACGGGCAGCAATTATAAAACCGAACTTATGGGGTTCTCCGTCTTTTTCAATAAAATCTTCGGCTTTTGCCGTGCCGTTAAGTATGGCCTTGTATCTGTTATTCTTCTGTATTCTTGTCTTTATCTCATCGACAAGCGCAACGAGAATATAGAACATCTGGTAACCGAACATGGCAATCACCATTATGGTGAGTATGATACTGATTACGCCTACTAATTCTGTTTGCATATACTAAACCTCTGTTGTACATAATTTATTCACATTTAATTATCAATTTCGTTACAAGTATAACATTATATGCCATAGTGTCAATTCAAATTCAAATTTTGTACATAATTTGTTCATAATTATACCTTTTTTGACTGCGCAATAACGCATATATAAACATTTATTCGAAATTGTGCTATAATATCGGGACATCAATAAATATGTTATTTGCATACAGCTGTAAATAATAAGGAGAATTATGTCATATGTACAATTTAACATCACAGTTTATTATGTATAATCATGTAGCGGCGAAGGGCACCGTTTTAGACAGATTATCATGTATATACAATAAATATGAAAAATATAAACATTCTAAAAAGGTAAATAAGAAATCAGGAAAACCGACTCTGATAAAAGAAGTTTACGATGTGATTAATAATATTTTGAAAATATCCACAACAAACGGATTTGACGGCAATTTGTGGCAAAATTATTTAACGTATCTCATTATTACCGACGAGAATTCATTCAGTATCGTAACCGAAAAACAGGGAGCAAAAGACGGAACCGTCAATGATTTTGCCGTGAATGATTTCGGTATATTCAGAAAATTGTTTTCGTTTGATTTTTCCGGTTTGGAAGAATACCTGGATATAAATTGTTTTTCCAAGATTTGCAATTACAAATCAATAAAAAAACATGAGCTGATGTATAACAGAGACATAAGTGAATGTGTAAGGAAATTAAGCAATACACTTGCTGGCGCTCTGTCGGATGAAGAATTTTTTAACATTGTTACCGAATTCTACAAAAACGTGGGAGTAGGTCTTTTCGGACTTAACAAGGCATTCAGAATCAGAGAAAAGGGAGATAATGATTTCGATTTTATTTCCGTAAGCAACATGGAAAGAGTAATGTTAAACGATCTTGTCGGATATCACAGACAAAAGCAGATGCTTACCGAAAATACGGAGAATTTCCTAAACGGGAAAAAAGCAAACAATGTTCTTTTGTACGGAGACAGCGGAACGGGAAAGTCTACTTCCGTTAAAGCCATAGTAAATGAATATTATAACAGAGGCTTAAGAATGATTGAGATATATAAGCATCAATTTAAATATATATCCGGAATAATAAGCAGAATAAAAAACAGAGGATATAAGTTCATTATATATATGGATGATCTTTCTTTTGAAGACAATGAAACAGAATATAAGTTTTTAAAGGCCGTAATGGTAGGCGGAGTTGAAACAAAGCCGGAAAACATACTGATTTATGCTACATCGAACAGGAGACATTTAATAAAAGAAACATGGAAAGATAAGAATGACATGGAACATACGGATGACCTCCACCGCTCTGATACGGTAGAGGAAAAAATGTCATTGGTTAACAGGTTCGGAATAAAGATTAATTACGGTAAGCCTACGCCCCTTGAATATCTTGAGATAGTAGATCATCTTGCCGCATTAAACGGTATACACGAGGATCCTTCGGAATTGCACAGAAAGGCGAATGCATGGGGAATCAGAAACGGAGGCATTTCCGGAAGAACAGCCGAACAGTTTATTAATCATATTTCGGGAAGTTCGAATTAAAGTGTATATTAAAGTATCTCATTAAAGAAAGGTTTAGGTTTTGATAGCATATGTAAAGGGAGTGCTTGCAGATATCGGGCAGGACTCAATCATTATAGATAAAAGCGGAATCGGAGTAAACATTAATGTTCCGGGAAGTATAATTACTTCGCTTCCAGACATAGGAAGCGAAGTTAAGGTATATACATATACATATGTAAGAGAAGATGCAATTGCGCTTTACGGCTTCATGACAAGGGATGATTTGGATGTTTTTAAGCTTTTGATAAATGTTAACGGCATAGGAACAAAAAGTGCCCTGGGGATCCTCTCCGCAATAACTCCTAACGAATTACGTCTTGCGGTTGCTTCGGAGGATTATAAAACCATATCAAAAGCTCCCGGTATCGGAAAAAAATCTGCGGAGAGGATAGTTCTGGAGCTCAGAGACAAGGTTAATGCGGTAATTGAAGAAGAACATTTCACGGATTGCTCCGATACGGATACGGGCAGGACTGACAGCGTAAATTCAGTCATTTCGGCGTTGGTATCTCTCGGATTCAGCTGCAGTGAAGCTGCGAAGGCTGTTAAGCAGGTAGACAATTACGAAGAAATGAATGATGAATCGCTTATAAAAGAGGCATTAAAGCATTTATCATAATATGAACAGTATCATATTATTAAGGAGAAAAAATGGATAATAGGATAATTTCAACAGAGATTATTCCGGAAGATGAAGGCAATGAAACTCTTCTCAGGCCTAAAACTTTAAAAGAATATATAGGACAAAAGAAGGTCAGAGATAATCTCAGTGTATATATGGAGGCCGCAAAACTTCGTAACGAGGCATTGGATCATGTATTGTTATACGGTCCGCCGGGATTGGGCAAAACCACACTGTCCGGAATAATAGCGTCGGAAATGGGGACAAATATGAAAATAACCAGCGGTCCCGCAATAGAGAGACCGGGAGAGCTGGCGGCGATACTTAACGGACTGTCTGAAGGAGATGTTCTTTTTATTGATGAAATACACAGATTGAACCGACAGGTGGAAGAGGTTTTGTATCCCGCCATGGAAGATTTTTGTATTGATATTATTATCGGCAAGGGCGGAGCTGCCCGTTCAATAAGAATAGATTTACCCAAATTTACCCTTGTGGGAGCAACAACAAGAGCAGGACTTCTTTCGGCTCCTCTCAGAGACAGGTTCGGAATAATTGACAGGCTTGAATATTATTCGGTCGATGAGCTGAAGGACATTATAATTCGTTCGGCATATGTATTGGGAATAGATATAGATGACGACGGCGCATTTGAACTTGCAAGGAGATCAAGAGGGACGCCGAGACTTGCCAACAGACTTTTAAAAAGAATAAGAGATTACGCACAGGTCAGATTTGACGGAAGAATCACAAAAGAAGCCGCTGATTACGGATTAAATCTTCTTGAGGTGGATTCAAACGGACTTGATAAGAGCGACAGAAAGATATTGGAAAAAATTATTTCCCAGTTCTCAGGAGGTCCCGTCGGGATAGAGGCATTGGCCGCCGCATTGGGGGAGGATGCCGGAACTCTTGAGGATGTATATGAACCGTATCTTGTTCAAAATGAATATATAAGCAGAACAAGAACCGGAAGAATTGCCACCGATAAAGCATACAGGGCGGTGGGAATACAAAAACAGGATAATCAGGAATTTAAATAACATATAAAAGACGGTCGTTAATGTGAAACGGCTGTCTTTTTTTGCCTGTAAAACGATGCAGGGGAAAGATGAAATTGTATATAAAAATTTAATAATTTAACGAAAAAGAAGCGTTACGCACATATTGACACAATATATGGTGATATTTGCCATGCTTATTACGATATATATGCAAAAACAAAGGTTTTCTCATACAAATGTACAGTATACGGTCAAATTAGAACTTGTAATTTTAGCCATATGTTATAGAATATATAGAAAAGTGGTAAAAAGTAGCAGATGGTGGAGGACTGTGGTGATACATGGTCCTGAATGACTTAAGGGGGCATGCTTTATATGTTTATGGGTGAATATATACATTCCATAGATGCAAAAGGGCGTATTATAATGCCTTCTAAGTTTCGTGATGAAGTATCTGGGGGGAGCTTTGTCATCACCAGAGGGCTGGATGGGTGCCTGTTTGTGTATACAGAAGAAGAATGGGCCGCATTTGACAGCAAATTGCAAAGTTTGCCGCTTATTAACAAAGGAACAAGACAGCTCAACAGATTCTTTCATGCAGGCGTTACCGTGGTTGAACCTGATAAACAGGGGAGAGTTCTGATACCTGCAACTCTTAGAGAATATGCCGCGCTGGACAAAGACGTATGTCTGGTGGGCATGGGAAATAAGATTGAAGTATGGAGTAAGGAACGTTGGGAAACCAATGTAAACTCCATAGGAGATGATATTGATGCGGTTCTCAGTGATATGGAAGAACTGGGCTTCTCAATTTAACAGGGCCCGGTAATGTTTTGGAGGTTGTAATGGAGTTTTCTCATATTCCCGTGATGAGAGATGAAACAATTAACAGTTTGAATATTAAACCTGACGGGACATATGTTGACGGAACATTAGGCGGTGCGGGTCATTCAATGGAAATTCTCAAGCGGCTGGGTCCGTCGGGAAGGCTTATTTGTTTTGATCAGGATGCGGAAGCCATAGAGAGTTCATCAAAAAAGCTTGATGAATACAGACCGGGAACAATTTTCATTCACAGTAATTTTGAATATATGCCGGAGAAACTGAGGGAACACGGAATTACCGGTGTTGACGGCATAATGTTGGACTTAGGTGTTTCGTCACATCAGTTGGATGTACCGGAGAGAGGTTTTTCGTACAGATTCGACGCTCCTCTCGACATGAGAATGGACAATAGGGTTCAAAGAACAGCCGCAGATATTGTCAATGAAGAATCTGTAGAATCATTGACAAAAATCATTAAAGAATACGGCGAAGAAAAATATGCGCGAAAAATTGCGCATAACATTGATTTAGCAAGAAAAAATAAAAGAATAGAAACAACATTTGAATTAAATGATATTATAAGAAAATCCATGCCGGCAAAAAGTCTGGCGACGGGCGGACATCCGTCAAAAAGAACATTTCAGGCGCTCAGAATTGCCTTAAATGATGAGTTGAACAGACTTGAAGGCGTTATACCGAAGATGATAGATTTGCTTAACGATAAGGGGAGACTCAGCATAATCACATTTCATTCACTTGAAGACAGGATAGTAAAAAACGCATTTAGAAATGCGCAAAATCCGTGTACATGTCCGAGTGATTTTCCGGTATGCGTATGCGGGAAAAAATCAAAAGGGACGGTTATTACAAAGAAAGCGATTGTTCCGAGCGAGGAAGAATTAGAACATAACAGCAGGGCAAAAAGTGCCAAGCTCAGGGTGTTTGAAAGAGTTATGTATCAAGGAGAAGAAAGATGACAGACGGAACTAATATCGGCGGAGGATATAATACATATTTAAGCGGTTCTGAAGCTCCGTCAATCAATGTGGGGACGCAGACTAAAAGAAGAAGTCGAATTCCCATATCACCGAGAAAGAGAGCTGCGAGAGCCAATCGACGCAGTTTGGTTTTATTTGGCATAGTAACGGTAATAACCGCAATTGCAATTGTGTTGGGTGTAAACTATCTCAATCTTCGTTCAGATCTCATAACAAGCACATCGGAAATTAATTCTCTTCAGGAAGAGCTTAATACAATAACCACCAATAACAATGAAAAACAGGTTGATTTAGAATCTGATATTAATTATCAGGAAATATACGACAAAGCCGTTAATGAATACGGCATGAAATATCCTGATTCTGACAGTATTGTAGAATATGACGGCGGCACATTGGGATATATAAGGCAATATCAAAATATTCCGGGTAATTGATTCAGATATGATAGGTATAAAATGAAAAAGCGTGACGATTATTCACAATATAGCAAGGCGATGCTTGGAAGGATAAAAACCAAATCAGGCATTGCCTTTTTAATTGCAATGGTACTTGTTTTGGTACTTATTATCAGAGTTATTTTTATTAACATTGCGGACGGAGAAGAATATTCAAGGATAGTACTTAACCATCAGGCTTATTCATCCCGTACGATAGCAAGTAAGAGAGGTTCCATACTGGACAGAAACGGGACTGTTCTTGCGTACAGTAAAAAAGTATATAATCTTATAATAGATCCGTATGTTATTAATTCCGACGACAAAAAGAAAGAAGCTACCGTTAATGCGGTAAATGAATATTTCGGCGTTGACAAAAAGGAAATAGAGGATGTGTTGTCCAATCAAAAGGACAGCAGATACAGAAAAATAAAGACAGACCTTGAAGAAAGTGTCGTAAACGGATTCAAAGATAAGACGAAGGACAATAAAGATATAGATGGCGTGTGGTTTGAGGACGATTACAAAAGGGTATATCCTTTCGGTACTCTTGCGGCGGATGTTATAGGTTTCTATAATAAAAATAACGGCGGAGAACTCGGATTGGAGAAGAAGTATGATTCATATCTGACGGGAACCGACGGACTTGCATATACATATGTGGACGATTCCATGGAACGTACCGAAAATCTTAAAGCTGCAGTGGACGGAAACAATATCGTAACCACCTTGGATTACGGTGCTCAAAACATTATTGATAAGTATATTGCAAAATATAATGAGGCAAAGCCTTCTCCGAACACGGGTGCAATTCTCATGAACCCAAATACGGGGGAAGTGCTTGCCATGAGCAGTTATCCGTTTTTTGATTTGAATAATCCGAGAGATCTGAAAGCCGTATATACGGATGAACAGATTGCGGCCATGAGTGAAGAAGAGAAAGCTCAAAATCTGGCAAAATTATGGAGAAACTATTGCGTTTCAGATGTATACGAACCGGGATCCCCTTTTAAATCAATTACGGTTGCGGGCGGACTGGAAGAGGGAGTCGTACATGACGGAGATCAATTCTTCTGCGGCGGCTCACTTTCAATAGGCGGTTATACCATTAACTGTTGGAGGCATATTTACGGCGGACATGGTCAGATATTCCTTGACGAAGCTCTCGGGGACTCATGTAACGTGGCCATGATGGAAATTGCGGCTAACCTTGGAACCGATAACATGATTAAATATCAATCTCTGTTCGGATTCGGTTCAAAGACCGGAATAGACCTTCCGAGCGAGGAGAGAGGTATTCTTCAGAATCCCAAATCGATGTCGGAAACAGATTTGGCAACCAACTCATTCGGACAAAACTTTGACGTTACAATGATTCAGATGGCTGCCGCATATTGTTCTCTTGTAAACGGAGGAACATATTATCAGCCTCATATAGTAAAATCGGTTGAAAATGAAAAGGGTGAAAAGATAAAAAGTATTGCGCCTGTTTCCGTAAGAAAAACAGTTACCGAATCAACATCGGTAATTATAAGAAGAATTCTTAAGGAAGCCGTGGAACAGTACGGTGTTAAATATGTAAAAGTCGACGGATATTCCGTGGGAGGTAAAACAGGTACAGCACAGAAATTGCCTCGTTCCGACAAGAAGTGGCTTATTTCGGTTGCGGCATTTGCTCCGGCGGAGAATCCTCAATACGTATTATATGTGGTAATCGATGAACCGGCCGGAACGACCGGAACCAGCGGATCCGGTATGGATGTTCAGGAACTTACACACGACATGCTTTCGGAACTGCTTCCGTATCTGGGAGTACCTAAAGATAACACCGCAACGAATACGGAGAAAGAAAATACAAATTCAAACACTGAGGGCGGAATTGATGTACCGGAAGGAACTCATTTGGAAACCGAAGCATCAACAGAAGAATAAAATCGGGTAATTAATTATGAATAACAGAGTATTAGTAATAGGTGCAGGTAAAAGCGGTATAAATGCCGCTAAACTTCTTATGTCAAAGGGATATGCGGTTACGCTTTTTGACGGCAATCCGCAAACAGACAAGTCGGCAATAAGAAAAATTCTCGGAGATGCGGAAATATTGCTCGGGGACATCGGAGAAGACGACATTAAGACATTTGATATGGCAGTAATCAGCCCCGGCGTACCTTTGGATAATCCGTTGGTTGTAAAAATAAACAATTTAAACGTAAAGATTATCGGAGAGATAGAACTGGGATATATGTACGAAAAGGGCACTGTTGTCGCAATAACGGGAACTAACGGCAAAACGACAACGACAACCCTTGTGGGTGACATACTGAAAAAATGGAAAAGTAATACCATAGTTGCGGGTAATATAGGCCTTCCGTATACCGATGAAGTAGTAAAGTCGGAAAATGATTCGATATCGGTCATAGAAGTAAGCAGTTTTCAGCTTGAAACAATAGATACATTCCATGCGCATGTGGCTGCAATATTGAACATAACGCCGGATCATTTGGACAGACATAAAACAATGGAGGCGTATGCCGAAGCCAAATTTAATGTCACAAAAAATCAAACTGAGGACGATTTTGTTGTCATGAATTATGATGATGACAGATTAAGAGAATTCTCGAAAAAATGCAAAGCTCATGTTATATGGTTTGGAAGACTTAATAAACCGAAAACAGGATATTATTACAGGGACAGAGTAATATCAAGAATATATGAGGACAGAGAAGAAAAACTGTTAAATGTTGATGACATAAATCTTATCGGCGATCACAACTATGAAAATGTAATGGCCGCTCTTGCTATAGCCGAAGCGGCGGGGGTTCCTTCAGGGACGGCAATCGAAGTTACGAAAGCTTTTAAGGCCGTTGAGCACAGAATTGAGAAAGTAGATATAATAAACGGAGTTGTATATTATAACGATTCCAAGGGTACCAATACGGACGCTTCAGTTAAGGCGATAAAGGCAATGTCACGTCCGACTTTGCTGATAGCCGGAGGTTATGATAAAAACTCAACGTATGATGACTTTATTGACAGCTTTGACGGAAAAATAAAGGAACTCGTACTTATCGGAGCGACTGCGGAAAAAATAAAGGCATGTGCTTTGAAACACGGATTTACAAATATAAAGACGGCGGATTCTTTGGAAGAGGCCGTATCAATATGTAAATCGGATTCAGAGGAAGGGGATGCGGTACTGCTGTCTCCGGCATGTGCAAGCTGGGATATGTTTAAATCCTATGAAGAAAGAGGCAGATTATTTAAAAAAGCAGTCAGAGGGTAATATCTGCGTTTTTAACATAGTCGGTTAGAAATTAGATTTAGAGGCAATTATGCAAAAAAGAACTGTTAAAGATAGTAAAATTGTTAAAAGAAAGAAACTTAAAAGGATATTTCATTTTGACTATACATTAGTATTTTGTCTCTTTCTTATTATTGGATTCGGACTGATTATGATATACAGTTCAAGTTCATATACTGCCAACGTGGAATACGGAGATCCGAGTTATTTTTTTAACAGACAATTAATATTCGTTGCAATCGGGCTGGTGTTAATGGCAGCGGGCTTTATGATTAATTATAATGCTCTGATGCGAAAACATTGGTATTTATTGCTTGTGTCAATACTTTTGTTGTTTATGCTTATTCCTTTCGGAAGGACCGTTAACGGCGCAACCCGTTGGATAAGACTCGGATTCTTTAATTTCCAACCGGCAGAACTTGTTAAGCTTGCGGTTATTATTTCGGTTGTTGCGATGATAATTACCGCGGGACGGGATATTAAAAATTTTAAAACCAGAATTACAATCATATTGATTATCGGAGTTGTACCTGCCGCGTTGGTATTTGTGATAAGTTCAAACTTAAGCAGCGCCTTAATTATTTTCTTAATAGTATTTATGATGATGTTCATAGTGTCTCCGAACCATAAAAACTATCTGATAGCCATAGGAGTCGCAGCGGCAATAGGAATTGTAGCGGTTATTGTAATTTCAAATATGCCGGCAGATTCCGCAAGCTTCAGATTTAACAGAATAGCGGTTTGGCTTCACCCTGAAGATTATGAACTTACGACGGGTTATCAGACGGTTCAATCGCTGTATGCAATAGGCTCCGGCGGATTTTTAGGCAAGGGACTCGGAAAAGGTCTGCAAAAATTGGGATATATACCGGAATCACAGAACGATATGATATTTGCCGTAATTTGTGAAGAAGTAGGTATATTCGGAGCAATTATCCTGCTGTCCATATTTGCATTGTTGTTATGGAGAATATATGTTATAGCCATGAGAGCTCCTACAAAGACGGATATGTTATTATGCATGGCAATTTTTTTCCATATTTCGATTCAGCTGCTTCTCAACGTGGCTGTTGTTACTAATTTTCTGCCGAATACGGGGGTAACACTTCCGTTTATAAGCTACGGCGGATCTTCAATGTTCTTCTTACTATTTGAAATGGGATTAGTGTTAAATGTCTCAAAGAAAATAGATATTGAGGAAAAGGTATAAGCGTATGAGTTCAGTAAAGATTGATATAGGTCGAAAACGAAAAAAAAGGAATAAAAAACTTTTTAAATTTACACTTATAACTTCCATAATTGCCGCAGCTTTTTTATTTGTTTTTTTCTTCTTTAAAACATCGGAGATTACATATGAAGGAAATAACAAGTCAAATGAAGAGGAGTTAAATGAATATATATTCGACGGCAGGAAGCCAAATACGCTTATTTATTCAATATTCGGGAACAAAAAGAAAGAAATACCGTTCATCTCAGACTATGACGTAAATATAGTCTGGCCGAATAAAATTCACGTTGTGGTGCATGAAAAGGAATTACTCGCAAGTTTTTATTACGCAGGCGTATACGAATATATAGACGAGACCGGAAACGTCGTGGACAGTTCGTGCAATTTGTACGACAACGCACCTCTTATAGAAGGAATATCGTTTGACAACCTTATACTCGGATCAAGACCTCATGTAAGTGACGAAAAAGCCTACGATGCTCTTGTACTTTACGCACATTTTGCCCGTACATATTCTTTGAAGTTTAATAAAATAATTTATAAAGACGGAGCCATATTCTATCAAATTAATAATGCATATATAAATATGGGCACTACGGAACATGCCGAAGAAAAAGTGTTCAAACTCAGTAAGTTATATAATAAAATAGAAGGCCTTAGCGGAACACTTCATTTGGAAGATTACGACGGCGGTAATAAAAACATTATATTTGACAAGACGGTGGAAAATTCAAACGGAGAGTCATCCGAAGAATCAAAGTCCGGAACCGACGAAAATGCCCAAAATGCGCAACAGGAATCCGAGAACGATCAAAATGCCAAAAATGCGCAACAGGAATCCGAGAATGATCAAAATGCCGAATCCGGAGAGCAGAATACGGCTTCCGGTGAAGGGGAGAGCGAAACAGTATCTCAAAGCGAAGAATAATGCAGCGGTTAGAGGACGAGCATTTATAATTTTGAAACCACATATACGGTTTCACTATAATCAGTAATCTGATTATATTTTGTTTAGAAACATATGAGCAAAGAAATATTAAAATTTGATAAATATCATTATTTTTGTTAAATAAACCACATAAAATATTGAATTATTTGTTTATTGATTATATCATTAGTTTAATATGGTTAAATGGATGTAATATTGAAGGAGGGTTAACACCTTGTTTGAACTAAGTAGTAATGAGAAAGAACAGGTTGCTAATATAAAAGTTGTCGGTATAGGCGGATGCGGAAACAACGCTGTATCAAGAATGGTGGAAGCGGGAATCACAAGTGCGGAGCTTATCGGAATCAATACGGATATTCAGGATATCAAGAAGTGTAAGGCCGGCGTAACCATTCCTATCGGAGCAAAAACAACTAACGGTCTCGGAGCCGGAGCCAAAAGCGAAGTGGGCGAAAAGGCAGCCGAAGAAAGTGCCGATGAAATTGCAAAGGCACTTGAAGGCGCCGACATGGTATTCGTTACATGCGGAATGGGCGGAGGAACCGGTACGGGAGCCGCTCCGGTTGTTGCATCTATAGCTAAAAAGCAGGGAGCCCTTACTGTGGGCGTTGTAACAACACCTTTTAAGTTTGAGGGAAGACCTCGTATGAGAAATGCTCTTGCGGGAATTGAAAGACTTAAAGAGAACGTGGATACAATTATAGTTATTCCGAACCAGAAGATTTTTGAAATTTATGACAAGGGAATTTCTTTTGAAGAAGCCATGGTAAGAGCCGACGAAGTTCTTCATCAGTCGGTTGTCGGTATTGCCGATCTTATCAATAAGCCTGCGACAATGAACCTGGATTTCGCGGATGTTCAGACAACAATGAAAGATCAGGGATTTGCTCATATCGGTATCGGTGAGTCATCCGATGACAATAAGGCGCTTACGGCAGTTAAAAATGCGGTATCAAGTCCGCTCCTTGAAACATCTATTGAGGGCGCAAAGAATATTATTCTTAATATTTCAGGTAATGCGACTCTTGCCGATGTTGAAGAGGCAACAGATTACATCTATGAAGAAGTGGGTGATGAAGTTAATGTTATCTTCGGTATTGATTCAGATGAAACCGCAGACAGCATTAAGATTACAATTATTGCCACAGGTATGGACAATGACAGCCTTGAGGCTGAAAGCAAGAAGTCTAACATGAGCTCTGCATCATCAGCTCCTCAGGTACACAATACAGTGTCATCACATGCTCATACAGTAGTATCATCAACAGATGCACAGGTTCAGACAGCTGAGAAAGAGGAAGCGGACGCGGAAGCCGAAGCAAGAGAAAAAGCAATAAGAGAAGCAGAAGAACTTAAGAAGGCATCAGAGGAAGCTCAGAAAAAGTTAAATGCGATGGTACAGCAAAGAGCTGCTAAACCGTCTAATAACAGCAAGTTTGATGTTCCGGTATTCCTTCAGAACAATAAAAACGACTGATTAATTCAGTTGTATATATATTTTAGAAAGGAGTCGCTTGTTTTTTTAGGCGACTCTTTTCTGTTGCAGACCGATTATAAATGGAGATAATAAATGGCAGATATACAAGAAAATATTAGAAATTTTTGCATAATTGCTCACATAGATCACGGTAAATCCACTCTTGCCGACAGACTGATAGAAGCGACTCAAACTCTATCCGACAGGGAAATGCAGGAACAGGTGCTTGACAACATGGACTTGGAAAGAGAAAGAGGAATTACAATAAAGGCTCAAACCGCAAGGTTAAAGTATAAAGCCTCCGACGGCAAGGAGTATACATTTAATCTCATTGATACTCCGGGACATGTTGATTTTAACTACGAAGTGTCACGTTCTCTTGCCGCCTGTGAAGGAGCGTTGCTCATTGTGGACGCAGCGCAGGGAATAGAAGCTCAAACCCTTGCAAATGTGTATTTGGCATTGGATCATGACTTGGAAGTTCTTCCGGTAATTAATAAAATTGATCTTCCGAGTGCCGATCCTGAAAGAGTAAAGGAAGAAATAGAAGACGTAATAGGAATAGAAGCTGACGATGCACCGATGATATCCGCAAAGAACGGAATTAATATTGATCAGGTGCTTGAAATGATTGTAAAAAAGATTCCCGCTCCCGGCGGAGATAAGAGTGAACCGCTGAAAGCTCTTATATTTGATTCATACTACGATCAATATAAAGGTGCCGTAATATTTGTACGAATAATGGAAGGAACGGTTAAAAAAGGCACAAAGATAAAGCTCATGGCTTCAGGCGCAGTGGAAGAGGTTGTTGAAGTCGGATACTTTGAGCCGGGACAGTTGGTTCAGAGTGATGAATTAACGGCCGGAATGGTAGGTTACATAACAGCGGCAATTAAAACCGTTAAGGATGTAAACGTAGGTGATACTGTTACCGAGAGCGGCAGACCTTGTGCAGAAGCGCTGCCGGGATATAAGAAGACCAATCCGATGGTTTATTGCGGATTATATCCTGCCGACGGCTCTAAGTATCAGGATTTAAGGGATGCTCTTGAAAAATTACAGCTTAATGATGCGGCGCTGTCATATGAGCCGGAGACATCGGCGGCTCTCGGTTTCGGATTCAGATGCGGTTTCCTTGGATTGCTTCACCTGGATGTGGTTCAGGAGAGACTTGAGAGAGAATACGGTCTCGACCTTATTACAACGGCTCCCGGAGTTGTATATAAGGTACATTTAACGGACGGAGAGGTGTTTGATCTTACAAATCCTTCCAATCTCCCGGACGTATCATCCATTGCATATATGGAAGAACCGATTGTTAAGGCTGAAATAATGACAACCAGCGAGTATGTCGGAACAATAATGGAACTCTGTCAGGAAAGACGAGGAATATATGAAGGCGTTGACTATATTGAACAGACAAGAGCTCTTGTTAAGTACGAACTTCCGCTCAACGAAATTATTTATGACTTTTTTGACGCTTTAAAATCACGCTCAAGAGGATACGCTTCATTTGACTATGAATTGGCGGGATATAAGCGGTCAAAACTGTGTAAGCTGGATATTCTCATTAATAAAGAAGAAGTGGACGCCCTTTCATTTATTGTATTTGAAGGAAGTGCCGTTGAAAGGGGACGGAAAATGTGCGAAAAGCTTAAAGGAGAAATTCCGAGACAGCTCTTCGAAGTACCTATTCAGGCTGCAATCGGCAACAGAGTAATAGCGAGAGAAACAGTAAAGGCCATGCGAAAAGATGTGCTTGCCAAGTGCTACGGCGGAGACATTTCCCGTAAGAAAAAGCTGCTTGAAAAGCAGAAAGAGGGAAAGAAGCGAATGAGACAGATCGGTAAGGTACAAATTCCTCAAAAGGCATTTATGAGCGTTCTGAAGCTTGAAGAAGAGTAATTTCATTTGATATACAATTATTTATTATTAACGGGGAAACAGTTTTATGAAAAAAATATTTTTGATCGGCGGAATCGTTGCCGCATCTGCAGTCACCTTTGCGGGATGTAATAAAAATACCGGTGCGGAAGAAAAAAGAATTGCAGAATATTTTAAAGCTAACACTTCCGCGGAATCATCACAGAGGTCAATCGCAGGAACAATAGCATATGACGGAGTGCAGGGAGGAGCGTCAAAAAACACGGATATTGCAATTTCCGGAGAATATTACGTTTATTATGACGATTCCGCAAAAGAAAGCAGAATAAGAAGTACAGATCATGTGGAAGATAAGATAAATAACACCAACACATATACGGAAACTTACATAGTGGGAAATGATGACGACGCTAAAAAAATAGATGTATATACCGGAACCGGCAGCAGTCCGGATAATCTGAAATATGTAAGAAATATCTATAATACTTCGGATTATTTCCCAACCTCAACTAACACAAAAGCGGGAGATTTACTTCTTAGAGAAAATAAGGAGAAATTCAACAATGCATCATGCGAAGTCGTTGAGAGATACATGGCCGTAAAGGATCTGGACAACTCAGTAAAAAATTACATAATAAATGCGACCAAAAATCTGTCCGGCGTGGATATTAACGAAGCATCTGCCAAAATAACTTATTATTTTAATATAGAAACAAAGAAATTGGAGGGAACCGTTCTCGACCTCAAAGAAGGTTTAAAAGCAAAGGTCAATGAGTATAACAGTAAGAGCTCCAATACCGACAAAATAGAGGACTTTGATGTTGATAAGTTTGAAATATCCAACACGCTTGTAACTAATCAGGTGGATAGAATAAAAATAAGTGATGAGATTAAATCGGCGCCGGTTGAAAATGAATCTTCAGAATCCGAGTCTGCCGAAAAGAGTAATTAATTGAGATAATGTATTGACGGCGTATATGGTATATGATATTATACAAAAGTTGTTAAACAATAAGCAGGGTGACCGCTCTCACCTAAGGCGTTTTGTCGGCTTGGGTATTGAATAAGATAATTAATACTGACGTTACGCCGTCAGATATATATAAGATCTTAGACAAGTGGAAGCCTTATGGGTTCCGCTTTTTTTGTGCCCGTTCGGAATACATTTGTGAGAGAATGATCTAACTCTTGCATAATTATAGGAGGTATAATTATCAGCGACTTATTTATTAATGAACAGATACGTGATAAAGAAGTTCGTGTTATCGGCGCGGACGGTGAGCAGCTGGGTATAATGTCCGTAAAAGAAGCTCTCGAGCTTGCAAGAGAAGCGGATGTGGACCTCGTTAAGATTGCTCCTTCCGCTAAGCCGCCGGTATGTAAACTTATTGATTACGGTAAGTACAGATATGAGCTTGCAAGAAAAGAAAAGGAAGCACGTAAGAAACAGAAAGTTATTGACATTAAGGAGATAAGATTTTCTCCGAATATCGATACCAATGACCTTAATACCAAGATTAATGCGGCAAGAAAATTTATCGAAAAAGGAAGCAAGGTTAAGGTTTCGATGAGATTCAGAGGCAGAGAGATAGCACATACGGAGAGCAGTATTCACGTACTTACTGACTTCGCAAAGGAGCTTGAAGATATTGCCGTCATAGAAAAAGCGCCTAAGATGGAAGGCAGAACAATGTCAATGTTCTTAACAGAAAAGAAATAATCGTTTAAAAGGAGAATTTTATCATGCCAAAGATGAAAACTAACAGAGCAGCAGCAAAGCGTTTTAAAGTTACCGGAACAGGTAAGCTTAAGAGAATGAAGGCTAACAAGAGCCATATCCTTACTAAGAAGAGCTCAAAGAGAAAGAGAGATCTTAGAACGGCAACAATGACAGATAAGACAAATGAACAGGTAATGAAGAAGATTTTACCATATCTTTAATTTATATCGAAAAAGAGATCGTATAAGAGTTATATTTAGGAGGAATAATAAAAATGGCAAGAATTAAGGGTGGACTTAATGCTAAGAAGAAGCACAGAAGAATTTTAAAACTCGCTAAGGGTTACATGGGTGCAAGATCCAAGCAGTACAGAATTGCAAAGCAGTCTGTTAAGAGAGCTCTTGCAGAAAGCTACAAGGGTAGAAAGCAGAGAAAGAGAGATTTCAGAAAGCTTTGGATCGTAAGAATCAATGCTGCTGCAAGAATCAACGGTCTTTCATACAGCAACCTTATGCACGGTCTTAAGGTTGCAGGTATCGACCTTAACAGAAAAGTTCTTTCAGAGATGGCGGTTAACGATGCGGCAGGTTTTGCTAAGGTAGCTGAGGCAGCTAAGGCGGCTCTTGCAAAGTAATCGGTACAAATAGTAAACACGGGTATTTGACATGCTCCATACGGTTTGTGGAGACATCGGATACCCGTGTTTTATTATGTAATCATACGATAATAAGCCGGTAAAAGTATATATGCTGCGGAATCATATTGAGAAGCGGCCGTGTTTGATTTCATAAACAGCTGCTTAACAATATTTATTTACATTTTATCAAATTAATTATTTTTTTACACATAAATTAGCACTCTTCGCTTGACAGTGCTAACAACTAAGAGTAGTATATAGTCAAGTTAAGAAAGCGGAGGATACAGTCTATGAACATTAATAAATTTACACAGAAATCTATAGAGGCTGTTAATGGATGTGAGAAGATCGCTTATGATTACGGTAATCAGGAGATTGACCAGGAACATTTCTTGTATAGTCTCTTAACAATTGATGAGAGTTTAATTGCAAATCTGTTTGAACACATGGGAATATCAAAGGATGACATTACGGCGGACATTGAAAGACTGCTTAATTCAAAACCCAAGGTATCAGGTTCAAACGTATCGTTGAGAGTCAGCAACTCTCTTAATAAGGTATTTAACGATGCGGAAGACGAGTCAAAGGCAATGGGAGATTCGTATGTATCGGTTGAACACCTTATGCTTGCCATGATAAAGGCTCCTAACGATAATTTGAAATCTCTTTTCAAAAAATACAATATTACAAGGGAAACATTTTTAAAGGCGTTATCCGAGGTAAGGGGAAGCCAGGTGGTTGATTCCGATAATCCAGAAGCTAAGTATGACGTACTTAAGAAATACGGTCAGGATCTCGTTGAAAGGGCAAAAGAGGGAAAGCTTGATCCGGTTATAGGAAGAGACAGCGAAATAAGAAACGTAATAAGGATACTTTCCAGAAAGACAAAGAACAATCCTGTTCTTATAGGTGAGCCGGGTGTAGGTAAAACCGCCGTTGTTGAAGGCCTTGCGCAGAGAATCGTAAACGGAGATGTGCCTGACGCCTTGAAAGATAAGAAAGTATTTGCTCTTGACATGGGTGCTCTCGTTGCGGGTGCAAAATACAGAGGTGAATTTGAGGAAAGATTAAAGGCTGTTCTCAATGAAGTTAAGAACTCAAACGGTGAGATAATACTGTTTATCGACGAGATTCATACCATAGTCGGAGCAGGTAAGACAGAAGGCGCAATGGATGCCGGAAACTTGCTTAAACCTATGCTTGCAAGAGGAGAGCTGCATTGTATCGGAGCAACAACCCTCAATGAGCACAGACAGTATATTGAAAAGGATGCGGCTCTTGAAAGAAGATTTCAGCCTGTTATGGTTGACGAGCCTACCGTGGAAGATACCATATCAATCCTCAGAGGATTAAAGAACAGATATGAAGTATATCACGGCGTAAAAATAACCGACGGAGCATTGGTTTCGGCCGCAACATTGTCTGACAGATATATTACAGACAGATTTTTGCCTGATAAGGCCATCGACCTTGTGGATGAAGCCTGCGCAATGATAAAAACGGATTTGGATTCCATGCCTGCGGAATTGGATGAAACAAGGCGAAGAATAATGCAGTTGGAAATTGAAGAAGCTGCATTGAAGAAAGAAACCGACAATTTAAGTAAGGAACGTCTTGCGGAATTGCAGAAAGAACTTGCGGAAGAAAAAGCCGGATTCGATGAAAGAGTTGCCAAGTGGAATAACGAAAAGGCAAGTGTTGATAAAGTAAGCAAGTTAAAAGAAGAGATAGAACAGCTCAATAACAAAATTGAGCAGGCAAAGAGAGATTATGATCTCGAACTTGCGGGAAGACTTCAATATGCCGAACTTCCTAAGCTCGAAGCAGAATTAAAAGCTTCAGAAGAGAGCATTAAGGGAAAGGATATGCAGCTTGTACACGAAAGTGTAACTGAGGATGAGATTGCGAAAATCGTATCCAGATGGACCGGAATTCCGGTAATGAAACTTTCTGAAACCGAAAGACAGAAAACCCTCGGTCTTGCGGATATTTTACATAAGAGAGTCATCGGACAGGATGAGGCTGTTACAAAGGTTACAGAGGCTATTATAAGATCTAAGGCAGGTATCAAAGATCCTAAGAGACCTATCGGTTCGTTCCTGTTCCTGGGACCTACCGGTGTCGGTAAAACAGAGCTCGCAAAATCCCTTGCCGAGAGCTTATTTGACGATGAGAACAATATAGTAAGAATTGATATGTCTGAGTACATGGAGAAATATTCAGTGTCCAGACTTATCGGAGCGCCTCCGGGATATGTGGGATATGAAGAGGGCGGTCAGCTTACGGAAGCCGTAAGAAGAAAGCCATACTCCGTGGTACTGTTTGATGAGGTTGAAAAAGCTCATCCGGACGTATTCAATGTGCTTTTACAGGTGCTTGATGACGGAAGAATCACCGATTCACAGGGCAGAACCGTTGACTTTAAAAACACCATAATAATTCTTACAAGTAATATAGGTTCAATGTATTTGCTTGAAGGCATCGATGAGAACGGTGAGATAAAAGAAGAGTCAAGAGACATGGTAATGAATGACTTAAGAGCTCATTTCAGACCTGAATTCCTTAACAGAATTGATGAAATTATCATGTTCAAACCTCTGAATAAGGATAATTTAAGCTATATTGTCGACCTTCTTATCAGCGGTGTTAATAAGATGCTTGAGGACAAAGAGGTAAGTATCAGACTTACAGACGCAGCCAAGACATACGTTATTGATAACGGTTATGATCCTAATTTCGGTGCAAGACCTCTTAAGAGATATATTCAAAGAACGGTTGAAACACTTGCCGCAAGAATTATATTAGAGGGTGATATTGATACCGGAAGCGTAATCGAAATTGATTTAAAAGACGGTCAGTTAGACGCAAAAGTGGTTAAATAATATAAAATAATCATATTAATATAACAATAACCCTGCTAAACATCCAAAACCAAAGATTTTTTGAAATCTCCCGATTGTCAGCGGAAGCGACAGTCGGGAGGTTTTTATATATATCTTGACATAAATAAAAAAAAGGAATATTCTAATTTGCAAATCAGTCGCAAATTGAACAGATAATATGTAAGGAGAATGTTATGCCTAAATATCAGACTAAACAGCGAACTCTTCTGTTAACTTATCTTAATCAGCATCCGGATGAGCTTCTGTCTGCCAAAGAAATAGCGGAAAATATTAAGACGGATAAGATAAGCGTCAGTTCCGTATACAGAAATCTTGCAGACCTGGAAGAGGACGGAATGATAGTAAAGCATGTTCCCAACGGAACAAGAGAAGTTTATTACAGATATATAGGCGCTGAAAGGTGTAAAGGGCATATACATGCCTCATGTACGAAATGCGGAAAGACTTTTCATATCAAAAAAGACTATGTAGCGGACTTATCCGATTCGTTAAAAAAAGAGGACAATTTTCTGTTAAGTACGGAAGAAACCGTTTTGTACGGAATATGCGGAGATTGTCAATGAGTATAAAAATTTATTAAATATTCAGTTAAGATGTACTTATGCCTATAAAAGGCTGTATTGTGAAAGTGGGAAATGTATATGAAAATAAATAAAAAAATATTAGGTTTAACAGGTGCTGGCTTAATTGCGGCGGGAATATTCGCGGGATGCGCGGGAGGATCTTCTCAAAATACGACAGGCGGGAATAATGAAAAAATAAAAGTCGTGACCACGATTTATCCGGAATATGATTGGGTGAAAAATGTTGCGGGAAACAGCGGCAATGTTGATGTGGAATTATTGCTGAAAAACGGAATAGATATACATAATTACAGCCCAAGTGTTGAAGATATGGCGAAAATATCCGATTGCGATTTATTTATATATGTCGGCGGACCTTCCGATAAGTGGGTGGAAGGAGCTCTTAAAAATGCCGCAAATAAAAACATGAAGGTAATTAAGCTTCTCGACGTTGTGGCGGACAATCTTAAAGAAGAGGAGACCGTTGAGGGAATGCAGGATGCAGATCACGATCATGACAATGAAGAATCCCACGGCGGCGAAAATGCCAATGAATCTCATAACGAAGAAAAAGATACCACGGAATATGATGAACATGTCTGGCTGTCACTTAGAAATACAGAGAGATTTGTAGACGAAATAAAGAATAATCTTGTGGAATTGGATTCGTCAAATGCCGATGCATATTCCTCAAATGCAAAAGCCTATAACGGAGAATTGGAATCGCTTGATAAGGAGTATACACAGGCGGTGAGCTCATCTTCGTTAAAGACAATTCTCGTTGCCGACAGATTTCCTTTCAGATATATGGTTGACGACTACGGACTGTCGTATTATGCGGCGTTTGACGGCTGTGCCGCCGAAACAAACGCAAGCTTTGAAACCATTGCGTTCCTTTCAAATAAGGTTGACGAATTAAATCTTAAGCATGTTTTAAAAATAGACGGAAGCGACGGTAAAATCGCCAAAGCGGTAGTTGACAATACAAAGAATAAAAATCAGGAAATTCTGGAGCTGGATTCAATGCAGTCCGTAAATGACGATGAGATTAACGGCGGTACAACATATTTGAGTATTATGAAGAATAATCTTGAGGTTTTAAAGAAGGCTTTAAGTTGAGTCCGGTAAAGTATTACGGAGGAAGAAAACATGGCGCAGCTTATATGTGAAAACGTATCGCTCGGATATGACAACAAAACCATATTGAACAATCTCTCCTTTTCCGTTAACAGCGGAGATTATCTGTGTATAGTAGGTGAAAACGGTTCAGGTAAAAGTACTCTTATGAAGACAATACTCGGATTAAATAAGCCTATGAGCGGAGAGATATTTTTCGGTGATAACATGAAAAAGGGAGATATAGGTTATCTGCCGCAACAGACAGACGTCCAAAAGAATTTTCCTGCTTCCGTAAGAGAAATAGTTTTATCGGGATGTCAGTCAAGGGCAGGCCTCAGACCGTTCTATAATAAACATGAGAAAGAGATGGCTTCAGACGCCATGAAGAGAATGAGAATCGAAGAATTCTCCAAAAGGTGCTACAGGGAATTATCGGGAGGACAGCAGCAAAGGGTTCTGCTTGCAAGAGCACTTTGCGCAACACAAAAAATGCTTTTGCTCGACGAACCTGTATCGGGGCTTGATCCAAAGGTGACGGCAGAAATGTATGAACTCATTTCCGGGCTCAATAAAGAAGGAATAACAATAATTATGATTTCTCATGACATAGATGTTGCAATAAGAGAAGCAAGTCATATATTACATATATGCGAAAAACCGTTTTTCGGAACTAAAGAAGAGTATCTGGCGAGCAATTTAGGCAGTAAATTTATTGAACGGGAGGATATATGATGGAAGTCTTTGAAAAAATAGCACTGTATATGCAATATCCTTTTGTCAGATATGCTTTGATAGTGGGAGTTCTTATTGCTTTATGCTCGGGGCTGTTCGGAGTGACTCTTGTGCTTAAGAGATTTTCGTTTATAGGAGACGGGCTGTCGCATATTGCATTCGGAGCAATTGCTATTGCAACCGTAATGAAATTGTCCAACAATATGCCTCTTGTAATTGCCGTTACGGTGATATGTGCGATTCTTATGCTTCGCACAAGTCAAAAAGCCAAGATAAAGGGAGACGCCGTCATAGCCATGATATCCGTGGGATCTCTGGCCGTGGGTTATCTGATTATGAATATTTTTCCTACGTCAAGCAACATAGCAGGTGATATAGACAGCGTTCTGTTCGGATCAACATCCATACTTACACTTTCGGTTACGGATGCAGTCTGGTGCGGAATATTGGCATCGGCGGTAATAGCCGTATTTATATTCTTCTATAATAAAATATTTGCGGTTACGTTTGATGAGGACTTTGCCAGGGCCGCAGGAACAAGAGCAAGTGCATATAATTTACTTATTGCGGTGGTCATTGCGGTGGTTATTGTGGTTGCGATGAATCTTGTAGGGTCATTGCTTATATCCGCTTTGGTTGTTTTTCCGGCTGTTTCGGCAATGAGAATATTCAAAAGCTTTCTAAGCGTTACAATATGTTCGGGTATCCTTGCCGTCTGCACCTCGGCAGCGGGCATTTTGATATCCATAGTTGCCGGCACTCCGGTCGGGGCAACCATAGTTGTGGTTGATATTATCGTATTTATTTCATTTTTTATTATCGGAAAAATATGCAGAAAATAAAAATGTCACAGGCGGTTTATGCCTGTGACATTTTTTATAACAGATAATATTGTCGCGCAAATAAACCGATAATATATAAATCGGATTATTTATTTGCTCTGTATCGTTTCTTTGAATCGAGAATTTTCTTACGCAGTCTTAAATGTTCCGGAGTAATCTCAAGAAGCTCATCTGTATCGATGTAATCGAGAGCCTGCTCAAGGCTGAGAATAGTCGGAGGAACAAGACGAAGAGCATCGTCTGCACTGGCTGCACGGGTATTTGTAAGATGCTTGGTTTTACATACATTTACTTCAATATCTTCCGTTCTCGGATTTTCTCCGACTATCATACCGGCATAAACCTCTTCGCCGGGTGATATAAACAATGAGCCGCGCTCCTGAGCGTTAAACAGACCGTATGTAACGGCAATACCGCTTTCGTATGCTATAAGAGATCCGTTTTTCCTGTATGAAATATCACCCTTATATTCTTCATATCCGTCAAAAGAAGTGTTGATTATTCCGTTACCTCTTGTTTCCGTAAGGAACTGACCTCTGTATCCTATAAGTCCTCTTGAAGGGATTCTGAATGTAAGTCTTGTGTTATTGTCGGCAATAGGTGCCATTCCGAGAAGTTCGCCCTTTCTCTGAGAAAGAGATTGAATAACGGAACCGGAATATTCTTCGGGAACGTCAATTACCGCATTTTCCATAGGCTCCATTTTCTTACCGTTTTCTTCTTTATACAGTACTTCGGCCTTGCTGACCGCAAATTCATACCCTTCACGGCGCATATTCTCGATAAGAACGGAAAGATGAAGCTCTCCTCGTCCGGAAACCTTAAATGAATTTTCCACACCCGGAGTTTCTTCCACACGGAGACTCACATCGGTATTAAGTTCGTTAAAGAGTCTGTCTCTTATGTGTCTTGATGTAACGAATTTACCTTCTCTTCCTGCAAGAGGGCTGTCATTTACCATGAAATCCATGGATATGGTAGGTTCGGATATTTTCTGGAACGGAATCGGATCAGGATTGTTTACATCACATATGGTATCGCCTATTTTAAGATCTGTGATACCGGATACTGCGTAAATATCACCACATGTGGCAACATCAACATCTGTCTTGTTTAAGCCTTCAAATGTATACAGTTTGGTTATTCTCACCCTTTTATTTCTTGTTTCATCATGGTGATTAACTATAACAACTTCCTGATTTACCTTAAGAGATCCCTGATCCAATTTACCTACGCCGATTCGTCCGGTGAATTCATTGTAATCTATGGTGGATATAAGCATTTGTGCAGGAGCGTCAGGATTGCCGCCCGGAGCCGGAATGTGATTAACTATGGCCTCAAACAGAGGAGTAAGATCCTTAGGTTCATCGTCAAGTTCGTTAAGAGCATATCCTGACTTTGCGGATGCATAAATAAACGGACAGTCAAGCTGTTCGTCATTTGCTCCGAGCTCTATGAAAAGTTCAAGTATTTCGTCGATAACTTCCTGAGGTCTGCTGTCAGGTCTGTCAATCTTGTTTATACATACGATAACCGAGAGATCAAGAGAAAGAGCCTTATCCAATACGAATTTAGTCTGGGGCATAACGCCTTCGAAGGAATCAACGATTAATACAACACCGTTAACCATTTTGAGAACACGTTCAACCTCTCCGCCGAAGTCAGCATGTCCCGGTGTATCAATAATATTTATTTTTGTATCTTTATAGAATACGGATGTGTTCTTTGAAAGTATTGTAATTCCTCTTTCTTTTTCAAGATCGTTGGAATCCATAACTCTGTCTTCAACCGTCTGATTTGAACGGAATGTACCGCTCTGTTTAAGAAGCTCGTTAACCATGGATGTTTTACCGTGGTCAACATGGGCTATAATGGCGATATTCCTGATATTCTCACATGTACTCATTATTTTGTCCTTTCAGATTCTGATCAATTTGTATATAGATTATTCCTTATAATATGTAATATTACGGTTCAAAAAAATATAACTTTTACATTCTATCACAACATAACTGTATATGCCATTAATATTATATTTGTTAAAGAAAACAGTTAAAAACTTTATAATCTGAATAAAATGTATATTGTATTTATTTACGTTATATTTGCAAATGGGTTTCTCATGTTATATTATTTTATTGATTTTTGTAAATGCTTTGTTGTAACAGGTATTTTATGCAGCTGAGTAAGCTTTTTAGTATTGAAAGGATCACAAATTAATGAACGAGCATATGGACTTCGATGACATTTTTGACGAAAAGCCACATGATAAATGTGGAATCTTTGGCGCTTATGATTTGGACGGAGATAATGTAGCACAGACCATATATTACGGACTGTTTTCTCTTCAGCACAGAGGACAGGAGAGCAGCGGTATATCCGTAAGTGATACGAACGGACCTACGGGAGTGATTACATGTAATAAGGGCAGAGGGCTTGTTAATGAAGTTTTTGATCAGGAAAAGCTTGATAAGATGCATGGCAATCTCGGCGTAGGACATGTACGTTATTCGGAAGCGGGTAAGTCCGGAATAGAATTTGCCGAGCCTCTCGTTGTAAATTATTATAAGGGAACGCTTGCATTAACACACAACGGTAATATCGTTAATGCAAATGAGCTTAAAGAGAAGCTTTCATATGATGGTGCTATTTTCCAGAGCGGTTCTGACTCAGAAATCGTTGGATATCTTTTAGCGCGTGAAAGAGTTAAGACAAATTCAGTTGAAGAAGCTCTTCTCAATGCATGTAAGCAGCTCAGAGGTGCATACTCACTTGTAATTACAAGTCCGAGAAAGTTAATTGGTGTAAGAGATCCATTTGGTTTCAGACCACTTTGTATCGGAAAGAGAGATAATACATATTTCATTACTTCCGAAACATGTGCTCTTGACACTGTAAATGCGGAATTCATAAGAGATGTTGAACCCGGAGAGATAGTTATCATCGATTCAGAGGGCAATATCACTTCCAACAAAGAGTTGGCGGCTCCTACCCCTGCAAGATGTATATTTGAAAATATCTATTTTTCAAGACCGGACAGTGTATTTGACGGAGTGGGAGTAAATGCTTCAAGAATACAGGCAGGCAAGATACTTGCAAGAAAGTTCCCTGTTGAGGCCGATGTTGTATTCGGAGTTCCGGAATCGGGAAATCCCGCAGGACTCGGATATGCCATGGAATCAGGAATACCTTATATTAACGGATTCATAAAAAACAGTTATGTGGGCAGAACATTTATCAAACCGCGTCAGTCTCAGAGAGAGACAGCCGTTAAGATAAAGCTTAATCCGATTAAGGAAGCCATTGAAGGCAAGAGAGTCGTTATCGTTGATGATTCGATCGTTCGCGGAACAACATCTTTAAGAATAGTAAATATGCTTCGTGCTGCCGGAGCAAAGGAAGTTCATGTAAGAATAAGCTCACCTCTCTTCCTTCATCCTTGTTTCTTCGGTACTGATATTCCGTCCGAAGAGAACCTGATAGCAACGGGAAGAAATGTTGAACAGATATGTGAATATATCAACGCCGATTCTTTGGGATTTCTTGATTTGGAAGATTTGGACGATGTGGTATTCGGACATAAGGGATATTGCGATGCATGTTTCTCAGGCAATTACCCTGTAGAGCCTCCGAAAGAATATTTGGAAAAGAAGAATAAGAAATAATAATGTATGACATATTCAACGGTCTGCATTAATATTAATTAAGTAATACAAACAGTATATACGGATTTAAGACATTTGTTTGATAAATGCATTAAGCAAGATGTTTGAATCTGTATATACTGTTTTTTGCAAATTCCGAGCAAAATAATCGAAAAAAGTTATTGACATAGATATGATATTTTGTTATTCTTATCAAGTCGCACGGAGCGACTGACATATATGGGATCATAGCTCAGCTGGGAGAGCATCTGCCTTACAAGCAGAGGGTCATAGGTTCGAGCCCTATTGGTCCCATATCCCGGCGAGATAGCTCAGTTGGCTAGAGCACACGGTTCATACCCGTGGTGTCAAGAGTTCAAATCTCTTTCTCGCTACTACTTTTAAGGCACCGGATTTCCGGTGCTTTTTTGCTTTATAACCATATCGTAGAAAGGAAGATTCGGCACGCAGGGTGCATGTGAGGTAATTGAATATGAGAGTAGGAATAGGATATGACGTTCATAAACTTGTGGAAGGCAGGGAACTTATAATCGGAGGCGTACACATTCCATATGAGAAGGGATTGTTGGGACACTCTGACGCGGATGTGCTTCTTCATGCGATTTCCGATGCGCTTCTCGGGGCTGCGGCACTCGGCGACATAGGATTGCATTTTCCTGACAGCGATGAGAGGTTTAAGGGAGCGGACAGTTTACAATTACTCAGTGAAACCGGCAAGCTTATTAAAGCCGAGGGATATGAAGTCGTTAATATAGACGCAACAATAATTGCCCAGGCGCCTAAAATGAGACCTCACATTGACAATATGAGAAAAAACATAGCAAATGCGCTTGATATAGACATAAAATGTGTAAATGTTAAGGCCTCCACCGAGGAAGGTCTGGGATTTACGGGAGCCGGGCTCGGCATAGCGTCCAATGCCGTTTGTCTTATCGAATAACAATAAAATATAATTGTTTATATACAATGATGAAGATATTTTATAAAATAAAAAATAATATTTTGGTTTGACCGGTTGGATGAATATAACATAAAAGGGGTATCTTTATGAAAAAGGTAACATTTGAAGAATATAAAGAACAGCAGTTTGAACTTATCAAAAGAAAAGATCCTGCAATTCACACAAAATGTGAAGTGGAATTATATCCCAGTTTCTGGGCGGTTTGGGGATATATTCGAGCACATGAATTATTTTTAAACGATAAATTCTATGAAGCCAGAAAGTTATCGCAAAAGGTTGCACACGAGACCGGAATTGAAATTCACCCGGGAGCAACTATAGGAGAAAACTTTTTTGTCGATCACGGACATGGAGTTGTAATCGGAGAAACGGCGATTGTCGGCAATGATGTTACTCTTTATCAGGGAGTTACCCTGGGAGGAACCGGAAAAGAAAAGGGTAAGAGGCATCCTACTCTCGGCAATAATGTACTGGTCGGTGCGGGTGCTAAAGTGCTCGGATCCATTACTATCGGAAACAACGTCAAGATAGGAGCCGGAAGCGTGGTGGTTAAGGATGTTCCGTCCGATACTACTGTAGTCGGCATTCCTGCCAGAATAGTAAAGGGAGGCAATGCCAAGGTTGAAGTGGAAGATCTTGATCAGGTGGATATTCCGGATCCGGTTCTTCCGGACCTTGAGGCTCTCAGACGCGAGAACGAAGAACTTAAAAGAAGAATTGCAAATCTGGAAAAGAAGTTTTCGGAGCTTTAATTTTTGAATGCAATTACACAATATTACATCATATACAAAAGGGAGAAGCAGATTTTACCGTTGCGGTCCGTTTATGTGACTGTAGGGTAGCGGAGAGATTCCGTATTATTTACTTCTCCCTTTTGTTATATATTTACGGGGAAATGCAGGGCAAATCTTATATGTTAATCAACACATATTATTAGCATTTTTGACGGAAATTTATTATAATAAACTGGATTATATAAGTCTCTTTGAGACTTTTTTTGCTGTATATTCCAAAAATAATATTTAAATAATATATGATATTGTGTTTTAGATTTTACGGTACAGTGCATTTTATTTTAGTATGTTAGGAGCAATCTCTATGAAAATATATAATACCCTCACAGGTCAAAAAGAAGAATTCGTACCGGTGGAACCGGGAAAGGTGAAAATGTATGTATGCGGACCTACGGTATATAACCTTATTCATATAGGAAACGCAAGACCGATGATAATATTTGATACGGTAAAGCGTTATCTTGAATATAAGGGATATGACGTAACATATGTATCAAACTTCACGGATATCGATGACAAAATAATTAAAAAGGCTATTGAGGAGGGAGTTCCTTCAGAAGAAATTTCCACAAGATACATTGAAGAATGCCTTAAAGATATGGACGGAATGAATATAAGTAAAAATGTCATCCATCCCCTTGCAACGGAAGTAATCCCTGACATGATTGATATGATAAGCGAGCTTATTGATAAGGGATATGCATATAACTCCAACGGTACGGTATATTACAGGGTAAGAAAATTTAAGGATTACGGTAAGTTATCCAACAAGAACATAGAAGATTTGGAAGCGGGACACAGAGACATAAAGGTTTCGGGTGAGGATAATAAAGAAGATCCGCTTGACTTTGTGTTATGGAAACCGAAAAAAGAAGGAGAACCGTTTTGGGCTTCGCCTTGGAGCGACGGAAGACCGGGATGGCACATCGAATGTTCCGTAATGGCAAAGAAATATTTGGGAGACGAGATTGATATCCATGCAGGAGGAGAAGACCTTATATTCCCTCATCACGAAAATGAAATTGCCCAGTCGGAAGCGGCAAATGACAAAACATTTTCAAAATATTGGATGCACAACGGATTTCTAAACATCAATAAAGAAAAAATGTCCAAGTCCCTGGGGAACTTCTTAACGGTAAGAGACATTGCCTCTAAATTTGACCTGTCGGTACTCAGATTCTTTATGCTTGGCGCTCAATACAGAAATCCGATTAATTTCAGCGATGAATTAATGGAATCCGCAAAAAACGGTCTTGAAAGAATTAAAACATGTGTAAGTACACTTGACAGATTGGCGGAGAATGCATCCGGATCCATAAAGGAAAGTGAGCAAAATATAGTATCGGAAGTTAATAAGTGTAAAAAGTCATTTGAAGACGCCATGGATGATGACTTTAATACCGCATTTGCCGTTGCTGCTGTATTTGACCTTGTTAAAATTGCCAACACATATGCAAATGAAGATTCAAGTGCGGATATTTTAAAGTTCCTTGCCGACACCATTGTAACTTTATGCGGCGTACTCGGACTTGACGTTGAACCTAAAGAGGAACTTCTTGACAGTGATATTGAAAAACTGATAGAAGAAAGAACAGCTGCAAGAAAAAATAAAGATTTCGCAAGAGCCGACGAAATACGTGACGAGCTTGAAGCAAAGGGAATAATATTAGAGGACAGCAGGGACGGCGTACATTGGAAGAGAAAATAAATAATATATTACAGGGCGGCGGTTCGGAATGCGGGGCCGAGTTAAAAGAGATCTCTTTGTCAGATCCATACGGAATCGCGGAATTAATAAACGATAAAAACGGCAACAATGATCCTAAATTCGTAAGTCCCATTTTGCTTGCATATATCGGAGACAGTGTATATGACTTGATAATTCGAACCGCTCTTGTACTTAAAGGAAACAGGCAGGTTGCAAAGCTTAACAAAGATGCGGTATTACTTGTAAGTGCCAAAGCACAGAGCAAAATTGCCGATATAATTCTTCCGATGTTAAATGAAGAAGAGACGGGAGTTTACAGGAGAGGCGTTAATTCAAAGCCCAACACAAAGTCAAAAAATGCTTCATTCAGAGAATATATGAAGGCTACCGGTTTTGAGGCGTTGGTGGGATATTTATATTTATCCGGGAAAACAGGCAGAATAACGGAGTTAGTAAAAACAGGTATAGACGGTATTAAAGAACCGAATACCGATGGGAAAGAATAATGAACAATTTTAAGAAGAACAATTACAGAGATAAATCAAAGTCCGGTTTTTCAGCTGCGGACGCTGAAGAAACGCAGAACAACGGGCAGATAGAGGGGCGCAATCCCGTAATCGAAGCATTCAGGGCGGGAGTGACGATAGATAAGGTATTTCTCCTTGAAGGCTGCAGGGACGGAGCGATTAATACAATACTGAGAGAGGCGAAGAAAAATAATACAATATATTATTTTGTAAGCAAGGAAAGACTTAATGAACTTTCGCTTACGGGACATCATCAGGGTGTAATAGCAAAGTGTGCGGAAAATTCATACGGCAGTTTGGAAGACATATTTGCCAAGGCGCAGGAGAAGGGAGAGCCTCCGTTTGTATTTATATTAGATGAAATAGAAGATCCTCACAACCTGGGCGCCATTATCAGAACCGCCAATGTTTCCGGGGCTCACGGCGTAATTATAGAGAAAAGACACGCTGCGGGCATAACTCCGGTTGTTGTAAAGACAAGTGCGGGAGCCACTAATTTTACACCGGTCGTAAAGGTTACGAATATTAACAGAACAATAGAGGAGTTAAAAGAAAAGGGACTTTGGATTGCATGTGCCGACATGGATGGAGAAAATATGTATAAAGCCAATCTTTCCGGTGCCATAGGTATTGTAATCGGAAATGAGGGAAGCGGTGTTTCCAAGCTTGTAAGAAAGAATTGCGACTTTACGGTTTCCATTCCGGTAAGAGGAGAGATAGAATCGTTAAATGCTTCTGTTGCGGCGGGTGTCCTTGCATACGAAGTTGTAAGAGCGAGAACAATGTAATCGGGTTAAGATTATGAGTGATACGGATACAAATGATTTGCATTTTCATTACGGTGATTATACTGATGAAGAACTCCTTAACATGTATAAAAAAGGTGAGACATTCTGCTTTGATATTATCATGTTAAGATACAAAAACATGGTTTTGGAAATAGCAAAGGACTTCTTTCTTGTAAGCGGAGATAATGATGACCTCATACAGGAAGGTATGATAGGCCTATATAAGGCTGTAAGAGACTATAGAGAAGACGGTTTGGCAAAATTTTCAACATTCGCATATACATGTATAAAAAGGCAGATTTTAACGGCTGTTACAAAAGACAACAGTAAAAAAAACATGCCTCTCAATACGTCTTTGCCGACGGAAACCGACAATAATTATAATGATTCATCCGGAGATACGCTGTTGAGCGATAACGGTATATCAAATCCCGAATTTCTGATTGTAAAAAAAGAAGATAATCTTGAAAAAAGAAACAAACTGATGAAAGTTCTTAGTCCCTTTGAGAAATCTGTTTGCAAAATGATGTTTATGGAGTATGACTACAGGCAAATTGCTTTAAAACTCCGTAAAGACGAAAAAGTAATTGACAACGCGATGCAGAGAATAAAGCTTAAAGCCAGAAAATTATTTAAGGATTGATGTATTGTTGACATTTATGAATATATAAATTAATATATAGAGGCTGTCATGTTACAGCCTTTGTGCTGATGTAGCTCAGGGGCAGAGCACTTCATTGGTAATGAAGAGGTCGGGAGTTCAAATCTCCTCATCAGCTTTTAACTTTTATCAAAAAAACCGTATTCCTTGTGAATACGGTTTTTTTGATTTCAGTTTGCTGAAAAAAGGGGCAAAAATGGGGAAATCGCAGTAAAATATCAGAATACGGTGAAATTACATCCCGTTATCTTCCCTGTCCCGTTTGCTCTTTTTTTGTAACTGTTTAACAATAAGCAGAAACACATACACGGAAACGGGAACTATTATGTCTGCGGCAACCAATCTTGTAAATATGACATTGCTTTGGGGAGTTGTCATAAAAGCAAATATAAATGTAAGTATTACAAGAACCGCCACGGC
>JALEKK010000029.1 GCA_022769005.1 Lachnospiraceae bacterium
CTGTTGTGCCGTTTCCGTCGTGTTTGTTTGTTGCCGCTTGTCGCGGCGACTTGTATATAATATCAATACCCCAATATAATGTCAACACTTTTTTTGAAAAATATTTAAATTTATTTTTTGTTTTTCAAGAAGCCGCGGAAATACCATGTTTCAGAGGACTTTTTATTTTATGGATTTAATAAAAAGGCTGTATATTTAAGATTATCAAATCCTAAATACACAGCCTTTGCTCATCATTTGTTATCTGAAATTTAAAGACATCGTTTTACTTTGTCGTAACTGTAATCAATGTTTGTCAGGAATACTGCTGAAATGTCCTTCCTCACCATAGTGGAAAGCATCTTTTATTCCGATTTTTTCACCGTCATTCCTGTTCTTTATTCTTCTTATAATATTTCCCAACATAAGAAGTCCGAGAGCGATTGCCGCAAAAATAAACTGCATTCCGAAATTATACCATGCATAAGCTTCGTTATGACCGCTTATTGCTTCTTTCATCAGCTGAATATTATACGTCATAGGAAGGAACGGATTTATGGCTCTGAAGAATCCCGGATTCAATTCAATAGGGAATGTTCCTCCCGTTGCCGTAAGCTGCAGTACCATAAGTACCATTGAAAGGAATTTACCCACATCTCCGAGGTTAACCATCAGACATTCCACTATAAGCATATATGTTATGGAAATCGCACACAGTCCGAGATAATATGCCAAAGGAAGATCTACCTCGAGACCGAGTCCGAACTGACCTACAAGGCCGCATATAAGAGCCTGTGCAACGGCTATACCAAGGAAGAAGAAGAAACGTATTAAAGGTTTCCTTGACATAGGTCCCAATGTTTTAACCGTTCTCTTATAATCATAGTAGATTGTTAACATACATGTTAATGCACCTACCCACAGAGATACATTTAAGAAATACGGAGCAAACGACTCACCGTAATTTGGTATCTCATCAAACGGTTCAGCCTTGGTTTCAACTCCGCCGCCTACCGCGGAAGCAAGTCCGTCGGTTGTCTTAAGTTTATCTCTGGCGTCGCTTATTGAAGTGTTGAATCCGTTATTTAAGGTTGTAAGTCCGCCCAGAACCTGACTGTTTCCGTCTTTAGCCGTTACAAGTCCGTCTCCGAGCTGACGCGAACCGTCCTCAAGTTTTACGGATCCGTCTGAAAGCTGACCTATACCTGATGTAAGCGTATTGATTCCGGCTCCCAATTCATTAAGTCTTACCGCACCGTTTGCAAGAGTATCGGCTCCTGCGGCAAGTTTGTTAACGCCTGCACCTAATTCATTAAGTTTTTCGGCACCGTTTGAAAGGGTTTCAGTACCCTGTGACAATGTTGTAAGACCGCCGTTAAGAGTATTCAATCCCTGACTCACCTGAGTTGCGCCCGCAAGAAGAGCAGTTTTTTTGCTTCCGTCGGGAGCAGTATATGTTCCCGTATCGCCTTCTCCGTCTATAGGAGTCTTTAACATCTGAATTCCCGCACCGATGCTTTTTGCCATGGTGTCCAGGCTGTTGCCCAATTCAGGAATAAGCGCATTTTTAAGTCCTGCAGCTAATAAATCTTTACTTCCCTTTACGGACGTGCCTCCGGCCTGAACCTGTGTTCCCGAAGCCTGAAGCTGTCCGGCACCCGCTTTTATTTTTTCAGTTGCATTCATGCCTGAAGCATCCTTTGCATTTAACTGATTTGCAATTGCGGTTGCCGTTGCCGTATCGCCTGCATTTAAAGCTGCAATCATTTTATTGGTTGCGTCAGTGTATGAATTAACGCCTGCTGCATATGTGTTTACTCCGTTTACATATGTGTTAACGCCGTCTACATAACCGTTAATTCCCGGTGTTGTTCCGTTACCTTCATATACCTGATTCACCGCGCCGTCAACTCCCGCACCTATCTTTGCGGCAGAACTATCCTTTGACGATTTTATACCTGACTGTATGGTGTCATTAAGAGTAGTCAAACCTGATGAAACAGATTTTATACCGTCTGCAACCGACTGACTTCCCACAGCAAGCTGTCCGGATCCGGCCTGAGCCGATTTGGCGCCGTCATTTAACTGTTTTGCACCGTTAACAAGAACAGGAAGTGAAGCAACTCCGTCCTTTAACTGTCCCGCACCGTCTGCCAATGCTTTTGTACCCGAAACCAGGGTAGGCAATGATGCCGCACCGTTGCTGAGAGCAGTTGCTCCGTTAAGAGCCGTAGACAAACCTGTCGATAATGCAGTCAAACCGTCTGTTATTGTTGTATTGCCGTCAATAAGTGCGGTATAACCGTTATCCAACTGTTCGCTTCCGTCTTTTAATTTTGCGACACCGTCATTTGCCTCTTCCAACGAATCAGGAACGGCCTCCAGTTGTGTCACCAACTTATCCGTAACTTTCTCTGCGATTTTTAAATCAACAGAATCCTTAAGCTTCGTTACGGCTGTTGTTAAAATAGATGACGCCACATAATTCCTCTTTTGGTTGGCAGAATATGTAATCGTCGCCTGTGTTTTTACCTCATTACTTAAAGATGTCAAATCTTCGGTGAAGTTACCCGGTATATCAATCACGGCATAATATTTATTACCCGTTTCCAAGCCTTCTCTTGCAGTCTTTAAATCAACAAATTCCCACTTCAGGTTTTTGTTTTCTTTAAGATTGTCCACTAATTGATTACCGAAATTAACTTCTTCACCCTGATACATTGCCCCCTTGTCCTCGTTAACTACCGCGACAGGCAAATTTTCAGTTTTTCCGTAAACATCCCATACGGATGATACATATGTGCCGAAGTAGATAACAGGGATGAGCAATATGCCGATACAGAGAATAACCAAAGTCAAGTACTTGCTTCGTCTTCTCTTATTCTCATCTCCCTGCGACATTTACATAAAACCTCCCTTCTTTGCGCGCAGATAAAGTATCTCAATATTTTAGCTGCTTATCTTAAGTAAATAAAATACTAAGATAAATTAGCTGCTGTAATAGTATGATAGAAATTTAACATTTAAAACTTGTTTCTTAAATAGACTTTTTTATACAAATGTCAAAATTGTTACACTTGTATAGTTTTGTAATAGGTTTTATTTTAAAAGTTCTTATATTCGACAAACAATCTGATAAATAAGTGACATAAGTTGTTTTGCAGACATTCTGTTTCACAAATTCGGGATGCCGGATGCTTTTTATAACTTATCCGTTATTACATCTTGTCAGGGGTAAATAAAAGGAACACTATGCAAATAATTCAACCGCACAATGTTCCCCGTAAATTAAATATTATCAGCTTCGATATTAAATCATCGGTAAGTAAAATATATTTTAACTTATAAATAAAAACCGTGATAACCTGTCTTCTGATGTGATTGTATAATTTGATACTGTTAACATTATGGATCTACAAATAATATTAAACCGTAATTTCGCTTTTTCCTTTGAATCTTTCAACAATGTGTTCCAATGATCCTTCAACGGTCATATAAATCAATTCAACCAGGTTATTTTTGTCAGTGACACTATTAATACCGTCAAATAATATCCAATCAACTATGCAGCCGTGGAATGATGCCGTGTAATATTCATATAAAAATTCCAGATATTCATTATAAATATTTGTAAATCTTATATATTTTGCGATATAGGCTTTAACATATGGCTTAAGATTGTCATGTATAAATTGATTAATATAATAAGATCCAACCGTAAGTATAAGTCTTTTGTATAAATTTTTATTGTCCTCCAGGTAATCCAGAAGTGTAATCATGGTACTCTTCCAATCCGTCACTTCAGTTCCTCCCGAAGGCATCAGTTCCTGAAAGTCTCTTTCTATCATATACGAGCAAAGTTCATATATATCATGAAAATGATAATAAAATGTTTGGCGATTCACACCGCTGTCTCTTGTTATTTCGTTGATTGTGATTTTATTAATCTCTTTTACGTTTAAAAGATTTTTCAACGAATCAGCAAGAAGATTGATCGTTCTTTTTGTTGCGCTGTTTTGCATTTTTCTCCCCCATTCCCTAATTAAGAAAATACCCGACAGACTTCAGTATTACCAAAACCCAAAAAGTAATACTGTTTAGTTATATACAAACACGTAGTCCCAAATGTTGTATATATAATCTGCAATGTCTAAAATATAACATATATTTTCTAAAAATTTAATATTTTTTGTAACAAATATATGTTAATTAAGTATATATTTTTAAATTTTAGTAACAAAAAAACAGGTTGACATATAAAATATGACAACCTGTTTAAAAAAGCGGAGAAGGCGGGATTTGAACCCGCGCGCCGCGTTAACGACCTGCACCCTTTCCAGGGGTGTCCCTTCAGCCTCTTGGGTACTTCTCCATGTATACACGGAAATCAAAAACGGGGCGTAAGCACGCCCCGTTTTCAGCGGAGAGGATGGGATTCGAACCCATGCGCCCGTTAAGACAAACGGTTTTCAAGACCGCCGCGTTATGACCACTTCGCTACCTCTCCAAAGCTCACCACCTCGTAGCGACTTTGTTATAATATCAATATATTTGTGTTATGTCAACAACTATTTTAAATATTTTATTACCGTGTAAAATCATGTTTTCCGATAAAATCTATCTGCCTCCGTCAGCCCTTTCGATAATCATTTCAGCTATGCTTAAATCTATGGGAGTCGTAATTTTAATATTGTTCTCATCCCCCTCAGTAATAACTACTTTTGTATCAGAATACATCTCAATCAGGCTTCCGTCATCCGTCGGTAAATATTCCGACTGTGTGTCGGACATATACTTATCAAAGGCATCAAGTATAAGTTCCAATTCAAAACATTGAGGCGTCTGTGCTGCCCTTAAATTACATCTTTGCGGGGTATTAACCGCCTCATTGTCGGCATTAATCACTTTAATCGTATCTTTTACGGCTGTTGCCGGAACTATTGCCCTATGTTTTTTCACATTTTCAATGCACTCCGAAACAAGCCTCTCCGAAATTAACGGTCTGGCTCCGTCATGAATCATTACATACGCCGTACCTCCGTCATTTCGATCCCTATACTCACTTTCAATATATACCGCTTTATCCAATCCCGCTTTTACGGAATCAATACGTTCCGCCCCGTTTTCAACTATATATAAATTATTTTTCGTGCCGCATGCCATGTTTTCAATATCTTTGTGGTACATTTTATCGGCCACGACAATACATGAATCAATCAATTCGTTTTTAAGAAATTTTTCAATTGAATATTGTAATACGGGTTTGCCGCACAGATTAAGATATTGCTTCGGAACGGAACTCTTCATCCTTGAACCTGTTCCGCCTGCAACGATGATAGCGTAAATCCTGTCTTTCATTTATACAAAGCTCCTGAAAATATAAGAAATTTTCGAAATATTGCAAATTTACGTCTCCGAATACCGAAATACGCTTTGCGGTAAAATGCAAAATATATTTACCCGTTCGGATAATCCTTTTATTCTGTTATAAAGGTAAATTAGGTACGGCGTTGAGGTTTAAATCCCCGAATTCATTGTTTATATATTTATAATATGCCGCCGCTCCTATCATAGCCGCATTATCGGTACACATTACGGGAGAAGGTGAATGGAATTCAATTCCTTCCCTAAGACAAGCTGACTGCAAGGCCTCCCTTAACGCGCTGTTTGACGCAACTCCCCCGGCAATGGCAAGCTTTCTTATGTTTTTCTCTTTACACAACGCGATTGCCTTCGGCACCGTGGATCCTATTATCGCCCTCTGAAATGAAGCCGCAACGTCTGCCTTGTTAACCTCAACCCCGTTCATCTTTGCCGTATTAAGCTGATTGAGCACAGCAGACTTAACTCCGCTGTATGAAAAATCAAACGGAGCGTCATCTATGTGCGCAATCGGAAAATCATATGCATACGGATTGCCGCTTTTGCTTAGTTTATCAACTTTAGGTCCTCCGGGATAACCTAATCCTATGGCTCTGGCCACTTTATCAAAGGCTTCTCCCGCCGCGTCGTCTCTTGTCATACCCACTATTTCATACTTCCCGTATTTGGAACAAAGCGCAAGATACGTATGTCCGCCCGAAATAACAAGTATTACGAAAGGCGGTTCAAGATTTTTATTTTCCGGATAATTTGCACATATATGACCTTCTATGTGATTAACCGGAATCAAAGGCTTATTGATGCTCCATGCGAGAGTTTTTGCAAACGAAACTCCCACAAGCAGTGCTCCGACAAGTCCCGGCCCGTTTGTTACAGCTACGGCGTCCACATCCGTCAGATTCATCTCCGCTTCATTAAGAGCCTCCTCAACAACATTAACTATATTTTCCATGTGTTTTCTGGATGCAATTTCAGGTACAACTCCTCCGTATTCAGTATGGATCTTTATTTGAGAATTAATCACATTTGATATGATATTTCTTCCGTTTATAACAACCGAAGCCGCCGTTTCATCACATGATGACTCAATTGCAAGTATTTTTATGTCTCTGTCTTTCATATCAATCCTCATACATTAATGTTACCGCTTTACCGCATGTTCCCACATGGGAATTGGCAAATATCTTTCTCGCAGTATTAATAAAGTCCCCGGGGCGCTGCAATACGGGGCTGAAATGTGTTAACCACATCTCTTTTACTTCCGCTTCCTTGGCCAATGAAGCCGCTTCGGAAAATGTCATATGCTTATATTCTCTGGCCTTGTTCATTCTGTCGTCAGTACCGTACATTCCTTCACAGATAAACAAGTCCGACTGATAAGCATTGTCGACTATTGCCTTAACCGGTCTGGTGTCCGTACAATATGTTACCTTTATTCCCTTTCTCGGACTCCCCATCACAGTCTCCGACTTTATTTCAATACCGTCAACCGTTACATCCTCTCCGTGCTGGAGTCTGTTCCAATACATCTTTGGAATTCCCAGGGAGTTCGCTTTCTCCACATCAAATTTACCCATTCTCGGAATACTTACCGTATATCCGAAACATGTAACTTTATGATTCAGTTTATATATATCTATCTCATATCCTCTCAGACTTAAATGTGTTTGAGCATCATCCAATTCCATAAATTCCAACTCAAACGGCAGTTCCGGAGCTATGGTTCTGAGAGCCGTAACTATCCTTTTCAAACCCTTGGGTCCTACGAGAGTAACAGGAGCGCTTCTTCCTGAATTCCCCATTGATAAAAGCATTCCCGGAAGACCGCTTATATGATCCGCATGAAAGTGCGTGAAACATATCGTATCTATGTCGTAATTGCTGATTCCAGCTTCTTTCATAGCAATCTGTGTTGCTTCGCCGCAGTCTATAAGAAGTCCGCTTCCGTTATATTTTAAAAACAGAGATGTTAACCATCTTCCCGGGAGAGGCAGCATTCCGCCCGTCCCAAGCAAACAAACGTCAAGCATTGTTATTCCTTTCTAACCAAGCTCATATATACATGCATCTTCTTTAGGTCCGTCATAAAAACCTTTTCTTTCTCCGATGAATTCAAAATTCATGCTTTCGTACAGATTAACGGCCTTTTTATTGCCCTTTCTCACTTCAAGAATAAAACGTTTCACGCCTCTCTTTCTTCCACGTGATATAAGCTCTCTTAACAGCGCCCTTGCAATGCCCTTTCTTCTGTACTCCGGATGTACCGCAACATTTGTAATCTCCGACTCGTCAATAGATATCCATGAACCGACAAAACCGCATACCGTATCACCGGAGCAGGCAACAAGATATAATGCATTTTCTTTTCGGGCCGCGTCTCTCAAGGCATCTTCAGACCACGCCCCGTTTCCTATTGACATTTTCTCGATTTCGGCAACCCCTGATGCATCGGATTCCCGTAACTCTCTTATTATGTAATTATCCTGTGTTTCTTTGGTTCTTTCAGCCTGCGAAGGCCTTAAATACTCGGCGTTTAACGCAGAGGCGGATGTTACTTCTCCCGCTTCTATCATTTCTCCCGCAATATATGCAACTTTTGCGGCACTTAAATCATTTTCAGTCGGAAGTGCGTATTTATATGAAAATTGTGCATTTTCCAGATACTTTTCAAGTATTTTTACTCCGTCTCCCACAAATGTCACTTCATCGCCGTATGCATTTAATTTTTCCACCAGCTCTTCGGCGGAAATCAGCATATTCTCTTCAATTTCTTCAATTTTGTATCTTTTTTCCTTTGCATCGGAATCAATGAGTCTGTATTGATACAATCCGCAATAAACATGAGATCTTCTCGCATCCGTCACTGCGCATATTATGCCTGGAGTTATACCGACGGCTCCGAGTGCCTTTAACGTAGGCACCGCAACCGCAGGTTTGTTAAATGCGTACGCCATTGCTTTTGCCTGAGCAATACCGATTCTTAACCCCGTAAATGACCCCGGACCTACGGAAACAGCAATATAATCTATCTCCGAGACATCCATGCCGACACTTTTTAAAAGTGCGTCAGTCATCGGGAGAAGAGTTTCAGAATGTTTCATCCCCGTATTTATGCTGTATTCTCCGATTATCTTATTATCCCTTAATATTGCCGCGCTTGCGACACTTCCGGCACTCTCAATCGCAAGAACCGTCATTTTCCACCTCTATCAATCTGTAATTTAATCCCTTATCCAAATTTTTCGATATGGTTATCTTTATCATATCATTCGGCAAATATTCCTCTATGACGCTCGGCCACTCTATAAGACATACGCCGTTTCCGAAAAAATATTCGTCGAATCCGAGATAATCCATTTCATTTGGATCTTCAATTCTATATGCATCAAAATGATACAGCGGTATTCTTCCGCTGTCGTACACCTGTACTATGGTAAATGTCGGGCTGTTTACAACCTCCGTTATTCCGAGTCCTTTGGCAAATCCCTTGGAAAATGCCGTTTTACCCGCCCCAAGGTCTCCTTCGAGCGCAAAAATCATTCCCATCTCAGCCTTTTCGCCTAACTTTTTACCTATTTCAAATGTTTCCCTTTCACTGTAAGATTCATATATCATAAGCAAATCCTCATATTTAAAGAAGCGGCGTCTATGCATTTATCCCATCGAATGTTCCGTCGACACCGTTTAATAATCTAACAAAAAAGCTGCCGCTGATTTTATCGGAAGTAAATCATATACCGTTTACACTTCCCGATGCTGTTACATATGCGACAACTTTTCATTATATTAATATATATCAGTTAAAAAAAGCTTTGTATATGGCTTTTATTGCATCGTCAAAATTCTTATTTCTGACGCCTACAATAATATTCATTTCGCTTGACCCCTGGTCAATCATCTTAATATTGACATTTGCCTCCGCAAGCGCTTTGAATATTTTGGAAGCGACACCCGTGCTGTTTTTCATTCCTCTTCCGACTACGGCAATAAGAGCAAGATCCGCTTCAAGCTCGATTGAATCCGGATGTACCGCCTGATGGAGCTGGGACAATACCAACTGTTCTTTAGGAATGAAGTGTTCCATGTTAACAAATATTGTCATTGTATCGATTCCCGAAGGCATATGTTCAAACGAAAGTCCGTTCTTTTCGAATACTTCCAGGACCTTTCTTCCGAAACCTACCTCTGAGTTCATTTTATCTTTATCGATATTTACCGATGCAAAGCCTTTTTTGCCCGCAATACCGGTAATTGTATGTTCAGGAACATGGCACGTACTCTCCACTATCATGGTTCCCTTATCTTCCGGAGCATTTGTATTTCTTATGTTAACAGGTATCCCCTCTTTTCTTACCGGGAATACAACGGATTCGTGAAGCACTCCCGCTCCCATGTAAGAAAGTTCTCTGAGTTCCTTGTAAGTAATTACCTCTATAACTTCAGGATCTTTTACAATTCTCGGATCTGCAGCAAGAAATCCGGATACATCTGTCCAGTTTTCATATACATCTGCTCTGATTGCACGGGCAAGTATCGAACCCGTAACGTCCGAACCTCCTCTGCTGAATGTCTTTACTTCACCGTTTGGCATTGATCCGTAGAAGCCAGGAAGTACGGCATTCTCCATTTTACTTAATCTCTCAGAAAGTTTTTCATTTGTTTCTTCCGGAAGAAAATTTCCGTTTTCGTCAAAAAGAATAACTTCCGCAGAGTCCAGGAATTCATATCCGAGGCAGGCCGCAAGAACAATACCGTTAAGATATTCCCCTCTGGATGCAATATAATCTATGGATGTTCCTTTTTTAAGGTTGTCCGAAATTGTATCAAATTCAGAGTCAAGAGAAAGGTCCAAGTCAAGACCCTTGATAATTTCTTCATATCTTGACTTTATCACATCCAATGTATGAGCATAGTCCATGCCTACCTTAGCTTCTCCGTGACATCTGTATAACAGGTCAGTAACCTTAACATCCTCGGGAAATCTTCTTCCCGGCGCGGACGGAACGACGTATTTTCTGTCATCCTCCGACAAAATTATGTTTTTTACTTTTTTGAACTGCTCAGCGCTTGCAAGTGAACTTCCTCCAAACTTAACCGCCTTAATCATAAGTCTTATTTCCCCTTTAATATGAATTCATTTTGTATTTATAAAGATACATTTTACAAAAAATATGACAATGCTTCTCTGTTAACCGCCAATTTGTCTTTCAACTCTTCTGCTTTTGCCTTTGCGGAATCAGAGTCCGATTCAGAAACATCTTCAATTACACCCCTTAAAACCATGCTTTCATGCAGCAGATATTTCTTCAGCGCGGCATTTCGGGACTCAAGACAATGACTTCCGTAACTTAATACAACCTCATCGGCACTTCTTGTTACTCCGTCGTACTTAGCCGAGATAATGTTATAAAACCATTTATTTTCATACATGGCATTTTCTTCCAGAATAAGAAATCCGTTACTATACAGGAAATTTCTGAGTTCTCTGTAATCCGAATGAGGTGATACTATTATTCTCATACCCTCTGAAAACAGATTTCTTTCCAGTGCTTTTTTTAAAATGTTAATAATCAGATAGCCGCCCATACCTGTTATGGTTATTACATCCGCCTCATTTTTCTCTAATTTTTCAAGCCCATCGGACAGTCTGAAATCGATATTAAAAACATTTGCGTCTTTCGCGTTGTTTTTAGCCTTTTGAAGCGGTTTTTCCCTTAGGTCCATGGCGATGATACTTTTTGCTATGCCTGTCTGTGATAAATAAACAGGTAAATATCCGTGGTCCGTCCCCACATCGCAGACTCTGCATGCTCTCGGTATAAAATTGGCTACGGATTTTAATCTTTTGGAAATGTCGTCAATCAAGATAATCCTGCAACTTTCTGCTTCGGCTCGGCTGACGGAGTTTTCTTATGGCCTTAGCTTCAATCTGTCTTATTCTCTCTCTTGTAACCTGAAATTCCTTGCCGACTTCCTCAAGGGTTCTTGCCTTTCCGTCATCAAGTCCGAATCTGAGTCTCAAAACCTTCTGTTCTCTTTCGGTAAGAGTCGCAAGTTCATCGTCAAGCTGCTCTCTGAGCAATGTGGCCGCTGCCGCTTCTGCCGGAACGGGAACATTTTCATCCTGTATAAAGTCACCGAGATGACTGTCTTCCTCTTCTCCGATAGGTGTTTCAAGCGAAACCGGTTCCTGTGAAATCTTTTGTATTTCACGAACCTTTTCTACAGGTATGTCCATTTCTTCCGCAATCTCTTCCGGAGAAGGCTCTCTTCCGAGTTCCTGTAAGAGTTGTCTCGATACTCTTGTGAGTTTATTGATGGTTTCAACCATATGAACCGGAATTCTTATTGTTCTTGCCTGGTCGGCTATGGCTCTTGTAATGGCCTGTCTTATCCACCATGTGGCGTATGTTGAAAACTTATATCCCTTACGGTAATCGAATTTTTCCACGGCTTTTATAAGTCCGAGATTTCCTTCCTGAATCAAATCCAGGAACTGCATTCCTCTTCCCACATACCTTTTCGCAATGGAAACAACCAGCCTGAGGTTGGCTTCCGCAAGACGGCGCTTTGCCACCTCATCTCCTTCTTCCATTCTTTTCGCATATTCGACTTCCTGTTCGGCTGTAAGAAGCGGAATTTGTCCTATCTCTTTAAGATACATTCTTACCGGATCGTCTACACCGATACCCTCGGGAACCGATAAATCTATTTTGGAAAGGTCAATATCATCTTCACTTTCCATGTCATCACTTAGATCATCGTCGTCATCAAGCTTATCCGTATCATCTTCCATTCTGATTTCAATCTTTTTACTTTCAAGATAATCATATATCTTATCTATATCATCAAGATTGTCCAGCACTTCAGATACGGCTTCCGTAACATCCTGGTAATCGATTACATTTTTATTCTTGCTTGCTTTCTTCACAATCATATCCAGGATGTCCACAAGCTTTTCTTCATCACTTCTTGTATCTTCCTCTTCTTCTGTAACCGAGGCAGAAGACGCCTTTTCTTCGTCAGCCTTTTTGGAGGCTCTCTTCCTTGTTGTTTTCCTGGTTTTCTTCTCCTCTACTTCAAGTTCTTTCCTGTCATCAGCCTCCATAACCTTTTCCATTATTTCCTCATCTTTAGTTGTTTCAGCCTTTTTAGCCATTTATATTTCCTCCCGGTAAAACTCTGTCACGACATGTGCATATAGTAATTATCAGTCAAAATTAATTGAAAGTTCTTGAAGTTCCATCTTCCTGTTCGTCAATTTCGCTATATCAGCGAGATTTTCCGGCTTATTAATTTCTATTTCATTTTTCTTTTGAAGAATTTTTTTAATAGAATCGCCTAAAGCTTTCTTGGTGTCATCTTCCGAAAGCTGATTTAATTCATCACTGTTGAGAACCATGCTTATATTTATGTTTCTTTCCGCAAATGTATCAAAGATTTTCGGTATGTTGAGAGTATCGGACAATATGTCATCTCTGAGCATTTTCCCTACCTCTGTTGATACATCGTTGACAAGATCGTCTATTCTTATATATTTTTCAACGGATTCCAGAATACCCGGATAGCACGATACGGCCGTAAGGACTATCTTCTCAGCGTTAAGTATTCCCTTGTCCGTACTTATGCCGTTATTCCCGTCTTTTTTCATATGCGGCTCATGCCTTTTAACCGAAACATTGTTATAATTTCCGTCTCGTCTTTTAATTGCAATCATTCCCTCTACAATCTGCGTGAGTTCTTTTTTGTCCATATGAAATTCATTCGCCGCCGTATTGATATAATTATTGCGAATACTCAAAAATTCAGCCTTGTCCTCATCCGTGTCTGCGGAAGAAAACGCCGCAATTTTTGATGCGGCTTCTTTTTCGAATTCCGCATTGCTTGCGGGGTCGCTCCTGTTATATTCATTTTCAAGCTGCATTATCTCAAAGATTGTTCCGTCCACGGCGTTGTTTATTCTCTTTGACATCTCATTTTTTCCGAGAACTTTTATGAGTTCATCGGGATCTTTATACGGATCCAGTATGACAACGTATGGTGTAATTCCGTATTTCCTGAGAATCGGAATTGCTCTGAGTTTAGCCTTTGTTCCGGCTTCATCCGAATCATATATGAGATATACTTTTTTTGCGACCCTGCTTATTTTTTTTGCCTGAAATTCCGTAAGAGCCGTTCCGAGCGAGGCAACCGTTTCGGCAAACCCCGCCCGCTGCATGGATATAACATCCATATATCCCTCAACAAGAATTATCCTTTCGTCTCTTGTCCTTTTTGCGATATAAAATCCGTAAAGGTTTTCGCCTTTCTCAAATATGGGAGTCTCCGGCGAATTGAGATACTTGGGTATTCCGTCACCAAGCACTCTTCCTCCGAATCCGATAACTTCCCGATTATCTCCCAGTATCGGGAATATAACTCTGTTAAAAAACTTATCCTTTATACCTGCCTTATATGTAAACAGTCCTGATTTTTTTAGGTCATCATCAGAATAACCCTTATCTTTCAGATATCTGTACAGATTTCCGTCATTTGAGGCATATCCCAGCCCGAAACCCGTAATAATTTTAGAGTCGAGCCCCCTGTTGTGTAAATAATCTCTTGCGGCGGCTCCCTTCTCTCCTCTGAGACAGTCAACAAAAAAATATGCCGCATCTTTATTAATCGAATAAAGCACTTCCTTACTTTTATCTTTCCTGCCTCCGTTTAATGAAATATTATCCGGAATCGCAATCCCGGCTTTATCCGCAAGAAGTTTAAGAGCCTCCATAAAGGTTATGTTTTCATATTCCTGTACAAATTTAAAAACATCCCCGCCTTTATTGCAGCCGAAACAATGATATATCTGACGACTTGCCGATACGGAAAACGACGGAGTTTTTTCTCCGTGAAAAGGGCAAAGTCCCATATAGTTAGATCCCGATTTTTTAAGAGTAATATAACTGCCTATAACATCAACTATGTCATTGGCATCCCTCACCTGTTCCTTTAATTGATTAATGTCAGCCATAGTACCTCTTCACAAAGCACTTTATGAATATGTAAGTCTTTTGAACCGATACATAAACAAAAGTAAAATATCCCGCATTCCCAAACGAACGGTTTATATTAATAAGGTAAAAATAGTGTGTGATATTATAGCACAATTATAGTTTTTAAGCAATTAACAGCTTATATATCCCATGACATGGGAATATATATTTTTTTAAAAGTGTTTATTGAATATGTGTCGCTCATACCTGAAATATAATCACATATGGCCCGCTCTATGGGCTCATTGTTGCGATTAACTATATCAACATACATCCCGGGCAGCTTATCCGTGTTGTCCCTATAGTACAGATATAAAGTTCTGAGCATTCTGTCCGCTTTTTTTTCTTCGCTCTTCGCCGTTTTATTGGTATAGACATTTTTAAACATAAAACTTCTTAATCCCGTCATCGCAATGTTAACATCAGGATCCATTTTTACATACGGTTTACCCGCCGATGTATCCACTATGGCCTTTACAAGCGTGTTAAGCCTTTCTTTCGTGGAGTTGCCCAATATTGAGACATACTCCTTCGGAATATCCGTTTCCTTTAATATCCCCGCTCTTATGGCATCGTCTATATCATGATTAATATATGCTATCTTGTCGGAATATCTTACTATACATCCCTCCAACGTACTTGGATTTCCGCTTGTACGATGATTTAAAATCCCATCTCTTACTTCCTTTGTAAGATTCAGGCCCATTCCGTCCTTTTCTATTTTTTCAACTACCCTTACGCTCTGTTCGCAATGTTCAAATCGTATTCCCGATACATCGCTTAAAGTGTCTTCTCCGATATGTCCGAAAGGTGTATGTCCCAAGTCATGTCCGAGAGCTATGGCTTCCGTCAAGTCTTCATTAAGCCTCAATGCTCTTGCTATGGTCCTGGAAATCTGAGCAACTTCCAATGTATGAGTAAGTCTGGTCCTGTAATGATCTCCTTCCGGAGAAAGAAAAACCTGCGTCTTATGCTTTAATCTCCTGAATGATTTACAGTGTATAATTCTGTCCCGGTCTCTTTGGTAAACGGTTCTTAATTCGCATTGAGGCTCATCTCTGTCTCTGCCCATTGTAGAATCTGAAAATGCCGCGTATTGACTTAAAATTTTTCTTTCGATTTGTTCTGTTTCTTCTCTTACGGTCATACATATCACCTCCAAACTTAAAACGGCGTCTTTAGTATTATTCTGTATACTAAACTGTTTTCCTTCTATTTTGTTCTGTTATTTATATATTTTAAAATCGCAAATTATGGTATAATATTCGCCAAAACATTTTATTGAGATAAAAAGGAGTATAAATTGGACACGTCCCAAATAGCAGAACTTATAGTTATCATTGTTTTGGTAATATTTTCTTCGTTTTTTTCGGCTTCCGAAACGGCTTTTTCAATGAGCAGCATAATAAAGCTGAAATCGATGGGAGATGAAGGCAACAGAGGTGCTTTAACGGCAATAAAAATATTGGATAATCCAAATAAGATGCTAAGTACAATTCTTGTGGGTAACAATATCGTAAATATTGCATCCTCATCAATCGCAACGACTCTGTTTATGGCTATATTGGGAAGCAGCGGAGCCGGTGTAGCCACAATAATACTTACTGTCGTTCTTCTTATATTCGGTGAAATAACGCCGAAAACGCTTGCAGCGGCAAATCCCGAAAAGTTTGCATGTGCAGTTGCTCCCGTGATAAGGATATTTACAATCGTACTCACTCCCGTGGTTTTCATAATAAATGTCATGGCAGGCTTTTTCGTAAAATTGTTCAGCAGAGGGAAAAATAACAACAAGAGCACCATGACCGAGTCCGAACTCAGAGCTCTTTTGGATGTAAGCAGTGAAGAAGGCGTTATTGAAACAAATGAAAAAAATATCATTAACAACCTTATCGACTTCGGCGATTCCATCGCAAAGGACATCATGACTCCGAGAGCAAATATTGTTTCGGTAGATATTAATTCAACATTTGACGAAGTTGTAGAAACTTACAGAACGTATAAACACTCCCGTGTTCCCGTATATAAAGACAATCCTAACAACATTGTCGGTATACTGCACAGCAAAGACATACTGATGGTTAACTCGGAAAGAGATGAAGCATTTAATAATAATTTTTCCGTATCCGATATAATGAGGGATGCTTATTATACATATGAAATGCAAAATAATTCAACGTTATTTAAGGATATGCAAAAAGAAAGAACTTCCATAGCCATAGTAATCGACGAATACGGCGAAGTTTCAGGAATCATTACGACACAGGATCTTCTTGAGGAAATAATAGGAAAAATTCACGACGAATATGACGAAAAGTCAAAGGATTCCTGTATTCAGGTATCTCCTAATATATATAAAGCGGAAGGAAGTCTTAAGCTTGACGACTTAAATGATTTTATCGGTTCCGACCTCTCATCCGAGGAAAACGACTCCGTTGCGGGACTTGTTATTGAGAAACTTGACAGGTTCCCGGTTGCCGGAGATTCCGTAACCGTAAACGACGTATATATAACGGTTATAAAAACCGACAGAAACCGTGTTGAAACGGTACTTGTTAAAAAAATTAAAAATAACGATTCAACCGACAACAATAAAGAATCAGAAAAATAGGAGGATACCCGTATTATGGACATATTTCGTCTGAAATACTTATCATTGGCAATCGGCATGGGAGCAATATCCGCATTTGCGGTCGGCAATTTAAATACGCATTCCGTATCAGCCGACGATATTCTCTCAATAGAACTGACTTCCAGCCCGACAAGCGGAACGAATAATAATCCAAAGGCTCTGTCAGTGTCTACAGACATTGTATATTCAATCAGCATAACAAATAACAGTTCATCGGATATCGAACAAATAGTAATTAACGACGATATTCCGGAGGGGCTTCATATTGCCGATAATTCCATATCATATTATACCGGCGGTAATTCAGAGAACAGTAAGCTGATATCCGACGGCGGTGATGTTACATACAGCGCTGACGGCAACTCGACGGTATTTACAATTAATAAACTTGAATCAAACAGTTCGATTACAATTTCCGTTCCCACCGTTGTTAATTCGGACACCTCCGGAGAAAAGATATTTGACAACCGCGCCTTAATAAGTTCATATAACGGAACAAGCGTTAACATACAAAGCGCAGATACATTTCACAGTTACACGGGCAGTGCGGATTCAACACTGCCTGAACTGAGAGGAGGCGGGAACATTCCGTTTATTGTAATCGGAATTTCAATAATGGCCGCTGCAGCAATACTTATGATTGTTACTTTCAAAAGACGAAACGGAAAAAGAAAATAACTTTTTTAAAAGCAGGGGAATTCATCCTTTACAAATATATGTAAAGTTTGAACCGCCCCTGCTTTTTATTTTTATGTCATGGTTATAAATTAAAGTATGAATATGCATATACGGCCGTTATGCATTGTGCCGTCACCTTAGCGCATCTACTATTTCAGAAAATTTCATACTGTTCGATGCCTTTATCAGTACCGTATCATTTTCTTTTATTATTGATTTGATATATTCTGTTGCGGATCCGTTGTCGTCAAATGATACAACCTCCGTATCTCCGTCTGAGTTCTCGGCTCCAAAGGCCGTCTCTTTTGACATATTACCTACCGTAATTAATATATCTATATTTTTTCCGGATACATAATCGCCTATCTCTCTGTGTAACATCAAATCATCCGAACCGAGTTCAAACATATCTCCCAGAATACATATTTTTCTGCCGTCGGCATATGTCAGTACATCAATTCCGGCCTTCACCGACGCGGGACTGGCATTATAACAGTCGTCTATTATGGTATAACCGTGTTCTGTCCGTATAATGTTCATTCTGCCCTTTGTTGTTTGTCTGCGGGCAATTCCCTTTTGTATATCCTCTGTATTAAGCCCGAAATGAGCTCCTACAATCGCCGCCTCCAAAGCCGGATATACCATATGTCTTCCGGGTACGTTTATCTTAACATCAACATCAGTCAGTTTGTTATGAATATTTAAATTTCTTATTTTACATTCGCTTCCGTAAAGGCCCTTGGATCTGTAGGAATCCGCATATACAAGAGGACTGTCATCAACCGTTCCGTCACCGTTTTTGCTCATACTGAAGAATCTAACGGCAATATCATCTCTCTTATAACATCTCAAAAGGTCGTCGTCAAAATTAAGGACCGCTGTTCCGCCTTCCGGAAGCGCATCTGCCAACTTAATCTTTTCGGCATATATGGCTTCTCTTGTTCCGAAGTTTTCCATATGAGAAATTCCTATGTTGGTTACGACCGCAACATCAGGTTTTACAATTTCGGTCAGTTTATCCATTTCGCCGGGCTCGCTTACGCCCATTTCAATGACGGCAATTTCGGTGTTTTTGTCGAACGTGAAACACGTAAGAGGAAGTCCTATGAGATTATTGTTATTTCCCGGCGTCTTTCCTGCGGCAAATCTCTCTCCAAGCACGCTTGCAATTGTCTCTTTAGAACTTGTTTTGCCTACGCTGCCCGTGATTCCAACTACAGGTATGTTGAGAATGTTCATATATGCATGAGCAATTCTTCCGAGTGAATATACGGAAGATGCCGTTTCAATGTAGATATATGCGCATTCATCAGAATTATCAAAAACAAATTCAATATCCGTTTCTTCATCTTCCGCCAATTTTTCGTATGCGATATGTTCCGAATCCGCCTCTTTAAAAAGTTCCTTTGCCGGTCTCTCTCCCACGGCCACAACCACACCATCGTCAAATACAGCGAAGATAAAGTCGTTTCCGTCGTTTCTTTCTCCTTTAATCGCAACAAAGACACTGTCCTTTTCGACCTGTCTTGAATCCGTAACCACATTTGAAATTTCAATATCGAAAATACTTCCCGTAAGAGCTTTATACACATTTTCAAATTCTTTATCTTCGGAACTGATATTTGAATATTCATATATTATTTCTTTATTGTTATTAAGGAGATAAACGGTCCCCCTGACTTCTTTTATTATGTCTTTTACAAACATATTATTCATTTCTGTTACCTCATGTATCACTATTATATAAGAATCTCAATGTTTTCGGACTTCATGCAAATTATTTAAAACTTATCTTTATCAATGTTATCCAGGGATATTTCGATTAGCTTTTCGCATAATTCCTCATAACTCATACCGATTGCCGCTGCCTCTTTGGGAAGCAGACTTGTAGGCGTCATTCCCGGAAGCGTATTTATCTCAAGCGCATATATACTGCCGTCTTCTTTTATCAATTCATCTACTCTGGAAACCGTACGGATTCCTGCAGACTTGCAGGCAAGTTCCGCAATATGCTGCATTTTTTCGGTTGTTTCTTCATCTAATTCCGCAGGGCATATTTCTATTGCTCCGTTCGGATCATATTTGTGTTCAAAATCATATACTCCGCCGTTAGGAATTATTTCCACTATAGGGAGAGCCTTTCCTCCCATTACTCCGACGGAAAACTCTCTGCCCTTTATATATTCTTCGATGACAAGCTTATCTTCCAATTCAAAGGCCTTATCAAGCGCATTATTTAATTCTTCGTGTGTATATACGATGCTTACGCCTACACTTGAACCTCCGCAGGCAGGCTTTACTACAAGCGGAAGCGGAATATCAACGGTTTTGCCGCGTTCTTCTTTCGTAAGTTCCGTTCCTTTCGGCATCGGAACTCCCGCCGGCATAATTACTTTTTTTGTAAGTGATTTATCCATTGATATTGCCGAACTTAAAAACCCGGGACCTGTATACTTTATTCCGAGGAGATCAAATGCGGCCTGTATTTTTCCGTTTTCTCCGTTTTCTCCGTGAAGTCCCATAAATACAATATCTGCTTTTTTGCAATAATCCAATACATTCGGTCCGAAGAACATTCCGTTGTCCGATTTTCTTTCAGCTACGGCATCTTTTACTTTCGCAGAGAGCTTATGCAGTCTTTCCGCCTCTTTATCCAAGTCGTTATCCGCGTTAAAAAATGTATCGGCATCTTCAAATCCGTCGCTTCCGAAGAAAACATCAATCATATTGGCATTATGTCCTCTTTTCCTTAATGCTCCGCATACATTGGTCGATGTTACTATAGAAACATCTCTTTCCGTGCTTGTACCGCCTGTAAGAACCGCTATTTTCATAACTAACCTTCCTTTATGTGTTAAAAACATTCTTTTATACTTCATTGTGATAAAACATATTTTAATATAATAACACAATACATATATTTAAAAAATATTATATGTTATTTACACTTAGTTTTCGACACATATCTGCATCATCATAAAAACAAAAAACACTGCCGTTTAAACATAATAGTTTAATACGACAGTGTGTAATAAATTACTTGCCAAGCACTGATATTCTTTCCTGAATATGATTTCCCGATACAGCTTCGTCAACAAATGCAATCGCATAATCGGCATAGCTTATAACGCTCTCTCCCTTTGAATTCAAAGTTAATTCTTCTCCCGCCAAAATGTATTCTCCGGTTCTTTCTCCGTCAGCCACAAATTCGGCAGCAGGGCTTATATAAGTCCACTTAACATCCTTATTTTCTCTGAGTTCCGAAAGCGCCTTTGCCATGGCTCCCGCAACAGGCTTATAATCTTCAGGAAAATCAGGTGTATCAAATAGGGTTGTCTTATGCTCCCCATCCGTGTATAAGCTTGCCGCTCCTCCGACGATTATAAGTCTTGTATCTGTTCCGCCTAATAAATTTAAAAGATGTGCCAGTGTTGTACTGTGCTGAGGAAGTGTTTCCGGTGTCCATGCTCCGAAAGCGTCGGCAACAACGTCAAATCCGGCAAGGTCTTCCTTTGTCAAATCAAATATATCTTTCTTAATGTAATTTTTTGCGTCCGTATTATTGCTGTCTTTTCTTCCGAATGCCGTCACGTCTATTCCTCTGTTAACAGCCTCTGTTATTATTCTTCCCGCAACTCTTCCGTTAGCTGCCACTACTGCCATTTTCATATCATTGTCCTCCTGCAAAATTATTTATTCTGTTTGTAAAATTTTCTGTTTGTAATAATTGTCGTTACAATCTATAAGGATAATAACATCGTTTTGTTGTAATGTCAATCATTACATTTAAATTTTTTAAAAAGAATATGAGCCCCTTGAAATCGCATGTAAAATATGATTTCAAGTGACTCAACATTCTTTTGGTTATATGTTTTTATGTACCGCTTAAGGTCTGCATACAAATTTATTGTTTATATACTTATTTGCATTTCAACGGATTTTCTTAAAAACGGAAAAACACATTTACCACGGTTCTGTTCCGTCGCTGTTTTCCTCCGTAAAATGTTCTTTTGCGAATTCCATGTTTTGTACCACTTCAACGACTCCGAGATATTTTTTATTTTTATCTCTTACGGCCATATATCTTACAAGATATGTTTTACCGTTTTTTTCAAGCCAAACAGGAACTTCGTCTTTCGCTCCGCTTCTGAGCTCCTCAATTATTGTCCTTACCAGCGGTTCGATCTTCGGAGGATGGCATGAAAATACCTCTCTGTCAATGGACATACCCGGTCTCTTAAATGCCTTAGGCTCTGAATTATTGTTGTAATATCTGTTGATGTTGCCGTCATCCACGAATGTAATCTCGAAAGGCAAAGTATCAAGCATGGCTGCCAACTGTTCAACATTCATATGACCGCCCGGCATTACGATTTCACCGCCTGCAAAGCTTGACGGAACAGTCGTTTTTTCGGCTTCATCCCATACTTCGTTCACAACTCCGAAAGCTTCGCTGTAATCCTTGGAATCTCTGTATATTCCCTGCCATTCTTCTTCGGTAAAATTAACGGCGCATATAGGGAATAAAATATTATTCTCCTTAAATATCATTTCATCCGCTCTTTTTACAACGGCTTTCACTCTTTCAAGCCATTCTTTGTCTCTGTTCTCCTCTTTTGACAGAGTTCCCAATTCGTCTCTTATTTCATCATCAACCGTCCACATTACGTCAGACGGTCCGGATATTTCATATTTAACTTTTAAATGCGGATATAATAAATCTCCTTTTTTAGCATAATGAACAGATACATCTCTTATTTTCTTAAGAGTCTCGGATACATCACTTTCCGCTTCGACTTCCGCATTAAATAATTTTATTAACTTTCCGAGTTTTTCATTTTCTTTTGTAAATGTATACAACGGATGTCCCTTTATTTTTGCAAGAGCCGCAGCCTTTTCGTTTTTGTCGGTATAGTCTGCCTTCGGAGCATTACCCCCCTTAACGGAAGAAGCGACTTTACCTGCCGCCTTGGATCTTGCAACGGCTTCATCTTCGGCCTTTCTTGCATTTTCAAGTCTTTCCTCGTCCGTATCTCCGTGGAAAAGAGCCGAGTGAACATCACAAAGCTTCTGAACGTCCGCAAGAGGTTCGCCGCCTGCAATAAGTTCCTGCTCAGCTTTCATAATTTCGGTAGGATCAACGCTTTCAAATTCTTTAACAAAATCCGCTCTTACGCTTTCAAGAGATTCGCCCTGATTAAGTCTCTTTAAATATTCTTTAAGCTGACTCCTGCGGTTCTCGCCGGTCTCATCCGAATTGCTTTCATGTTTTGATTTATTCGCCTGTTCCTTATTTGTGCCTTCTACAGGTTCGGACGCCGACGTTTCATCTTTGTCTTCTTTTGCCGCCGCAGCCATTTTATCCATAGGCATCTCGCCCGTGAGTTCAAAGCCGTTCTTTATAAGCGCCGCTATAACCGTAGGCATCGGAATATTCTTTGCCGTAGCGCCCTTAGGAATAGTCATCATCCTTGCAACCGAATTAAGCATCACTTTGTTTTTTATTTCCGTAAATCCAAGATCTGCCATAATATCGACAAGTTCAGGATATTGTTTTACAAGTGTATATACGCTTTTGCTTAAATCTAACTTTTTAGCCATTTTTGCACCTCCGCTCTTCAATATAATATAAAAATATATCATTTAAAGGTTTAAATATGTTGTCAAAACAACGAAATACAATGTATATTAATTAAATTACTTCTCCGTCACTTCTCCTGTCAACATATTAATCTGCTTTGTGCAAATAAGTTTCATTAGTTCACTGTTATGACTTACGGCGATAAGTCCTATTTTCCTCGTCTTCACTTCTTCCAGAAGAAAGTTCCAGATTTGACTCTGAGTTATAAGATCCAGCATTGTACTTATCTCGTCGCATATAAGGAATTTCGTTCTTTTCCCCAGGGCTCTTGCAATATTGAATCTTTGCAATTCTCCTCCGGATAATTCGTTGGGGAATCTGCTTAACCAATCCTTCTCAATTCCGAGTCCTTCTGTTATTCTGTCTTCAATATCATCGCCTTCCTCAATAACTTCTTTCATCCTCAGTACCGGATTAACGGCAAATTCCGGCTGCTGCCAAATCATTTGAATCGGAGAATAGCCTTTAATTTTTGTAATCGGTACCCCGTCACAGAAAACATTTCCCTCGTCCGGTTTAATGTATCCGGACAGAATTTTACAAAGAGTCGTCTTTCCGTATCCGCTTGGAGCAATAAGCCCCACTCTTTCATCTCCCTCTAAATCAAGATTAAAATCCGATATAATTTTTTTGCCTTTTTTCTCATAAGCATATGATATATTTTTTATTTCCAGTTTCATAAAATACCTATTTTGCGTTGACACATCTCACTTTTCCGCCTCTGAGCGATCTGTATTCCTGTGTTAATTCACATTCCTTCGTCTTAAACGGGCATCTCGGTGAAAAAACGCATCCTTTCGGAAGATTCTTTACATAGCTCTGATTTCCGCTTATAAATTTAAATCCGTTTCTCGGCATTGCGTGCCAAAGAGCTTTAGTATACGGATGTCTGAGATATTCCTCTTTTTCAAAATCTTTTACGCTTGCATCTTCTATGGTTGTTCCTGAATAAAATACAGATACTCTGTCAGCGGTTTCCAATGCGAGTTCAAGATCATGAGTTATTACCAGCACCGCAGCGCCGTTATTTGCCATATCCCTGAAATGACTCATTGCCCTTTTGGCCATAGCAGGATCAAGTCCGGGCGTGGGCTCATCCGCAATTACAAGTCTCGGATGCTCTATAAGGGCCGTTGAAACCAACACCCGTCTGTTCATACCTCCTGACAACTCAAAAGGATACATATTCATGACTTTTTTATCCAATTCAAACTGCTCGAATATATTATTCAGCCTCTTATTCGTTTCATTATCATTTCTGCCTTTCTTTATCTGCTGTCCGATTTTCATAAGAGGATTGAGAAAAGACAGACTCTGCGGAACCATAACCATCTCATTCCCCCTCAACATTTCAATTCTTTTCTTATCCAACAGTTCGCCGTCATAAGTCATATCAGCTTTCATTTCAGCATTATACGGAAGTACTCCCATAACGGCATGAGCAAGCAGGCTTTTCCCGGATCCGCTTGACCCTATCACGGCAACCGTTTCTCCCGGTCTGACCTCTACGGCAAGATCTCTTATTACGGGTAACTCTGTTTTTTTCAACCCCCTGTCATACTGAGTAAATGTAACGGTCATATTGTTTATCTTAAGCAGAGGAGCATTTTTATCATTGTATTTAACCATATTACCTCTCATTCAATTACATATGTGCCGTATTTGGATCCATAAGTTTTCTCATTCCCTGACCTGTCAGGTAAAATAATAACACCGTAATCACAAGGAAAATTCCCGGAAACACGGCGAGCCACCATTTACCCGTTATTAAATATTTCATTGATTCGGAAAGTATGTTGCCTATGGCAGGTTGACCTGCCGAAAGACCGAATCCTAAAAATGTTACACTTGCTTCATGTAATACCGCATGCGGAAACAGAAGAATAAGACCTACGGTAAACTGCGGAAACAAATGCGGCAGAATATGTTTTTTGGCTATATAAAACTTACTTTTGCCCAGTTTTTCGGCAATTTTAATGTAAGGACTTTCCTTAAGCTGCATAACTTCACCTCTTATCAGTCTTGCAAGCGACGGCCAATGCGTAAGAGAAACTCCTATAATAATTCCCGGCAGTCCTCTTCCCACGGCAACACATATCAAAATCAACAGCAGAATATGCGGTATTCCCATAACTATATCCGTAATAAATGAAATTACCGCATCGGCCGCTCTGCCGCCCGTTGCCGCAATTATTCCCAATGTCAATGCAATAAAGGCACTTATTCCGGCCGTAATTACGCCTATTAATATGCTTATGGATAACCCTCTCAATGTCCTTGCAAACATATCTCTGCCAAGCCAATCGGTACCGAATATATGTCCTGTCTCGGGAGGCACGTTTTTAAGTCCGAAATCCGATGTGATTGCAATATCCGCATTAAGAGAGCCCCATATACATATGACTACCAAACAAGAGGCAGATATAATTATTTGAATAAATGTCCATTGTCTTCCGTTTAGTTTATTCATTATATTCTCCCCTTTCTTATTCTCGGATCTATGATACTCACAATAATATCTGCAGTCAGATTACCGGCAAACACAATTACGGAGCTTATTACCGTTATTGCCATTAAAAGAGGTAAGTCACTTCCCAGTCCTGCCGCAACAACGGCCTGACCCATTCCCGGATATGAAAACACCTGCTCTATAAGTATCGAGCCTCCGAATATTTCGCTGATTACGGCAAAATGCAATATAATTGCGGGGAGCAGGGCGTTTCTGAATACATGTCTGCTAAACAGCGAAAATCCCTTTTCGCCTCTCATTTTTGCAAATAATATATAATCGCTTTCCATTATGTCTATTGTCTTTTCCCGTGTATGCAGCGCAACATTTGATACTCCCAAAAAACTGAGAGTAAGTGCAGGCAAAAATGCATGATAGAGCCTGTCCAAAAATGTTACTCCGCCTGCCTCGACTCCTATCGGAACACTTAACCCAATCGGAAACCATCCGAGCCATACACCGAAAATCATTAAGAACAGCAGCGCCAGCCAAAAGGCCGGTGTGCTTGATATTACAAGACAATACCCTCTTATCAGCTTATCTATGAACTTTCCTCTGTTCATTCCCGATATTATTCCGAGAAAGAATCCCATGACACCTGATATTATCCACGCCGCAATCATAATAAATAAGGAATTCCCAAACTTTACGGCAACTACTTCCCCAACCGGCTGCCTGTACAGCAGAGATGTTCCCATGTCGCCTTTTAAGAAATCGCCCGCCCATGAAAGGAACTGTTCTGCCGGTTCTTTATTTACACCCCAGTACTCCTGAAGTTTTGCAATCTGTTCTTCGCTCATTCCTCCCAGAGCGGCCTGACCTATATTTTGCTGTAAAGGATCAACGGGAGACATTTTCATGAGCATAAATGTAATAATACTTACGCATATTACCAATAATATTATTCGTATAATATTTTTAATTATAAATACCGGTAATTTGCCGTTCATAATTAACTCCTGTTTTAGAAAAACACAAAAACAGCTGCCGTTTGCCCCATATAGCAATAAAACCGATATAATCCTTGTACATCGTGATACACATTACGGCAGCAGCAGCTGTTTAACAGTTATTTATTGATTATTTCCAAGTCCACTGATCTACATTATTTACGATAGACCAACCGTGTCCGTGCGGATGAATTTTCTGTTTTGCAACATTCAAACCGCTTTTTACCCAATACAGATGATCCACATTACATAACCATATCCAAGGAATGTCACCTTCCTGAGTCACACCCGTATTTCCGTCCCACTGAGCCTTTTTCCATAAATCATAGGATTCTTCAAGGCTGTTTGCCGCAAGGGCATCGTCCATGTATTTATTAACGGTTTCGTTTTTATATGGTGATAGTTCAGCCATCTTAACGGGAGAACTGTCAACCGAATGGTATATGTTGTATAACTCCATAGGTGTATGGGCGCCCCATCCCCATACAAGAGGCTGTGACTGTGCCTGATCGTATGCTACATCCCAGCTTGTACCCTCAGGATTCACTTTTATTCCGAGTTTGCCAAGCTGATTGGATACCTCTTCGGCTATTGCCTGTCTTACGGAATCACCGCTCGAAAAATATAACGTAATCTCGGCCTTCACTCCGTTCTTTGCGCGTATACCGTCAGAACCCACTTTCCAGCCGGCATCTTCAAGAAGTTTTTTAGCTCCTTCAAAATCATATTTCACTTCACCCGCCGGATTGTACCACGGCATATTATCGCATACACTGAAAGCCTTGGTTCCGTGACCGTTCAGTACATTATTAACCAAAGCATCTCTGTCTATACCGATATTTATCGCCCGTCTGACATTTATGTCACTTGTAAACGCATTGCCGTATGTTACGCCGTTTACAGTCTTCGGAGCGATTGAAGGAAGATTAATCCCTCTGTTATCTACTGAGGCAACACTGAGAAGGTCATAACCGTTGACTTTTTCATTACTGTATGAAGCAGCCGTATGGGCAACATCAACTTTGCCGGCTGAAGCCGCTGCAAGCGCCGCATCTTCTTCCATAAACAAGACGGTTACCTTTTTCATCTTCGGAGCTTCCCCGTAATAATTAGGATTGGCTTCAAATATAACCTGCTGTCCCTTATCCCACTGTTTCATAATGTATCTGCCGGAGCCTACCGGATGTTGCCCGTAATTTGCGTCATATCCTTCTTCCGGCACTATTCCCACTATCGCCATGGTGTACGGCCAAATGGAGTATTCCTTCGTCATTTTGAATTCTACGGTGTCGTCATCTACGGCGACCGCTTCTTTCAGCATTGTAAAATCATTTACAGAGCTGTTCTTACGGCAATTATTGTATGTAAATGCAACATCCTTTGCCGTAAGAGATTTTCCGTTGGTAAACTTTACATCATTTCTGATATCCACGATCCATGTCAAACCATCCTCACTTACCCTGTAATCCGTAGCAAGATCTTTAGCAATTTTAAGATCCTGTGTGGTTGTTAATAATGTGCTTTGTATAAGCGGCTCGTGCACATGCTCTCCGGCTCCCCATCCGTATGCCGGATCAAATCCCGATTCGGGTTCTGAAGTTACGGGCATTGTTACCACCACCTCATCCTTTGCGGAATCTCCCTTATTATTTGTAACTGCGGCAGATCCCCCGGCGCATCCCGCAAATATACCTCCCGAAAGGGCAAATATTACCGATAATCCCAAAGTCCTTTTTTTCATATTTCCTCCTGTTTGTATAATTTTTTTAATAATATAAAAAGATTGTTTATTTTTTAACCGATAGGGGAGGATATGTATCTGTAAATAATTCTTTGTTTCTGTAATTTATTTTTTGATTAAAGCATTGTTGGGAATATCCTGAAATTCATAAACAGCATGGCGTTATAAAATATAGAAATTAACCAATACGTTTTGATAATCGTAGTGCGGAACTGATAAAATATTTTGAAATAATTGTTTATGATGAATGATGAATCTATGAAATATGAAGTTTAAAATTATACATTTTGTATATAATATATATTCATTTTTATCCTAATGCTCATCTTTATGAATAAAATATACTTAGGAAATAAATTGTATAAATATTAATACAGACTCATTTTAATTTTAGTTGTATACTGTAGAAACAGTATTAATAAATAATAATTACTGTAGGCTTATTTTATATATGCATTTACACTTAAAAGCGAATTTAAATGCATATAATGTTAATTAAGTAGGAGGTTATACGGTTATGAAATATTCTGTAAATGATTCATGTATAGGGTGTGCTCTTTGTGCATCAATGTGCCCTGAAGTATTTTCAATGACAGATGACGGAGTTGCAGTTGCAATCGACGAAGAAGTTCCTGCAGATGCTCTTGATACCGCGGCAGACGCAAAAGAAGGATGTCCTGTTGAAGCAATTGAGGAAGCTTAATTCCCGCATAAAACACCTTCCCGCTGTATACCACCTGAAAAGGCGTATACAACGGGAAGGTGTTTTTTTAATATTTATAATTACAGTGTCGAATGTGTCAGCGTGGCGGGAGCTGCAAAGCAGCAAAACCACGCATAATCATTCAGGCCAATCTCTTTAATTCATATGTATAATCACCTATAGTCTCATATACAATACCGGTGCCGTCAAATATTCCCTGAACGGCTTTTTCACGAACAGCGAAGAAATTTTGATTATCTCCTCCTGCCTCATCCCAGTACTTTTTATGAACATCTGATGTTTCTCTCCATTCGATACTATCCGATGTATCTTTTATCAAATCATTGACTCTGTCGCAAGGCATTCCGTTAAGAATCAACGACTCAATGTGTTTATAAGCCTGTCCCAAATTAAGATTTTCTTCGGGTTTTCTTGTCTTTCCGACTTCATATGCAACATTACATATTTCATTTAATCTTTCCGGATGTTCTTTAAGAAGCTCTGTTACAAGATATGCAAGATTTCCTTCAACAAGACTTACTTTATCCTGCAGCCATCCGTGAATATTGGATTCGTCGCATATTTCCGCAAGTTCCCCCTTCGGAAGAGTTCCGCACCTGCGGGCAACCGAATCATCTTCAATCCATCCTTTATCCTGAGCATATTCGGAAATTTTTTCAACTAATTCATTCTGAAATAATATTTTTCCGTACAACCATGTGTGAATAGGTCCCAAAAATGCACTCATTTTAAACCTCCGTCAGATTCCTGCATTTAATTTTTCCAAAACTTCCTCTGTTTCAACGCCGTGAACCATGCATGCATTTTCAAGTGATTCAGCCTGTGAAGCCGGGCAACCGAGGCAATGCATTCCGATTGATGTAAGTATTTCCTCAGCCTGTGGACTTATCTCTAAAATTTCACCGATATTCATATCTTTTGTAATCATAACCGTCTCCTTGTAATGTTTTTAATTTACATAATTGTTTTTATTTAAATAATATTTACAAATGTTTCATTGGCGATTATTCTATCACATTAGTATTTTTAAAAATGTTGTTATAACAACATTTTATTGTTTTTATAAATTTATAATTTAAATAAAAACTTCTCTCCCCGGATAATCCGAGAAGAGAAGTCAGAGTCTGTTTATATTATAAGTGATACCACATAAATGCACCCGGCATAATATATGTATTAAGAATAATTAAAAATACAAATACCGCATAAGCAATTAAGTTGAGTACCGTTGAAGCCTTTGCGGCTTTACCGTAATCGAAGTCCATTCTGCAGCCTTCCGCAATACATGCCGATGTTGCAACGATAGGAATTGAGAAGAACATTCCTATTCCGAACGGAGCGATTGCAATGGCTGCTCCGAGAAGAATGTATGAAACAATAACATCCTTTTTACTTGATACAAAGAAGTTAAGCAAAAATGCTATATAGTATGCCGCAATACCGAATATAACGCCGAATGCAAGGTTATGTGTTCCGATAACAATCGTAACAACAAGGAGCATGACAATCGTATCTTTTATAGGATTCTTAGCCATCTTAATGATTGAATCCCAATTATAAACCTCAAAGCAAATATAAAACATTACCGCAATAAATGCAGCCAGAGGAATTGCCGAAAGCAGCGGCGACAATGCAAATAGAAGCACCGCCATGGTAGCACCGGTTACAAGTGATGAAAGTCTTCCCTTTCCGCCGCTCTTAACGTTGGCTGTTGAAGGAGCAATCATTGCACAACCCGGCATGGTTCCCAAAAATCCGCAAATAATATTACCGATACCCTGTCCCCTGCACTCTCTGTTAAGGTCGGTAATCTCTGTGGTCTTTGTTTCTTCGCCCACAACTCTTGATGTAAGCATGGTTTCAACCAATCCTATAAATGCAACCGAAAGAGATAATGGGAAAATGGTTGCAAAGCAATCCCATGTAAATATATTGCCGAAGTTTTGAAATACTGAACCGATATATGTATATTCAGGTGTAACGGAGCCCAAATCGGAAACTCTCATAATAGGAAGGTTTGCAAGAATACCTATTACCGCAACAACCACAACGCCGATTATTGCTTCCGGAATGGTGGCAAAGCCTCTGCCTTTAATAACTTTTTTAAGGAATTTAAATCCGACTATCGAGCCTACTCCTACGGCGATCATACCGATCTGAAGTCCCATTGTTTCAGGCTTTTCTCTTAAAAGCATCCGTATTTGAGATATAAGTATGATAGTTGCGAGACCGTTAACGAATCCGTGCATAACCGAATCCGGAATAAACTTTACTATTATACCGAATTTAACGAGACCCAAAACTATCTGAATAATTCCGGCTAATATTACGGCCGCAAACAGATACTCCGGATGTTCACCCGTTATGAATACTTTTGATATGAGACCCGTAAGAATTGTTGCCGTGGCACCTGCACAGGCTGTTATTACACCGGGTCTGCCGCTTACGAACGAAAGTGAAACAGTAAGTATTATACAAGTAAAAAGCCCCATGTACGGAGGAATTCCAACCGCAAGCATAAATCCTATAACTTCCGGAAGAAGACAGAATGTGGCAACTATACCTCCCCATATATCTCCCGGAATGTTGGAGAACCAGGTATATCTTTCTCTCTGCCAAAAGGTCATCTCCTTATACGGAATGGCTTTCTTCTCATTTTCTGTATTATTACTCATAAATAAACAACGATACGATCGTACTCCTTTCTGAAAATTTTAACATTACGAAATATAATATACTTATATTTTTTTTCATATTATACTCTCATTTTTTATATAATGTATATAATTAGTTTAAGATTATTTAATTATTATGGCATGACACTTACATAAAAATAAGGAATGAACCACAGGAAACACTGATCTCCACGGTCATTCCTTATAAATTGTATGATACTGCCGGAAACTGTTATGCGTCCTTCAATATCTCGTTAAGTGTTCTCCAACCGAGAACCGCACACTTAACTCTTGCAGGCATATGAGAAATATCTTCAAGCGCAGAGCCTTCCTCCAGTTCCGCAATCTCATCTTCGCTTGCCTCACCCTTTATCATTCTTAGGAAAATATCCGAAAGTCTGAGAGCTTCCTCTTTTGTTTTCCCCTTTACAAGACTTGTCATGATATCCGCAGATGCCTGTGAAATTGCGCATCCTTCTCCGATGAATGCCGCATCGGCAATGACGCCGTCTTCATATTTAATCTGCAATACAATATCATCACCGCAACTTGGGTTTACGCCTTCTTTTTCAAATGTGAAGTCTTTTATCTTAAATTTATTTTCCGGATGTATATTATGGTCAGTCAATACTTCGTTATAAAATGTTCTGTTACTCATAACCCATTTCACCTCTTATTTCAGAAAGCGCCTTGGCAAATCTTTCAATATCTTCCACATTATTATAGAAAGAAATGCTCGCTCTGGTTGTCGATATACCTCCCGTAGGCTTCTCATCCTTCAAATCATACAGATGTTGAAGTAAAGGCTGCGCACAATGGTGTCCCGCTCTTACCGCAACTCCCTTTGTATCGAATATTGAAGCAACGTCATGAGGGTGAACACCGTTTACTCTGAATGTAATTATTCCCTCATGCTCATTTGCATCCTGTGAGCCTATTATTTCTATTCCGTTAATATCCTTTATTAATTCAAAAGCATATTGCGTAAGTGCGCGTTCACGCCTCATTATTGTATCAAAGCCGATTGTATCGATATAATCTATGGCCGCTTCCAGACCTACGGCATCTCCGACATTTACGGTTCCCGCCTCAAACTTATGAGGTACCTCCGCATATGTTGCGCCGTTTCTTGTAACGGTTTCAATCATTTCTCCGCCGTAAAGGAACGGATCCATTTCTTCAAGGAGTTCAAGTTTACCGTACAATACGCCGATTCCCATAGGGGAAAGCATTTTATGGCCTGAGAACACAAGATAATCACAATCTAAATCTTTAACATTTACCGGCATGTGAGGTACTGACTGCGCTCCGTCAACCAATATCTTTGCTCCCACGCTTCTTGCGACCTTGGCATATGATTTTACATCGTTAATCCTTCCGATAACATTTGAAACCTGTGTAATCGCAACCAGCTTAGTCTTTTCATTTACAAGATTTTTTAATGTTGCAATATCAAAGTTTCCCTCTTCATCACATTCCCAAAATACTACTTTAGCACCTGTTCTCTTGGCAACCTGAAGCCATGGAAGAAAATTAGAGTGATGCTCCGCAATACTTACAACAATCTCATCGCCTTCTTTTATGCCGTTTATTCCGAGGCTGTATGCCACCAAATTAATACTTTCCGAAGCGTTTCTCGTAAATACTATTTCTTCCGTCTTTGCTCCGATGAATTCGGCAACCCTTGCACGTGCCTTCTCATATGCGTCCGTAGCGTCTACGCTCAGTTCATAGACGCCTCTGAATGGATTGGCATTGTTTTTTTCGTAATAATTATTAACGGCTTCCAATACCTGCATCGGCTTCTGAGTTGTAGCGCCGTTGTCTAAATATGCTATTTTTCTGTTATTAATAAGCGGGAAATGTCTTCGAATTCTGTTACTGTCCAGTTCAAAATCCCTGTCTTCGGATATATTACTCATCTGTCTCTATACCTCCGTTAAAAGACTTTCTCGCGTCTCTTCTTACCTCATCATCCGGAATCTGTCTGCAGAATCCGCGAAGTCTGGCATCAGATATTATGTCATAAATATCGTCTTCTTTCAGACCTCTTGAGGACATATAGAATAAGAGATCTTCGTCCAGTTTTCCTATACTTGCTCCGTGGTTGCCCGCAACGTCTTCTTCACTGCAAAGAATTACGGGAATGGAACGACATATAACGTCATCGCTTCGCATAAGAACATTTTCGATTTCACCGCCTACGGCTCCGGCACATCCGTTTTTGAAATCTATGGTTCCTCTGAACACTTTCTCTGATGTACCCTGAAGCACTCCCTGTGCATCTATGTTACATTCCGTATTCGGAGCAATGTGATCTACAATGTAGTTCATATCAAGCTTATCGTTTCCGTTAAGGAAATACCCTATGTTCTTCTCAACTTTTGAAGCTTCTCCGCTGAGAGTTACTCTGCATCCCTGATATACGTCTCCGCCCACGAATAAATTCATGATTTTTATTTCGGCGTTGTCGTCGGTTTCTATACCGATATCGTTAAAGAAACGGTTATTTTCACCGAGTCTCGTTACCTGAATAATTGAAACTTTTGAATTTTTACCGGCTTTAACCAATGTCTTTGCCATGGATACATTTCCTTCATCGCCGCAACCGCCCGATGCGAAATCCATGAGAACGGTAAGCTCTGCGTTCTCTCCCGTTTCAAAAACAAATCTGTTGGCGTTTACCGCATGTTCTCCGTAATTAAATCTGAGAACCAAAGGCAACGACTCTTTAACGCCCGGCTTTATCACATATTTTGATGTTTCCGTAACCGCCTCGTTAAATATTTCATCAAAATCAGCTCCGAGAGATGCTTTTATGTTATCATACTCAGCTTTGTCCGCCTTTGTTTTATCTATTGAGGAAGGTATCTTCTCAGTATAATCATGTGTCGCACCTGATGCATCAAATGCAGTTATTTTGCCATGGTTCATTTTTAACCATCGCCAAGTAGGAGATGGTATATGGTTTAATGTAATTTCTTTAGTACTCATAATTCCGTTTCTCCTTATCCGATACTGCCCTTCATTTCAAGTCTGATAAGATTATTCATCTCAACAGCATATTCAACAGGCAGTTCCTTTCCGACATTATCGGCAAAGCCGCTTACAATCATAGCCTTTGCTTCTTCTTCCGAAAGGCCCCTGCTCATAATATAGAAAATCTCATCATCATTTATTTTACCGATTTTTGCTTCATGTCCCACATCAGCATACTGTGTTCTGATATCCATGGCCGGAATTGTATCCGATCTTGAAATATTATCAACCATAAGTGACTCGCAGGATACGGCAACTTTACTGTTTTTAGCATTTTTATTTACAACAACTGCACTTCTGAATGTGCTTATACCGCCGTCTTTTGATATGGAACGGGTGTTAATATATGATGATGTATCAGGCGCATTGTGAACTACCTTTGTACCGGTATCGAGATTCTGCCCTTCGCCCGCAAATGTAACGCCCGTAAATTCCGCTCTTGCACCCTTTCCGTTAAGAACACTCATAGGATAAAGGTAAGAAACATGAGAACCGAATGAGCCTGATACCCATTCAATCTTTCCGCCTTCTTCCACCTTGGCACGCTTGGTATTAAGGTTGTACATGTTCTTCGACCAGTTCTCAATTGTTGAATATCTTAAAGTCGCATTCTTACCTACATAGAGTTCAACGCATCCTGCATGAAGATTGGCAACATTATATTTAGGAGCCGAACATCCCTCTATAAAGTGAAGATATGCATCATCTTCCACAATAATAAGTGTATGCTCAAACTGTCCCGCCCCCGGAGCGTTAAGTCTGAAATATGACTGAAGCGGAATCTCAAGATGAACTCCCTTCGGAACGTATACAAATGATCCGCCCGACCATACGGCACCGTGAAGAGCTGCAAATTTATGATCCGTAGGAGGAACAAGCTTCATAAAATGTTCCTTCACCATATCAGCATATTCACCGTTAAGAGCGCTTTCCATATCCGTATAGATAACACCCTGCTCCTCAACTTCTTTTCTTACATTGTGATATACAACTTCTGAATCATACTGTGCTCCGACACCGGCAAGAGAATCTTTCTCCGCCTGAGGTATACCCAGTCTGTCAAATGTATTCTTAATGTCATCCGGAACCTCGTTCCAATCCGCCTTCATATCAGTGTTTGGACGTACATATGTAACGATTTCGTCTACATTAAGTCCTTCAATGGACGGACCCCAATCCGGCATCTCCGTTTTGTTATATATATCAAGAGATTTAAGTCGGAAATCTTTCATCCACTCCGGATCGTGTTTTTCCCTTGACAAATGTTCAACAATTTCCGGAGTTAATCCCTCTTCTATTTTGTAATTATCTTTTTCTTCGTCTTTTATATTGTAGATATTTCTGTCAATATCGGAAACGATTGTCTTCTCTCTCATAAGTTCACCTCACAAATCTACATTAATTTTCGTACTTTGCAAATCCGTTGTTATTGATTTCATCGATAAGTGAAGCGTCGCCCTCAGCAACTAAAGAACCTTTAACAAGTACATGTGTTTTATCCACGGTAAGAGCGGATAAGATCTTTGTGCTATGTGTAATAACGAGAAGTGCACCGCCTACTTTTTTGCGGTATGCTTCAATACCCTTAGATACCGTTTTAACGGCATCTACATCAAGGCCGGAATCCGTCTCGTCCAATATGGCAATCTTCGGCTTAAGCATAAGAAGCTGTAAAACTTCAGCCTTCTTTTTCTCTCCTCCAGAGAATCCGCAGTTTAAATCTCTTTGTAAATACTTTTCATCCATATCAAGAAGAGCCATGTTTTCTTCTACTTCTTTTTTGAATTCCCAAAATTTAATTCTCTTTCCTGTCTTTTGTTCCAATGCATTTCTCAGGAATTCACTGAGTGTAATTCCCGGAACTTCAACAGGTGCCTGGAATGATAAGAACACTCCGTCCTTTGCTCTTTCATTAACGGCTTCATCCGTAATATCTTTTCCTTCCAAAGCAATGGAGCCGTTTGTTACGTTATATCTCGGATTCCCCATGATTGTAAGTCCGAGAGTTGTTTTACCTGCTCCGTTAGGCCCCATAAGTACATGAGTTTCACCGGCGTTGAGGTTAAGATCGATATCGTGAAGAATTTCCTTCCCGCCTACTTCAACCGTTAAATTTTTTATTTCCAATAAACTATCTGACATACAAACCTCCATTTACAATAAGCCTTTATATTGTACAATTATATTGTTTACAATTTATTTTGATATGAGTAATAATATATCTTTTATTATTTTAAATACAATTCACATTTTACTATATTTGTTAAAATAATTTCGTATTTGTATACAATATTGTTAAGTATATATCAATATTGTATATTTCACTTAACAAAACGGATATTACTCCCTCGGAAAACACGGTATTTTAAAACAATACCGACACTGTTAATTCCATACATGCTTTTCCCGTCAAAAAAGGACCGCAGAAAATGAATCCTCATTCATTTCCCTCAGTCCCTTTTATTAATTGCACCCATATCCGATTATAAATGAAGAACTCTGTCTTTTATTTCCTGAGTCCTTCCCTGATTCCAGAATTGAGTACCTATGTATCCGCACGTTCTTCTTGCAACGTTCAGTTTATTTTCATCCGTATTACCGCAGTTAGGGCATTTCCAGATAAGCTTTCCGCTGTTATCATTTTCAATCTGAATTTCACCGTCAAATCCGCAAACCTGGCAATAATCGCTTTTAGTATTAAGCTCGGCATACATTATGTTGTCATAAATATATTTCATGACTTCCAGCACCGCTTCAATATTGTTGGTCATGTTCGGAACTTCAACATAGCTGATGGCTCCTCCCGGACTCAAAGCCTGAAATTCCGATTCAAACTTAAGCTTTGTAAACGCATCTATTTCCTCTGTTACGTGTACATGATAGCTGTTGGTTATATAATTCTTGTCGGTAACTCCTTCAATCTTTCCGAATCTCTTCTGAAGGCACTTTGCGAATTTATATGTTGTTGATTCCAAAGGTGTTCCGTAAGGAGAGAATGAAATATTGGTTTCCGCTCTCCACTTGCTGCATTTATCATTTAAAAACTGCATTACACGGAGTGCAAATTCCTTTCCTCCGTCTTCCGTATGGGATACGCCCTTCATGTACTTTGTACATTCATTAAGCCCCGCATATCCTAAAGAAATAGTAGAGTAATTGTCAAACAACAATTTGTCGATTACTTCTCCCTTTTCAAGTCTTGCCAATGCGCCGTTCTGCCATAATATCGGTGCAACGTCCGAAGGAGTCCCAAGGAGTCTTTCATGACGGTACATAAGGGCTCTCTTACATAACTCCGTTCTTTCTTCCATAAGCTCCCAAAAACGATTCTCGTCTCCGCCTGATGAACACGCGACATCAACAAGATTGAGGGTTACAACTCCCTGATTGAATCTTCCGTAATATTTGTGTTCTCCGTTTTCTCCGAGCCCCTCTGTATCGGCCGTAAGGAAAGAACGGCATCCCATACACGGATATACATCTCCGTTTTTAAGCTCGCGCATTTTCTTGGCTGATATGTAATCCGGAACCATTCTTTTAGCCGTACATTTTGCGGCAAGCACCGTAAGATCCCAATACTTTGAATCTTCTTTAATATTATCCTCGTCAAGAACATATATTAACTTAGGAAACGCCGGCGTAATATATACGCCCTTTTCGTTTTTTACACCCTGAATTCTCTGTTCCAGCACTTCTCTGATTACGAGGGCAAGGTCTTCTCTTGTCTGTTCGTCTTTTGCCTCGCTGAGATCCATGTATACCGTGACAAAAGGAGCCTGACCGTTTGTTGTCATAAGTGTTATCACCTGGTATTGAATTGTCTGAACGCCGCGTTTGATCTCATCAAGAACTCTTAATTCAGCCACCTGACGAATCTTTTCCTCGTCAGAATCTATCCCTGCCTTTTCAAATTCTTCCCTAACCTGTGAAATAAATTTCTTTCTGCTTACATCCACAAAAGGAGCCAGATGCGAAAGGGAAATACTCTGTCCGCCGTACTGAGAACTTGCAATTTGGGCAATTGCCTGAGTGGCTATGTTACATGCGGTTGAAAAACTGTGTGGCTTTTCGATCATTGTCTCGCTGATTACGGTACCGTTTTGAAGCATATCCTCAAGGTTAACAAGGCAGCAGTTATGCATATGCTGTGCAAAATAATCGGAGTCGTGGAAGTGAATAATGCCCTCTTCGTGGGCTTCGACTATATCATTCGGAAGAAGAAATCTTTTTGTTATATCCTTACTTACCTCTCCGGCCATGTAGTCTCTCTGAACGCTGTTAACCGTAGGGTTTTTATTGGAATTCTCCTGTTTAACCTCTTCGTTGCTGCATTCCAGAAGACTGAGAATTTGAGCATCTGTGGAATTGGATTTACGAACAAGTTCTCTCTTATATCTGTATGTAATATACTTTCTTGCAAGAGCAAATTTTGCCCTTTTCATAATTTCGTCTTCCACAATATCCTGTATCTCTTCAACAGATAAACTTCTCGTCATACCGTGTCCGACCTGCTTTACATGTTCAGCAATCTGTTCTATTTCCTCCGATGACAGCTTGTCACCTTCTATTACTTCATCATTGGCTTTATTTACGGCGTCTATAATTTTAACACCGTCGAACAAAGCCTCCGTACCGTTTCGTTTAATAATCTTCATGCCGACCTCCACAAGCAAATACAACTTATAGTGTAATTTTTTAACTTAAAAATCCCTCGCAAAATCTTTGCAAGGGATATACTACTATATATTGTGTTTAATTACAAGATGTATACATTATATATACATATTGTATTTTTTAAAAACATTTGTAAATCGGCACTGCACCGATTAACTCTGGGCATCCAGCATTTTAAATATTTTATTTGCATCTCCCAAACTCGCTATAATTTGCATATGATCGCCTTCCCGGAACACATAATTGGCTCCCGGCATAATGTTTGTCACTCCGTCGGTCACCACACCTATAATGTTGATATTATATCTCGTGCTGACATTTAACTCCTTTATGGAATAACCTATCCACTCATTAATTATGGGCACTTCATATATGGAATAATCTCCGTCCAGTTCTATATATTCAAATACATGATTCGCCGAAGCTTTAACCGCAATACTGTGTGCGGCGTCCCTTTCCGGATATACAACCTCATCTGCGCCGTTTTTCAGAAGAAACTTTGCCTGAATTTCTCTGCTTGCGAGACTGATAACCCACTTTGCCCCCTTTTCCTTTGCAAGATTGGTTATTTCAAGAGAATTTTGAAAATTTTCTTTTATTGCCACTATTATTACATCAAAATTCTTTATCCCCAGAGCATCAAGTACATCGGGATTTGTACAGTCACCGATTCTCGCAGCGGAAACATCCGTGAAGAAGTCTCTGAGCTTCTCTTCTTTCTGGTCAACAATCATAATATCATTATCGAGTTCGATAAGTTTTCTGCACACATGTTTGCCGAACTCACCCATACCAATTATTAAAAAAGATTTCATTATATAACCTCATTAACCCACATTTACATGCTCAACAGGATATGTAATAAGCGGAGTTTTCTTTCTTACCTTAAATGATACCGCAAATGTAACGGTTCCTATTCGACCGATAAACATCAGTAATATAATAACTACCTGAGATACGGGCAAAAGTTCCCTTGTCAGTCCGGAAGAAAGCCCCACCGTACCCATGGCGGAAAACACCTCTAACATAAGGGATCCTATATTTACATTCTGTATGGCACTTATTATAAGCGTAGCCACGGAAACAAGCATTACATTGAGCCACAACACAAGAGACGCCTGATTGATGTTCTCTTCGCTGATTCTTCTTTTTCCGATGTGCACGCCGCTTCTTCCGAATATATGGCTGAATACATATACCGTCATTATTACAAGAGTTGTTGTTTTTATACCGCCTGCCGTAGAACCTGAATTTCCTCCTATAAACATTAAGAAACAAGTAAGCATTTTGCTCGGCTGTGACATTAAGTTAAGATCAACGGAATTCATGCCTGCCGTTCTCGGCGTAATACTTGCAAACATGCCTGACATAATTGCCTGAGGGGCGCTCATATCGGCAAATGTATTATTCCGTTCAAAGATAATATAAAGCACCGTACCGGAAGCTATTAAAACAATGGTAGACACAAGAACTATTTTTGTGTGTAATGCGAATTTTTTAAATCTAAATTTCTTCGTGAGGATATCGTCCCATACGAGAAATCCCAATCCTCCGACAACAATAAGCCCCATGATTGTATACAACACCAAAGGGTCATTCATATAGCTCGTCAGGGATGAATATTCCCCTTTGAATCCCAAAATATCAAATCCTGCATTACAAAATGCCGATACGGAATGGAATATGCCGTAATAAGTGCCCTTAATGATACCGAGCTCCGGTATAAATCTTATACATAAAAGAATTGCACCTATTCCCTCAATAATAAATACTCTTACAACAATCTTCCTGAGCATTCTTACGACTCCGTTCATTCCGCTTGAGAAAATACTCTCCTGAATAAGCGCGCGCATATTAATGCTCATTCTTTTTCTCGTAAGCATGTAGAGCATTGCCGTAATTGTAACAACACCGAGTCCGCCGATTTGAATAAGACACAATATTACAATCTGCCCAAACAGCGACCAGTGAGTATATGTATCCGCAATTACAAGACCCGTTACACATGTTGCGGACGTGGACGTAAATAAACTGTCCAAAAAGCCCGTAACTTCCCCGGTCTTTGAGGATATAGGCAGCATGAGCAATAGTGTACCCGTGAGAATCACCAATGCAAATCCGAAAGCAACTATTTGAGCTCTTGAAAATAATATTTTGTTGATTACTTTTTTATCCTGTGACATAGTCTGCCCTTTTTAGTCTAAATATTTTATCAATATATTATACCTTAAATAATTAATAAACAAAATGAAATAAATATTCAGATATGGTTTCATTTCGGGCTCTGACAGAGTTGCTTCACGGCTCACATGTTGCAGGACATAAAAATGCTCCCTCGGTATCGCATATATCATTACATATGACATATCCGACAACTCGGGAGCATTTTTATGATGCTTTATAAAGCTGCGGCAAGATTAAAGTAAATCGTGTAATTCTCCCGGAAAATCGATAATATTAACTCTGTTTCCGAGCTGTCTGAGAAAATCTTTATCTCTATATCCCCATGACGCCATTATTACATTTACATTGCCGTTTAAAGCAAATTTATAGTCCACTTCGGAATCACCCACATAAACCATTAAGTGACTCTTCACCTTCATTTTTTTAGATAGGTAAAGAAGAGAATCCGGAGCCGGCTTATTTCTGAACCCGGCATTGCTTCCTATTACATAATCAAATTTATTGGGCATCAGTTTATTTACTATATCCTTGGCTATGGCATCATCCTTATTGGTGATTACCGCCAACTTGTAACGCTTTTTATTTTTCAGGTATCCGAGAAGCACCTTTATACCCGGATATGTGATGGTTTTTTCCGTATCGTGTTCTTTATAGTATTCAAGAAATTCTTTGTAGCACTTTTCTTTTATTTCATCACTCGCATTTTCAGGCAAAACGTCTGAGATTAATCTTCTTGTTCCGTTGCCTAAAAGAGGAATAATTTCTTCCCGTTTGATGGTCGTAAATCCGTTTTTATCAAGGGTTGCGTTAAGTGCGTCCGCCAAATCCCCGCCGGAATCAATAAGAGTCCCGTCTAAATCAAATACTATCAGTTTATAATAATTTTGATTGTTTTTGTTTAGTATGGCTGCCACGATAAATATCGCAATTCCGACTAAAACCACAATCACTGCGTTCATTATTTCCATGACAATACCTCTGCTGTTCTGCTTTCCGTATTACGGTATGCTAATCTGTCATAATTACATATACAATCTTTTTAAAATATACGCATTCAATTCTAACACATAAATAATCTAAAGCAATAAAAAAGATGCCTGAAGGCATCCGGATAATGAGAGCGCGAGACGGGGGTCGAACCCGCGGCCCCCTCCTTGGCAAGGAGGTGCTCTACCACTGAGCCACTCGCGCTTAAAACATATTATAAAATTTTGTAATTGTAATGCATACAGATATATCCGTATACAAGAGCGCGAGACGGGGGTCGAACCCGCGGCCCCCTCCTTGGCAAGGAGGTGCTCTACCACTGAGCCACTCGCGCTTAAAAGCAAATCGCCGTATGTCTTAGCGACTTGCTTATAATATCAATATATCGAATTATTGTCAACCTTAATTTTATAAAAATTACTCTCCTTCGAGTTCCGGAATATAGCAGCTGCATGCAACAGCGTAAGCTCCGTAACCGATATGAGTTGAAATACTCATAGGCAATGGTTCTGCCGTAAAGTCGAGATTACTGAATGTCTCCTTTACACGGTCTTCCCATATCTTTCTTTCGGGATCGTCATATGTCAATGTATATGACGCCTTCATGTGAACTTTATTCTCTGCCGCAAACTTTGCAAATCTGCCGTCAAGGTCTTTTTTCATGGCCTCAAGCATAATATTTTGAGCCTTGTTCATACCTCTTGCTTTGGCATATGAATCTAACTTTTCACCCTGAATCTGCAATACGGGTTTAATCTTGAGCAGAGTTCCGATGGCAGCCGCCGCAGGAGTAATACGTCCTCCCTTTTTAAGATGCTTTAAAGTCTGTAATGTAATATATATGGAAGAATTAAATTTCTCTCTCTCTAAAATATTTTTTATATCAAGAGCACTGAATCCGTGTTCCGCAAGATGAAGAGCGTCGAGTACCGACTGTCTCATGGTAACGGAAATTCTCTGATTGTTAACAACCTGAACCTTACCGTCATAATCCCCGGCAAGCATATTTGCCGTCTGGCATGTTCCGCTGAGTCCCGATGACATAGGGATAAATACAACTGATTCATAGTCCTTTAACAAAGCATCAAAATGTTCCGTCATTGACTGCATGCTTGGCTGACTTGTAGTAATATTCGCATCACTGTCCTGGATCTTAAAGAAGTCTTCATATGAAAGATCTTTCCATTCAAGATATGTTTCACCGTCTATAATAATAGGCATAAGTATAAGACCTATACCGAGATCTTCAGCTTCTTTAGGAGTAATACCACTGTTAGTATCCGTGAGTATCGCTACTTTTCTCATAATAAAATCCCCTTCATACTTTTTAAATTGTATTTATGATAAAAAGTACATTTTTAAACATAATTCATAACAATAACAAATAAGTAATTATATAAAAATAAGCACCTTTATTATCAGACTGAAAAGTTAAGTCATAAGACCAAACCCTTCATACAACAAAGGTACTATTTGTAATGTCATAATCACTTAATATTTATGTAAACGATTATATCATATTGATTATGGAAATTTAAGAGTTTTTATGGTAGTTTTCGATACTACATCCGACGGTTATTAAACACATATGCGACATTTGTATGATTTATATTTTTACATTTCTTTTATATACGCTTCGGCACATATTCCACGATATCGTATATAAAACGGCGGCTGCTCCCCATGTTATGGGATAAATCAAAGCAACGCTTACCACAGTCTGCACATGAATAACGGAAATTAATATCAATAAAAGACTTCTCATTACAACAAAAGAAAATACGGATACCGTCGTAGCCAGTGCAGAGCGACCCACGGCACGAACTCCGTTGGACATGCATTCCAATATAAGGTATATCCAATAAAACGGAACCGTTGTATATATTATGCGAAGCCCCAAATCTATTACACTTAAATCCGAATTAAATATTCCGAACAAAAAATTGCCGAATATCAATGTGGCGGCTTCAATCGGGATGATTATCATCAACCCTGTTTTTATACAGGTCTTCATAACAAGATCCAATCTTTCGACTTTTCCGGCTCCTATATTTTGACTCATCGCATACATAACTGCCTGCCCAATTGACAATATCGGATAATACATAAATAATTCGATTTTAAAGTAAGCCGTAAACGCACTTATTGCGTCAACTCCCAAAGCATTTATATTAGCCTGTACAAACATATTGGATATTGTAACCACCATGGTTTGAATTGAAACAGGCAGACCTAATATGAACACGGCTCCTAAAATGCTCTTTTCACCGATAACATCTTCTTTTTTTGACAACCTGTCTATTGTACCGTCGTTTTCGTTTTTGGCATTTATCATACCTGCCGTATAATTCTCTTCATTTTTTACCGTTGAATCAATAATGTTTTCGTCATACTTCATGTCAAAGTTTTGTGCTTTTATATTTTTTCTCATATATCTCATCATAAGAAATGCACTTATACCTTGAGAGATTACGGTTGCCCACGCAACCGCCCCGATTCCGTTGTCTGTTATATTTATCAACAGCAAATCCAACGCTACGTTCATACCTCCCGATATGCTCTGATAAATCATGGGAGTCCTTGAATTACCGGAGGCACGCGACATACCCGAAAACATATTAAAAATCGCCATAAACGTAATACTTATCAAATATATTCTTAAATATGTTATCGCGAGTTCAAATATATCATCAGGCGTCTGCATCAGCATCAATATCCACGGTGTAAATATATACCCTAAAACGGTAATTACGAGTCCGAGGCAAACGGCAAGTACGTTTGTATATCTGTATATTTCCTTTTTTCTTTTGTAATCGTTTGCTCCGCAGGCTCTTGCATAAAGCATTCCGACGCCCATTGACAAGCCTCCGAAAAGTCCTATTGCCAATGTTATTACCATACTGCCTGAACCGATTGCGGCAGAAGCATTTTTCCCAATATAATGTCCCGCAATAATAAGATCTGCCGAATTATACGCCTGTTGAATTAAATATGCCACAATCAGCGGGAATACAAATTTTATTATTTTCTTTTCAAGTGCTCCCTGCACAAAAGAAATATCTCCCTTATTCACGGTTTCCCTCCCGATAATATAAAATCCCTTATATTATATGACTGATCGTTCATATAATATAAGGGGGTATGGGGGATATAAATGACTTTATGCCATATCATTGCCGACTGCCGTTTTTCTTAATTTATTCCATATTATCATAAGAAGTACAACGGCAAGACACCATGTAGATATATATATGACGGATACATTTACCACGCTTTGAATATTTAAAACATTTATTATTATATACAAAAACGTTCTGAGTCCGACAAATGTTGTTATTGATACAACAGTAGCCGTAATTGTCTTTCCCATGGCTCTTACGGCATTGGACATGCACTCATATATTAAGTAAACAACATAGAACGGAGCTATGATTCTTATTATTTGCGTTCCTACTTCTATCACTCCCGGTTCCGAATTAAATATGCTTACAAGATAAGGTGCAAATATTGTTTCCAGTGTTTCGAGAGGTATAATCATCGCAAGCCCGATTTTTAAACAGGTCTTAATTACAAGACTGATTCTTTCGGTCTTCCCGGCTCCTATGTTTTGATTGGAGGCAATAAGCAATGCCTGTCCCACGGATACAGCCGGATAATATATAAACAGCTCTATCTTGAAAAATGCCGTATAGGCGGTTATGGTATCAACTCCCAGAGTATTGATATTTGCCTGAAGAAACATATTGGAAATTGACATTACCATGGTTTGAAGAGCAACCGGCATTCCGAGGGCAAATATGGCACTTACAATATTATCGCTTGTCATATACTTTTCTTTTGATTTTTCCCTGTTATTGTCTGCCGGAGCATCTTTTACGGATGTTTTATCGTTTCCTTTTTCATCCTTCTTCGTTCTGTCACCTGATGTGTCATGATTATTTAATTCGCCGACAACTGCCTCGACAGATTTATCGTTAATTTCTTCGCATTCATTTGTTTTACCGGATTTTTTATGTACGACATTTGTATCTCCGTTGAATATTTTTCGCATATTTTTTGCGAGGTATACGGATATTAAAACAACTCCTATTCCCTGAGCTATCACCGTTGCAACGGATACCGCAACGATACCGTTGTCCAGGATGTTAACGAGAATAAGATCTAAAATTACATTTATTCCTCCGGCAATCGTTTGAAATATCATCGGAACGGATGAATTCCCGACTGCTCTTATTATTGACGCGAACATTTCGAAAACAGCCATAAATGTAATACCCAAAAAATATATTCTGAAATATATGACCGTAAGTTCAAAAATGTCATCGGGAGTCTGCATTAATTTAAGCAGATACGGAGAAAAAATAAAACCCGCAACGGTTACGCCTATCCCCAGTGCAACAGCGACTCTGTATGAGCAATGATATATTTTCTTTTTTCTTTCGTTGTCACCCGCACCGTATGCTCTTGCAAATAACATACTCACTCCCATTGCCAAGCCGGAAAACAGTCCTATGGCAATCGTTATAAGCAAACTGCTTGCGCCGATTGCCGCAGAAGCATTTTTACCCATGTAGTGACCGACTATGATCAAGTCCGCAGAGCTGTATGCCTGCTGTATAAAATATGCCATTACGAGAGGAAGCACGAATTTTAATATTTTTTTATTAAGCGGCCCCTCCGTGAATAATATTTCACCCTTACCCATTACAATCTCCATAAAACGGCAATATACGGAATCCGTACCGTTGTTACTTTTTATACTAATTGGTATATTATATGCCTAAGCGAATAAATTTGCCACCGAAACGTTCTGTTTACCTAATTATTTATTATGCGTACCGGCAAAATATATCGCAATAATACAAATAATAGTATAATAACTTTACAAAATAACCGAAAGGCGAACCACATTGCATAATCATCATATGTGTCAGGTATCATTATGGACGGTTTTACAATTAAAAAATTTAAAAGAAGTGACGAGTATATAAAGAAACTTATAAAAAACGAGATTGTATATACGGATATTTCGGTATTTTCCGAAGAATATGCCGAATTTCCCGTATATGTATTACATTCCGGCGGAGAACCCGTAATAATCGCAACATTTGTAATATATGATTATAATCAGTTAATTATACCTTATAATTATCTTCCGGAAGTTCCGAATCTGGAAAGTGAAGTATATTTAGCTTATACGGAAAAATTGAAATATTGCAATATCGATATTGAAAATGCATTGGACTGTATGTTCAATGAAATAAAAAAAGACTTTAATGACTTCACCGACGGTTATACCGTAACAAAGGTACTGTGCAGAAAAAAAGATATTTCGGAATTATCGGAAGTATATAATAAATCACATAACTATTATCTGACAGTTACGGGATTATTCGAGGAAAAATATGAACCGTCTCTTGCGGAATGCCTTTTTTCTCTTGATAAAAAGACATTTGAAGATAATTCGGAATATTTTAATTCGTTGCGCGAAAGCATCACAAAGTCATCCGATTTTAACGATGCGGAATTCTCTTACGGTATGATATATGAAAATGAATACGAATCAGCCGTTTATCAGGAAGGCCGTATGGCAGCGTCTGCCCGAATTACTCTTGTGGGAAATGCGGCATTTTTGAGTTCAGTTTATGTCGATGTTGAATACAGACACAAAGGTCTTGCAACCGACCTGTTGCTATTTACTTTCGGAGAATTCTTCTCCGAATATGACAATACTGTTTTACTTAATATACGAAATGACAATAAATATGCCTTATGTCTGTATAAAAAGTTATTGTTTAAAAATATTGTTGAAAAAAACGAGTTTTTTGTAATTATTTGATTTATCGTCACTCATTATTTGATTATGTCACAGACATATAATAACCCCTTCTATATATGCGGAAGCCTGTGAATACCTTTAAGGTATACTTAAAATCATACTCCCGTTATATAAAGAAGGGGTTTTATTATTATGAATAAATGTCAGATTTTGTTCGCCGTTATATTCTGTCTGCTATTACATCCTGCATATCATAAAGTCCCGCTGCTTTACCTGCAAGAAACGCCGCTGCTTCTACCGCACCCTTTGCAAATACAGCCTTGGAATATGCCGTATGCTTAAATGTAATCACCTCATCTTCTCCGGCGAATATCACTTCATGTTCTCCGACGATATTACCGCCGCGAACGGCACTTAAGCCGATTTCTTTTCTGTCTCTCGGCTTTCTTTCGTTACTTCTGTCATACACGAAATAATAATCGTCTCCGGCACTTTCTCTGAGAACCTCTCCGAGGGCCATTGCCGTTCCGCTTGGAGCATCTACCTTTTTGTTGTGATGTTTCTCGACAATCTCCATATCAAATCCTGCCGGTTCAAGTGTATTCACCGCACTTTTTAAAAGTTTGAAAAGCATGTTAATACCAAGCGACATATTAGCCGATTTGAGTACGGCCACACTCTCGGATACCTTCTTTACCCTTTCAAGCTGATTTTCACTTAAACCCGTTGTGCAAAGTACAACCGGAATCTTTCTCGCTTCACAATAGTCAAGAAGACCGTCAATGGCTGCCGCCGAAGAAAAATCCACTATTACGTCAGCTTCAACATTACATTCATTAATATCCGAGAATACAGGAAATCCGTTCCTTGCTTCTCCTCTTGTATCTATTCCGGCCACTATCTCACAGCCTTCTTTTTCATTAACTATATTAACAACGGTCTGTCCCATATGACCGTTACATCCATGTAAAATAATCTTTGTCATTGTAAAATACCGTAATCCTGCATTGCCTTTCTAAGTCTTTCCACATTTGCCGGTTCCATCTCCGTAAGCGGCATACGAAGCGGACCTACCTGAAATCCCATTAATTCAAGAGCTTTCTTTACCGGAATAGGATTTACCTCACAGAATAATGCATCAATGAGCGGAAGAGCCTTGAATTGAAGCTCTCTTGCCTTTTCTGTGTTTCCGGCTAAAAACTCTGCACAAATATCATGTGTCTGACGAGGAGCCACATTTGAGAGAACGGAAATAACACCCTTTGCCCCTATGGACATTAAAGGAACTATAAGTCCGTCCTCTCCGGAATACATATCAAGACAGCCTTCAGCAAGCTGCATGGTCTTTGTCTCAAGACTCAGATTTCCCGTAGCCGCCTTTATTGCGACAATGTTATCTACATCCCTGGCAAGAGATACCGCTGTTTCCGGAGCAATTGTACAACCGGTTCTGCTCGGAACATTATACATAATAATCGGAGTATCATCCACCGAAGCGGCAATTTCCTTATAATGCTCATACATACCCTTCTGAGTACACTTATTATAATAAGGCGTTACTATTAAAAGAGCGTCTGCTCCCATTCTCCTTGCATCTCTTGATAATTCAACAGCTGTTTCCGTACTGTTGGATCCTGTTCCCGCAATAACCGGAACTCTCTTATTAACATAATTAATTGCATATTCGATTACTTCCATATGCTCTTTTTCACTTAAAGTCGCGGATTCACCTGTTGTGCCGCACGCTACGATTGCATCGGTTCCGTTTTCAATCTGGTAATCTATGAGTTTTCCGTATGCTTCGTAATCTACTTCCTTTGTTCCTTCTTTCATCGGTGTAACTATTGCAACACCCGCACCTGTAAAAACAGCCATAATTCCTCCTAAAAAAATAAATTTATTAAGAAAATAGTCATATTCATTCCCGATTTAATTATCATACGGGTGCAAGATATAAATCATCTTACATAAATAAAACCTTCTACAAAAATAAATGCAGAAGGTCACTGGGTGTTATCGAACTATATAAAGCTTTTCGCTTAAGTAGCTCCCCATCAAACGATGACAGTCAGACAGTTATTAACTGTCTGCCCAGCTTCGAATACATTATGCTGTAATCTCACTTCGGCAATCTTCCCTTTCACAAGACATCATACGCGCATAAACGTCCGTCCTGCTACTCTTTAAGATTGCGACCTCTACTTTCTAATTGTGCCAACTATAACACCCAAATATATATAAGTCAAGACTAAGCTGTTTTATTTACATGTTTAACGAATAATCTTGCAACGACTCCGCACACTGCACCTGTTATCACTCCCAATACTATAAATATCGGAGTCATAAAAATAAGCGTGGGAGTGCTTAACAAAAGCATGGCAACCGCTACCTGAGTTATATTGTGACACACTCCTCCCACGGCGCTCACCGCAATAATGTTAAGCTTATCTGTTTTTTTCAAAAGGGACATAACCGCCGTACTTACCATGCCTCCCGAAAAACCCAACACAAATGTATTAAAATTGCCGAATAATAAACCTGAAAGAACTATTCTTATTATGTTTATTATGAAAGCATCTCTGGGACCGTAAAGATACAGAGCCGCTATAATTGCTATATTGGCAAAACCCAGTCGCATACCCGGAAACGGATACGGTATGGGCAGCAGACTTTCGATATAGCCGAACACCATCGCCATGGCAGCCAACATTCCGCATAAAGCAAGTTCTCTTGTCCCTCTTTTTCCTGTATTACTCATATTAATTTACCATGGAATCCACGCCGTCACTTCCACCCACTATTTCTACCACAACTCTGTGCGGAATACATGTTATTGTCTGACCGGGTTTTGATATGGCCGCGGAATTTACACAAATCTGATTATCGCAATCGGATTCCGTTACATCTACCGTACCGTTGTGTATTTCTACTATGTTATATCCTCCGTTATAGCCCTCGACTTTTATTGTCTGATTCTGATTAATACTTACGGTTTTGACAGTCCTTCCGTCAACTTTTATCAAAACAGACGAGGCGGGTCCTCTGTTCATCAGCCAAAAAACAACCGCAAGTATACCTGCGGCCGCAATAATTGCAATGATTACAATTAAACCCGTTCTGTTTTTTTTCTTAGTCGCATTGACATTATTTTCCAAAGGCATATTTTTTCCTCTACATTAAAATATATACAAAAAGATTGTTGTATCTGATAAATAATATTATCAATACAACAATCTTTTATCAAGTTAAATAATTAGCTGTGTCTAACTATATTTACTTTAAGCCTGTTCTGCCGCCGGTTTTTCTGCCTTTGGCTTGCGAGGCTCAAACTGAATAACCTTAGTAGGACATTTAGCCGCACATTTTCCGCAGTTAATGCATCTGTCATAATCTATATGAGCAATGTTATCCGTAACCACGATTGCTGTTTCCGGAAGAGGACATTGCTTCTCACATATTTTACATCCGATACATCCCGTTGAACATACTTCCTTTACGTCCTTACCGAATTCCTTTGAAGCACAGGCAACTTTTGTACGTGCCTTAGCAGGAATAATTTCGATCAATGCATTAGGACATGCCTTAACACACAGTCCGCATGAAGTACATTTCTCAGGATCGACTACCGCAATTCCGTTAACAATATGTATTGCATCATATTCACATACCGCCACGCAGTCACCGAAACCATCACATCCGTATGAGCATGCTTTCGCACCGCCTCCCGGAGCAACGGATGCCGCTGCGCAGGTTTTGATTCCCGTATACTCATAATTGGACTTAGCTTTTTCACAATCGCCCATACATTTTACAAAAGCGGTTGTCTTTTCCATCTCTCCGGCTTCCGCACCCATAATACCTGCTATTATCTCAGCAGTTGATGCACCGCCTACGGGACATGCCGTTACAGGAGCTTCGCCTTTTGCGATTGCCGCAGCCGCTCCGTCACAACCCGGATATCCGCACGCACCGCAGTTACTTCCCGGAAGAACTTCCCTGACTTCAGCTTCCCTTTCATCTACCGGAACTTCAAATTTTTTACTGGAATAAGTAAGAAATATGCCCAATGCAATTCCGATAGCGCCGACAACCACAGCCGCTATAATAAAGCCTGTCATTTACGCTCACCCCCTACTTTTTATAAAACACCTGAAAAACCAATAAATGCAATTGACATTAAACCTGCCGTTATTAATACGATAGGCATTCCGCGAAAACTTAAAGGTATGTCATTTCCTTCGATTCTTTCACGAATTGAAGCCATAAGCAGAAGAGCTATGGCAAATCCCAATGATGTACCGAATCCGCTGGCTACCGATTCTATAAAATTGTAATCCTTCTGTACGTTGGTAAGAACGGCACCGAGAACGGCACAGTTTGTAGTTATAAGCGGAAGGTACACTCCGAGTGACTCATACAATTTAGGATTGCTCTTCTTAATATACATTTCAAGGAACTGTACCAAAGAAGCAATAACAAGAATGAATACTATGGTATTCAAATATGTAAGGTCCAGAGGTACCAATACAAATTGATATAATAAACTGCATATTGCCGATGATATGGTTATAACTGCAATAACAGCGCCTCCCATACCCGTCGAAGTCTTAATTCTCTTCGATACGCCGAGGAAAGGGCAAAGACCGAGGAACTGACTGAGAACAACATTGTTAACAAATGCCGCACTTACAATAATCAAAATAAGATTCATTCTTTAGTTTCCCCCTCTCCCGTCTTTTCTTTAACAACAACATCAATAGGACGGCTCTTTATCTCCACCTTATTTTTGTTGTTCATTTCGGCAATGGTTTTGCCTGCACATGAATCTATTGAACAGGATGCACATCCGCCGTCCTGTGTATAGTCCGGAACTTCAGCCTGAGGAAGTCCCTTCTTTCTCTTTGCCCTGTTCATAACCGCTGTCATAAACGCAAGTACAAAGAAGGCTCCCGGAGCAAGTACAAAAATACTTGCAGGTTCATACCATGTTCCTTCGGGAAGTTTAAATAACTGAGTTGCACCTGTTGAAAAAACAGTTCCGCTTCCCAAAAATTCTCTTATCGCTCCGAGAATGGTAAGTGTCATCGTAAATCCGAGACCTACGCCGATACCGTCAAATAATGAAAGTATCGGACCGTTTTTTGCAGCATATGATTCCGCTCTTCCCAAGATAATACAGTTAACAACTATAAGCGGTATAAATATACCCAGAGATTCATATAAATCAGGAACGAATCCCTGCATAAAGAACTGAATTATGGTAACGAGTGAAGCTACAATAACTATATATCCCGGAATACGAACACTGTTCGGTAAAAAATTTCTGAGAAGAGATATTATTAAGTTTGAAAGAGCCAAAACTATAAGCGTTGATGCTCCCATTCCCAAACCGTTTATTGCCGATGTCGTAACGGCAAGTGTGGAACATATACCAAGCATTCCGACAAGTATCGGATTCTCCTTGATAATACCGTTACCTAATCTTTCTAATATTTTCTTACCCAATCGGAACACCTCCTACCGTCTTTAAGCCCGGCGTTGAATACACCGTCTTAGCCGTTACAACGGCTGCATTAATTCCGTTGTTAATTGATTTGGAAGTTATCGTCGAACCGCTTAAGCTGTCAATTTTTTCAGTTTTATCTTTTACATCTTTTTTAAGATTACCCGTTCCGTCCTTCACTATTGTGAAGTTGTCCGATGCAACTCCCACATACTGTTCAAGATGTTCCGGTTTTGTCTTAGCCTGCATGCCGAGACCCGGTGTCTCGGCTATGGAAAGGAGTTCAACCTTGTTAACTTTGCCTTCCGCATCTACTCCTACGGAATAGCTGATATCTCCGTTATAACCGTCATGAGACGTTACATTAACAACCGTACCCACAACCTTGTCGCCTTTTAATCCTACCAACACCTTGTTGACTGAAATATCTGAATGTACTCCCGGAGCATTGGCAAGAACAGGCTTCATTGTCGATTCAATATTGGAGTCATTGTAATCCGTATTGTCAATTTCTTCATATTTGTCCGCCTCAGGAACGACTAATTTATATGCCTGTTCCTGCTTTTTCTGCGCGGCTTCCGCAACGGGCCCCTTCGTAACATTATATACAACACCGAGAGCCGCCCCGGCCACTACCGTAAGGAGCAGCAGACGAAGTGCGTCTTTTACCTGTTTGCTCATTTCCTATCAGCCTCCTTTTTCTCAGGTTTGATCCAGCCGAACGGCTTAGGAACTGATGCCATATCGAGAAACGGTGTAAGCAGGTTGGCTATAATGATTGAATATGCCACACCTTCCGAGTTCGGTCCCAACATTCTGAATAAGAATGTAAGCACACCGAGGATCAATCCGAAATAAATCTTACCTTTGTTAGATACCGGACTTGTTACATAGTCCGTAGCCATGAAGAAAGCTCCCAGAATGATACCGCCGCTGCACACTTCCATAAGTGTGTACATAATATCAAACTGATGTCCCGGCGCCAGGAAGAATGTCATGGCTGCAAACATTCCTATGTAAGAAAGAGGAATATGCACCTTGATTACTCTTTTTATAAGTAAGTATACGGCTCCGGCAAGCAATAACATTGCTGATGTCTCTCCGATAACACCGTTATTTGTACCTATGAACATTGAAAGAAGATCGGTTGCTCCTACCGCCTCTCCTCCCGGTTTTAAAATCTGAAGAGGAGTAGCTCCTGAAACACCGTCAATAACAAAATCCGTCATAGGTTTTGTATAAGCAATCAGCAGGAAACAACGAGCCGCCAATGCCGGGTTCATAAAGTTTTGACCCAAACCGCCGAACAGCTGCTTAACAATAATAATTGCAAATGCGCATCCTACCACTTCCATCCATATAGGAAAAGTTGACGGGATGTTCATTGCAAGAAGAAGACCGGTTACGGCGGCAGACATATCTCCCACCATTACTTTCTTCTTCATTGCCTTTTGATAAATCGCCTCAAAAGCTACACATGCAAAAATGCCAACCAATAATCTGATAAGAGCCGGTACACCGAAGTTGTATACACCAAATGCCGATGCCGGAATAAGCGCTATAAATACATCAAGCATTATCTTTTGAGTTGTATTTTTGCTTCTGACGTGCGGACTTTCCGATACATGTAATAAACTCACTTCTTTACCTCCGCCCTTTTCTTTTTCTTTTCAGCCTTAATAATTGAATTCATCGTCTTAAATGACTGCTTAAGAGGAATCTTAGCAGGACAAACATATGAACAGCATCCGCATGCTATACAGTAATCACCGTACATCTTTAAAAAGCCTTCCTTATCGCCGTTATTTGCCAATTTATACATTTTATTAGGCATAAGGTATATAGGACATGCGAATCCGCATTTTCCGCAATTAATACACGGCGTCGGAGGTTCATTTGCGGAAACCTCATCTTTTTTAAGTGCAAGGAGGGATGAAGCCGTTTTTGTAACGGATGATGTCAAATCATACATTGCGAATCCCATCATGGTACCGCCGTTAATATATTTTTCCGGATCCTGAATTGTTCCACCCGCAGCTTTAAGAACTTCATTATAAGGTGTTCCGATGCGCACTCTGAAATTTCCCGGATTAGCGATATCGTCACCGCTTACGGTAAATATTCTTTCTATACATGGTTTTCCCTCAATAACCGCATCATATACCGCAGCCAGGGTTGATACGTTTACTACCACTACGCCGAACTTGTTGGATCGCTCCTTTGGACTTATCTTTTTTCCCGTTGTGGCATATACCAACATTCTGTCCGATCCCTGAGGGTACTTCGTTTTAAGCTTGGCAACTTCAATCTTCGGCTCATTGGAACACTTATCACGGAAAATACTGATTGCATCCGGTTTATTATCCTCTATTCCGATTATCGCTCTTGCATTAGGAAGCACCTTAAGAGCAATTTTAATTCCCCCGATTACTTTTTCGGGGGAATCTGTCATATTCTTATAATCAGATGTAAGATACGGCTCACATTCAGCCCCATTTACCACAAGATACTCTATTTTTTCATAGTTACTTGGGTTAAACTTGGAATCCGTCGGGAATCCTGCTCCACCCATACCGACTACTCCGGCTGCTCTTATTCTTTCAAGAATCTGATCTCTTGATAACTCTTCAAGAGATGCCGGTTTATATTCAACTTCTCTGTATTCATTATCATTTGTAATTACTATACTCATTCCGACTCCGCCGGTAGGCAGAGGTCGTTTTTGTATGGCTTTTACCTTTCCCGATACAGAAGAATGAATGTTAGCGGATATCGCTCCGTTTGCCTCAGCAATAAGTTGACCGGCAAGTACTTCATCACCCGGTTTAACTACCGGAGTCGCAGGAGCGCCTGCATGCTGTGAAAGAGGAAATACAAGTTCAGGACCCGGTTCCAAATTTACGACCGGCTTTGTACTTGACATTTCCTTTCCTTCAAAGGGGTGACATCCGCCTTTGAACGTTGACCTGTACATACACATACCTCCCGAAAAACATAAATATAAAATAAATATGTATTGAAATAAAAACAATTATGTTTCTGAATTGTACATTATTAAAGGAAAAAAGTCCATATCCATAATTTCTGTTTTTTAGTGAAAAGCAGATTATTTTTAATATTATTAAGTGTCCTGACTGCTCTTCATGGAATATAAACCTATATAATCCTTTTTTTACTTAAGTATATTAAGTTTTGTAATAATGAAAGATACAATTAAACTGTCAACTTTCTAATAAAGTAAAATTGTATACTGTATACTATTTTATAAAATAATTAAATAAAATTGTAATACAATTTTGTTTTTTTGTTTACATAAAGAAAAGGAATCCGGATTTTATTTTCCGGATTCCTTTTAAATATAATACATCTATTGAAAAATGATATTAAATTTATTTTAATTATTCTTCTGCTGTATCATCCTTATCTGAAAGAGCCTTGATACTTAAGCTGATTTTCTTTTCGCTTGGGTTAAAATCAACAACCTTAGCTTCTACTTCCTGTCCAACCTTAAGTATGTCTGATGGCTTCTCTACATGATCCTTTGAAATCTGAGATACATGAAGAAGAGCATCAATACCGTCTTCTAACTGAATGAATGCGCCAAAGTCTGTCATTCTTGCAACAACGCCCTTAACCACGTTACCGCGAGCATACTTGCTTGTGGCGTCATTCCATGGGTTTGCGTCCGGATACTTAACGCTGAGCGCAATCTTGTCTCCGTCAATGCTCTTAACAAAGCATTTAACAGTATCGCCTACTTTGTAAATCTTAGTAGGATTTTCTGTTCTTCCCCAAGACATCTCAGAAATGTGAAGAAGTCCGTCAACGCCGCCAAGATCAATGAAAGCACCGAAAGGTGTAACATTCTTAACTGTTCCTTCGATTACTTCTCCCTCTTTAATATTATCGAGAATCTCCTGTTTCTTCTCCTTCTTGCTTGCAAGAATAAGGGACTTACAATCACCTACAATTCTTCTCTTGCGTGGGTTGTATTCAATGATTGTAAACGAAACTTCCTTGTCCTTAAATGTTGAAAGATCTTTAACATATACATCCGAAACAAGGCTTGCAGGGATGAATACTCTTGTTTCATCCACCATAACACCGAGACCACCGTTCATGATCTGAGTTACTTTAGCTGTAAGAACAGTCTGGTTCTCAAATGCTTCTTCAAGCTTTTTGCTGCCTGCATCCGCAATCATCTTCTTGTATGAAAGAACTACCTGTCCGTCACCGTCATTAATTTTGATAACCTTTGTCTTCATTTCATCGCCGACATTGGCAACTGTTCTAAGATCAAGATTGTTATCCGATGAATACTCATTTCTTGTAACTATGCCGTCTGATTTATATCCTATGTTGAGGATAATCTCATCTTCCTTGACATCGATTACCGTACCGTCAACGATTTCTCCTGTATGTATTGTTTTAAAATTCTCGTTTAGCAATTCCTCAAAACTTTGCTCTGACACTGGTGTAAACCTCCTGAATTATGTTGTTTGGGGTTGAGGCCCCTGCTGTAATACCTATGCGTTTTGCTGATTTCAGTCTTTCTAAATCAAGATCATTTACATCTTGAATCAAGAAAGTTTCTTGGCACTCTCTTTTAGAAATATCATACAGTTTTCTCGTATTGGAACTGTTACTTCCTCCGATCACAATCATAGCATCAACTTTCCCGGCGATCCGGAAGGCTTCCTTTTGCCGTACTTCCGTAGCATTACAAATTGTATTACTAATATCAACATTATAGCCCTTTTGCTTTATTATTTCAACTAAATGTGTGAATTTCTCGCTTTGAAATGTGGTTTGTGACACAATATGCAAATCCTTATTGTCACTTTCAAAACCATAAGCTTTTTCCTCATCATCGACAACTATAGCTTTAGATGAGCACCATCCTATAATTCCCTGTACTTCGGGATGACTTTCGTTGCCTATAATTACTATTTGTTTTCCTTCTTTGCTCTTTTCTTCAACAATTCTATGTATTTTCAATACAAAAGGACATGTGGAATCTGCTATTTTAACATTTTTGGATTCAAGCTCTTTGTAAATATTCTCTGCAACGCCGTGGCATCTGATAATTACGGTTCCCCGTTCCTTACCGTCCAAATCCGACGGTTTGTCTATTATTTCTACCCCTTTATCGGCAAATTCCTTAACAACTGACTCATTATGAATAATAGGTCCGTATGTGTATATTTTGCCTTCGCCCTTTTCAAGTTCTTCTCTCACCATGTCAACGGCCCGTTCCACGCCAAAGCAAAAGCCCGCCGACTCAGCTTTTATGATTTCTTTCATATTCCTCTTTCTTTTTTTCAAACAATTCTTTTATTTTGTCTGACGCCTCATCCACACTCATGTCGGATGTGTCGATTAATATTGCGTCAGATGCCTGCTTAAGCGGAGCCAATTCTCTGTTTTCGTCCTCATAGTCCCTGTGTTCTATGTCTGACAAAATGGTATTGTAATCGCACTCCACTCCCTTTGCCGTAAGTTCATCATATCTTCTTTTGGCACGAACCGAAGACGATGCGGTCATATATACTTTAAAAAATGCTCCGGGAAGCACCTTTGTACCTATATCTCTTCCGTCCATAACCACAGACTGCTTATTGGCAATTTCCTGCTGGAGTTTAACGAGTTTTAATCTTACAAACGGAAACTGTGAGACTTTTGAGGCTTCTCTTCCCACCTCTTCCGAGTTGAGATCTTCCGTCACATTTTCTCCGTTAAGTATAAGCTGCTGTATTCCGTTTTCGTATGAAATATTAATATCAATCTCATTTATTCTTGATTTGAGCGGCTCCTTCTCTCTTGTCGGAACTCCGTTTTTCATGCACCAATACGCAACAGCTCTGTACATCGCTCCCGTGTTAATGTAGATTAAGCCTGTTTTTTCTGCAACATTTCTCGCAATTGTGCTTTTTCCGGCAGCTGCCGGTCCGTCTATGGCAATTGAATAAATCATCATAACCTCTTTCTTTTATATGAAGAAAATACAACATGTTTTCTAATATAATTATATATATTAATTAAAATATCCATACTCAAATTTATTGTTTTATATATTATAAGTCAACTACCCCCACCTAACGCCTTCGGCGTTTGAGGTGGGAGCTTGTAAGTCGGAACTACATAGGTACTAATGAATATCAAAAGTAACTTTTGCCTCATTTGCGGTATATCTATACCTCATGCCGACACTCTCGCATACAATATGCACGGTTACTGACTTTTGACACCGTAACCGTATTATCTGCAGTCAATTCCCGCGGCATATGCACTTGACCATGCAATCTGCAGATTAAATCCTCCCGTAATTGCATCGACGTCTATAACTTCGCCTATAAAATATAACCCGTTAACACGTTTAGATTCAAATGTTTTCGGTTTTAAATCTTTAACAGAAACTCCTCCTTTCGTAATGATCGCTTCATTTACCGGACGCGTACCGGTTACGGTCAGCTCAAAATGTTTCAATTCATTTACAAGTTTTTCTCTCTGTACTCTTGTAAGATTTCCGGCTTTTGTATCCTTTTTTATTCCGGTCCTTTCTACAAAAACGTCCACAGCCTTTTCCGGCAGCAGTGTCTTAAGCATGTTCCTGTATGATCTGTGCGGATTATCGTCTATATCCCTGAGAAGTCTGTGATCCAGTTTCTCTCTGTCCAAAGAAGGCTTAAAGTCTATAACGAGTTTCATATTTCCGCCTTTTAATTTTTTCCCTATATAACTGGATGCCGTAAGAATAACCGGTCCTGTTACTCCGAAATGGGAAAATAACATTTCTCCGAAATCTCTGAAAACAACCTTTTCACTTCCCATGTTATATATTGAAACTTCTACGTTCTTTAACGATAATCCCTGCATTTTCTTCGGATAATCTTCTTTTGTGTTCAGTCCGGTAAGCCCGCCGCATATTTCTTCTATTCTGTGTCCCGTCTCCTTCGCCCATTTATATCCGTCTCCTGTTGAACCTGTTGACTGATATGACATTCCGCCTGTCGCAACTATACATTTGTCACAGGTAACAACTTCTCCGGACCTAAGCTCTACTCCTTTTATTTTATCATCTTCCACCAAAAGTTCCCTGACCTCGGTATTAAGTCTGACACTTATTCCCTTTGATCTTATTGCCTTTTCAAGAACTTTGATTACGTCTGACGATTTATCAGATACGGGAAAGACTCTTCCTCCTCTCTCAACTTTACCTTTCAAACCTAACTCTTCAAAAAAATTTATTGCATCTGTATTGGAAAATGCCCTAAATGACGAATACATAAATTTATTGTTGGTCACCACACTGTCTATAAGTTTATCAAACTCCGCAATATTGGCGTAATTACAACGTCCTTTCCCGGTTATGAATAGTTTTTTCCCCAACTTTTCATTCTTTTCCAATATTATTACTTCATTATTATTTTCTTTCGCAAACAGGGCCGCCGTCATACCTGCCGCTCCGCCGCCGATAATCACTGTTTTCATATTTTTTAATCAATCCTTTGATTCGCATACCACCGCTGTTCCCTTATGTACGGTAATAATACCTTCATATTCTTTTATTTCGTTCGATTGGCAAACGGTGGTGCCGAACGAAACATTTTCTTTGTACAACGGATATTTGAAACCTTCAAGTGTTATAACAATATCGGAAATCGGAATTATCGAAACATATTCTCCGTATTGTCCGTCTCTTTTTATTTTTGCGATGTCTCCGCTTTCCAAAATGTATATTTTATTGTTCCTGTCGTAGATTGCGGCTCTTATTTTTCTATCGGCACATAGTTTTAAGTTCATAACGCTTGTCATAAAATGATCCGCCCTTGATCCTGTTGCTCCTATAATATCTATTTCATCCGGATTCATCCCGATTGCTCTGTGCAGTGCCAGTTCCGTATCAGTATAATCTTTTTCACTTGGGTATTTATATACCGCAGACTTATCCATACAGGAAAATATTTCCTTATCGAGAGAATCAAAATCACCTACAACAACATCTGCTCCGATATTTAATGACAATGTATGTTTATAACCGCTGTCCACAGCGATGACACTTTCGTATTTTCTTCCGAATAAAAAATCGGACGCCCATTCGTAATCGACATTACCGCCCGTTACAATCAAAATTTTATTCATTTCCATATCCTCAAAACATATTACTTAAATATCTCGATACCATTTATTTCTTTACTGCTGTTCTTGAAACTATATCCATGCATAAGCCACTGTCTTGCTGATTAATCAACATGCCGTGCATAATAAATGGATTGTATATCTGTCATGATATTACAATCCATTTACCGTATATATGAATTTGTTACCCGCTCTTATTCTCTTTCACAAATATAATAATCCTGTATTTAATTATTTGAGGTGCTTTGATTGCCGGTAACATTCTGACCGTTTGTATTAACCGTTGAATTGTCGGATGCATTTTGTCCGTAAGCAACAATGTCATATTCTCTTCTTACAATATCACTTGATTTTCCGCTTTTATCATTAATTGCAACAACAGAGAGCTTTGTATGTCCCATAGGCAGACTTATTTCTTTTTCATATTTTGTTGAATCTTTTGTGGGATCGCTTCCGTCGGTTGTGTAATATACTGTTGAACCTTCCGGAACGGAAATGCTTACGCTTGTGCCCGATACGTACTTTCCGTCACCCAATGAAACGGAAGGAGCATCAGGAATCATATAATCTATGTTATATTCATAAGTTGCTATTTTACTTCGCACCCCTTCCGAATTATATGCAACGACGGAAATAACCGTATAACCTTCATTTACCGTAATAGGTCTCGTATATATTTTTGATTTATCCGACGGATCATTTCCGTCTAAAGTATAATAAATTGTCGTGCCGTCATCCGAAGTAAACTTTACGGATTGTGAGTCATCATATGAGCCGCTGTCCACGCTTGCCTTCGGCGCCGTAACATCGTAAGGAGCGATATATTCGTCCATTCCGCTGTTTTCATACTTTCTTAAGACCGCATTAATATTGTCGATATCTTTTTTCTTAGTATAATTTTCAAGCAGTCCCGCTACTGCCTTCCCGTTCTTTTCATCAATATTCAAAACCTGATTGTATACGGCAATTGAGTCGTCATATTTTTCAAGTCTAAAATAAGCATCTGCCATGTGAAGAAGCATGTCGGTATTTCTTTTGCCGTCATTGCTGTTGCTTGCCTTTAAATAATACTCCAGAGCTTTTTCATATTCTCCGTTTGCATATGCCTGTTCGCCCTTCTTATATGTACTGTTGTAAGAATTATTGTTAAGGTTAATAACTATAATCAGTACAACAACACCTGCCAATGCGGCTATTGCCGGAATAATAAATTTTATATTTTTATAAAACGGCTTTTTCACCGAAGTTTCAGGAGATTTTCCCGTCGGCTTCCCCTGCTCGGTATTTTTTAAATTAGTATCGGCACTTTTGCCGGAATTTGAATGAGCAACATTATTTGAGTTTTTTTCAGCTATGTCGGAAGTGTTTTGTTGATACCGCTTATCGGTATCGGCGCCCGTGTCTTCGTTTGAAAGATATTCTTCTCTTGAAAGTAATACCTCATCCTCGGTTAATTTTTTTAGGGACTGTTCTATTTGTTTGTTAATATCTTCTTCATATTCGGATGAATCTTCCGTATTTTCGCTTTGATTTCTTATTTCGGCCGTTGTCTTAAAATGTTTTGTATAATCAAAATCATTGGCCTCCACAGTTTTATTCATTATTTTTGTGCTGTTAATAATAACCGTTTTTTCGGCATTACCGGACTGAGATGAAGCGGTTTTTTCTGCGTTATGTTCCCCGTAGTCGTTTTTTTCAGTCTCTAATTCTTCGCTGTTTGAATTTTTTTCTACGCCGGCTGAATCAGATATATTATCAGCGTCAACTCCTGTATCTTTATTGTGATTAACTTTCTTATCCATAATGTAATCTCCGTTTATATAAATGTAATCCTACATATCCACAGTTAATAAATAATAAACAAATCAATAAAATGATATATGACTTACAACTGTTAAGTATCATTTTCGAATATGCATTATATTGGATATTTAATCATTAAATTTAAATATATTGTTTTTATCATATTATAATAATAGATATGTGTTCAAGTAAAAAGGTATGAAATATTGTTAAATTTTTCAGAGCAATAAATTTCCCGATTTGTTTTTGACCTGTTTTTAAATAAAAATAAGTCCGTTTTCTGATACGGATACAGTAAATTTTTCTAACGGGGATTTTAAAATGTTACGAAATGTTGCACATTACGGATTACAGATTTTATTCACATAAAGCAAGATGTTTGTCATTTTTAGAAAATAATAAAACTGAATAAAAAAGTCGTCCGCTTTTATACGGACGACTTTTTTATTCAGTTTTATTTATCAGATTATGCCTGTAAGTCTTTAATCTTTCTGAAGAATTTTTCAATCGGATCTGCATTATATCCCATTACTCGAACAACAACATCGCCGTTGCCTGTAGTAGTAACCGATCCTTCCATTTCCTCGGCATCCTTAAGAAGATTATTAACTTCTGAAATCCAGTCTTCAGATCTTTCAATGTTGAAATAAATCTGATTGCCAAAATGTGTATAGCCTTCATACATTCCGAGGCCTGAAATATCCATCATCTCAGGTTCGAATTGTACATTATCTCTATATATCATTTTTCCGCCCTGACGAACTTCTACAAGGTTGTTGAATTCACGATAGTCAAATCTTTCACCGTATGCAACACGACCGCAGCAAAGTATTTCTTCGTATATAAGCTTTGAAGTTTCATCTTCAAAATTAATGAGTACGTTGTTAAACACCGCAGAGTCCGCAAAAGGCATAATAGGCATCGGATGATAATCAAAATATGTATTCTTACCCATATTGATAAATACATCTCTCGTACCGTATCCGTCATGCATCTTGTGAACTTTTTCGTATGACTGAGTGAAATATTCCACATCACTGTTTTCTTTTATATCGAATGAAAACTTCTGAACGTCACCTTCCATAATTCCCGGAGATGCCATAAGAAGCAACAGTCTCATAACTTCCTTATTTGTTAACTTGTCCTTCTGGTATAAAGGAAGCATTATCTTAAAAGGTGGTGTGAAAAAGCTGTCACTTACAATTGTTTTTCCATCACGGAATTCACTTTCAATTTTTAATTCTGATACTTTTCCAAATTTATTTTCTGAAGCCACTTTATTTAATATCCTCTAATAAAACATCACGTTTAATCCAGTTAATTACATCCTGAACACCTTCACCTGTTCTTACATTTGTGAAGATGAAAGGCTTGTCGCCACGCATTCTCTTTGAATCTCTTTCCATGATTGAAAGGTCAGCGCCTACATATGGAGCAAGGTCAATCTTATTAATACATAATAAGTCAGACTTTGTAATACCAGGACCGCCTTTTCTTGGAATTTTATCGCCTTCGGCTACGTCGATAACAAAGATTGTAGCATCAACAAGCTCAGGTGAGAATGTAGCTGAAAGGTTATCACCGCCGCTCTCGATGAAAAGAAGCTGAATATCAGGGAATTTAGCAACAAGATCTTCAACCGCTTCAAGGTTCATCGATGCATCCTCACGAATAGCCGTATGAGGACAACCGCCTGTCTCAACACCCGCGATTCTGTCACGTGAAATTACTGAGTTCTTGGCAAGGAAAGACGCATCTTCCTTTGTATAAATATCGTTTGTGATAACACCGATACTGTATTCGCCTGCAAGTTCTCTTGTAAGCACTTCAATTAAAGCAGTTTTACCTGAACCTACAGGACCCGCTACACCAATTTTAGTTAATGACATAAAAATAACCTCTCAAATTTAAAATTGTTAATGTTGTGAATATTATGACATATAGAGTCTTGAATATAAGTATTCATGCTGCATACATCTTAAGTCAAATCCCGGACTTGCAAGACCGACTTTCCTGATATCCATTTCCTTAACTTTTTCGATTAATTCTTCAAATACCTCGATCATGCTGTAAAGAATCTGCTGACCGCTTGTCTGGCTCAAAGGAATTGTCTTAACACTTGTAACAACCAAACCGGATGTCTGTGTATATAAGAAACAATCTAAAGCATCATCCAAATCAATGTCGGCAGCGGCACATAAAACGCCGTATGCCGTAGCGTGATGAATAGGTCCGTTGCCCTTTGCTTCAACAAATTGATCAAATACAGGATCTAAATCTTCAACACCCATACTCTGAACCGTTTTAACGAAACGGGAACCGAGTTTCTGGCTTGCCTCTCTGATTTCTCTCGGAGTTTTACTTGCTTCTATAACATCATCAAAATCAAGAAGTTTTTTGATATCTCCTTCTTTAGCATAATCATATGCAAATCTTACAAATGCCAATTCATTGTAAAGCATATTATACTTAAGTTTTTTTCTAATAAATTCTCCTGCTGTCTGTGTGTCATGAACAATACCGTTCTGGATATATGTTTCAAGACCGTATGAATGAGAATATGCACCGATAGGGAACATAGCATCATTAATCTGAAGCAGTAGGAACTTAGAGTTTAAGTCCATAGTTATCTCCTAATTAGTGTGAATGTGACGAAACCGATGTGGAAATTCTGTTATCGAAGTCAAACTTGTCTTCAACAACCATAGCTTCAACACCCGGAATTTTTCTGACTAAAATAAGCATCGGCTCATTATACGGCGTAAGGAAAGTTCTCTTATCCTTACCCCAGAATAAAGGAGCATGTCTGTTACCTATCTCGTAACATACCTTTGCAATCATATGCAGTTGATCTTCAGCTACGGTAATTTCAATTGCCTCACACTCTTCGATGTTAACAGCAATTACGGTATCACCGTCAACAGCCAATACATCATCCTGATTTAAGCCTCGTACAAGAACAGAATCATCAAGATTAACGCCGATATCGACTCCTCCGCGAGACTTCTTTCTGTGAAGTCTCTTGAAAGCTTCATCCCATGGAAAATCTACATAATCCACCTTTTTACCGGCAAATTCAGGATCCTGAATCTTACCGAGAATTTTTTCACAAATCATAAATAAATCATCATACGAAGTCCGGATTTAATATCCATTAAAAATTTTAAGGACTTCATATCTCCTTTCGTATTATTTTAATACAAAAAACTTATTTTATAACATATATATGTGAACCTGCCTATATGTTGAGCCTGTCTTATTTTGATAAACATACTGAAAGTACATATTATAAAAGAAGCTTAGTTTAGATAAGCGCGACATGTAGCAATTATCACTAATCTCTAACACATCGCGCCTATTTTTATAATATATAATTACTCAAAACTAAACGTTTATAAGCAACAATTAGAATAAGTTGTAAACCTGTGCAAGTGGAAGAACTGTTGCTGGCTCTGAGTATGCCTTCTTACCATCAACTGTAACTTCATATGTTTCAGGATCAACGATGATTTCTGGAGTAGCATCGTTAAGTACCATATCCTTCTTGCCAATGTTACGGCAGCCTTCAACTGGAAGAAGTGTCTTCTGGAGACCGTACTTCTCAGCGATACCAGCTTCAAGAGATGCCTTTGATACGAATGTGAAGCATGTATCAAATACAGCCTTGCTGTCAGCACCGAACATCTTCTTGTAAAGGATTGGCTCACAAGTAGGGATAGAAGCGTTAGCCTCACCCATCTTAGCAGCTGTTACAAGACCACCCTTGATGATGATGTCAGGTCTTGCGCCGAAGAATGCTGGGTTCCAAAGAACGATATCAGCATACTTACCAACTTCAAGAGAACCAACATACTGATCAATACCGAATGTGATAGCTGGGTTGATTGTGTACTTAGCGATATATCTCTTAGCACGGAAGTTATCGTTGTCATTGCCTGCATCTTCTGGAAGAGGTCCAACCTGATCCTTTAACTTAGATGCACACTGCCATGTACGTGTAATAACCTCTGAAGGACGACCCATAGCCTGTGAGTCAGATGACATCATTGAGAATGCACCGATGTCATGAAGAACGTCTTCTGCACCGATTGTCTCAGGACGAATTCTTGACTCAGCGAATGCTAAATCCTCAGGGATGTTCTTGTCGAGGTGGTGGCATACGCAAAGCATGTCAAGGTGCTCGTCAAGAGTGTTAACTGTGAATGGCATTGTTGGGTTTGTTGATGATGGAAGAACGTTTGCAACTGAAGCAACTTCCATAAGGTCAGGAGCATGTCCACCACCGGCACCTTCTGAGTGGAATGTATGGATAGCACGACCAGCGAATGCGTTGATAGAGTCTTCTACGCAACCACACTCATTAAGTGTATCTGTATGGATACAAACCTGAACATCATAGATGTCAGCCTGTCCAAGACAGTGATCGATAGCTGCAGGTGTTGAACCCCAGTCCTCATGAAGCTTAAGACCCATAGCACCAGCCTTGATCTGCTCTGCAAGTGGCTCTTCATAAGCACAGTTACCTTTACCGAGCATACCGATGTTCATTGGATACTGCTCAACTGACTTAAGCATCATTTCGATGTTCCATGGACCAGGTGTACATGTTGTAGCATTTGTACCATCAACAGGACCTGTACCACCACCGATCATTGTTGTGATACCTGAGTAAAGAGCTGTTTCAACCTGCTGTGGGCAAATCCAG
>JALEKK010000031.1 GCA_022769005.1 Lachnospiraceae bacterium
GATACCTTTTTGTCAGCACTGTAGACGGGATCAAAGATCGGAAATATGTACTTAGCCGTCAGGAGTATCTGGATAAATTGAGTGCACCCGGAGCCAATATTAAAGGCTGTATCGAATTTGTCAGCCTGCAGGATTTGAAGGGATCCATCTACTTTGGCGGAAGATTTGAAAAGCTCTCAGAAGTCAGCGCAGAAAAAGGCTTGACTTGGGATATTCTGATTATTGACGAGGCACATGAAGGGGTAGATACCTACAAGACCGATACAGCATTTAATCACATCAACCGGAAATACACGCTTCACCTTTCCGGAACGCCGTTTAAAGCTCTGGCCAATGACAAATTTCCCGAAGATGCCATCTATAACTGGACCTATGCGGATGAGCAGAAGAAAAAGCGTGACTGGGACAACTCCAGCGAACTGGAAAATCCTTATGAGAATCTGCCACGTCTGTCGCTCTTCACGTACCAGATGTCTGACATTATCCGAGACAAGGTGCGGCAGGGAATCGAGCTTGAGGATAACGATATTGAAGAGTATGCATTCGATTTGAATGAATTTTTCAAAACAAATGAGTCCGGGAAGTTTGTCCATGACTCGGATGTAGACAAGTTTCTCGATGCACTGACGACCCAGGATAAGTTCCCATTCTCCACGCCGGAGCTTAGAAATGAGTTGAAGCACACGTTCTGGCTTTTAAATCGCGTGGTAAGTGCAAAGGCGCTTGCAAAGAAGCTGGAGCTGCATCCGGTTTTCAAAGACTATGAAGTGATTCTCGCGGCCGGCGACGGGAAGCTCGACGATGACGACGAAAATGAAAAGTCTTTTGACAAGGTGACGAAGGCCATCAAGACCTATGACAAAACCATTACCTTGTCCGTCGGACAGCTTACAACCGGCGTGACGATTCCTGAATGGACGGCGGTTATGATGCTTTCCAATATGTCAAGTCCGTCTCTCTATATGCAGGCAGCTTTCCGTGCACAGAATCCGTGCCTTTTTACAGACGGTCAGGGAAATACTTATCGTAAGAAGAACGCCTATGTCTTCGACTTTGATCCGGCAAGAACGTTGACGATTTTTGAAAAATTTGCAAACGACCTTATTCCGGAAACTTCCGGTGACAAGGGCGGCTTTGACCGGCGTAAGGAACATGTACGAGAGCTTTTGAATTTCTTTCCGGTATACGGAGAAGACGATCGGGGTTCCATGATTGAGCTGGATGCAGAGTCTGTACTTACGGTTCCGCGTCATATTCACGCAAAGGAAGTTGTAGAGCGCGGATTTATGTCTAATTTCCTGTTTACCAATATTTCAGGTATCTTCGGAGCACCGAAAGAAATTATTGATATTATCAATAATATGCAGGCATTGGAGGAACCGAAAAAGCTGAATCCGGTAAAGGTGGATGAGTACACAACCGCTGACCTTAAATTAAATGACAACGGAGATGTTGAGATTCCGCATGATATGGTAATCGGTACAGCCGCCGATATTTTTGGGGATAAAGTCTACAGTAATGTGGATAATCGGCTTACACAGGCAGTCTCTGACATTAAAGAACAGTATGGCAAAAAACCTGATTCGAAGCGGGATGAACTTGCTGAATTACGTGAAAGGTTTTCAAAGCCAATCGCCGGTACGCTGATTGAAACCGCTCGGCAGCAATACGGCAGTGAATTAAGGAAATCAACGCAAAATCATTTGGAGCGTAAAATTCAGGAGACAACGGATATTGTTGTAGATCGTGAGTACGGTAATTATAAAATCCGTAATAATCAACTTGAAAATGAACGGAATGAAAAAATTTCAGAGGCTCAGAAGTCAGGAGCATCCATGTCGGATATTTCTCGTTTGGATGAGGAATATGAAAAACGAAGAAGTGAAGGCTATAAACAGATGGTGGAGAATATCCATAAGAAGCTGAACAGTGAAGATACCGCTAAAAAAGCTGCTGAAATAATTGTTGAAACAGTTGAAACAGAAAAGCTGAATAATGAAAAAGACTCCATTGAGGGAAATATTCGTGATCACCTGCGCGGATTCTCTCGTACCATCCCGGCATTCTTAATGGCTTATGGCGATGAAAATACTACACTATCAAATTTTGATTCCATGGTACCGGCAGAAGTTTTTTGGGAAGTTACTGTGAATCCTCAGAATGGGGTAGGCGTGTCTCTTGATCAGTTTCGGATGTTGCGTGACGGCGGATATTATTATCAGAAAGATTCTGACGGAAATGAAATTCGGGATAATGCCCATAAAAAACACTTTAACGGACATCTGTTTGATGAAGTTGTGTTTAACGATGCTGTCGGAGAATTTATGAAAAAGCGTAGAGAACTTGCGGATTATTTTGAAGAATCAGTCAAAGGGGATATTTTTGACTACATACCGCCGCAGAGAACAAATCAGATTTTTACACCGAAACATATCGTAAAGGATATGGTGAATAGTCTGGAGAAAGAGAATCCCGGCTGTTTTGATAATCCGGATGCTACCTTTGCCGATCTTTATATGAAATCAGGTATGTACATAACGGAAATTGTTACACGCCTTTATCAGAGCAGGCGCATGAAAGAACTTTTCCCAAATGATGCAGAGCGCCTGAATCATATTTTCGCGAAACAGGTATATGGCTGTGCGCCGACAGAAATAATCTACAGAATCTGTTTAAGATATATCCTTGGATTCAGCGATGAGATACATATTGAAAAGAACAATATTAAACTCCTTGATACTTTACAATTTGCTAAGAATGGAACGTTAGAGCAGGAACTTAAGAAAGTATTTAACCTGTGATATCCGGATTGTAAACCGGCCAAGTCCACAATTAAGCCGGAACATTATCGTCAGTTGATGAATGTAAAATACGGTGTACATTTCGAGTGTATAAGATATGGCAGTAAGATAAAAGGCTTACGGAAAGGATTATTAATTTATGTTCAGACCAATGAGAAGGATAAAACAACAGGTTTCCGACGAAGAGTGCATAAGAATCTTAAAGGAAGAAAAAAGAGCGGCATTATCGGTAATCGGTGATGACGGATATCCTTATACCGTCCCGATTGATTTCTATTATGATGAGTCGGACGGACGAATCTATCTGCATTGTGCAAAGACCGGACATAAGATTGATGCAATTAAAAAATGCGACAAGGTGTGCTTTACTGTATGGAATCAGGGTTATAAAACCGAAGGAAACTGGGAATGGAACGTTACCAGTGTTATTGTGTTCGGGAGAGCTCGATTTATTGACGACAGGAGCTTTTGGGAAGATAAACTGAGAAAATTAACCGAGAAGTACTATCCGTCCGCAGAAGCGGTTGAAGCTGCAATGCATATTCCGTCGGTTAATGTTGTTCAAATGATGGCAATCGATATTGAGCACATGACCGGTAAACTCGTAAATGAAAAATAAATATCATTAGTATTTATAATTAAATCATGTATTAAAGGTAAAGAAAATGATCAAATATTATTCACTAAAGAATAAGCTTCTTGTTAAAGGTGATGTACTGAGCCCAAAAGGCGGATTGGTCGAAAATGCATTTGTTTACAGGGACGGTAATTGGCAAGAGGTGAACCCCGATATAATAAATGACAGAATAATCGGTTTCGATCCGTTTGACGACAGTATTTACGGTATGGGAAATGCTGAAATTATGGATGAACTTCAGGAAATAAGTGAAGAAGAAGCGAATAATCTTATTAAAGGAAGGGAATAATGAGCAACAGAAAAATCGTCATTTTAGAGATGTTAAATAAAGCGGACGGGCCGATATCCGCCTCTGACATGGCAAGGCAATTTAATGTAAGCAGGCAGAGCATTGTGGGTGACATTGCGCTGTTGAGGGCATCGGGAACCGACATTACCGCAACATCAAGAGGATATGTTCTTACGGAGAAAATGTTTGAAGACCACATATATGTGGGAACACTGGTATGTGACCACGGAGACGATCGTTTGGAAGAGGAATTGTATACGATTGTTGACATGGGGGGAGTGGTAATGGATGTAAGCATAGAGCATGCCATATACGGAGAACTTACGGGCAGGTTGGAATTATCATCCAGATATGATGTGGATATGTATTTAAAAAAGGTTTCAGAAAACAAAAGCGCAGCGCCCATAAGCAGACTTACGGGCGGAAAACATATGCATCGCATAGGATGCAAAAGCAGGGAAATATTTGACCGCATTAATAAGAAATTATGCGATGCGGGAATTGCCGTAATGTAAATACACATATATTTATAAATTTATTTATAAATATATGTGTTAACATATGTCTTGACACATAACTGTCATATGCTAAACTATATGACAGTTATTATTGTTGTGCCTGTAAAATGGCGTTTATTGCATTACGGAGGTGAATGTATGTCAAAATATGCGGTAATTGTTGTGGATATGCTTAATGATTTTGTCACGGGAGCATTGGCTTGCGAAAGAGGCAAGGCCATAGTTCCTGCCGTGGCAGAGCTTTGTAATGCGGCCAGAGAAAGCGGTATTCCGGTTATTTTTTCAAATGACTGTCATATCAAAGACGTGGATAAAGAATTGAAATTTTGGGGAGATCATGCCATAGCGGGAACAAAGGGAGCGGAAGTTATACCGGAACTTAATGTATGTGACAGTGATTTTATCGTACCGAAGCGCCATTACAGCGGTTTTTTCGGAACCGACCTGAATGTTCTTTTAAAGGATCTGGGTGTTGATACCTGTATAATTGCAGGTCTCCATACTCACATGTGCTGCCGCCACACCGCGGCGGATGCATATCAATACGGTTTTGATCTTGTGATTCCGAGAGAAACCACGGATTCGTTTACCGAAGAAGACTATAATTACGGAATGCGGTATTTTAAAGAAACATACGGAGCAAAGATATGTGACCTGAAGGATTTGCTTGTTAGTTTACGATAAAAATATTTTGTTATATATGTGGCGCCCGTCGATTCGGGCGCCCCGTGTTGTTGTCGATAATTTACGGCAAAAAGATAAAATTTAATAATGTATATTATGCACATTAAAGGCTGTTTCGTCCGTATGGACGGAGCAGCCTTTAATTTTGGGAAAATGTAATTATCCGAATTGCTCCTATTGAAATTATTATAAAAAAGTTATATTATAGATGTAACAATTATAATTACAACAAAAAATATAAAACACAGGTTTTTATTAAGTTTAAAATGTTTACATAAATCATTTACGGGGAATTATTATGGAATATACGGATTATCTTAAGATAATATCAAATGACATTCACAGGACGATTGTTGCAACGGTTGATGACGAGGGACTTCCGGTTACTTCCGCAATAGATATGATGGACAGTGATGAAAAAGGACTTTATTTTCTTACGGCAAAGGGGAAGAATTTTTATGATCGTCTGAAGAAACGCGGGTATCTTGCACTTACGGCAATGAAAGGAGAGGATACCATGAGCAGTGTTGCCGTGTCGGTTAGGGGAAAGGTAAGAGAACTGGGCTATGAAAGGATACCGGAACTGTTTGATAAGAATCGTTATATGTATGAGATTTATCCTACGGAGGAATCAATGCATGCGCTGACGGTGTTTCAAATATATGAAGGCACGGGAGAATACTTTGATCTGTCAAAAAAGCCTATTGAGAGATCTTCTTTTGCCTTCGGCGGAGGTGTAAATAAAGAAAGCGGATATTTTATAACCGACAGATGCGTGGGTTGCGGAAGGTGCGTATCCGTATGTCCTCAAAACTGTATTATCCAAGACAAATTGCCGTTTGTAATAATACAGGAAAACTGCCTGCATTGCGGTAATTGTTTTAAAGCCTGCCATGCGGAGGCTGTTGAAAGAAGGTGAATAATATGACATCGAATGATAAAATAAATGTCGGCAATTTTATGCCTGACGGGTACAGAGAAACGATACAAAAGGGCATTGAAGGAGTGAGAAGATTCAGCGGGAAAATAAGTTTAGGAAGCGGAGAGCTTTCATCCCTGACAGAGAAATTGAAAAATGAAGTTGAACATGCAGATGCTATTGTTATCGGAGCAGGGGCCGGGCTTTCCGCCTCTGCCGGATTTACTTACTCTGGAGAGCGTTTTAACCGATATTTTTCTGATTTTGCTTTAAAATTCGGAATAAGGGATATGTATTCCGGCGGGTTCTATCCTTTTCCGAATGATGAAACACGTTGGGCATGGTGGGCGAGACATATATATTTTAACAGATATGTTGAAGCTCCGAAGCCTGTTTACAACGAATTGTACAATATTGTAAATGACAGAAATTATTTTGTAATAACCACAAACGTTGACAGCATGTTCCTAAAGTCCGGCTTCGACGATAACCGCCTTTTTTGTACACAGGGGGATTACGGTTTGTTTCAGTGCCTGAATCCCGATATAAAATATACTGTTTCCAATGAAGAATGGGTAATGAAGGCCATGGAAGCCCAGGGATTTGTGAAAGATGAAAACGGCGTGTTTGTCGTGCCTGCGGACGGAAAAATTGAAATGTCACTTCCGTCAGACTTAATTCCTAAGTTTGATGACGGGAAAAGTGATGTAACGATGAATTTGAGAGTGGATGACTCATTTCTTGAAGATGAAAAATGGAAAAAGTCGTCGGCGGCTTATTCTGAATTTTTAAGACGTAATGAAAACGGCCATGTATTATATTTGGAGTTGGGAGTCGGATCCAATACTCCGATTATAATCAAGTATCCGTTTTGGGAGATGACTTATGCAAACGGAAAGTCTGTATATGCATGTATAAACTTAGGTGAAGCGCTCTGTCCCCAGGAAATTAATGAAAGATCCATATGTATTGACAATGATATCGGAGCAGTACTGCATGAATTAAAATGCAGATGAAAGGCGGTGTTTGATGACACAGGACGAAAGAAGAATATGGCTGATAAATTATTTATTGAAAGAGCGTGATATGCATAAATCTCATGAGCTTCCGCATGGAAGAGATGAACAGAGACAGCTTCTCAGGTCGCTTATGAATATCAGAATGCCGATGCCGGTATCTGAGGAGTTTATATTAATTCAGGATCAATATTTGAGGGAGAGGAATATCGAACGTGGGATTGTATATGCGGATGATCTTGAGCCTGTAAGTTCAGATAAAAGTATATATATCAGACAGGGTGATATTACGACTTTGGCGTGCAACGCCGTTGTAAATGCGTGTAACAGCCGTATGCTCGGGTGTTTTCAGCCGATGCATTCATGTATCGATAACTTTATTCATACATATGCGGGTGTCGAATTAAGACTTAAAATGAATGACATTATGAAGGCTCAGGGGCATGATGAACCTACGGGACATGCGAAAATTACACCGGGGTATAATCTTCCTGCGAAGTATATTATTCATACGGTGGGACCTGTTGTTTATGGGTGGCTGACACGTGAAAATGAGGAAGAGCTGGCATCATGCTACACTTCCTGTCTGAATATTGCCGCAGAGAACGGCGTGGATAGCATTGCTTTCTGTTGTATTTCGACGGGTGTATTCATGTTCCCGCAGGACAAAGCGGCGGAGATTGCGGTTTCAACGGTTAAAAAGTGGCGGGATGAGCATTCGGACAGCTGTATAAAAAAGATAATTTTTAACGTATTTAAGGACAGCGATTTGAATATATATAAAAATATTCTTGGTTGACATATTAAGAGAGTGTTATACAAAAAGGTGATTATTATGGCGGAATTCAGTGATTTTATTAAGATGGATATCAGAGTGGGAACAATAATTGATGCAAAAGTTTTTGAAAAGGCTAAAAAACCTGCTTATAAGTTAAAAATTGATTTCGGTGACGATTGCGGAGAGAAGAAATCGTCGGCACAAATTACCGATTTATATTCCACGGAAGAGCTTATAGGCAAGCAGGTACTTGCCGTAGTGAACTTTCCGCCAAGGCAAATTGCCGACTTTATGTCGGAAGTACTTGTGCTCGGTACATACAGCGATGGGGGAGTGGTGTTGATTACACCTGATAAGCCGGTCAAAAACGGAGATAAACTCGGGTGAAACAGTTGATTGCAAAGTATTTCAAAAATATTTTTAAATCCCAATTTAATCATTGGGATTTATTTTTCGCATAAGGTGTACTTGACATTGATACAAGTACACCTTATTATTGTGTACATACTTAAGTGAGGTGTTGAATATGGATACAAAATTTTCGGTAGCGCTCCATATCCTGATTTATATTGAGGAGTCGGATAAGGAGGTCACTTCGGAACTGTTAGCCCGAAGCGTTGGGACAAATGCCAGTTATATCAGAAAAATTACGGGATTATTAAAGGACTCGGGCATAATTGAAACTCACCGTGGGAAAAAGGGTATTACTTTAAATATGGAACCGGATGAATTAACTTTGGATAAAGTATATTTTGCGGTTTGCCCTGATAAAGAATTGCTTTCGGTTCATGAAACGGCCAACAGAGAATGTCCCATAGGAGAAAATATCAATGAGGTTTTAGAGCCCGTATTTGAAGAATCAGAGCGACAGTTGGTTTTAAATCTAAAAAAGAAAACCCTTAAGAATTTAATTGATGATATGTATGAATCATATAACAGGAAAAGGAGAACAAATTGAAAGCTGCACTGGTAGAGCGATATAACAAAAATAATATTTCATTAAATATAAGAGACGTTAATAAACCGTTTGTCGGAGAAAACGATCTTCTGGTAAAAGTGTCCGCAGCGGGAGTAAATCCGCTTGATAACATGATTACACGAGGCGAAGTAAAGATGATTGTTCCGTATAAATTACCGGTTATTGCAGGTAATGAAATGGTAGGAATCGTTGAAGAAACAGGATCCCGTGTAAGTAAATTTAAAAAAGGAGATCGTATATTTGCCAGACTTCCTTTGAACAGAATAGGAGCATTTGCCGAGTATACGGCCGTGAATGAAGATGCGGCTGCAAAAGTTCCGGATTATCTGACGGATATTGAAGCTGCTGCAATGCCTTTGACTTCTCTTACGATTATGCAGTCGCTGGAGTTAATGCATGCGGAAAGCGGAAAGACGATATTTATCTCAGGAGGTACCGGAAGCTTGGGAGCCATGGCGATTCCAATTGCAAAAGCAAAGGGACTCAAGGTGATTACAAACGGAAGTGCAGGGAACAGGGAGAGAGTTCTGGAATTGGGAGCAAGTGAATTTATAGATTATAAAAAAGAAGATTACACTAAAGTCTTATCAGATATCGACTATGTATTGGACACGCTCGGCGGTAATGAAACCGAAAAACAGATGACTATTATGAAGAAAAACGGAAAAATGGTTTCTTTAAGAGCAATGCCAAACGGTTCATTTGCGAGGAGAATGGGCTTGCCTAAATGGAAACAGATAATTTTCGGACTTGTCGGCAGAAAGTATGACAAAATGGCAAAAAAATACGGAGTTTCATATGATTTTGTGTTTGTAACGTCAGACGGAAAGCAATTACGGGAAGCGGCAGATATATTTGAACGTTTAAAAATAAAACCTTCAATAGATACTGTTTTTTCATTTAAAGATGTAAATAAAGCATTGTATAAAATTGCGAACGGACACTCAAAGGGAAAGACTATAATCACAATGGAGTAAAGAAGAAGTAATGGAATTTACAGAAGTGGAAAAGTTGCCGATAAATGTTACGGATGCGATTAAAAACCGCACAAGTACAAGAAGTTTTGAAGAAAGATCATTAACTGAAGAAGATAAAAATAAATTACTGAATTTCAGCAATACACTTACAAATCCGTTTGGAGTGGATATTAAACTTCATTTTGTGAGCAAAAACACCGGAATGGAAAATATTAAACTCGGAACATACGGAACTATAAAAGGTGCAAGAGATTTCATTGCCGTTACGGTGAAAGATGAACCGTTTGCAATGGAAGCCGTCGGTTATCAGTTCGAAAATCTGGTGCTGTATGCTACTGAGATGGGGCTCGGTACGGTATGGCTTGCGGCTACATTCAACAGAAAAGACTTTAAAAACGTTATGGATATAAGTTCCGATGATTTATTTCCGTGCATCTGTCCTGTCGGATATCCGTCCGGTAAACGTTCGATAATTGAAAGAGTTACAAGAGCGAGTCTCGGTTCTAAAAACAGAAAATCATGGGATAAGATATTTTTTTTAAATGATTTTAATCATTTATTATCTGAAGAAGATGCAGGTGAATACCGCATTCCGTTGGAAATGTTAAGGCTGGCACCGAGTTCCACAAATGCTCAACCTTGGGCAGTGGTAAAGGAAGGTAATTATTATCATTTCTTTAACAATTATAAAGACAGAGTAAGCGATGACGTAAAAAAGATAAAGCATTTGGATTTGGGTATTGCTCTGTCTCATTTTCATCAAACTGCCATGAGCATCGGATTGAAAAGTAATCCGGAAATATGTGATATAAAGTTTTCTGTTCCTAAAGACATGCATTATATCATTTCATATAAAATCGGATAATGTGTTACAATTCATCCCACCACCTATAGAGGTGGGGGATTTCTTGCTCACGGCATGTTAAAAACACTACATATATGCCCGTCCCGGGTTATTAATAAAATATTTTAAGGGAAACGGTATAATCTTAAAAATAAGGTTATACCGTTTTTTTATATATGCGATAAAAATATATTTGCCGAGCCTATATTAATTATAATATAAGCCGAATGTCATATAATTATATTATTATTTTTTAAATATTCTAATGTCGTTTTAATTTCTTAATTGACTTCTTTTGTAAAAATTACTGTATACGGTTTTTCACAATCGCTTATTTTTATTTTTGTTTCCAACTAAAATTTAACTCCTTTCTCATCCGGAATGATATTTGATGTCGTAAGTATATGGGTAACGTGTTTATGAGTCACGAAAAACGGTAAGAGGTAAAAATGCAGGCAAGATGTAAGATATGGATTTATATCATGTTTTTGCATTGATAACAATATAAAAATGATAAAAAATTAACATAAAAACATTACAAATTTATCTTGTATGTAAAAAATATTTATCAATAAAATCTACAAATAAGTTGATATGTATAAAAATATGTGATAGAGTACAGTGACATTGATAATAAATACTGTTTTTAATTAATTCATCAATTTGTAATTAAAATGTTCCGTACAAAAATATTATCGGACTAAACAGTAATGTATCGGAACTGTTTTAAAATGCTAAAAGGAGAAGATTATGAAAACAAAAAAGCGACGAAGTATATTTGCCGGTGCGCTGGGTTTATTCTTAACATTGGGAGCCGTCACGCAAAATGTGACAGTGGCTTTTGCACAGGAACCGGGCGAGGCGATATATTATGGCACTGACAGTGATAATCATGCTCCAGGAACAGGCGGCGGAACGGATAATTTGAATGCATTGCAAACATCTGATGAAAACCCGACAGAGGAACCGCCGAAAGCGGCTCAAAATGACTTATACACATCATATATCAACCTTGTGGGTGAAAAAACGGCCTTTTACGGCGGAGAAATTATAACACTTTACAATAATATTGTAATCTCCGGAAATCAGACCGTTTTAGAAGAAGGTTCTTATTCCGTAATTACTATTCCAAAATCTTCATTTCAAAAACCCGTAGAAAAAGATATCTCAACATCTTTTACCGATTTTAAAAATCTTACCATAGAAGAAACAGACAGTGATTATCGCATTATTACTGTCTATAAAACGTTGTACGGCGGATATAATGCGGGTACACCGGTTAAGTTAAGCCTGATTCCCGGGGGGATTGTCAACAGGAGCAACAGTATCGTAAAACAGGAATTTTTTGACAAAAACGGGACAAAACTTACCGAAACAAGTCAGGTAAATATTATCGGTAAGGCTGAAATAGAAAAAATCAGTAACAACAACTGGGGCGCATCAAGGTTAAAAAATGAAGTAGATGAACATTATGTTATAAAACAGGGAACATATCGTACGTTTCATCCATACTATACATATGTACTGGACAATCAGAACGATCCGAGAGACAGGCGTATCTATGCCGCCGTTCCGGATGGGACGTCGGTAAAGGCAGACACGGGCTGGACATATGAAGAATCAACGGGGCGTTATTATAAGGACATTCCGAGAAATAAATGGAACAACTCAAATATTACCATTGAGCTGGACTTGGGCGGAATCGATATGTCTTCGTTCGACTCGCAGGATAAGTATAAGCGTTTTGAGGTTGTATTTTCGACGCAGCCGGTAGTAGACGGAGTTGTTCAGACGGATGTCGGACCTTATAGGGCTTCAAGCAAAATAGATTATTATATATTGAAGTCGGGACCGGTTGTTCCGGGAGCTACACAGAGTGTATACAATTATGTATATAACAAAACAATAAATCGTGATTATCAACCCGTAAACGGGAATAAATCAGCCACCGGAAGCTATCATTTGGGAAGCGGATATTATTCGGACAGAAATCTTACATACTTGTCATATAATCAGGACCTTTTAAATTCACAGCGCATACGGTACTCCCTTGCAAACCTTACAAGCTACGGCATTTATAACGGAAAGGGCGATGATGATACACGTGAACTTTCATTTACATCATCACATATAGAAGTAAGCCCTTATACCAATCCTTCGGAGATCCGTATTATGGTTTTGGGTTTAAATGAAGAAGATACGGAAACATTAAAAAACATGCTGCACGGCACTAAAGCATATGGTTGGAAAGACGGAGTTAAAACCCTTATATCCGAAGATATTCCCGTTGTCTCCTACGGATCGTACACAGATTCCCATACATCCGAAGGCTGGCAGAAGCTTAACGGAGAAGGAGATTATTCGGAAATATCCTTTGAATATCCTGAAACCTTGAAGTTTATCGGTAAAAGCAACATAGATAAGTTTTATAAAGCAATATGGAATGATGTTGTCGCAGATATAAAGGAAAGTGCATACACTGAATTGGCAGACAAACTCAGTAAAGAAGAAGCTCCGGTAATTAATTATAAGGCGGATTACGGAAGGTTATATTTGAAGGGTAAGTATGTCGTAAATGCAGGTGAAGAAGCAACCGAAAATACGGCTGTGGTTTCAGACAGCACAAGAGATGAATTTCGAATGTATTACGAAGATATTATGAAGACAAATAATATTTCGATTACTACCGGAAGTCAATATTTTGTGGATGAAACGCTGACTGCAAAGCTTTCATATACACAGAACAGATACGGAAACTTTGCGGATGCCACGATGCCTGAAAATGCAAATATTTATTATCTTGTTCCGGACGGACTGGAGCCTGTAGATGACGGAGAAACGTTCAGTGACATAAAGGTTGTCCGAGGATATATAGACGGGTTTAATCTTGTAACGGCTAAACCCACGAAAATGAATATACCTAAGTCTTCGGGAGCAATAAACGATAGAAGTCAAAATACTTACGAATTGAGCTTTACCGTTACAGGAAGACTGCAAACGGGAACATATAAAATTTATTCCTGTATGTCTATTGATAATAACAAGATAGGAGTAGATGAAAACGGGACTCAATACGGAATCCTTCAAAGAGATAATCCGGGCTCGTCAACCGTATGGAAAAATATACTAAATGATGCGGAAAACAGACCGGACAACAGGCTTAAATTTACGGATTTTTCGAGTGAGACATTTACAATTTATCCTCCTAAAGTTTTATCTTCATTTAAAGAAGTAAAACTTTCAAAAGATCCGGATTCAAAATACGCATCATCTCTCGGCAATAAAGCGACTATCGGAACGCCGATAGACTACAGGTGGCTTTTGAAAAATAACAGTACCGGGGATATCGATACTCTCGAAGTTATAGACATTCTTCCGTATTCCGGAGATAAGTCAATAGTGGCAAGCGACAGCGGAGAATATACAAGCAGAGGTTCAACATTTAAAACTCCTCTTACAGGCGTTGATGCAAATGAGAAATTTGACATTTACTATTCTACAGATCCCGTAAAAGGAACCATAAAAGAAAATACTGCCGCTGCATGGAGTGCCTCCGTGGATGATTATTCATCGGTTACAATGATTAAGGCGGTTTTAAAAACCGGACAAAAATTGTCGGTAGGTGAGTCATGCTCTATCGTAACTCACAATATTATTGAAAATAACGATAAAATTCAGGACGGTCAAAAGGCGCATAATTCATTTGCCGTATCTTTGAACGACGGGAATTCTTTTGCGGAAGCTTTGGGTGTTGAAGTCACGGTAAACTACCCTAAGCGTGACGTTCAAATATTAAAGTCGGATCTGGAAAATCAAAATAAAAGGTTATATAACGCCGTATTTACATTATATGAAGAAGGAACCGGAGAAAACGGCGGAGACCGCCTGATTAAAGATGACATTACTACTAATCATGACGGTATCGCCACAATTCCGAATCTATTGGTGGGAAAGGAATATTATCTTATTGAAAAGAAAGCTCCCGAAGGATATGAGCGTTCCGAAGATAGATTGTATTTTACGGTTAATGAAGCGGATGAAACAAACAGTGTACAAAGGATAGACATTTCAAATGACATAAAGAGAACCTCCGTGGGAGTGACTAAAAAATGGATAGGACCGGCCGCGGATAATGTAAATGTTCATCTTTTGGCAGACGGAGTTGACACGGGAAAGTCGTTAACTTTAGACGAATCGAATAACTGGAAGGGCACATTTGATAAGCTGCCTGAATTAAATAATGACGGTTCCGAAATTTCATATACGGTTTCGGAAACACCGATTACGGATTATTCATCTTCAATAACGGGAGATGCGAAAACAGGATATGTAATTACAAACAAAAATACCGAGAAAATATCGATTCCCGTAAAAAAAGAGTGGATAGGACCGCCGACAGATAAAGTTTCGATAAAGTTGGAAGCGGACGGAAATGTTGTTGATGAAATTGTATTAAATGATGACAACAACTGGAGCGGAAGCTTTGAAGGATTTCTGAAATATGATGCCGACGACGGTCATGAAATCAGTTATACGGTTTCTGAGGATGAGACGGCAGATTATGCAACAAGTATTACGGGAGACGCCGTGAACGGATTTACCGTGACAAATACGAAAAAACCTACGGGATCCATACCTCCGGCAGATGAAGAAAATGTACCTCCTTCAGATGATGAACCGGAAAATCCTACATCTCCTTCAGATGAAGAACCGGGAAATCCTACATCTCATTCAGATGAAGGATATGAAGATCCTACGCCTCCTTCAGGTGAAAAGCATGAAGATCCGGTATCTCCGGACAATGTAAAGAATTCGGAAAACAATACCGACAAAACAGATACAACGCCGAAAACCGGCGACAATATGCAATACGGCATTTGGATAATACTTGCGGCTGCGGGAATGGCGGGAGCGGTTCTGACTGCAGTTGCGAAAAAGAAAATAAAGAGAAGATAAACTTTATTTACCGATACAAATATATACAAGAAAATTGTAAAATTATGCAGTAACTTTTAATTAAAAAACTATCGCAAGGTATTTTGCGGTAGGTTTATTTTTTACCATATATCGGATTTTAATATCTAAAGATGCGCTAAGGCAATCGCCTCGGCGCATCTTTTTTATTTTGAGAGCATAATCGTAGGAATAATAAGCATTTTTTACATATATATTATGAGCGTATATATAACCTGTCGTAAAAGTCATGCTTTATGACAATTTTATAAAAATGATAATCGGAATATAAAATTTATTTTACATGGACTTTTCCGGATGTTGATAGATGAAAAATATTGCCTTTAGTAACATATGAGATGTCAACGGGACAAACAATTCAAAACCTAAACACAAAGAGGAATGGTATCAAATGCTTACAATCAAAGAAAAACAGGAATTAAATGTAAAAAAAGCTCTTTCATTCAGAGGAATTATTGAGGAGAGCGAACTTGAATCCATTAAAAGAGATATGGACTCTGTGATTATTAATAACAATATATCCGTAAGAGGCGAGTTTATCACGGTTACATACGGTATAGAAGGCGAAAAGCTGGATATGGAGCTTATTATACCGATAGATTCCGATGTTGACGTTACGGCAGAAGGGTATCGTATCAGAGACGATGTAAGGATTGAAAATGCTGTTGTTGCTTCTTATCAGGGAAGTCCGGATACATTTACGGATGTGTTCATGGAATTAAACCGATATATAACAGACAACAATTTAGAACCTGCAACAGCCGGATACAACGTATTCAGAGGTTCCGTATACAACGAAATTGAAGGTTGTATGGATATATGTGTTGATGTGTATTTGGGAGTTGCCAACTGATTTTTGACATATTTATTCGGTAATAACGGGTATGCCCGTATTACATATACTATTAAAAATCCGGTAAAAGGAGGTGAAGCAGATGGAAAACAAATTCAAAGTTATGACAAATGAAGAACTTATGAAGTGCGAAGGCGGAAGTGTTGCAAGAATACTTATCGATATTGCCAAAGAAGCAATTAAAGAGCTTTGGAGGGATATAAATAAACCTAATCGATTTAGACCTACACTTTGATATATAGGAAATGTAAGAAGGAGACAGAATCATGGAAAAGCTAAATACAATGACAGAAGACGAAATTATGGTTTGTGACGGCGGAGTGTATCATCCAAACGGCGGTTGTACTCCAACGATAGAGATTCCTATTTTAAGACCGCAGAGACCTAAAACAAGAGACATTTTTGATTCTGCCTTAAAGAGTCTTTATAAATAATTACCAAAACAAGTTTTATAAAAGGAGAAAAAGTTATGTTAAGAACAATGACAGAAGATGAAGTAATGACAGTAGACGGCGGTATTGTATGGGTACCTGTTGTTTGGGCGGGAGTTAAGTGCGCTGCGGCATTGCTCGGAGGAGTAGGTGCAGGTCTCGCAGTATCAAAAATAGTTTCAAGATGGTAATAAAGATAAATTAAAAAGGATAAAAGATATGTTAAAAGATATGACGAACAGAGAATTAATGAATGTAGAAGGCGGCTCTGTGTTGGTAACGCTCTTTTGTGCAGGTTTTGCGGCAGGTATAGCAATGGGCGTGAAGAAGTGGTTTAAATAATTTGAGGTTTCAAGAGGAGCAAAGCAATGTTAAGAACAATGACAGAAGATGAAGTAATGGCAGTAGACGGCGGTCTTGTAATTTTACCTATTATGCCAACATCTATTCTTAGATGGGTTAGAAAGTTGTTTAAATAATTTTAGATTTCAAGAGGAGAAAAGCAATGTTAAGAGCAATGACAAATGACGAAATAATGGAAGTTGAAGGCGGAATTGTGCCTATAGTAGTCGGAGGATCAGCATTGGCAAAAATATTCGCTGCAGGTTTTGCGGCAGGTATAGCAATGGGCATTAAGAAGTGGTTTAAATAATTTGAGATTTCAAGAGGAGCAAAGTTATGTTAAGAACAATGACAGAAGATGAGGTAATGGCAGTAGACGGCGGTATTGTATGGGTACCTATTCTTATAGCGGGAGCTAAGTGCGGTGCGGCATTGCTCGGTGGAGTAGCTGCAGGCCTCGCAGTATCAAAAATAGTTTCCAGATGGTAATAAATATAATACATATAAAAGAAACAAAAACAATTTTCAGAGTAAAGGGATGAGAATAATGGCGGTTGACAGCAATGTACTCTTAATTCTTTTTCTTACAGGTTTTATAGGCGGCACGGCACTTGGAATTGCAAAGTGGATAAAAAAGAAATAAGTCTGTAAAGCAATATTTATCGGTATGTAACTCTAAAAACTTGTTTATATGACAAATAAGGGTATCTATTGTGTGAAAACACATGGTAGGTGCCTTTATTTGAAATGGAGGTAAATATGAAAAAGGCGTTGACTGTTATTTTCAGTGTCGGATTTATATGCGGGACAGTAATGGGCATTAGATTGTTTTTTTAATACCGAGGATCATCCGTCAATAAAATTTAAAAGTATCCGTTTAGAGGCGGATATATATGTGAACTAAAAAATTCTTGAGGTTACTTATGAGATACTATTGTATAAAACAGCATGACATGACTGATTGCGGTGCGGCATGTATCGCAACAATATGCAGACAAAACGGTTATAAGATCAGTATTACAAAGATACGTGAGGTTGCGGGAACAGACAAACAGGGAACGAATGCCAAAGGCGTTATTAAGGCAGCGGAACAGTTGGGATTTGACGCCAAGGGAGTTAAGGGTGACAGAGAGGCGTTCTTTTCCGGATTTCAGCTTCCCTGTATAGCACATGTTATTGTTGATGGGCAACTTTTGCATTATGTGGTGATACATAAGATTACAAAAAAATATGTTATTATCGCGGATCCGGGAGTGGGAATAGTTAAACTCAAACCCGAAGAATTTTTCGGTGATGTTCACGAGCCGGGGAAACCGCCGAAATACAGATGGAGCGGTGTTCTCATTTTATTGGTGAAAAAAGAAACCTTTAAAAAGGGCGGAGAAACAAAAGGATTGTTTAAGCGTTTTTTCAGTTTATTGGTTCCGCAGAGAAAATTGCTTATGCATATCTTTTTTGCGTCACTGATATATACGATACTCGGTATACTCGGAGCTTTTTATTTTAAAGAGCTTATTGACAGTGTATTGCCGGACGGACTGCAAAGGACACTTATGACTCTCTCGGTAGGAGTAATTGCCTTAAATGTATTTAAGGTTATTCTGGATGCGTTCAGATCTCATTTGCTTCTTTATTTAAGTCAGAAGCTGGATATTGCATTATTGCTTGGATATTATCGTCATATAATGGAACTTCCCATGAACTTTTTCGGGACAAGGAAAATAGGCGAGATAATTTCGAGATTTAATGATGCTGGAAAGGTAAGAGATGCAATTTCCGGTGCCACTCTTACCATGATGATTGATACCATTATGGCGGTTGCGGGCGGAATTATATTATTTATGCAGAATGCAAAGCTGTTCGGAATTGCGGTAATAATGGTAGTAATCTACATTATTATCGTTGTGGTCTTTAATAAAAAATATGAAACATTAAACCGCAGGGAGATGGAAGACAATGCTCAGCTTACTTCATACATGGTGGAATCATTAAACGGGATACAGACCGTAAAGGCGTACAATGCAGAGCGAAAGACAAAGCAGGAAACGGAAATCAGATTTGTAAAGCTCTTAAGAAGCGTATTTAATTTGAGCAAAGCAAATAATATACAGTCATCACTTAAAACATTGGTGGAATTGGTAGGAGGAGTCATTATCCTCTGGGTCGGAGGAGTAAGTGTTATAAACGGAGAAATGACTATGGGTTCTCTTATAACATTTAATTCGTTATTGATATATTTTCTTGATCCGATTAAAAATCTTATTAATCTGCAGCCGCAGATACAAACTGCGGTAGTGGCCGCAGATCGCCTCGGGGAAATACTTGATCTTGAAGCGGAAAAGACGGAAAAAGAATATCGCAAAATGTCGCCTTCAAGTCTTGCCGGAGATATAGAGATAAAGAATTTGAATTTCAGATACGGAACAAGGAGACTTATTTTACAGGATATTAATCTTAAGATAGAAAAGGGACAAAAGGTTGCCTTTGTAGGTGAAAGCGGTTCAGGCAAGACCACTCTTTCCAAACTGTTATTGCATTTATATGCTCCGGAATCGGGAGATATACTTATCAACGGAAGAAATATAGAAGATATTCAACTTGAGTGCCTGAGAGAGAAGATTGCATATATTCCACAGGAAACATTTTTATTCAGCGGCTCAATATATGAAAATCTTACTCTGGGTATGGATAACGTTACCATGGAAGAAGTTACGGAGGCGGCTAAAATGGCTCAGGCTCACGATTTTATTAATGAACTTCCTCTTCGATATGATACGAGACTGGAAGAGAACGGTGCAAATCTTTCCGGAGGACAGAGGCAGAGACTTGCAATTACGAGAGCAATGCTTAAGAAACCTGACATACTTATCCTTGATGAGGCAACAAGCAATCTTGATGCCATTACAGAGCGTGCTCTGGATAAGACTCTCAATGAATATACCAAGGACAGAACCACAATATTTATCGCTCATCGTTTAAGTACAATAAAGAACTGCGATAAGATTTATGTATTGGACAAAGGCAGGATAATAGAGGAAGGCTCACACAGAGAACTTATTAAGCTCGGAGGAAAATACGCTTATCTCGTAAAACAGCAGTCGTTGGAGGAGAATACCGAAGAGAAAGGCGGTGATGACAAATGAAATCCACAATAATAGATATTAAGGATATAACCGACAGCTCGGAAGTATACGATTCCAAACCTAACCGCTTCATGGTATATACGATATATGTAATATTAGCCGTATTGGCGGCAGCATTTCTGTGGATGTGCTTTTTCTCAATCGATATAGTGGTAAAGAGCAACGGTATCTTTAAGGGAAATGACACTTCAAATGTAATAAGCAGTGCAGTAGCCGGCAAAGTCAAAGAGACAAAGGTTAAGAACGGACAGTATGTAAATGAAGGAGATACGCTTTATACAGTTGAGGTATCGTCTCTTTCGGATACTTTAAAAAGTTACGGAGAGAGTGTTGAATCATCGAAGAAGAGACTGGAGATTCTTGATGCATATGAGAAAAGCCTTGACGGAAACAAAGATGAACTGGACAAATATTCAGATAATCCTTACTACGGTGAATTTGTAAATCGAAGAGAACTTTTATTTGCAAATATAAGTATGAATGAAACGGATGTAAACGGTCAGGCATCCGTATATAACGGAAATATAAGCTCAACATCCGAAATGATCTATGAATATAATGAAAAAGTAAATAAACTGAACGAAGTAAAAAAATCGATTGCAAACAGGAATAATACATTATCTCCTTCGGATGAATATTATTACGGCATGGTGGAGAGTTATCTTGCCTCCTACAGTTATACCGAACTCCAATATAATAATAAAGTAAGCGATTATCAGTCACAGATAGATTCATATAACAGGCAGCTAAAACAACTGAACGGAAATGAGACAGGCGATGAGATAAAAAGTCAAATTAATTCATTGGAAAGAGCAAAGAATTCAGCCGAAAAAGAAAAGAACGAAGCACTTTATAATCTTGAGCTTCAGCAGACATCATCCGTGGAACAGCAGATTGAAAGCTACAAAAACAACATACTTTCGATGGAATCAAGTCTAAATGCAGACAAACTGCAGCTTGATAACCTTAATAAAGCAAACGGAAATACAAAAGAAAATGCCGCGATTCTTACCGAAAAAAATAACATTGCATCGGAGCGGTTAAGCTACAGTGACAAATTGGCTGAAGGGGAAAGATACCTAAAGAATTACGAGATACAAAACGATAATTGTACGGTAAAAGCAGGTGCTTCCGGATATTACACCATTGATAACGAGATTAAAGAAGGTTCTTTTATACAGGAGGGAACATCTTTGGGAGAGGTGTATCCCGCAAGCGAGTCCGGTTTTTATGCCGAATTATATGTTGAAAATTCGGATATTGCAAAATTAAAAGAAGGTCAGGAAGTTAATTTTGAAATTGCGGCTCTTCCGTCTTCTGAATACGGGTACTTCACAGGTAAAGTTGAATATATTTCAAAAGATATCACAGTCGATCAAAATTCGGGAAACGCATATTACCTTGTAAAAGTGAAATGCGATACTTCATCGTTGAAGAATAAATCCGGAGACGAAATCTCTCTTATTAACGGAATGGCTTGTCAGGGTAAAATTATTGTTGATAAACAAAACGTACTTACATATTTAATGAAGAACTTGGACTTATGGGGCTGAGTAAAAATTTCATATATTATTAATTATTAAATCAGCAGGTATTTTGCGGCATATTCCGCATATGATACCTGTTTTTTTTCATATTATTATATTAACAAAATCGAAAAGTTCTGTATTTATTATGTTTATTCTTTAAATTATAATCATGTAACAAAAGGGGGTGCGATAGATGTGTACCGATATAGAAAAGATAATAACGGAATTGAAGGAAGATCCGCGAAATGCGGAATATACTGAACGGGGGATTCCTCCGGTGTTTCAATTCAGCGAACATGCCCGAATATTGATTATAGGTCAGGCTCCGGGAAAGAAAGTCGAAGAATCTCTTATTCCGTTTAATGATAAGTCCGGTGAAAAATTAATAAGTTGGATGGGCATTGATAAAAATACATTTTATTCCGAAAAGACAGCAATTATACCCATGGATTTTTATTATCCGGGAAAGGGGAAGACGGGGGATTTACCTCCCCGCAAATTTGTTGCCCGTGAATATCATGAAAAGATAATTAATATGATGCATGACATAAGGATTACGATTCTTATAGGAAGCTATTCTCAAAAATACTATTTGGGAGATCGACAGAAAAAGAATCTCACGGAAACCGTAAGGTCATATAGGGAATATTTGCCGGATTACTTTCCGATAGTACATCCCAGCCCTCTTAACTTTCGATGGTTAAAAAATAATCCCTGGTTTGAGTCGGAGGTTGTGCCGGAATTGAAAATTGAAGTTGAAAAAGCGCTTAAGTGAAAATAATTCTGATTTTATGAAAATTTACGGAATATAAGGAGAGATATACGATGAAAAAAGGAACTGTTTATCTTGCCGGAGGATGTTTCTGGGGAGTAGAGAAATTCTTTGAACAATTCCGCGGTATTACGGATACTTTAGTCGGTTATGCAAACGGACCGACTTCGGAGCCTTCATACGGAGACGTATGTAACGGAAGCGGTCATGCCGAAGCGGTAAGACTGGAATATGATAAGGATAAAATTTCTCTTACAGAGATTATAAAATACTTTTTTATGATAATAGACCCGTTGTCCGTAAACAAACAGGGGAATGATACGGGTATACAGTACAGAACGGGCATATATTATGAAGATGCGGCTGATCTGCCCGAGATAGAGGCGGTATATAACGAAGAACAAAATAAAGTCGGCACACCTCTTGCCGTGGAACTTGAACCAATTAAAAATTTCTACCCCGCAGAGGAGTATCACAGAAAATATCTCGATAAAAATCCTTTAGGCTATTGTCATATAAATCCGAAATTGTTCGGATTGCAAAAGCAAAAATTTAATATTGAAAACGGTATCGAAAGCGAAGAAGAACTTAAAAAACGTATAGGAGATTTGTCTTTTGAAGTTACACAAAGGGCTGCGACGGAAAGACCTTTTACAGGCGAATATGACAATTTTTTTGAAAAGGGAATTTATGTGGATATAGTAAGCGGAGAGCCTCTGTTCAGTTCTGAAGATAAATATAATTCAGGCTGCGGCTGGCCTGCCTTTACAAAACCGATTGATAAAAACATTTTGATTGAGAAAACAGATTTGTCATACGGCATGGTTCGTACGGAAGTAATATCAAAGGAAGCATCTTCTCATCTGGGACATGTTTTTGACGACGGTCCGAAAGACAGGGGAGGACTTCGCTATTGTATAAATTCCGCATCATTAAGGTTTATCCCATACGATGAACTTGAAAAGCAGGGATACGGCGAATATAAGAAGCTGTTTGATAAATAACCGTGTTCTCTGAATCATATGACATAGTAAATAATATGTGAGGATAAAAGTTTTATATATCAGAGCAACCGATGTTGTTGATATTTTACCGATAAGTGTATTGCGGTCTAATGTCACAATGTCGGTTGCTTATTTAAGTGTAAAATATCAAAAAAATATGCAAAACAAAAGTGCGGATTAAAGATATGAATCCGGATATGAACTATTTTGCAGTATTTACATTAATAATCAAATTGAGGAAATGAGACTGTTTTAACACGAAATTATATCTAATTAGATACTATTGACGAATTACATCTAATTAGATATAATTTGTGCAAGTCAGGAGGTGAGCCGATGAGGGAAGATTCATATATTCTCATAGGTATACACAGAATAGTTAAGGATCTTGACCGTGAGACTGCAAGGGTTAGTTCGTCATACGGATTGACATTTCCTCAGTTCATGGTGCTTGAAGCGCTGTTAAACAAGGGGAGTCTTACGGTCGGAGAGATAAAGGAAAAGATATTGAGCAGTAACGGAACTATTCCCGTAATAATTAATAATCTTGTTAAGCAGGGAATGGTACGGCGTACAAAAGATCCGGATGACCAAAGAAGGAGTCTTGTTGAACTTACGGACAAGGGAAGGGAGCTTATTGAACGTGTATATCCGAAAAATGAGAAAATATTTACCGAAAGATTCGGAATTTGGACAAAAGAAGAGAAGAAAGAACTTATGAGCCTTATCGGCAGATATCATGAACATTTTTTAAAAAGGAGGGAATAATGATAAGAGAAGTGATAAAGCAGACACGCGGTCGAAGAAGCAGAGACGGAGCCGGCGTAAATTTGGTAAGAGTACTGGGTAACGGAACGGTAAACGCATATGATCCTTTTCTTATGCTTGATTCATTTGATTCGAGCGATCCCAGAGACTACGAAGCGGGATTTCCGATGCATCCTCACAGAGGTATAGAAACGGTAAGTTTTATAAGCAAAGGACAGATGCTTCACAGAGATCATCTCGGTACGGAAGCGTTGGTACGTGACGGTGAGGCACAGTGGCTTACTGCCGGATCGGGCGCCGAGCATGAAGAGATGCCCGGAGGAGAGAGACTTCTCGGAACGCAGCTTTGGCTCAATATGCCGGCAAAGGATAAAATGAAAGCTAAACCCGCATACCACGGAATAACAAAGGATGAAATAAAAGAAATTCCTTTAAAAGGCGGAATACTCAGACTTATAATCGGCGAATATAACGGAGCCGAAGGATGGCAGGGACGTTACCTGCCTCTGGATTTTTATGATATACATCTTGAACCTCATGCAAATGCAGAAATAAGTATTCGCAAAGGTTGGTCATCATTTGCTTTTACACTCAGGGGAAGCGTAAAGATAAGCGGCACGGATGTTGAAGAGAAGACAGCCGCAAAACTCGGTGACGGTGACAGCGTAGTGCTTGAAACCGGGGATACGGGAGCCGAAATATTGATTTATGCTTCAAAACCCCTTGATGAACCCGTTGCGTGGTATGGCCCTATTGTTATGAATACAAGGGAAGAACTTGAACAGGCATATTTGGATCTTCAAAACGGAACATTTATTAAAGATGCTGAAGAATACGATAATTGATATAATATTGACAGTTACAACGGAAAACGATATAATAATGGTTACAACATAGAGTATTATAATCATAAAAATGTTTTAAGATCGGAGAATGAAAATGAAACTTACGGAGATATTAGGAAAAAGAAGAAGCTATTACGGCTTAAACAAAGAACTTCCCGTATCGGAGGAAGAAGTAAAATCATTGCTTAAAGAAATTACGGAGTCAGTTCCTGATGCATTTAATATGAAGAGTGCAAGAATTGCGGTTGCGCTCGGAAGTAAACAGGATGAACTCTGGGATCGTATTTATGATACTTTCGGAGGAAAGGTTCCAAAAGAAAAGATTGATTCATTTAAAGCTGCAGCCGGAACCGTATTGTATTTCTATGATGAGGATGTTGTGAAAGGCATGCAGGAACAATTTCCGAGGTATGCCGAGAATTTCCCTGTATGGGCCAACCAGGCAAACGGAATGCTTCAGATTAACATTTGGACGGCTCTCAGAGAAATCGGAATAGGAGCAAACATTCAGCATTATAATCCTGTTATTGATGAGACGGTACGTGAGATGTTTAACCTTCCGGAAAGTTGGAAACTCATTGCACAGATGCCGTTCGGAGGAATTGTTTCAGAACCTGATCAGAAAGAAAAAGAAGAAATTGATAACAGAGTGAAATTCTTTCAATAAACATAAAAAACTTAAAAGATAAAATGATATATAAATAAGGCAAAGGCACGGATATCGACTTAATATCGGATATCCGTGCTTTTTATATGCCGCATGGAATGGCGGATCGGCGGATTGGATGGTATAATATATACAATATTAAGACAGTGTCAAGACAGTGTTACGTCGGACTGACAAAGCATATTTCAATATCGGTGGTAAAACTTAAGCAAAATCAAAACCCTGTGACATTCAATATATGAGACGTATAAACAACAGTAACATATCGTAAAAGTTCACGCACGGAGGGAACGAAGATGAAAAAACTTTATCTTGTAACCGGAGCAACGGGACATTTGGGAACAGTGCTTATTTCAGAACTGATTAAAAGGGGAGAAAATATACGTGCTCTTGTAAGAGCAGGCAAAGAAGGACAGGTACAGGGTGGTGTTGAAATATGTTTGGGTGATATAAGAGATAAGGAATCACTTAAAAGTTTCTTTAATCTCAAGGGGTATGATACGGTAACATTATTTCACTGTGCGGCAATTATAGATATTACTTCCGGCAACAATTCCGCAGTATGGGACACAAATGTAAACGGAACAAAAAATATTATGGAATGGGCGTTAAATACCGGAGTCAATCGTGTTGTATATGTAAGTTCCGTACATGCCATTCCCGAATTGCCTAAGCCTGAAACGATAAAGGAAGTAAACTCTTTTTCTCCGGATGATGTTTACGGACAATATGCCAAATCAAAAGCGGCAGCGGCACAAATTGTTTTGGATTACGCGAAAAAGGGTCTTAATGTGAGTATTGTTCATCCTTCCGGAATTATAGGTCCGGGAGATGTAAAGTTGAGTAATCATATGATTCGTACTCTTAAAGATATGGAAGTAGGAAAAATAAGAATAGCAATAAGCGGCGGTTATGACTTTGTGGACTCAAGAGATGTTGTCGAAGGAATACTTGCATGTGAGACTAAGGGGAAGCCCGGGGAATGTTATATATTGAACGGACATTATGTAAGTGTATCTAAACTATTAAACATGGTTCGTAAGCTGTCCGGGAAAAAGCCCATAAGGAATATTATTCCATACGGACTTGTAAAATGGATAGCACCGGTGGTTGAGAAAGTTTCAATACTTCTTGGGGATAAACAGCCGCTTTTTACGCAATATTCTTTATATACGTTGCAGACAAATGCGAACTTCTCACACAGGAAGGCTGAAAATGAACTTGGATATGTTCCGAGGAGTATAAAAGAGTCCTTAAGGGATTCGCTGTAGATGTATGTACTCCGCGGGAATAACAGTAATTAAATGCGTATATATAGTGATTTTCAATATATATGCATTTAATTAAACACATTTTGATATTTTTTATCAATGTGTGTTTGTAATATTGATAACGATAATATAAAAAGAAAACTTAGAATAATTAATAATTAACCGATAAATATTTTTAAGAAGATAAGCGGCGGATAATCCGCCGCTTATTTTTGCCTTTCTTAATATAAAATCAACAATAAATTCATAATTAAGAACTATAATAGTAAGCAGATTGATAATTTAAATAATGTTATGACAGGAGGTGTTTGATATGTGTACATGTGCGACATATAAAACAAAAAACCACTATTTCGGACGAAACCTTGATTTGGAATTTTCGTATAATGAGACCGTTACGATTACTCCGAGAAATTTTCCGATTCCGTTCAGAACAAAGGAAACATTAAGAAATCATTATTCAATTATCGGAATGGCGTTTGTAAATAAGGGCTTTCCGTTATATTATGATGCGACGAACGAATTCGGACTTTCAATGGCCGGATTAAATTTCCCGGGAAACGGTTATTTTGAAGCTCCGAAGGAAGATGAAAAGGACAATATTTCGCCGTTTGAATTTATTCCGTGGATTCTGTCTCAGTGTCGTAATGTTGACGAGGCCGAAAAGTTAATAAAAAGAATTCGTTTGGCGGATATTCCTTTCAGCAAAGAACTTCCGATAACTCCGCTTCACTGGATGGTTGCCGACAGAGACAGGTCTGTTGTTGTAGAGTCAGTAAAAGACGGGCTGCATATATATGATAATCCGGTGGGAGTAATGACAAATAATCCTACATTTGATATTCAGTTATTCAGACTTAATGACTACCGCCATGTTTCCGCTGCCGCCTCGCCGGATTCGTTTGCTCCGGGTCTGTCTTTGAATGAGTACAGCCGCGGTATGGGAGGCATCGGAATACCGGGAGATCTTTCTTCGGGATCTCGTTTTGTCAAAGCCGCATTTACAAAGATGAATTCCGTTTCGGAGGATACGGAAGAATCATCGGTAAGCCAGTTTTTCCATATTCTTGGCTCAGTCGAACAACAGAGAGGATGCTGTGACCTCGGAGACGGAAAATATGAAATCACAATATATTCTTCATGCTGTAATACCGATAAAGGAATTTATTATTACAGAACATACGATAACAGCCAAATATCGGCAGTGGATATGAATAACGAAAATTTGGACGGAAATGAGCTTATATCATATCCTTTGGAGGATAAACAGCAAATTAAACGGATAAATTAAATATTTCTCTGTTATGCTCTCTTATATAGCTGATAAGATTTCTTAATCGGAGGCTTTAACATGTACCATATATATGACTACAACTCTCCGTTGGGTAAAATGATGTTGGAATCTGATGAAAAGTATCTGACGGGGATTTGGTTTTACGGCGGAAAATATTTCGGAGAATCAAATGCAAAAGAACGAACCGAAAGGTGTACTCCGGTTATTGCGGAAGCCGTCAGCTGGCTGAACAGGTACTTTAAGGGAGAAAATCCGCCTCCTTTTTCCGAGTTTCGCATGACGGGATCTGATTTTCAGGTTGCGGTATGGAAAGTTCTTCTGAGCATACCGTACGGAGAAACCGTTTCATATAGGGATATTGCCTTGAGGCTTGAACGGGAAAGGGGAGCCCGTATGTCGTGTCAGGCGGTAGGTAATGCGGTGGGGCACAACAAAATATCAATAATAATTCCCTGTCACCGCGTAATCGGAACGGACGGAAGCTTAAGGGGGTATGCCGGAGGCATTGACAGAAAGATGGCATTATTGAATTTGGAGAAGGGATAAATATTTATTATTTTAAGGTTCGACACTTTTTACGTGATGACGTATTTATTGACAAATAACATATTATGTATAATATGTTATATAAAACTATTTTGGGGATGGTTTTTGCAGTTTACATATAGATAAGTCAAAGCGTAAGGAGGATATCTATGACAAAAGGATTGAAAGCTACATGGCTGTTCCCTTTATTATTTATTATAGTGCTGTGTTGGTCTGTCATTGCAAGTGCCGCCAAGGTATCTGCCGCGGATTCCGTAAACGGTGAAACATCCGGCGGAAGTCTGATGTGTGCAGTGGGAGATGAAGTAAACGACAAGGTGGAAAATGTTACAATCACCCATGAAAAAAGAGACTATAACGGAGCGTCAGCGGATTGGCAGGTTAATAATTACCAATATGTGTTTTTAAGAATGAAGGGTGTTATTAACAATAAGTCAGGTGAAATAAGAGAAGGAGATTATTTCACGGTTAAGTTGGACAGGAAATTGAGACCTAACGGAATTATTGATGAAAACGATGTTTCGGGACTTATTCCTTATCTTACATATGAAAAAGACGGAGAAGTTCATATGCTTGCGGTTCCTGATTACAACAGGAATACAAAAACAATAAAATATTTTTTCACAAAGGACATTGAAAATATAGCCGAAGGTGAGATTAATCTTACATTTGCGGATTTTCCGGATTTAAATGAAGTAAAGGATAACGGTAACTATTCGTTTACCAACTCATATGCCGGTAAGAATTATACATACGGCTATGACATTCTGTGGTCGGAACCGTTGCCTGAAAAAGACAGCGTCAGTGAGAAGACGGCAAAATCAATCGCCATGATAACAAATGTAAGTATTGATTCTTCCGGCAATAATGCCGTGTATACTCACAGAGCATACGGTGAGATTTATAATGCGGATGACAATGATGAAATTTCGATAACATGGAACGGAAGCGCCGAATTTACGGATAATACAAAGTTTAAAATCTATGGGTTGACGGAACAAAATGTTGACAGTTTCGGTGTCGATACTTCAAATTTAGAAAACGTAACGGATAAATTCCGATTTACGCGTACGGGTGCAAAATCCGTTGCATATGACGCAAAAATCGGAGATGTTGGATACAGAGCATTTTTGGTGGAATTGGAGAATCCGTTTAATCTTAATGACGGTATAACTTCTCATGTCGGATTTAAGATACAGGGCGGCAGAGATGCGGGCGTAACAACATTTATTGCAAAAGAATATTTTGAAAATGCAAGGGCGGCAATAGTTAACAGATATCCCGTTCCGTGTCGTGAAGTGCGTCAGTTGGAAATTACAAAGGTTGATTCAAAAGACAATTCCAAAACTTTGCCGGGAGCTCATTTTGACCTTTATGAAATAAAAGACGGTGAAATGAGTACGGTTCCTTTAAAAAGTCTTGTGACTGACAGTGACGGAAAAATATTTATTGACGAAATTGATTACGATAAAAAATATGCGCTGGTTGAAACAAAGGCTCCGGAAGGGTATGTTATCGACAATACCCCGACGGAAATAGATCCGGAAAAACTCGGTAAAGATACGGCAACCGTAAGCATTGTCGTAAAGAACAGTCCTGAGGGCGGGACAGGTGAAGAGCCGCCGGCTCCGTCTCCGTCTGATCCGTTGCCGCCGGAGCCTTCGGATAAAACCGTCGGAAACAACGGCTTGGAATTAAAGAATACAACAGTAAGTCCTTCAACGGGTGACAGACAAAATACTGTTTTCTATGTATATACAGCCGTAATTTCTGTTGCGATTGCGGCAGTAGGCTTACTTGTAATAAAAAATAAAATGAATAAAAGTAAATAAGAGAAATTAAAATTTTAAAATAAAAAGTTTGGGAAAGCGATTATAGGGTATTAATCAAAAACTTTCAGGCAGAGACATACAGATATGAAGGAATGTCTCTGCTTTTTATATAAATTTTATATAATATTAACAGAACATATAAATAATAAAAAATATCGATTGAGTATATAATAATATATATTATTATATACATAGGGATAAATGTTAAGACTAAATCGACATGTTGTAATGTTTTTTGTTCTAACAGATTTGTTTTGGGGAAAGGAAGTGTGTAACATGAATATGTTTTCAAAAAAGGGGAGAACCGTTATGTTAACGGCAGCAGCAACAGGAGTAACATTCGGAGCAACTATGTTTGCACCGGTAATACCTGCTTTTGCCGAGACTGTAACGGTAAAAACTGCTGACGAGCTTAAAAATGCTCTTAATAACGGAGCGGATTCCATAGTAGTAGGTTCCGACATAGAAGGTTCTTTTGAGGTAAAGAGTGATACATCCATAGATCTCGGAGGTAATACAGTTAACTCATCGGGACATGCATTTATCGTGGATAAGGGTGCCAATGCTACAATCACCAACGGTACAATTACGGCGGGGAATAAAGATGCTGCGGTATACAATAACGGATATACTACATTAAATGTTAATATAACTCGTACGACTTCAGGTTCGAACTCATACTATGCAATTCTTAATCACGGTGAAATGACCATTAACGGAGGAACGATTCAGGCTCCGGAGGACAGCAAGTCCAGCCTTATAGAAAACGGATATTACAGTTACAAGAGCACAGATCCGAACTCCGGACATGTTGAAGGTGTTAATGCGGCAGAGCCTACACTTACAATTAACGGCGGAAACTTTTCCGGCGGTTTGATAGGTATAAAGACAGATGAAGGCGGTGTAACAACTATTAATGATGGAAAGTTTATCAACAGTGACGTTGTGGTTCAGAACTGGAACAAGACCACGATTAATGGCGGTGAATTTGAGTCAACGGGACCGGAAGCCATTCTCTATTCAGGATTATATAACGATAAGACCGCAGGCGAGTTAAATATTGAGGGTGGTAAGTTTACAGGTGCTTCTCTTGTAGCTGCAAGCGATCAATATACAAAAGGTGCAAGTGTTACTTTAAACAATGCCGATATTACGGGAGTCGATAAGTTATTTAACAGAGATACAACCGAAAATAAACCGACATTGGATGCCGGAGACAATAATGAAATGCCTCAGGTTACATCAGCTGAGGTTCATGATGTTATTAACTGGGATGACAAGGATGACCAAGACGGAGTAAGACCTACGGTTGAGCAGATAAAGAAAATGTTAACGGTTAAGGATAAAAACGGCAATCCTTTAAATGCAACCATAGATGTAACGGTTGATCCGGATAATCCAAACAGATATTTAATAACATTTGTATACAGCGCTGATAAGTTTAACAGCGACGGAAGTCCTGCAGAGCTTCCGGATGGCGTAGAGCTTACATTTGACAAAGATGAACTCAAAAATGCGGGATATACCGTTGGTTATAACGGAAACTTCAGGACGTTTTCTCATATTCCGGAAGTTGTAGAGACGGAAGAAACCGAAAAAACCGATACTAAGGAAACAGAGAGCGACGTTGAATTGAAAAAGGCGGACGATGTTTCATATTCAACATCGACTGCAGTAAGCCCTAAAACAGGCGACAAATCAGCCGTTGCATTATATACTTTAATTGCGGTATCTGCAGCGGGAGCATGTGCAGTTGCCTGGACAATTAAAAGAAAACTTGAGAAATAATACATTTTAATTTCGAGTAAAACCGTGTAGTGGGAAAAGACCATATAAAGCATTTTCAAAATGCTTTATATGGTCTTTTTTATTTTCTTATAGGATATTCAGATTTCCGTGACGAATGTAACAATTATATTACAAATGAAGGCGGTATATTATTTAACAATTTATCCTATGTGGGGGCATCCCCGGGGATATCTTTTATACGATACTGTTAAATATGTTAATTAATCGGAAAGGAGAGACAATTATGGATTTGTCGTATATTAAAGAGCATTGGACAAAGCGCGTAAATGATGACAGATTATCATGTATTAACGCATGGAACAGTTCGGCTAAAGATTATATTTACGACGGTTCGGTAAATTTTGAAAATAATTCTTTTTTAAAATTTATGCGGGATAAAGTTAAATTTACATCCGAAATGAATGTTTTGGACATAGGCTGCGGTGCGGGAGCATACTCTGTCGCCGTGGCGCCGGAAGTCAGAAAAGTCGTGGGGGTGGATTTTTCCCCGGAGATGTTAAAAGAGGCAAAATCCGCGGCTGAGCGGAACGGAATAAGTAACGCGGAATTTATAAGACGCGATTGGTATTATTGCGACGAAAATGAATTCAAATCGCAATATGATATTGTATTTGCGCATACGACGCCTGCAATTTCCGATTATAACTCATTAATGAAAATGATGTACGCCTCAAGAAAATATTGTTTTTTATGCATGCCGGCAAGACGAAGCGATGAAATACTCGACAGCCTGAGACTGATGCTCGGAATGAAAAAACCTAATACGGATGAATCTGCGGCTTTTATATTTGATACCGTTTGGCTGAACGGTTGTAATCCGGAAACTGTTTATGAGAATAAAACATGGAACTCAAGGAAAACCTTTGATGATGCGGTGACGTGGTATCTGGGAAGGCTTAAAGAAGAAAAATGTTTAAATGAGAAGGAAGAAGAATCTGTTATACGCTTTCTTTCCAATGTGAGCATTAACGGTTATGTTTCGGAAACAATTAAAACCACTCTTGTCAGTTTTTTCTGGGAATTTAAGTAACGGTAAATACAAAATGTCTGTTACGAAACATGAAAATTTTGTAATTACATGGAGGTAAGTGTGGCAATAAGAGAAAAAGAATTAGGCAGAATTCGTGAAAATATAATTGAAAACAACGGAGGAATATGTGCATATCACCGTTCAATACGAAAGAAATGGATTATTATCGCAGGAATGGCTGTTGCTGTATTGTTCTTCATGATTATATCCGTTAATGCAGGTTCGACCGCCATGTCTCCGTTAGATGTGTTAAAGACCGTTGTGGGAGCGGGAGATGAAAGAGGATTTATTGTTGTATGGATGCTCAGAATGCCGAGAGTTATCGGAGCTGTTACGGCAGGAGCCGGACTTGCCGTTGCCGGATGCGTGATGCAAACATGTTTAAAAAATCCTTTGGCATCACCGTCTACATTGGGAGTTACATCTGCCGCAACCTTCGGAGCAAACGTGGCAATAATCATTTTCGGTGCCGGTACCGTGATGAGTTCTGCTTCGGAGGCTGTTGCAATAGGCAACCCGTATATTGTCAGCGTATGTGCATTTGTATTTTCGACAGCCGCAATTTTTTTGATTTTATCACTTTCAAAATTAAGAGGTTTTTCTCCGGAATCCATTGTATTGGCAGGTACCGCTCTCAGTGCACTGTTCGGCGCCGGGACTACGGTTATCCAATATTTCGGAGATGAAATAAGGATAGCCGCGGCAGTATTTTGGACTTTCGGAGACCTTGGCCGTATTTCGTGGACGGAGAATGCCATTTTGGGAATTATCACGGCGATATGCATTATTTATTTTATGATGATGCGCTGGAATTATAACGCTCTGTCAAACGGCGAAGATACGGCTAAGAGTTTGGGAGTAAAGACGGCAAGAGTCAGATTTTTGGGACTTATGGCCGCATCGCTTCTAACAGCAATATCGGTTTCATTTATGGGAACCATAGGATTTATAGGACTGATAGCTCCGCAAATTATGAAACGGGTTTTGGGCTCGGATCACAGATTCCTCATTCCGGCTTCGGCGTTGATGGGAAGCATTCTTCTGTTGGTTGCGGATACATTTGCAAGATCCGTAATGTCACCTGTTGTACTGCCGGTGGGAGCAATAACCTCACTGCTCGGAGCACCCGTGTTTTTTTATATGTTGTTAAGAGGAAAACGGAAGAAATGAATTTAGAAGTAAAAAATCTTAAATTCTCATACGGACATCACGAAATAGTAAAGGATATCTCGTTTTATGCGGAGACCGGGGAATTGGTTGCGGTTCTCGGAGTTAACGGAGTCGGAAAATCGACAATGATAAAGTGTATAAACAAAATACATAAACCTGATTCCGGCGAAATATTGATAAAAGGAACCGACGTTTCCGCCATGGGAAGCAACGAACTGGCAAGGAATATCGGCTATGTTCCCCAAAGCAGTGAATTTGCTGACGGTACGGTATTTGATTCGGTTTTGCTGGGGCGAAAACCGTTTATTAAATGGGACGTTACGGAAAAAGATCTGGAGATCGTACATGAAATATTGCACTTATTGTCTTTGCAGAAATACGCAATGAGAAACGTAACGGAACTCTCCGGAGGAGAAAGACAGAAAGTTGCGATAGCCAGAGCGTTGGCTCAGCAGACGCCTGTATTACTGTTTGATGAGCCGACAAGTAATCTTGATTTAAAGAATCAGTTGGAAGTATTGAAAATTATAAAGAATATTGTAAAAGATAAGGCGCTTTCTGCAGTTGTTGTCATACATGATTTGAATCTTGCTTTAAGATTTGCGGATAAATTTCTCATAATACGGGAAGGAAGAGTATATGATTTCGGCGGAGATGAGATTGTAAACGAAAGAAGTATATCCGAAGTTTACGGAGTTTCTGCATCTGTTATTGTTCATGACGGATGCAGAATAGTAGTGCCACAGTGAGTTTAAAAAGGAGATAAGTATGAATAAAAATAAGCTTTTTGCGGTTGCTTTGACGGTATGTGCGGCTTTACCGCTTGCCGCCTGCGGTTCCGGTAAAGAATCATCAACGGAAAGTAAAGCGGTCTCTGAATCAGGTGCGGAAAACAAGGAAGATTACGAAGTAACGGATATGCTTGGGAGAACGGTTAAGATTCCGGGTAATGCATCTAAATATGCCTGCATAGGCGCAGGAGCACTTCGTATGTATACATACGTTGCCGATGACAAAAACCTGGTTGGGGTTGAAGATGTCGAACTTTCCTGGGGAGAGAAAGGGCGCCCTTATAATATGTCAATTCCTAATTTAAAAGAACTTCCGGTAATAGGTCCGGGAGGTCCGGGCAACGGTCCTAATGCAGAGGCTTTGTTTGCCGCAAAACCCGATGTAATTTTCACCGGATATAATACGGATATTTCAAGTGTTAACGAGTTACAGGAAAAAACGGGAATTCCCGTTGTGGCAATAAGTTACGGAAAGGGTAAGACCGGTGCGGGTAAAATATTCGACCGTAACATTTACGATTCCATATCTCTTGTGGGAAAGATAACAGGTAATGAGGATAGGGCGAATGATGTTGTAAGTTACATTCAGGCAGCAAAGACGGATCTGGAGAAACGTACGGAAAATGTGAATCCGGTAAGAGTATATCTGGGAGCGCAGTCATTTAAAGGGGCACACGGCATAGAGAGCACAACCGGAGATTATGAGATATTCGATGTTTTAAAAGCAAAAAATGTCGTAAATGAAAAAGGTATAAACGATTACATTATGCTTGATAAAGAAACTGTTTTGGAGTTAGATCCGGAGGTTATTATATTGGATGCCGGCGGAATGTCTCTTGTAAAGGAAGATTATAATAACAATCCCGATTTCTATAAATCGCTGTCGGCGGTAAGAAACGGTAAAACATATATACAAATGCCGTTTAATAATTACATAACCAATATAGATATTGCCCTTGCGGATGCGTATTATACAGGCAAGGTATTGTATCCGGATGCATTTTCAGATATTGATCCGGCTGAGAAGTTTGACGAGATAACGCAATATCTTCTCGGCATTAACGCATATGAAAAAATTGCTTCACAATATCACGGGGGATATCAACAGGCAAATTTTGATAAATAATGATTAAAATACGAAAGGGGGATATTTATGGTTAATAAAGAGAAACTTTGGGAGAGAGCCGCGGACTTTCACGGACATGTATGCGGTGGATTAACGATAGGATACAAAGCCTCTCTGTATGCCGCTGATTTATTAAATTTAAATTTTTCGGATGACGAAGAAATAGTTTGTATCGCAGAAAATGACGCATGCGGCTGTGACGCAATACAGTCTGTATTGGGATGCAGCGTGGGAAAAGGCAACCTTCTGTTTCATATGAGGGGTAAACAGGCGTTTTCATTTTATAACAGAAAAACAGGTAAATCGGTTCGCCTTGTTTTAAAGGACAAGCCTGAAGGTATGACAAAGGAAGAGAGTTTTGAGTATTACCGGGGATGTGAGCCTGAAGAGATGTTTGACGTAAAAGAAACAACCATAAAGCTTCCGACGCAGGCAAAGCTTTTTGATTCATATAAATGTGAATGCTGCGGTGAAGTAACCGGAGCAAATTGGATAAGAATACAAAACGGAAAGAAAGTTTGCTTAGACTGTTATGATCACTATGACCGTTTTAATGTATAATCCGTTACACTGTGTAAAAAAGTGCCGTATCAGGTGTTTTGTAAATTGACACCGTTTTTGAATTTCTATACTTTCAGAATATGATTTTTACATGAAATATTTATGTTATTCAATGTGACTATGTCACTGAAGAGCATATATGAATAAGATAATCTTTAGTAAATAAAAAATAACAATATTTAATTTGAAAGTATACGGAGGAAATAAAAATGGGTTTCTTTGGATTTTCAAGACAACCTGACATTAACACGGGTGTGGCTGAATATAAGAATACGGAAGGAGCGGTACTTGTGGATGTAAGGAACATCGGCGAGTATGCCGCCGGACACATAGAGGGAAGTATTAATGTTCCGTTACAGTTTATAACGGATATAAAAGGAAGAGTAACGGATCTTAATACTCCGCTGTTTGTATATTGTCTGAGCGGAGGACGAAGTGAGCAGGCCGCTTTATTGCTGAAGAGAATCGGATACACCAATGTCAAAAACATAGGCGGAATCAATTCCTATACAGGCAGGGTCGTGAGATAAAAATCAAAAACCAAAATAATTACTGCCATGAAATTGCATTGAAAAAGTGCAGAAATCGTGGTAGTATTTTTGTTGTTGATTTTTAGTAAAAGAGGATGCATATGGAAAGAATTACTGGAACTATTTCACGAGGATTGCGTGCGCCGATTATCAAGCAGGGAGATGATTTAAAGAATATCCTTGTAGATACCGTATTAAAGGCGCAGGAACAAAATGAATTCACTATCGGAGATAAGGACATTATAGCCCTTACGGAGTCAATACTTGCAAGAAGCCAGGGCAATTATTGTACGGTTGACGACATTGCGAGCGATGTAAAAGATAAATTCGGAGATAGTACAATAGGTGTTATTTTCCCGATTTTAAGCAGAAATCGTTTTGCGATTGTTTTAAGAGGCTTTGCCAGAGGTGCTAAGAAGATTGTTCTTCAATTGGGATATCCGTCTGATGAAGTAGGTAATCATTTGGTTGACTATGATGCGTTGGACGCAGCGGGAGTCGATCCTTACGAAGATGTGCTTACGGAAGATGAATTTGTAGAGAAGTTCGGAAGACCTCGTCATACATTTACGGGTGTTGACTACGTGTCTTATTATAAAGATATTATTCAGTCAGAGGGATGTGAAGTAGAGATTATTTTCGCGAATAAACCGAAAGCGATTCTTTCATATACAGACTGTGTTTTAAATTGTGACATTCATACGAGATTTCGTACAAAACGTTTATTAACGAGTGCGGGAGCAAAAAAAGTATACGGTATGGATGATATTATGACGGCTCCGAGAAACGGAAGCGGTTATAATGACAAGTACGGATTGCTCGGATCAAATAAGGCAACTGAAGAATCCATAAAGTTATTCCCTATTAACTGTATGGAATTTGTGGAATCCGTTCAAAAGCTTATGTTTGAAAAAACAGGTAAACTTGTTGAAGTAATGGTATACGGTGACGGAGCATTTAAAGACCCTATCGGAAAGATATGGGAACTTGCGGATCCTGTTGTATCTCCCGGATATACCGACGGACTTGAAGGAGCGCCGAATGAGCTGAAGCTTAAGTATCTTGCGGATAACAAGTATGCTGACTTAAAGGGCGAGGAGCTTAAGGAAGCAATTAAAAAATCTATTACGGAAAAAGACTCTCAACTTAAAGGTCAGATGGCTTCAGAGGGAACAACACCCCGCAGATTGGCAGATTTAGTCGGTTCCCTGGCGGATCTTACATCAGGTTCCGGTGATAAAGGTACACCATTTGTATATATTCAGGGATACTTTGATAATTATACAGACTAATATTTAACAAAATCACTTTTTCGCGTAATTGAATTTTATTAAGCGGAGAAGTGATTTTTTTGCTCTATGGGTAATATGGGAGGAATTTTATGACAGTTGCACAGATTATTGTTGTTATTGTGGCATCTGCGGCCGGATTTGCAGGTATAATGCTGAGCTTATATGTTAAAAAACACAATAAGGATTTTGAAGAATTTAAAGTAGAGGATGACACATTGTACTTTTCAAAAGGACTCGGCGCGTTCAGAAAGACAAAAAGCGTAAAAAGAGAAGATGTTTCCGAAGTCAGATTCGAAATAAAGACTAATAAGAGAAACAGCTACGGTGTTGCGCTTATCATCAGAAAGAACGGATTAAAACCCGTTAAATGTACATTCTCAAGTGCCATGTACTACAAAGAAGATAAAATGGTAAACTCAATTGACGATATGGAGTTGACCGTCGAAATGGTAATGAGATATTTAAGACAGAATAAGTTCATATGCAGAAAAATTGTTCAATGAGTCAGATGATTTTAATAAAATAACAAAGATCGTTTTATTTTACGGGAGAATGGCATGCGTTTAGATAAATACCTGGCTGATATGGGTCTCGGTACACGAAGTGAACTGAAAAAAGCCATAAGAAAAGGAGCCGCCCGTGTAAACGGTGTTGCGGAAAAGGATCCGGGGGCGTCTGTATCTCCTGAAGATAATATATTTTGGTATGACGAGCCGGTAGAGTATGAAGCTTTTGCATATTATATGTTGAATAAGCCTGCGGGCACGGTCTCCGCTACGGTAGACAGTAAGCATAAAACAGTGACGGATTTAATTTACGAATACGAAGAGTCGGAAGATAAGGTCAACATAACGGTCAGAAAAGACTTATTTCCCGTCGGAAGGCTTGATATAGATACGGAGGGTCTGCTTATTATTACAAATGACGGTGAATTGGCACACAAGTTATTGTCTCCTAAGCGCCACGTGGATAAGACTTACTTTGTACGCCTTGACAAAGCCGCCACGTCGGATGATGCAGAGCTTTTTGCAAAGGGGTTCAGAGTTGACGATGAGCTTACGGCAATGCCGTCAAAGCTTGATATTCTTCCTGATAAAAACGAAGCATTAATAACCGTTCGGGAGGGGAAGTTTCATCAGGTTAAAAGGATGTTTTCGGCCGTGGGAAAAGAAGTTACATATCTTAAAAGAATTTCTATGGGGCCGATAGCGCTTGATGAGTCGCTTCCGGTTGGATCATGCAGAAGACTGACTGAAAATGAAATTGCTTTATTGAAAAATACATAAGTATAACATATATAAATACCGAGAGGGTGATAATATGTCAGAGACGGAAAAGAAAGAAACGGGTAAACTCGGATTTGGTCTGATGAGGCTGCCGAGGAGGTTGTTCAGCACGGATATACCTCAAACAAAGAAAATGGTTGATATGTTTATGGCGGCGGGATTCACATATTTTGATACGGCTCACATTTATCCGGGATCCGAAAAAGCAACAAAAAAAGCTCTTGTTGACAGATATCCGAGAGAATCTTTTACCCTCGCAACAAAGCTTTTTGCCGCATTATCTCCAACGGCAAAAATGGCAAAGCAGCAGTTTTATACAAGTCTTGAGCGTACAGGAGCAGGTTATTTTGACCATTACCTGTTACATTCTCTTATGGGATTTAATTATAACAGGTATGAGAAGCTTGGAATTTGGGAATTTGCCGAAGAGCAAAAGGCAAAGGGCCTGATTAAACATATCGGATTCTCTTTTCACGACGGACCGGAACTGCTTGATGAATTACTGGAAAAACATCCGGATGTGGATTTTGTACAACTGCAGATTAACTATGCGGATTGGGAGAATCCGTCGGTATCTTCGAGAGCCAATTATGAAGTTGCGCGTAAGCACGGTAAGTCAATTGTTGTAATGGAACCGGTAAAGGGCGGGAAGCTTGCAAACCCTCCGGAAAAGGTACGTGAATTATTTGATTCATATGCTCCTAACATGTCATATGCTTCATGGGCCATAAGATTTGCAGCATCATTGGACGGGATTTTAACCGTTTTATCCGGCATGTCAGACGTGAAACAAATGGCTGACAATTTGTCATACATGAAGGATTTTAAGCCGTTAAACGACGAAGAGAGGGAAATAATAAGAAAGGCCAGAGAAATCATCGGCAAATCTTCTCTTATTCCATGTACGGGATGTGGTTATTGTGTGGAAGGTTGCCCTAAAAACATACCTATTCCGGATATATTCGAAGCCATGAATAAAAGGCTGGGTAACGGTTTGATTGACGAAGCGAAGAGAGATTACGGAAATGCCGTAAAAGGAAAGGGAAGGGCAGATGAATGTATTGCCTGCGGAAAGTGCGAACAGGTATGTACTCAGCATATAGATATTATTAATCAGCTTAAGATCTGCTCCTCAAATTTTGAAAATATTAACTGACAGTGTATTATATGATATAATCGGTCGAGTTAAAAATACATTTTGTTTTGACCCTGTAAAGCATTGCTTTGCAGGGTTATTGTTAAAAATGGGCAATGATTATATTATACGCAAATCGGGTAGTTTTATGAAAAATTTGACTTTAAATACATTAAAAAACGCAAAAAACAGTATAGAGCAATTTCTTTTGTCTGAATCTGTTGTATCAGACAGGTTTGAAGCTTCATCCGAAGCATCGATTATTCTGTGTGAAGTTCATAAATGCAAAAAAGCGGACATTGTATTTAATCCTGAGGATGAACTTAATGATGATGAGATCAGACAAATAAACGAAGTGATCGGGAAAAGAAAAGAGAGGATTCCTCTGCAGTATATATTCGGGAAAGCGCCGTTTTACGGAAGGGAATTCAAAGTAACAGCCGACACTCTCATACCAAGATTTGACACGGAAGTATTGGTTGAATATACGCTGGATATTATCCGATCATATATTGCAGACGTTCGGAATGATAACGGTACATTAAATGTATTGGATATGTGTACGGGATCGGGTTGTATTATAATAACCTTGGCAAAGGAACTTGAAAAAATGTCTGACATACATTTTGCGGCGACGGATATAGATCATAATACATTAAACGTGGCCCGTGAAAATGCAAAGAATCTCGGAGCAGAAGTAATGTTCATAGAGAGTGACATTTTTAAATCAGATTACTTTAAAAATAAAGAAAACAGTATTGACATATTGGTATCCAATCCGCCGTATATTACTGAGGAAGTCATAAAAACCCTCGAGCCGGAAGTAAAACATGAACCGTATAAGGCGCTTTACGGCGGAGAAGACGGATTGTACTTCTACAGAAAAATAGCCGAAGAAGCATATGACAGAATAAAAGACAACGGAAGTCTTGTATTTGAAGTGGGATATGACGAAGGAGAAAGCGTATGCGACATATTAAAGAAAGCCGGTTATGTGAATATTGAGATTATAAAGGATCTTGCAGGAAATGACAGAGTCGTAACCGGAACAAAGCAATGTAAAATAACCTCACATACATAGGTGTTGCATATATTGAAGTCCGGAATGTGAATAATTCGCATTTTAATGTAAAAGCACATAAATTATTTCGTTATATAAAAGGAGATATAAGATGGATATATATGGTAAGTTATCAGACCTTGAACATAAATATGAGGATATTGTGCATGAATTATCCCTTGAGGGAGCGGCAAACGATACAAAAAGGTTCACGGAACTGTGCAAAAAACAGGGTGAATTGGAGCCCATAGTAAACACGTACAATAAATATAAAAAAAACAAGGAGTTGGAAGCGGAAAGCCTTGAGATTATTTCGACCGAAAAGGACGCGGACATGATTGCGCTTGCAAAGGAAGACTTATCAACGGCAAGAGTAAATATGCATGAACTTGAAAATGAATTAAAGATTTTACTTATTCCGAAAGATCCAAACGACGATAAAAATATCATTGTGGAAATAAGAGCAGGAGCAGGCGGAGAAGAAGCGGCTTTGTTTGCGAACAGTTTGTATAGAATGTATACACATTTTGCGGAGAAAAGGGGATGGAAAACGGAACTGCTTTCATATGAGGATACAGGTATAGGCGGAATGAAAGAAGTCGAATTTATGGTAAAAGGTTCGGGAGTCTATTCCATTCTGAAATACGAAAGCGGCGTTCACAGAGTACAAAGAGTACCGGAGACGGAAACAGGCGGACGAATCCACACTTCAACGGCTACCGTTGCAATTATGCCTGAGGCGGAGCCGGAAGATGTGGTTCTCAATGAAAAGGATTACCGTATAGATGTCATGCGTGCTTCCGGAAACGGAGGGCAGTGTGTAAATACCACGGACTCCGCCGTTCGTCTTACACATTATCCCACGGGTATAGTGATATATTCTCAGACCGAGAAATCACAAATACAAAACAAAGCAAAGGCATTTGCTCTGCTGTATGCTAAGTTAAATGCTCTTGCAATCGCCGAAGCTCACGAAAAGGAAGCAAGCGAAAGGAAATCCCAGGTAGGAACCGGAGACAGATCCGAAAAAATCAGGACATATAATTTTCCTCAGGGAAGAGTTACGGATCACAGAATAAAGATGACGCTTTACAAAATCGATCAGGTCATGGACGGAGATCTTGACGAAATTATTGACGCATTGATTGCCGATGACAGGGCAAAGAAACTCGCAGGCAGTGAAAATGAGTAACATTTCAAACGGTAAAGATTTATTTTGTTAAAATCTCCATATAATGTATAATAAAAAGGATTTTAACATCATTTTTTTAAATTAAAGGCACATTTACACTTACGCTTATTAGGAGGAAAAATGAGTACAGTTATAAATGCAGCGCTTTTGGGAGCGGGTACGGTAGGCGGAGGTCTTTACAGACTTCAGAGCATAATGAGTGAAGAAATAGAAAAAAGAGTCGGAGCAAGACTTAATATTAAAAAGGTACTTGTAAGAGATACAGCTAAAAAAAGAGAAGGTATCGACAGTGAAGTAATGACATCCGACTGGAATGAAATTATCAACGACCCTGAAATTCAAATCGTGATAGAACTCATGGGCGGCACAACCCTTGCAAGGGAAAGAATCATGGAAGCTTTGGAAGCGGGAAAGAACGTAGTAACGGCCAATAAAGATTTAATTGCCGAACACGGTGAAGAGATATTCGAAAAAGCACGGGAAAAAGGCTTGGATATCCAATTTGAAGCAGCCGTTGCGGGAGCGATTCCGATTATTCGCCCTATTATGCAAAATATGGACGGTGATAACATTACGGAAGTTATGGGCATCGTAAACGGAACGACCAACTATATTTTAACAAAGATGGCAGAAGAAGGTTTAAGCTATGAAAAGGCACTTGCGGACGCCACTGAGTTGGGATATGCGGAAGCGGACCCTACGGCAGACGTTGAAGGTATAGATGCCGCAAGAAAAGTGGCGATTATTTCACAGCTTATATTCCACTCAAATGTTACTCTAGATGATGTTTATAAAGAAGGAATAAGCAAGATAACAAGCGATGATATCAGTTATGCAAAAGATTTCGGTTATGTTATCAAACTTGTCGGAACAACCAAGATGACAAACGGAAAAATAGAGGCAAGAGTTCATCCGTTACTTATAGAAGAAAAGCATCCTCTTGCGGGAGTACGCGATTCATTTAATGCCGTATATGTATTGGGCGACGCTCTTGACGCAGCCATGTTTATGGGCAGGGGAGCAGGTGACATGCCTACTGCCAGCGCTGTTCTCGGAGATGTTCTTGATGTAATGAGAAATATCATGAACAATTGCACAAACAGGGTTCCGGTAAATTATTACAACAATTTTGAAGTAATGCCTATCGATAATGTTGAAAGCAGATTTTTCCTTAAGACGGTTGTTGAAGATAAACCGGGCGTTCTTGCACTTATAGCGGGAGATATGGGAGAAAACGGAGTAAGTGTTAAGAAGGTTGTTCAAAAGAATGCGAGAGACGGCGTGGCAGATCTTGTATTTATAACAGACAGTGTCGAAGAGAGTAAATTCATGTCATTTGTCAACGCGATCAAACAGCTTGAATGTGTTAAGGAAATTTCAAGTATTATCAGAGTTAAGTAAGAAAACGGCAAAACATTACAGATACGTTCAATGTATCCGTAATGTTTTTTATTCATTGTATGATGAATGTAAAGACAGAGCGGCTGTATGAGATTACATGGAAAGAGCAGGTAATTGTATTGGGGAAATTTTATGCGGTAAAAAACGGTAAAAATATCGGGATATATGATACTTGGGATGAGTGTAAATCTCAGGTGTACGGATATCCCGGAGCGGTTTATAAGAGTTTCAAAACACTTAAAGAGGCCGATGAATACATGAGAAGATCGGATGATTATGAAGAAATAAACGGAAGAGGCGGTACGATTTCGGAAACGGACGGTAACATACCTGTTGCATTTGTCGACGGATCCTACAATATTAAGACAAAAGTATACGGTTACGGCGGATATATAAGCTTTAATGGAAAGAAAACAATATTTTCGGGAAGCGGCTCAGAACCTGAATATGCGGAAATGAGAAATGTTGCGGGAGAAATAAAAGGCTCCATGGCGGCAATCCAACTGGCCATTGACATGGGATTACCGACTTTGATAGTTTATTTTGACTATATGGGGATAAAGTCATGGGCAAACGGCGATTGGAAAACCAATAAGCCGGGTACAAAAAAATATAAAGAATTTATTGACAATGCATCCGAAAAAATAAATATCATATTCAGGAAGGTTCGCGCACATACCGGTGTTGACGGTAATGAAGAGGCCGACCTTCTTGCAAAAAAATCGGCGGGTATCGGATAACAATTGATTTGGCCGATATAATGAAAAAGAGGCTTTTCACATGCCGATATTCATTTTTTAATTATTATTTAATGGTATTATTGAAAAAAAGTAGTAATATATAGCGTAGTAATATTAAGAAAATATTAATTTTTATTATCACATTGTATGAATTTCAAGCAATCATGCAAGTGTATATAGAAGTGGCACATTGACACACGGATACATTTATGTATGAGAACTTTCACAGAGAAATCCATATTAATGCAGTCAGACGGAAGAGGTGTAGGATATGATTTCAAAAAAAATGCAGGATCAGCTTAATCAAAGATCGGCCATAAGAGAGTGTTACGGACTTGCAACCAAACTTGCAAAGAAGGTTGGAAGAGAAAATGTATATGATTTCACACTCGGCAACCCAAATGTTCCGGCACCTGCGTCTGTTAATGAGTCCATAAAAAGAATAGTAGACACGACAGATTCGGTTCAGCTTCACGGATATATGCTTAACGCAGGATTCCCGGACGTAAGAGAAACAGTTGCTGAATCAATTAACAGAAGGTTCGGCACTAAATTCGACGGTTCAAACATTGTTATGACCGTAGGAGCCGCAGGCGGAATGAACGTAATATTTAAAGTGCTTCTTAACCCGGGGGATGAAGTAATTACATTTTCACCGTTTTTCAGTGAATACAGAAATTACGTAACCAATTACGACGGAGTTCTGGTGGAAGTATTGTCGGATCCTAAGACTTTTATGCCTGACATTGAAGGACTCAGAGCTGCCATAAATGAAAAGACTAAAGTTCTCATTCTTAATACGCCTAACAATCCTACGGGAGTTGTATATCCGGAAAGCGTAATTAAGGCAATTGCGGATTGCTTAAGAGAAGAATCGGCAAAATACGGCAATGACATAGTCATAATTTCGGATGAACCATACAGAGAATTGGTTTACGAAGACATAGAGGTACCTTATATTACAAAGTATTATGACAATACAATAGTAAGTTATTCATACAGTAAATCTTTATCACTTCCAGGTGAAAGAATAGGCTATCTCGTAATTCCGGATGAGCTTACTGATTCCGAAACGGTAAAGGCGGCATGCGGAGTTGCCACAAGAATAATGGGATTTGTAAATGCTCCCGCCATTATGCAGAAGGTTGTTAAAGAGAATATCGATGCGGAAGTTGATGTTGAAGCATATAACAAAAACAGATTGGCATTATATAACGCTCTTACGGAATATGGTTTTGAATGCGTAAAACCGGACGGAGCTTTCTATTTATTTATGAAGACTCCTACGGAAGATGAGAGAGAATTTACGGACAGAGCAAGAGAATATAATATCCTGGTTGTTCCATGCAGCGATTTCGGCGGAAGCGGATATGTCAGAATCGCATATTGCGTGTCATACGATACAATAGAGAGATCGTTGCCTGCATTTAAGAAACTGGCAGAGTCATACGGTCTTGTAAAATAATTTTTGCGAATAGAGGATAATCGAGTTTAAATGGATAATTGGAAAGATAACATTAGAAGAGTGGATCCGTATGTGCCCGGAGAACAGCCGAAGGGCGACGGTATAATAAAGCTTAACACCAACGAGAACCCATATACACCGGCTCTCGGAGTGGTTAACGCCCTTAAGGATTTGTCAGATATGAACGGAGACATACTCAGAAAATATCCGGATCCGGATGCTTCCGTTATTATTGAGAGTATTGCGAAATATCACAAGGTGAACAGGGAAAATGTCTTTGTCGGCGTGGGCTCCGACGATGTACTTGCTACGGCGTTTTTGACATTTTTTAATTCAGACAAACCGATTATCTTTCCCGATATCACATACTCATTTTATAAAGTTTGGGCTGACGTTTACAGAATACCTTATGAGGAAATTCCTTTGAGTGACGATTTCACCGTTAATATCGGGGATTATAACAGGGAATGCGGCGGAATAGTTATTGCCAATCCAAATGCACCTACCGGCGTAGTATTGCCCTTGGAAGATATAGAAACTATAGTAAAGAATAACAGGGACGTTGTTGTAATAATCGATGAGGCATATATAGATTTCGGCGGCGAATCCGCACTTAAGCTCATTGATAAATATGAAAATGTCCTTGTTACGAGAACGTTTTCCAAGTCAAGATCGCTTGCGGGTCTTCGCTTAGGTTATGCAATGGGAAGCAAAGAACTGATTTCCGCCATGCTTGACGTTAAGTTTTCAATAAACTCATATACAATAAATGCTCCGACTCTTATCTCCGCAAGTGAATCCATCGAGGACGAAACGTACTTCAGAGAAACCGTTGCAAAGATTGTTTATACAAGAGAAGAAGTCATAAGGGAGTTGGAAAGCAGGGATTTTGAGGTGCTTCCCTCGTCAGCCAATTTTATATTTGCAAAACATAAAGTAAAGCCTGCCGAATTAATATTTGAGGAACTTAAAAAGAGAAATATCTATGTCAGATATTTTAAGAAACCCAGAATAGACAATTATCTCAGGATTACGATAGGTACGGAAGAAGAGATGGAGATATTCCTTGAAGTAATAGATTCCGTTATCAACGCATGATTTTGTAAAGCGGTAACATATGAACAATATCAATTATCAAAAAGAGATGGAAAAGAAACTTGAAATCATGGCGAAATCCGCGCAATCATCCGAATCGGTTCCGACATTGCTTCTCCACAGCTGTTGCGCGCCGTGTTCAAGTTACTGTATTTCATATCTTTCGGATTTTTTTAAAATTACGGTTTTTTATTATAATCCCAACATAACCGAACAGGAAGAATATTTGAGAAGAGCAGAGGAGCAGAAGAGATTTATCGGAGAATACGATACGAAATATCCTGTATCCTTCATTGACGGAGGATATGATAACAGGCTTTTTTTTGAATCGGTAAGGGGGCTTGAAAAGTGTCCGGAAGGCGGAGAGAGGTGTGAAATTTGTTTCAGACTTCGCCTCAGAGAAGCGGCGCGAGTTTCTAAAGAACTTAATATGGACTGTTTTACGACAACTCTTACAATAAGTCCGATGAAAGATGCGGCCCTTCTCAATAAAATCGGAGAAGAAGAGGCTCTGAAAGCCGGTACGGTATTTCTTAATTCCGATTTTAAAAAGAAGAACGGATTTAAATGTTCCACGGAACTGTCAAAAGAATATAATTTATATCGCCAGGATTATTGCGGCTGCGTCTTTTCTAAACATGAAAGCGAGCTTAGAAGAGAGAGTATGAAATCAAAAACGGAAAAGAGCTTTTAATTTCATTATAATTATATTTGGTAAGAGGATAATATTATGAGATATAATACTAATGGATATAACAATGGGAGGAACGGATTTGATTCGCTGTCAAGATTTTTAAGCATAGCAGGCTTAATAATTCTTTCCGCATCTATCGCATTGAGAATATTTCATTATGATATTTTTGGATTAGTATTAAGTATAATCGCAATTGTTTTGTTTGCTTATGCGTACTTCAGAGCTCTTTCAAGAAACATTTCCGCAAGACACACGGAAAATCAGGCATATTTAAATCTTATCAGCGGAGTAAAAAGGAATTTAAACAACAGAAAAGATATACATAATGACAAAAAAATAAATAAAGTTGTTAAATGTCCGAATTGTTCACAGAAGATAAGAATTCCGAAGGGAAAAGGCCTTCTACAGGTCAAATGTCCTAATTGCAGAATTGAATTTCGTGTTAACTCGGGAAAAAGGCAATATCAATGACATTATAAATATTAATATTTATTAATAGAGGCTTGCGGCCTCTATTTGTCATTTTATCGTGATACGGTTACATATCAGGGAACGTATATAAACATTAATTAAAACAGGTTTAGAAAGGTTATTAATAAATGCTCACTTATGATTTGAACAAATCAGGCAAACTTCCAAAATATGATTATTTATATCAATGCATCAGAGATGACATAATCTCAGGCAAGATAAAGAGCAATGAGCAGCTCCCCTCAAAGAGGACTCTTGCCAATCACTTAAGTATAGGTCTTATTACGGTTGCCAACGCGTATGAGCAGCTTCTTACGGAAGGCTATATTGTGGCAAAGGAGAGAGTCGGATATTTCGTCCAGGAATTACCGGATGAATATATCAAAAGGACACAGGAAAAAGCCGTTATGGCAAAAGAAGAGCCGGAACATGAATTTTTTGCGGATTTTAAGGCGAACAGAATAAGTCTTAAATTATTTCCCGTTTCAATATGGAATCAGATGCTCAGACAGGCTCTGTATGACAACAGTGACACGTTGTTTAAAACCATCCCATATAACGGAATATTTGAATTAAGAGAGGCAATAGCGGATTATCTTCATAAAAACAGAGGTATGTCGGTTTCGCCTTCACAGATAATAATAGGAGCCGGAACCGAGTATCTCTACAGTAGGCTTATTCAACTGTTCGGAAGAAAAAGCACATTCGGATTCGAGGAATCAAGTTTCGATAAATTATCAACCATTTGCAAAGCTTACGGTAACCCGTATAACTTTATTCCTATAGACGAGAGCGGACTGATTGTGGATGTATTAAAGAAAAGTGCCACGGACATTGTTCATGTATCGCCGTCCAATCACTTTCCGACCGGCATAGTCATGCCAATCAAAAGAAGGCTTGAACTCATGGAATGGGCAGATGAATCCGACAACAGATATATAATAGAAGATGATTATGACAGCGAATTCAGATACAGAGGAAAGTATATAGCTCCCATATATACTGAAGACAGAAATAATAAAGTTATATATATGAACACATTTTCAAAAACCATGGTACCGTCATTGAGAATAAGTTACATGGTTTTGCCGGTTAATATACTTGAAAGATACAAGGAAACCATGAGTTTTTATTCATGTACCGTATCAAGTTTCGAACAATATGCTCTTGCAAGATTTATTTCGGGCGGATATTTTGAAAGACATATTAACAGAATAAAGAATTATTATAAGAAATTAAGAGTTCAGATTATTAACGCAATTAAAGAATCGTCAATCGGGAAAATTTCGGAGATCATAGAATATAATTCCGGAACCCATTTTCTCCTGAGAGTAAAAACGCCTATGTCTGAAGAAGAAATTAATAAAAAGAGCCTTGAAAACGATCTTCATATAATGACATATGCGGATTATATAAAAGATAAAAAAGAATCCGAAAAAAGTATGACACTAGTTATCAATTATGCAGGCATCGATCCGGAAAAAATTGATGACGTAATAAAGAGAATAGAAAGAGTATTTCAGCGAATATAAAATTTCTTTGTAAAAAAATTAAAAATATATTAAAATGGTTCTAATTGTTATGTGTTGTAACTTTTGTTTGTCATGGCGTGCCATTTGACTGTTAATTACGTTAAAGGAGAGTACATTTGAGTTTAAGTAATACGGAAAACGAAGAAAAAAAGGGCAGCGTTGACAGCGAATTCAACAGTGCTTACGAAGAAGCTCTCAACGAAAGTGAAACCCTTGAAAAGAAAAGTAAAAAGAGCAGGGCAATAGGAGGAGCCGTTGCAATAGCAGCCATAATTGTTCTGATGATTATTGCGGCTCTTACAACCAATTCGGATACGGTGAAAAATACTTTCTGGGCATTAGTTCCTCCGATAGTGGCTATAGGTCTGGCTCTTATTACAAAGGAAGTATACAGTTCTCTGTTTGTCGGAGTTGTGGTGGGCGGTTTGCTTTATGCAGGTTTTAATTTCCAGGGAATGATCACCCACGTATATTCGGAAGGTATAGTAGCCGTTCTTTCGGATCCCTACAATGTCGGTATCTTGGTGTTCCTTGTTGTTCTGGGAATTATAGTATCGCTGATGAACAGAGCCGGCGGTTCGGCGGCGTTCGGTAAGTGGGCACTTAAAAAAATAAAGGGAAGAAAAGGCGCGCAGATTTCCACCATCGGACTGGGAATTCTCATATTTATTGATGACTATTTTAACTGCCTTACGGTAGGCAGCGTTATGAGACCGATAACGGATTCCCATAAAGTATCAAGATCGAAGTTATCTTATCTGATTGATGCGACGGCGGCTCCTGTGTGTATTATTGCTCCTATTTCATCATGGGCAGCGGCGGTTTCGGGATTTGTACCCGGAGAAGAAAGCGGTATATCATTGTTTGTGAGTACAATTCCATATAATTTATACGCTCTTCTTACAATCCTGTTTATGTTCATGGTGGTGGCGCTTAAGGCCGACTATGGTTCAATGCTTCGCCATGAATTAAACGCAATTAAAAACGGAGATCTCTATACTACTGAAGACAGAGATTATGATGAAAATGAAGAAGAGATTTCGTCAAAGGGCGGTATCTCCGATATGCTTGTACCGATCTTTGCATTAATAGGATGCTGTGTTGTCGGAATGCTTTGGAGCGGCGGATTATTTGAAGGAAGTGACTTTATCACGGCATTTTCAGCCAGCGATGCTTCCGTAGGTCTCGGAGTCGGTTCGATATTTGCACTTCTGATTACCCTTGGATATTACATGGCAAGAAGAGTAATTTCATTTAAGGAATTTATGGATTGCGTACCGAAGGGATTTGCATCCATGATTCCTCCGATACTTATTCTTACATTTGCGTGGTCTATAAAGGCCATGACTGACAGTTTGGGAGCTAAAGAATTTGTGGCTTCCATAATAAGCGGTTCCGCTTCGGGACTTGTAAACTTCCTCCCTGTTATAATATTTATTATTGCCGTATGCCTTGCGTTTGCAACGGGTACAAGCTGGGGAACATTCGGAATTCTCATTCCGATTGTGGTTGCTTCTTTCCAGGAAACGGATCCTAACCTTATGATCATTGCAATGTCCGCATGTATGGCAGGTGCCGTTTGCGGAGATCACTGTTCACCTATATCCGATACCACAATTATGGCTTCGGCAGGTGCAAAATGTAATCATATCAATCATGTAAACACTCAGATGCCTTATGTTATGACGGTAGCCGTTATATCCGCAATCGGATACATTATTCTCGGATTTACGAGAAGCATATGGATATCACTTCCGGTATGTGCCGCAATTACCATTGTTTTCTTGTTGATAATGAGAAACAGAAATAAAAAAAGATATCCGGAATTATTCTAAATATAATAAAAACCCCATTATTGTTTTATTATTATCACGTCAATTATCGATAATAACGTAAAACACATAATGGGGTTTTTGTATATTCGTAAATAAAAATCGATCGGCAAATATTAAATGTCGGACAGCAGCAGAGATTCTATAATTTTTGCGGTATTTTCCAAATCATTTACATGAGAAGTTTCTTTGCATGAATGAACCGTGCTCATTCCGCATGCGATAACTATTCCCTTAACGTCTTTTTCCATAAAGTAATTATTATCGCTTCCGCCGTAAGTGGAAATAAGATTTACGGGTAAATTATTTTCCTTACATGCATTTTCAAATCTTTTAACTGTAATGTCATCCTTAGGCGTATTAACGGCTGAAAAAAGAATATCGATGTTAAATGTAAATTCAGCTCCGTTGTCACGGCATGCTTTTTCTATTTCTTTTCTTACAAGCTCAATCTGTTCAAGGGCAAGTTCATTTTGAAAGCTTCTTGCTTCACCTTTTATAATACATTCTTCCGGAACAACATTTGTTGCCGTACCGCCGGATATTAATCCGATGTTGATTGTTGTATCGCCGATTTTTCCCAGTTTGCATCGGCTTATGGCTTCGGAGGCTGTTTTAATGGCATGTATACCGTCATTTGGATTAAATGCGGCATGTGCGGCTCTTCCGGTTATATGTGCTTCAAACGCAATGATACATGCAGCCTGAACAGCTGCCGTTCCTATACTTTCGGTAAGATCGAATACATACGCTTCATCGGATTTTAATTTACTGAAATCGAAATTTTTAATTCCCTGACAATATATTTCTTCGCCTACGTCAAATAATAATTCAAAGGGTCTGTGAGGCTTGCCGGATTCTCTCACGGCTCTTACGGCTTCCAGTATGGAAGCAACTCCCGATAAATCATCGGCGCCAAGTACGGTGTCGCCTTCTGATGTTATAAGCCCGTCGGGATGAACCACCGCTTTCTTGCCTACCGCAGGATCGACAGAGTCCATATGAGCTGAAAGAATAATCGGTTTTGCGTTTAAATCCCCATCCACATATGCATAGAGATTGCCGGCATTGCCTCCGATAAGTTCACCCGCATTGTCTTCATCGTATGAAATATTCAGGTCGTCCAATTCTTTTTTTATTCGCTCACACATTTCTTTTTCATGTCTTGACGGATTATCTATTGAAACGAGTTCCGTAAAGAGTGATATCAATCTGTTCTTATTAATCATTATGTCATTACTTCCTTTCCGCAATATGATTTTATTATTATACCATTAAATTAACGATTAATAATTGTCATATAAGACAATAATGGATAATAAGTAATGATATAGCTTTTTGCTATAACTCGTGATATTTATATGGTATATCAAATAGGAAATTATATATGTTAATATATTCAAATACAAAAAGGAGGAATTAATTAAGTGATTTACTTAAAGCATATATGTAAAACATTCATTGATGATAACAAAAAAGAGGTACATGCCGTAAACGACGTAACTCTTACAATCAATGACGGAGATATATTTGGAATTATCGGATTCTCCGGAGCCGGAAAATCTACTCTTGTAAGATGTATAAATCTTCTTGAAAGACCTACTTCCGGCACCGTTGAAGTTGACGGTAAAGACCTCACAAAGCTTTCGGACAGAGAACTCAGGGAATCAAGGAAGAAAATCGGAATGATATTTCAGCATTTTAATCTTTTTCCCTCAAGAACAATATTCGGAAATGTGGCATTTCCTCTTCAGGGAAGCGGATTATCAAAGGAAGAGATAAAGGTTAAGGTAAGAAAGCTTCTTGACCTTGTGGGGATTTCCGAAAAGGAAAATGCATATCCGAGTCAGTTATCGGGAGGACAGAAGCAGAGAGTTGCCATTGCAAGGGCTCTTGCCAATGATCCTGATATTTTATTGTGTGATGAGGCTACAAGTGCTCTTGACCCTCAGACAACAAAATCCATACTTGATTTGCTCAAGAACCTTAATAAAGAACTGGGAATTACAATTGTTGTCATCACTCATGAGATGGCGGTGGTAAAGGAAATATGCAACAGAGTAGCCGTAATGGAAAAGGGAAAAGTTGTTGAGGAAGGCGATGTATTCTCAATATTTGCCAATCCAAAAGAAAAGCTTACCCAGAACTTTATTAAGACAACATCCAACTTAAGAAAGATAGAGGATCTTGTAAATGAAGATTCTCCGGTTGTGAAACTTAAACCGGGAGAACTGATAGTAAGACTGTCATATATTGAAAAAAATATTTCAGAACCTTTGATTTCAAGTATGACTGAAAAATACGGTGTTATTCTAAATATTATATTTGCCAATATAGAAATAATTCAGGATGCGCCTATAGGCGGAACCGTTGCAATAATGAGCGGTGAACCGGATAGCATTGAGGCGGCGCTTGATTATCTTAGAGATAAAAATGTCGGAGTGGAGGTAATTAAAGATGCAAGACTTCCTAAATAATATTATGCCTAATGTTGTCGAAAGATTTCCAACATTTGTACAGGCAATTTGGGATACCATAATAATGGTAGTATGGTCCGGAGCCATTTCTTTCGGACTCGGAATGCTGTTCGGCGTTATGCTGACGGTCACTAAACCGGGCGGAATAATGCAGAACAGAGTTGTATATCAGATACTTGATAAGGTAATCAACTTCTTCAGATCGATTCCTTTTGTTATTCTTCTTACATGGTTGATTCCTATTTCAAGAGCAATCATGGGAACAGCCATTAATGTTGAAGGTGCAATTATCCCTCTTATTGTGGGAACGGTTCCTTTCTTGTCACGTCAGATTGAATCCGCTCTCGCCGAGACGGACAAGGGAATGATTGAGGCGGCAACTTCAATGGGAATCAGCAAAATGGGAATAATATTCAGAGTATATCTTCGCGAAGGAATAGGTGCCATTGCAAGAGGAACAACCATTACAATGATAAGCCTTGTGGGACTTACCGCCATGGCGGGAGCCGTAGGTTCGGGAGGCCTCGGTGACTTCGCCATCAGATACGGTCACGACAGAAATATGATGGATGTAACCTGGGTAACGGTTATTGCCGTATTTATACTTGTAAGTATTATTCAGATCATCGGTAATATTGTCGTAAAGAAAAACAAACACTGATTTTTGGAATTTCAAAAATTGTTTATATAATTAAAAATGTCTGTATAATACGGAGAAAAATCCGTATTGTACGGACATTTTTATGTTTTAATATTAATATATGTATATGTTCTTATTTTTAAGAATATATATAGTTTGAAGCTATAACGGGTGATATATATACTGTATTGGAATATATTTTTATAGAATGTTAATATATGAATCACAGAAACGGAAGGAGAAAGGATGAACAACGGAAACACTAACAGAAAGGTCGTAATCATCGGTGCGGGTCATGTGGGATCACATGCCGGATATTCGCTCATTTCACAGAACCTGGTGGAAGAAATAGTATACATCGATGTTGACGAAAAAAAGGCGGAGGCACAGGCATTAGATTTATATGATTGTACACTGTACCTTCAAAAGGGGGCAACGGTAAAGTCAGGAGATTATTCGGATCTTGAAGATGCCAGCCTTGTAATTGTTTCGGCAGGTCCGCTTCCGGATCCCACAACAGGCGAAACCAGAATGGATACGTTATCTAAAACGGTTGCAATAATGAAAGATATTGTCAAAAATATCAAATCGACAAGCTACGACGGTCTGATACTTAACATATCCAATCCTGCAGATGTTGTGACGCATTATCTTCAGCACGAACTCGGCTGGGATGAAAAAAAGATATTCTCAACAAGTACAACTCTTGATTCCGCAAGGTTAAAAAGAGCGATTGCAAATGAAATAGGAATTAATCAAAAATCAATAATTGCCTATGCTCTCGGAGAGCACGGAGAGAGTCAGATGGTTCCGTGGTCAACGGTTACGATTGCCGGAAAACCTCTCTTTAAGCTCATGGAGGAGAGACCTGATACTTACGGTAAGTTAGATCTTCGGAAACTGGCGGATTTGGGAAGAGCCGGCGGATGGACAATCTTACACGGAAAGGGTTATACGGAATTCGGCATAGGAGCTTCCATTGCGGAGGTTGTAAGAGCCGTATTCGGTGATGAGAATAAGATACTTCCCGTATCCGTTAAACTCAACGGAGAATATGGGCAGACAGGGGTTTATGCCAGTGTGCCGGCGGTAATTAACCGCAACGGTATCGCCGACATAATACCGCTTGATCTGAATGAAGAAGAACAGAAACAGTTCGATGCATCGTGTAAAACGATGAGAGAAAATTTTGAATTAGCATTAACATTATAATCAGTTTGTTTTGGAGGTATTTAAAATGGGATTTAAAAAGGCATTAGCTATAGGTGGAATTGTTGCTGCGGCAGGTGTTACATTTGCAGGATGCGGAGCAGGTGCAAGCGGAAACGGAAGCGCTGAAAAGGCAGATACGGTTACTGTAAAACTCGGAGTTGTAGGCGCTATTTATGAGGATCTTTGGAAGCCTGCTCAGGAGAAGCTTAAGGATGAAGGCGTTAATCTTGAATTTGTTCAGTTTTCCGATTATGTAACTCCTAACAATGCGCTTAACAGCGGAGATATCGACTTAAATGCATTCCAGCATCACATCTATCTCGATACGGAAGTTCAGCAGTATAACTACTCAATAGAGCCTGTAGGTTATACATTTATTATTCCTCTTAACCTTTATTCAAATAAAGTTAAGTCAGTTGACGAGATTAAAGACGGAGATACAATAGCAATCCCTGATGACTTAACCAACGGCGGAAGAGCGTTAAAGGTACTTGCATCCGCAGGTCTTATCAAGCTTAAGGACAATGCAAACTTCAGCCCTACATTAGACGACATTGAAACATACAACAAGAAGATCACAATTAAGGAATTAAAGGCAAATACAATTCCTTCTACACTTAATGACGTAACCGCAGCCATCATCAACGGTAACTATGCGCTTGACTTCGGTTTAAAAACAGATGAAGCAATCTTCAAAGACACATCATTAAATGAAGAAAAATACTGGAACTTAGTTGCGGCACGTACAAGTGATTTACAGGATCCAAAGAAGAAAGAAGCATACGAGAAGGTTATTAAGGCATTCCAGACAGAAGATACTGAAAAGGTATTTAATGACAAGTTCGGCGGATACTTCATCAAAGTAGGCTGGGATAAGGATTTATTTAACAAATAATAAGTTGACCGTCTAACAGGATACAAACATTACCATACATTACTAATCCCTGTCGTTTTAATACGGCAGGGATTTAGTGCATAAGCAAAACGGAGACAGTCTATGGATATAAATGAATTAAAAAATATAATTATAGATGAAAACAGAATTTTTTTCGGAGACAGTATACCGGAGGAATATTTATCGGACACATTCGGAAGATTCAGAACCGAAGCCGACGCCCTTGTATTCCCGATAACAACCGAAGAGGTAAGCGGTATCTTAAAGTTTGCGCATGACAACAGGATACCCGTTACACCGAGAGGAGCCGGTACAAACCTTGTAGGTTCCACGGTTCCGTTGGATAAGGGAATCATAGTGGATATGTCAAAGATGAATAAAATTATCGAAATTGATGAAGAGACCATGACTGCAACCGTGGAAGCGGGAATATTGTTGTGTGATTTTCAGGAATATCTTAAAAACGGAAATACGGGTCTGTTTTATCCTCCGGATCCGGGTGAAAAAGCGTCGTCAATCGGCGGTAATATCGCAACAAATGCCGGCGGCATGAGGGCTGTTAAATACGGAGTTACCAGAGATTATGTAAGGGGACTTGAAGTTGTTAAAGCCGACGGAACGGTTCTTACTTTAGGAAGCAAGAATGTAAAGGATGCGAGCGGTTTATCTCTTAAGCATTTATTTATCGGCTCAGAGGGAACGCTGGGTATTATTACAAAGTGCATTTTGAAATTAGTGCCTGCACCTGTATACAGCCTCTCGGTGCTTGTTCCTTTTAAGAATCTTGAAGACGGAATAAGCAATGTTCTCAGAATATTAAAGTCTAATACGGATCCTACCGCAGTTGAATTTGTGGAGAGAAATGTTATAGAACTCGGTGAAAAGTTCTGTAATTTAAAATATCCGTGTCCGGAAGCCGGTTCATATATTATATTGACATTTGACGGAAATGAATCTTCCGTAAGGGAGAACGCCGAAAAGGTTAAAAAAATCACTCTTGAACACGGAGCAATGGACTATATTATTCTCGATGATCCTAAGCTCCTTGAGGACATATGGAAAGTACGCGGATGTCTCGTTAAAGCCGTTGATGCGGTATCAAAACAGGAACCCGTAGACATTGTTGTTCCTATTAACAAAATCACGGATATAATGGCGTTTGTTAATAAGTTATCTGCCGAAACTAATATGAAGATGATTGGCTTCGGACATGCCGGTGACGGCAATGTTCATCTTTGTGTTTTAAGAGAAGACAGGGATGAGGAAACATGGGACAGGGAACTTCACGAAAATATGGATATTCTCTATTCCAAGGCCTATGAGCTTGGCGGTTTAACGTCGGGAGAACACGGAATAGGCATAAGCAAACAGAGATATTTTCTAAAAGGAAGCAATCCGGCAAATATAGAAATGATGAACGAGATAAAGGATGCTCTCGATCCTTTACATATATTGAATAATAAAAAGGTCTATATGAAGTAAATTCAAAAACTGCCGAGAAGAAATCAAAATTTCTTCTCGGCAGTTTTATTTAGAAAATTAATATTAAGTGTTTAATGTTTTTGTTTTGCAATATTTCCATGTTAATCGGAGAAACATGTTTCAGTTATGTTTTATTGTTTTATGTTTAGTTTTACTGTTTTATGATTAATTATATTTGTTTGTTTTACTGTTTTATGATTAATTTTATCTGTTTGTTATAATTGTTTTAGTTTGGTTTTAATTATATGTTTTAGTATTGCGATATGATTTTATTTACTTATCCGAAAATAAGATAAATAATCACTGAAGCCACGGTGCTTGTAAGACCGATAATTGCTTCGTAAGGAATGAGTTTCATTCTTTCCTTGATCTCCATAAATACCGAACCGCCTGTTGCGTGGAAAAATGAACCGTGCGGAAGCGAGTCGATAACTGTTGCGCCTGCATGCGTCATTGCTGCGGCAGATATTGCCGGTACACCTGCGTCAATAAGAGGTGTGGCAAATGTCTGTGCCGCAATCGTTGAACCTGCGGTTGTGGAAGCGGTAGCACCAGCCATAAGAATACCTGAAAGAGGAGCAAGCAGGAATGCAGGCATATTCATAAAGTTAAGGATATTTATAAGATCGAACTGAAGTGCGGAAGCCTTAATAATACCCGCGATTGTACCCGTACCGATCAAAAGAATGGATACGCCTATAACTTTACTGATACCGAATTCCGTAAATGAAACCGTATGTCTTGCATTTCCCGTAACAAGTATGGTTACAAATCCGCCTATCGGAAGTGCAATCAAAGGATCCACCGTGATTCCGAAAATAGGTCTTAATGCAAGTAATATGATTACAGCTAAAGGACCGAGTATTGCGGTAAAGAAGTTCGGAAGGTCTTTAGATACGGCTGAATCTTCTTCAACGCCCTCAAATGCCGCAACTCCCTTTTTAGACAGAACATTTGAAATCAATATTGTAACCACAACCGCACAAATTGCAGGTACAATGTTCTGAATCATAAGCGATGTCATGTCAACACCGAAACCTTCGGCAGCCGCAATGGTGTTAGGGTTAGGCGATATAATGTTGCCGGCCTTGCCTCCGCCGATCATGGCAAGAAGAATACCCGGTTTTGAAAGCTTTGCTTTCTTGCCTATGGCGATTGCTATAGGAGCAACCGTAATAACTGCAATATCAATAAATACGCCTACGGCACATATGATCATGGTTGAGATCGAAAGAGCGATTATGGCGCGCTTTTGTCCCAATTTATTTACTATTGCTTCGGCTATTTTTTCGGCAGATCCCGTTTTAATAAGGGCGCCTGCGAGAATACCTGATGTAAGAATACGAAGTACTGACGACATCATACTTGATGCACCGCTGACCATCGTGCTTACTGTCTGTACAAGATCTCCGCTGCCGATAAGTCCGCCGATAAGAGCGCCGGCAATGAGACTGTATGCCGGATGAACCTTACGGATTATAAGGAAAATTGAAATTCCGAGTCCGATAAGTGCTCCGGCGGTAGAAAATGTGTAATCCATACATTCTCCTTTCTATTAAGAAAAGGTCTTAATAGTTCTAAATACCTGTTCAACGGTTGCAATCATATTTTTTTCGGCATTATCGTGATCCATTGCTTCCTGAAGAGTAACAATATTTCTGAGAATAGGGAAAAATGCATCAATTCCGTTCTCGTTGCATAAATACGAATCTTCGGAGACCGAACCCGAAAACGCCAGGACTTTTTTGTTGTGTTTTTTTGCAATTTCGGCAACGCCTATAGGGGCTTTTCCCATGGCTGTCTGGCTGTCGAGTCTGCCTTCGCCTGTTATTACTATATCGGCATCTTTTATATATTCTTCAAGCCTTGTTTCTTCAAGCACTATTTTAATACCTGATTCCAATACGGCGTTGGTAAATGTCAGAAATGCAAAGCCCAGACCGCCTGCGGCACCTGTTCCCGGAAAGTCCTTATCCGCATTGGGATATTTTTCCTTACAGAGAGCTGCGTAATTTGACAGCCATCTGTCCATACGCATTATCATTGTCGGAGTAGCTCCCTTTTGAGGACCGAAAACGGCGCTGCATCCCAATGCACCGCAAAGAGTGTTATTTACATCGCATGCGATACGAAACGTACACTCTTTAAGTTCCGGAATAACTTCTTCTTCCGTAATGCTTTTGAGCTCTTTTAATCCGTTTGCACCGAATAAAACAGGCATACCGTTTTTATTATGAAAACCGTATCCGAGCGCTTGAAGCATTCCTATACCGCCGTCATTGGTGGCACTGCCGCCGATACCCACAATAAAATGTCTGCATCCTTTGAAAATGGCATCTTTTATAATTTCACCCACACCGTAAGTAGTGGTATTCAGGGGGTTTCTGTCTTTTTCATCGACTAAGGTAATTCCTGCCGCTGCAGACATTTCAATAATGGCTGTTTTTTTATCATTTGAAGTCAACGGCTCCAAAATACCGTATACGGCATTTACCGGTTTACCGAGAGGACCCGTAACAAGAACATTTTCCAGTCTTCCGCCCATTCCCAGCGTCAATGCTTCAACTGTTCCCTCGCCGCCGTCGGCCAACGGTCTTATGGTAACGCCCGCATTAGGATAAACTTTTTCAATTCCTTGCTTAATTGCGCCTCCGGCTTCCAAAGAAGTAAGACTTCCCTTTAAGGAATCTATTGCCACAACTATATTCATGGTATTCTCCTTTCCTGTATTTTCGAAAGATAAAATTTTTGAAAAATTGTATCAACGAAAGTACAAAATTTAATATTTAGTATCATACAAGTCACATACAAATTAGAACATATTACAAATAACATAAAAGATTGTAAATAATTAAAATCTATAGTATATATAACATATTGACATAACTTATTATCCTAATTTTGCATATTGTAACGGAGACTGAAATGCTTTTATCACTGTCAAGACAAACGGCACAGAAAATTGTTGATGCGGTAAAGGAGGTATGCGGGTACGACATTAACTTTATCAACAACAGGGGAATAATCTTTGCCAGCACGGATAAATCAAGAATAGGCAATTTCCATGAAATAGGTAAAAAAGCGATAGATATGGGAGAAACCATAGAAGTCGAATCGGATGATCTTTTCCTGGGAACAAACAAAGGCGTTAATATACCATACAGATATAATAAGGAAATAATAGCCGTAATAGGAATAAGCGGAAAACCCGACGAAGTTAGGAAATATGCTCTTCTTGCTCAAAGAATTACGTCATTGATTCTAAAAGAGCATGAAATAGACTCTCTCAATTACAACAGAAAAAGTTGGCTGAATTATATTACAAGGAGTCTTATTGAAGGAAGAGAATTTGAATATAATGAATTACAGCCGTATTTTAACGAATTGAAACTCAGCATTAATTGGAATTACAGAACCGTGGTTGTAAGGATAAACATAAAGGATAACATTTCCAATATCTCGTCCGTGGAAAATGATATATATCGTACATTTGAAAAAATATCGGCAAGATTATTTACATTTCAATTTCCGAATGAATATGTTGCGTTATTGCCGGAACATCAGTATGTTAACTGCAGTGATGCATTGGAAGGTCTTGCTTCCGAATATAAGAATATAATAAGCACGGGTGTGGGAAACAGTTTATCAATATGGCGCCAGTTTGAATCGTATCAATGCGCCGAAATTGCAATAGAAAGTCTTGAAAACGGTGAGAACTATTCGGTTTTTGATAAATTGGATTTGGAAATTATTTTGGGATGCATAAATGAAAATGTAAAAAACGAATATATTTCAAAAACCATCAGTAAGCTTGACCGTGAAGACAGAAAGATACTTAAAATTTATTTTGATAACAATTTATCACTAAAGGATACATCTGATAAATTGTTTATTCACAAAAATACATTACAATATAAGTTAAATAAAATAAAAAACATAACAGGATATGATCCGAGAGTATTTAAGGATGCATTAAAGTTATATATGGCAATAAGGCTTGAGTAATTATCAGGGAGGAAATTATGTTATTTATTGAATATCCGTCCTGTTCCACATGTAAAAAAGCGAAAAAGTGGCTTAATGACAACGGAATAGAATATACGGACAGACATATAGTTGAGGATAATCCAACGGTGAAAGAATTAAGGGAATGGCACGTTAAAAGCGGTTTACCCCTTAAGAAATTTTTTAATACAAACGGTAAATTATACAAGGAATTAAACCTTAAAGATAGGCTTCCGGGGATGAGCGAAGAGGAACAATACGAACTTTTGGCATCTGACGGAATGTTGGTGAAGAGACCCATTGTTGTTGATAATGATAAAATACTTGTGGGTTTCAAAGAAACGGAATGGGAATATCTTAAATGATTTGGATATTTTTAACATGCGCCGCCGTAATTGCGGGAATAATAACATTGATCTGTACCGGACATATCAATGAAACTCCTGTTTTTTTGCCTTTTGATTACTTTTTCGAACATAAGATTCTCATGGTATATGTAATTGCAATTAATGCTTTTGCATTTACAATATACGGAGTTGACAAATTACAGTCAATAAAGGGCGGACAGAGAGTCAGAGAAACAACTTTGTTTATTCTCGCTCTGCTCGGAGGAGGAGCAGGGGCGTGGTGTGCCATGTATGTATTCAGGCATAAGACAAGAAAGTCATATTTTGTATCGGGAATTCCGTTCATGACAGGTATGAATATATTCTTATTATTTTATATTATAAATTTTAAATGGTAGATTATTGTTTTTGAGGGGGGAAATATGCAAATATCAAGCAGATTTACGATAGCAATTCATATTTTTGCTGTTATAGATATATACGAAAAAGATCATAAGATTACAAGTGATTTTCTTGCGGGAAGCATAAATGTTAATCCGGTAATAATAAGAAATGTTCTTCAGCAGTTAAAAGCCGCGGGGCTCGTTACGGTTAAAAGGGGAAGCGGCGGAGCAAGTATTGTAAAGCCGCTTAACGAAATAACTTTTTTAGATGTATTTAATGCTGTTGAGAGTATAGAAAACGGAGAATTGTTCCATTTTCATGATAATCCAAATCCTAATTGTCCTGTCGGCAGGAATATACACAAATCTCTTGATGACAAATTAAATTTAATACAGGAAGCTATGGAAAAACAAATGCAGCAGATAACCATAGAAGATGTGGTAAAGGATACTCAAAAGTATATAAGTACGGAACATGTATAATTTTTTACCCAAATGTCGAATAAATTGTCCAATTTGGGTAATATTAGGACAATTGGAGTAAAATAAATGAAATGTACAAACAGAAGTGGTATATTGAGTTTAACCTAGTTAGGTAAACAATTTTCAAGAATTTTGTTTATGTTGTTTATGAAGTTTTATGCTTCACAATCCGATACCGTAAATAGTCCCATATATTATGGTATCAATTAGGTTTTATACTTTTGGTAACATTAGTGTAATTATTTTTTGTGCTTTATTTTAAGTAGAAAAACTATTATTTTCTTCCCCAAAGAGATTATAGTTAAAATCCCTAAGAGACCGTCTGCGTAAGTTTTATCTTCGCAGGCGGTCTTTTGTCTGTTATCGGCGGCAATTGTGAGCATATTTTTAAAAGTAGGGTGACAAAGTTCTCTTTACGGGTACGTGACAATGGTTCTAACCGTATATTAAAGTCTGTTAAAAATAAAGGAGTTATATAAATAAATGAAATATTTAGTTGCAAGCGATATACACGGCTCTGCGTATTGGTGTGAAAAGTTTCTTGAAAGGTTTGATTCTTCGGAAGCGGAAAGAATTATTCTTCTCGGTGACATACTTTATCACGGTCCGAGAAACGATCTTCCCAAAGAATATAATCCGAAAAAGGTAATTGAAATGCTGAACCGATATAAGGACAGTATATATGCGGTACGCGGGAATTGCGAATCGGAAGTGGATCAGATGGTATTGGAATTTCCGGTTATGTCAGATTATGCGATACTTGACACAGGCAGTTACAATATTTTTTTAACCCACGGACATAAATACAACGAAGACAATTTGCCTCCGATTATTAACGGTGATGCCATAATGCATGGGCATACACATATTTTAAGGGCAGAGAAATGCGCAAAAAACGGATTGACGTTTTTTTGTCTTAATCCCGGATCAATATCCATTCCGAAGGGAGGCAATCCCGAAAGTTACGCAGTATTGGATGGGAATATGTTTACGGTTTTGGATTTTGATGAAAACATCTTGGCTGAAATAACCTTATCAAATTAAGAGAGTAGGATATATCTCAATATATTTTTATTTATTATTTATAAATTTAATGAATAATACATTGACACGTGTCAATGTCGGAAGTATCATATATTCAGTTGGACACGTGTCAGGGCGAAGGGAGGTAATTGAAATTTATCAGGGAGATAATCAAACCGCCCTGGAATCACAGAAATTAATCAGCAACACTTTCTTTGAACTGATGAAGCATAAGAAATATTCCGAAATTAACATTAAGGAAATCTGCGAGAAGGCCGGAGTATCAAGACAGACTTTTTATTCTCTGTTTGAAACAAAGGAAAATGTGATTGTCTACGGAATGGGATGTTCATGTTCGCATCTTAAAGCATCATATATAAAAAACGGGAAAATATCAGCGGATGTAATGAGTACCGTTCTTGCGGATTTCATATATTGTAACTATGATTTCTTAAAATTACTTATGGATCACGGATTAATATGTGTTCTCTACGATTATTTTTATAACAGTTTTAATGAGTGTAAATTATGGGGCGGAATGAAAGATATTTCGGGAGATATTCTCAAGAATTTCTTTATCGGAGGTATGACGGGATTAATTAAAAGTGCCGTAAACGATCCGTCTTACAGGGATAAATCGCAGCTTAAGTATATAATTATAAAATTGTTTGCGGGCGATTATTTGGAATGACATTAGTGTGTGTATGTACGATAAGTTCAAACACACACTATATTTTTAAAATAACTTTGGCACTCATATAAATCAAGTGCTAATAAAGGAGAGGTGTAAGATATGAAAATAATTCCTATAAGTAACAGTTTGATATTGGCAAATACAAAAATACAGCTAAGCGGAACATATCTTGAAAAAATGGATGTGGGTGACATTAAACCCGACGAGGAATTGATACTTTTGATAAAGAAAGATTCCGAAGGCGGCGTGAGATTTCAGCCTGTTGCGTTTTTGGGTAAGGCGTCCGTCGGAGAAATGTCTGATGACGTTACAATAAATGTAGGCGAAAGAGTCAGGGTAGACGAGGTTGATTTAAATAATCAATATGTCACATATCACAGTTATCCTGAGATTGAAGACGTAAATAAAGAAGAAGCCATGAAAAAGCTTGTCGACATAAAAGAGCAAATGATAAGTGTTTTCGGTCCGATGATTAACGGAGGAGAGGCGGTTCCGAGAATGTATCTTTCACGTGCCGCGGATTGGAATCAGACAGCGGTTATGAGCGTTCCGTATCTTCATTTAAGCTCTCCGGAAAAGTATGAAGTTATGAAAGCGGAGAAAGAGTCTGAGAAGATAGATTTGCTTACAAAGTATATTCAAAAATCTCTTGCGATAATTGAAGTTGCAAATGAAGCGCAAAACAATAATGACGAAAGTTATAAACAGTTATACAGAGAATCGGCCATAAAAAAGCAAATCGAATATTTACAGAAGGAGCTTGATGAACTTCATCCCGAAAATAAATCCGATATTCAGCTTTTTGAAGAGAAAATTGAAGATTCAGGCATGAATGAACAGGCGAAAAAAGAAGCCGAAAAAGTAATAAAAAGGCTGAAAACCGAAGGGGAAAGCGGACACGAGTACGGAATGCTTACGGATTACCTTGAATTTGTTACGTCACTTGACTGGAAGAAACACGAAGCAAAGGACATTGACATAAACAGAGCAAAAGACATTCTTGATAAGGAACACTTCGGGCTCGAAAAGGTTAAGAAGAGAATAGTGGAACAGATGGCCGTAATGTCGCTGAGTAAGAAGCAGTCAGGATCTATTTTGCTCCTGGTCGGAGCTCCGGGAACAGGAAAGACAAGTATTGCAAAAAGCATAGCTGACGGACTGGACAGAGAATATGTAAGAATAAGTCTCGGAGGCGTAAAGGATGAGGCCGACATAAGAGGACACAGAAGAACATATATCGGCGCCATGCCCGGAAGGATTATGGACGGAATAAAGAAAGCAGGTACAAGTAATCCTGTAATTGTTCTTGATGAGATAGATAAACTTTCAACAAGTTACAGCGGAGATCCCGCAAGTGCTTTGCTTGAAGTCTTGGATCCGGAACAGAATAATACTTTTACGGATCACTATATGAATGTTCCGTATGATTTATCGGATGTAATGTTTATATGCACGGCAAATACATTAGATACAATACCGGGACCTCTTTTGGACAGAATGGAAATTATTAACTTTAACGGATATACTCCGACAGAAAAACTGCATATAGCAAAGAATCATTTGATAAAGAAGTCAATGGAGAAGAGCGGAGTAAGTGAAGAAAACTTATCGATTACCGATGACGCATATGAAAAAATAATTTCAAATTATACAATGGAAGCCGGAGTCAGAGGTTTAAAGAAGCAGCTTGATAAATTGACAAGAATTGCAGCCGTAAAAACGGTTAGTGACGGCAATGGTAAAATCGAAGTTACCTCGGAAAACCTTTCGGAGTATATGGATCAGAGAGAAATACATCATGAAAAAATACATGAGACAACAACTCCGGGAATCGTAACCGGACTTGCATGGACTCCCGTAGGCGGTGAAATATTGTTTATAGAAACAATGCTTACAAAGGGCAGCGGCAAGGTGCAAATAACGGGGCAGTTGGGAGATGTAATGAAAGAATCCGCTCAGATTGCCGTCAGTCTCGTAAAGAAAATGTATCCTGAAAAAGCTGAAGTTTTTGAAGAAAACGATATTCATATACATGTTCCTGCCGGTGCAACGCCAAAGGACGGACCTTCTGCTGGAATAACTCTTACAACGGCACTTTCTTCGTTAATTAATGAAAAGCCCGTTGACTCCGAATATGCAATGACCGGTGAAGTATCTCTGAGAGGAGATGTTATGCCGATAGGAGGTCTTCCGGAAAAACTTATGGCTGCTCAGAGAGCGGGAGTAAGGAGCGTATTTATCCCTAAAGAAAATGAATACGACTTAAAAGATGTGGCTCCGGAGGTTCTTAAAGAGCTTACGATAATTCCTGTTGAAAGAGTGGATGAAGTTGTAGGAAAAGTTATGTGATAAGTATCCTTTACCTGATTTTTAAAACATATTAAAGCATTTAAACTCTCTTAACGTATATCTGTTAAGAGAGTTTTTTAAATATAATTTATTATTTTAAGCAAATTGTTGTATTATAATTTTATATATAAATGAACAATTTAAAAAAACGGTTTTAAAGACTGCGGAATAAATCACGCTTAAACCGTTAGTTAAGATAAGGAGATTTACATGGGTTTAGAATTCAGATATGCAAAAAGAGACGACACGGAGTTAATTCTTTCATTTATTAAAAATCTGGCAGAATATGAAAAAATGTCGGATGATGTGGTTGCGGATACTGCAACACTGGAAAAAGAAATATTTGATGATAAAAAAGCGGAAGTGTTGTTTGCGGAAGTTGACGGAAAAGAAATAGGTTTTGCACTGTTTTTTCACAATTTTTCAACATTTGTCGGCAGATCGGGACTGTATTTGGAAGATATATATTTTTTGCCTGAATACAGGGGAAAGGGATACGGAAAAGCGATGTTAAAAAAGCTTGCGTCAATTGCAGCGGCGAGAAATTGCGGAAGAATGGAGTGGTGCTGTTTAGACTGGAATAAACCCAGCATTGATTTTTATTTATCCCTTGGAGCTAAACCCATGTCTGAATGGACGATATACAGGCTTTCAGGGGATGAACTTAAAAATTTCGGTGAAGGGTAATGTGACGTATGATCAGATACACTGATATTCGCTTGGGAAAATTCATAGACAGACCCAACAGATTCATATCTCATGTGGAAATAAACGGAAAAACAGAGACGGTTCATGTAAAAAACACAGGAAGATGCAAAGAGTTGCTCATTCCGGGTGCAACTGTAAGCGTACAGTATTTTGATAAACCGGAAAGAAAAACAAAATGGGATCTGATAGGAGTAGAGAAGAAAAGTCTGGGATGGATAAATATTGACAGTCAGATTCCGAACAAGGTTGTATGGGAATGGCTGAAAGAAGATAACAAAGAATTTAATAATATTACATTGATTAAACCTGAATACAAATACGGCAATTCAAGGGTGGACTTCTATGTGGAAGACGGAGACAGAAAAGCGCTTTTGGAAGTAAAGGGATGTACGCTGGAAAATGACGGCATGGGATATTTTCCGGATGCCCCAACCGAAAGAGGAAGAAGGCATTTAAATGAACTTTCTTCTTCAATAAAAGACGGATATGAGGCTTATCTTGTTTATTGTATTGCAATGAACGGCATTAAAGAGGTATATCCCAACGAAAAGACAGATCCGAAATATGCGGAATGCTTTAGAAAAGCGGTGAATTCAGGTGTGAAGGTTATTTACCTTCAATGCGACGTAACTTCGGATTCCATAGGGTGGAAGGAATATTAAATTAATTTCGTTGTTGTTACAACATAATATATTATTCAATCGCGGTATATTAAAACCATAATCATTGCAAAGGAGATGAGTGCCGTGAAAGAAACTTCAGGAAAAGTGTTTTCCGTAGCTGCAGACAATCCGCCTGTTCCGGGGTGTACCGTATCAAAGTCGGTATATTCTGAAAACGGGTTTGACATAGCACATTTTTCAATGGCGAAAGATACGGATATAAGTGCTGAAAGTTATACGTATACAAAGCTTTGGCTGACGGATGCCGGAGTTCTTGAGGCATTTGACAATAATTCATCGGTAAATACCGTATCTGAAGGACAGATTTTTATCACGCCTACGGATACGCCGATCGGAGCAAGAGCGATTACGGATTGTGTATATACGGAAATTGCATTAAGGGAGGATACGGAAATGAACGAAATTTTAAAAGCGGGAGAAGTAATAACATTAAAGGATCTTCTCCCATATCAGGAAGAAAAAATAGTAAATATGGACCTTATAAATAATTCTCATATGAAATTTGTTATTATGAGTTTTGACAAGGGAACCGGATTATCCGAGCATGCGGCACCGGGTGAAGCGTTGGTATTTGCACTTGACGGTGAAGCCGTTATCGGATACGAAGGTAAAGAATATCATATTAAAGCCGGAGAAAATTTCAAGTTCGATAAGTCCGGTAAGCATTATATAAAGGCTGCGGAAAAGTTTAAGATGGCTCTTTTGCTTACTCTTGATTAATTACTGAACCATAATGCATTCAAAAGTGTGAATACATTACGGTGACAAAACGGAAATCACATATCCGATGTCGGGAAGAAACCGGTGTCTGATATGTGATTTTTGATATAATTCATAAGATAAAAATATTGTGATAAGTGTTTAAAAATTTTTCGGAAATTTAAAAGTAAAATACATTTTTTTGTACACGGCTTTAAATTGAATGTCTGAAGTATCAAAAAATATACGGGAGGTAAATATGAATATTGTAGTAATAACCGGAAGCGCACATCAGAAGGGCACAACAGCCGCATTGGCTGATGAATTTATTAGGGGAGCATCAGAAAACGGTCACAACATTTACAGATTTAATGCGGCCTTTAAAGACGTTCATCCATGCATAGCGTGTGAGCAGTGTCATGAAACGGATAAAGGATGTGTATTTAAGGATGACATGGGAGTACTTAATCCATATCTGTTAAAAGCCGACACCGTGGTATTTGTAACTCCTATTTACTACTATAATATGAATGCTCAAATAAGAAGTGTAATCGATCGTTTTTATGCAAATGACTCCGAACTTCATCATAATAAAAAAGCCGTTCTTATTACGGCAATGGCAGATAAGGATAAAAAGTCGGCGGACGGAGCAAATATATCATTCTCCCACATGCTTGAGTATTTGGATTGGGAAAACGCCGGAATAGTAAATGCGGCCGGATGTTGGGAAAGAGAGTCTTTGAAAAATACCGACTACCCGGAACAGGTATATAAGCTTGCAAAAAGCATATGATACCGTATAAATTATGATATTTTTAAAGCCGTTTTCAGTCGTATAAGATTTTAAACTGTATACATTATCATTGCAAAATGTGCCTTTTTAAGTATATAATACCGATATAAACAGGTGAATTATCGGTTGTTTATATGTGTTTTTATATAACGGAGGTGTTTTTATGGCAAAATATGTTTGTAAAGTATGCGGTTACGTTCATGAAGGCGAATTAACCGATGATTTCAAGTGCCCGGTATGCGGTGCACCGGCAAGTGAATTCGAAAAGGTAGAGGAAACTTCAAAGAAGAATCCATATGCGGGAACAAAGACTGAGAAGAATTTATGGACTGCATTTGCAGGTGAATCTCAGGCAAGAAATAAGTATACGTATTTCGCTTCTGTTGCCAAAAAACAGGGATTTGAGCAGATCGCGGCATTGTTTTTAAAAACGGCCGAAAATGAAAAAGAGCACGCTAAGCTTTGGTTTAAGGCTCTCGGCTGTATAGGCGATACTGCAGAAAACTTACTTTCGGCTGCCGAAGGTGAAAATTACGAATGGACTGACATGTACAGCCAGATGGCAAAGGATGCCGATGAAGAAGGTTTCCATGAACTTGCCGAACAGTTCAGAGGCGTAGCTGCCATCGAGAAGACTCATGAGGAGAGATACAGAGCTCTTCTTAACAACGTTGAAATGAAACAGGTATTTGAGAAGAGTGAAGTTAAGGTGTGGGAATGCCGTAACTGCGGTCATATTGTTGTAGGAACCAAAGCTCCTGAGGTATGTCCGGTATGTAAGCATCCACAGAGCTACTTTGAATTACATGCAGAGAATTATTGATTAATATGATGTATTCAGTGTCTGTCAGTAATGACGCTGCCACATGCATGGGCGACGGTCGTCTTTTGACACTGTACATATGACTGTTAATATACAATAAAACAATGCCGCAGGCACTACGCCTGCGGCATTGTTTTATTGTATACCTGATTTTCAGATGAAGTTATAATCATTTCGCTTTTTCATCACAGTACTTGCATCTGTATGTATGGTGAGAAGCATCTGCCAGGTAAAATATCTGGTCAAGATTAGTTTCAGATGAAGTAATACAACGTGGGTTGCTGCATTTTATGATATTTGTTAACTTCTTAGGTAAAGAAAGAGGCATTTTTTCAATAATTTCTCCGTCCTTTATGATATTAACGGTTATATTGCAGTCTATATATCCTAAAACATCAAGGTCTACAAGATCCAGTCCGCCGTCAATTTTTATAATATCTTTTCTCTCCATCTTGTTGGATTGAGCATTTTTTATTATGGCTATTCCGCAATCAAGATTATCAAGATCCAGATATCTGTATATTTCCATTGCCTTGCCGGCTTCTATATGATCAAGAACGATACCGTTATTCAGGGCTCCTATGCTTAACATATAATATCCTTTCGTGAACAGTTATTCATGTATTGATTATTCTTCGGGAATCAGATTCAAAAGCGTTAATATTACTGCCTGTCTGACATATACGGCATTCTGAACCTGCTCAAAATACTTAGCGCGCGGGTCGTTGTCAACATCGGTGGCAATTTCGTTTACACGTGGAAGCGGATGAAGTACGTACATATCAGGTTTTGCAAGTTTTAGTTTCTCTTTATCCAATATATAGTAATCTTTCATTCTTAAGTATTCGTCTTCGGAAAAGAATCTTTCTTTTTGAACACGCGTCATATAAAGAATATCCAATTCTCCGATTACATCTTCAAGTTTTGTAACTTCTTTATATTCAATATTTTTTTCGTCGAGAATACTTTTTATATAACTCGGAATGCGAAGTTCTTCCGGTGATATGATAACAAATTTGACATTCTTATAATGTGAAAGCGCTTTAATAAGAGAGTGAACTGTCCTTCCGAATTTTAAATCACCGCAAAGTCCGATTGTGAAATCGGATAAGCTTCCCTTCAATTCTTTTATTGTCATAAGGTCTGCCAAAGTCTGAGTAGGGTGTTCATGTCCGCCGTCACCGGCATTAACTA
>JALEKK010000035.1 GCA_022769005.1 Lachnospiraceae bacterium
AAAATAAAATTTCTGGCATGGGTTTCCGTTGTTGCTCCAAAGATCAACATTTGCATTGTTCTGCTGACTTGCTCCGGAAATATCAACAAATCCGTCTTTTCTTGCAACGGTCTCTATGTTGTAATAATCTCCCGCATTCAGATTATTTACTATTCTGAATCCGTCATTTTCCAATTTTATCAATGAAGTGTCACTAGGGGCCGTTATGGCAATGGTTGTTGAAGCACTCTCGGTTACATCACTCGTACCCTTATATCTTACATAAAGTGTATGTGAACTTCCTTTTTTAATGTTGTAAAATGTATTGCTGTCCTGCCATGTACCGTTATCAAGCTTATATTCGCATCCTGATTTAACAGGAGCATTATATGTAAACGAACCGTTATTATCAGGTGAAAAACTTCCCTTTTCATATGAAGCAAATCTCGGTGCTCTTGTACTTGTTTTCTTGTTAATTACATAATAGGCTCTTCCGATTCCCCTGTTGTACTTTTCGCCTGCCTTAGGTGAAATTACTATAGTATAATCTCCTGCATGAATAAGTTTATCCGAAGGAACAGTCTCTCCCTTATAATCCAAAAATGTAACCGTATACTCAGATGAATCAACTACATTTCCGTTATAAGAAACAGTAATAGTCGGAACTATAGGATAGCCCGTATATGTTGTTGATGCAGGATATACCTGTATTCCGGCTTTACTGAAATCAATAATGTCGGTTGCAGTCCATGTTCCCGTATATGTAATTGTAGTATCGTTTACATTCTCAGTCCATCCGCTGAATCTGTATACTTTATCATCAACCACTGTTTCATATGAGGAAGTGTACTTTGTATCTTTATTCTTAGATGCATTTGTATATCCGTTATAGGTTTTTCCGCTTCCCGGAATTTCTTCCGTAACCGGTGCGTTAGTCCATTCATAATTAACAGTATAAGTTTTATCGTATTCATCTGCCGTTGTAGGAGCAACTGTCATTTTATGATCTTTAAATCCTACATATATAAGACCCGGATCCGCATCCTTTGGAATTGTAAATGTGGATGAATCCGCCGTTCTTACGTATATTCTGCCTCCGCCTTCTATATTGGCCGAAGTATTTGATGCATTGGCCGGGCATGTGTAAGGTCCGACATCTTCACTTATATTGCTTGCAATACCGTATATGCTGCCCTGTTCTTCTTTTAATACTAAGGAAATATAATGTGCCAATGTGAGCTTGGACAACCATTCGTCCTCATTTTTACATACTTCGCTGTTATCCGCGCTGGTATTTATATCCTGCTTGATACTATCCGGATATTCTATTACGGAATCGATCTGACTGACCTTGTCTGCCGGAAGTGTCTTCTTTAATATATTGCCGATATTGAGATCGGTTTTTGTTTTAGCTTCTCTCCAGTTTGTCAGAAATGTCTTCCACATTGTTACGTCAGAGGCCGTAGGATCCGATAATCTGGTTATATAATCCGTATACAGGTATGAAGCGCCGTAAGATGACACATTGCTCCGGAAGTTATATATTGATTTTCCCTTTATAATTTCATCCGATTTATTGAAAAAATTTATGTAGCTTTGATTTCTTACCAGTCCGCTCTTATATAATTCTTCGGCTTCCATTGCGGTACCTTCCGTAAAATAAGCCGGAATAAATCTCGTCGCATTCTTATTGCCGAGTATATATGCATATGATATAAGATGCTGAAATTCATGTGCTATAACGCCGTAAACAGTCTGTTTTCCTCCCGACCTCGTCCATACATTATAGTTTGTATGCATGATACACTGGTCCGTATTCATTTTGGAAGGATCAAGATTGGAATAATAATTTGCTTCATCCGTTGAATAACAGTCCTTTGAATATGCGAATCCACCGAGATTCGACTGAGTCATCGGATAAACCAAAATATTAACAAGCTGATTGTTTTCAGGGTCGTCGAACCTTGCATTTCCGAAATGCTTATTATCCGATGCATAAATGTTATCATCAAATTCTTTTAATATTTCCTGTGCGAATTCCGTGGTTATGTTAGGAGAATCATATGTCCATACTATTCCCTTGCTTCCCACGGCCATGCATTTAAATTGCACAGCATTATCATATGCACTTTCATTGTTCATATCCTGAAGAATATGAAAATCCTTTGTTGATCCCACGGCAGGAAGCACGTTCTTTTGGGAAATCACTTCGTTTGAACTGTTGCTCTTGTTGCTCTCCTTGGCTTTGGAATTATAATATTCCGTAAGATCCTGAAACTCATCTTTGCTGTGATCGAAATATTCTATTCCGGATGACGCAGCGTTTTGTGCACTTCCGGCATTCTCATCATTATCAGCAGGCACATACAGGCCGTTTATGGTTTCATACGCATCACTGCCCTGTCCTACAATATTACCTGTAGATTTTGTCACGCCGCTTTCATACATAAGCGGATTATATATTAAAACAGTATCTACATTTGTTAGTTTTGTGGTTGTTTCCGCATTTGTAATTTGCGGTAACCCTATTCCTACAGTGCCCGCCGCAACTGTTACGCTGCTGACCAAGGCTAAAAATCCCGTTTTTTTCATTCCTAAATCCCTTTCATTGCACTTATTATCATAAGTTCCGTTCCGTTCCTGTCGGAAATTTTACCGGTTTTTATGTCTCCCTCAATAAGTGCAAATTCCCTAATAAGTTGTTTTAATCTTTCCGTTGAATACATGGAAGCAAATCTTTTGTACTTTTCAACAACAAATCTCATAACACCCTTAGAGCCTATAAGCTTTGCCAATTCCGAATCCGGCAGTTTCCCGTTCCCGCTTTTGGTCTGCAATATTCCGATATAGTTTCTTTCCAACAGAGTCAATATCTTAAGCGGAGCTTCCTTCAATGCGATGGAATCATAATAGAGTTTCAGAGCCTTCTCTTTTCTGCCCGCACATATGGCTTCTATCATTTCAAACACCCTCTCTTGAGGCTGAAAGATAACAATGTCGTCAATATCATCTGTGGTAATTTCTTCTCTTCCTTCACAATATGATATTATTTTTTCAAGTTCATTATCGATATTATTCATATCATTTCCGGTTCTTGACAACAGATGACTTACAGTACTTCCCCTGATTTTAAAACCTGTGTCCGACAGTTTCTTAACTGCCCATTTTGTTAGATCACCGTCCGACAATCTGCTTATTTCGCAAATATACCCCTTTTTGTTAATGATTTTATAAAGCGTCTTTCTCTTATCTACGTTGTCTTCAACAATAACAACGGTGAGATACGACGGTATATTATCCATTAACTCATTGATTTCATCATTATTATTTTTAAATAATGATACTCTGTTAAGTACTATAAGCCTTCTGTCAGCAAAAAAAGGCAGTGTGCCCGCAACCGATATAAGTTCTTTTACATCAACTTTATCGGTATATTCCGATAAATTCATGGCATCCTCTCCGACAATTGCCTGCCTGAGTTGTCTCAGGCAGGCTGTCTTTAAGTATTGCTCATCTCCGTATAACAAATATATCGGTTTAAATGATTTGTTTTTTATATCCGATGCGATATTCTTCATACAGTACTGCTCACGATACAATCATATGTCAATTCTTTTCCGTATCTTCAAGTATTGAAGTACAATGCGGACATCTTGTAGCGGAAATATCTATTTCGCTTTTACAAAACGGACAAATCTTTGTTGTCGGTTCTTCTTCGGCAACCGCTTCGGTTTTTCTTAATGCCGCCTTTTTGAATCCCATCATTGCCTTGATAAGAAGAAATAAAACCAATGCGATTAAGAAAAAGTTAATTGCGGTCATAATAAAACTGCCGTATTTGAATTCCGCATCTCCGAACTTAACACTTAAATCATTAAAGTTTATTCCGCCGGTAAAAAGTCCCAAAAACGGTGACAATATATCTTTGACAAGGCTGTTGACAATTGCTGTAAACGCACTGCCCATGATAATACCCACGGCCATATCAAAAATATTACCTTTTGATATAAATTCTTTAAACTCCTTTATAAAGCCCATATCCGCCTCCTTTCCGTTAATTAATTATAAACTATTTTAAAGAAAAATAAATTATAATACATGTAATATTTTATACTTTTATCATTAAATGTCAAATTTCTTAATAAAGCTTCTCAACAGGTGTTCCGATAAAACAGAAGTTGTTATGCTTCCCACTCCTCGCGGAACGGGAGTTATTAGTTTGGCCTTTTCAAACACCGATCCATAATCTACATCTCCGCATAATTCTCCGTTTTCATCGACATTTACACCTACGTCTATTACAACAGAGCCGTCCCCTATGTAACTCCCGTCAATCATCTTCGCTTTTCCGACGGCTGCAATAACTATATCAGCCCTTTTGCAGATATCTTTTAAATTTCTCGTATGTGAATGACAAATCGTAACCGTTGCGTTTTTGTCGATTAACATCATTGAAACCGGTTTCCCGATTACATTGCTTCGTCCTATTACGGTGACATTTTTCCCGTCCGTTTCTATATCGGAGTACTCCAATAACTTTATTACCGCTTCTGCGGTGCAAGGGGCATATCCGCCTGTTCCTGCATACAGACATGCCATATTGGTAAGTGTAAGACCGTCCAAATCTTTTTCCGGGGAAAAGTTTGAAATTGTTTCCCTCGTATTGATATTTTCAGGCAGCGGCATAAATAACAGTATTCCGTCGATATTATTATCGTTGTTTATTTTAATAAATTCTTTTTGAAATTCTTCATTTGTTATATTTCCGTCAAATTCAAATATTTCAAAATTCATTCCCAATTTTTCAATTCTTTTAACGGCGCCTCTCTCATATGCAAGATCATCGTCTCTTTTGCCTATTCTTACAATAGCAAGCTTAGGAAGTCTTCCCGGATATTTATCGCTTTTCTTGGCCGCTTCCAGACTGTCGGTTATCTTCTCGCATATTTTCTGTGCTACGGGTCCACCCAAAAGTTCAGCCATATTTTCTCCCTCTTAATAACTTATACATTCTCGTCGGTTCTGAGTGACACAATAACCTTAGGAAGATTATTGGCTCTTATCTGGAACGATCTCTTTATAAGTTCATCGGCCTCCTCATTCATCTTATCAGCCACACTTCTGTTTTTCATAAGTTTGGTATTGCAATATACGTTTAACGCCGCGGATGTTGCCGCTGCGTCACATAAAAGCAAACCTGTTCCAATATCACTTACAGCCAACTTTGTACCTATCTCCGTAAGTCTTTCCAATATTTCCATTGCAGGGATGATCTTCCTTATAAGTTCAAGAGGAGCACTTGCGGCGACAACCAGTAACTCTTCAAGAGTTTCTTCCTTATACTTTTTCTCTTCTTCCGTTTCGCTCGGAAGTGAATATGCCCCGGCAAGAGGCAGGAAACTTTCGGCGTCCCTGCTTATTCCGTCCATAAGATCTTCTCTTATTACATCTGCGGTTTTTATAATATCTTCTATCTCTTCCTGATATTCCGCATATTTCTTTTTACCGCTTGTAAGATTTGCAACCATTCCCGCAAGAGCGGTTCCGAGAGAGGCCACATATGCGCTTACACTTCCGCCGCCGGGAACAGGTGATGATGTTGACAAAAGTCCGCAAAAGTCCTCTATGGAGAGATTTTTTATCATATCCATATCTAATTGTTCGTCCATATTTTCCTCCGTAAATTCCGTATAAACATCCGTATATATCATAAAAAGCCATTACTTAATATTAAACCGTATCTAAAGCAGAGCTGTATGCAAATGCCGTTGATTGGCGATAAATAAAAGTAATAGCCTTTAATATATTTTATAAAATATAGTTATTAATATTTGTCTAAATAATTGCTGATTTCCCATGATGAAACCGAATTTTTATATTCATTCCATTCACGGATTTTTGCCTCAGTATATTTTTCAACAATATGACTTCCGAGAGCTTCGCAAATCACATCATCTTCCAGTAAACAATCAACCGCATCTATAAGACTCTCCGGAAGTGTTCCCACCCCCGCTTCTTTTCGTTCTTTCTTTGTCATTTCATATACATTGCAGTCAACGGATTCAATGACCTGAAGCTTATTTTTAATTCCGTCCAAACCGGCTGCAAGGCATACCGCAAGCGCCAAATAAGGAGTTGCCGACGGATCCGGGTTTCTGAGTTCTACTCTTGTGGATCTTCCTCTTGCCGTCGGTATTCTTACAAGCGGACTTCTGTTTGTTCCGGACCACGCAATATACACGGGTGCTTCATATCCGGGAACAAGTCTTTTATATGAGTTGACAAGCGGATTTGTGATTGCCGCCATACCCTTGGCGTGTTTCATAAGTCCGGCTATGAAATGATATGCCGTCTGCGATAAACCGAGCTTGTCATTCTCGTCACAGAATACATTGTTGCCGTCCATATCTTCAAGTGACATGTTAACATGCATGCCCGAGCCCGCAACACCCGCAACCGGCTTCGGCATAAATGTTGCATAAAGTCCGTTCTTTTGAGCAATGGTCTTTACGGCAAGTTTAAATGTCATGATATTGTCTGCGGCGGAAACGGCATCATCATACTTAAAATCAATTTCATGCTGAGCCGGTGCACATTCATGGTGCGACGCTTCGATCTCAAACCCCATTTCCTGAAGGTTGAGTACCATCTCCTGACGAACTCCTTCCCCGGGATCGGTAGGTCCTAAATCGAAATATCCGCAATTATCGATAAATTTCGTGGTAGGTCTTCCTTCATTGTCATATTGGAACATAAAGAATTCACACTCGGGACCCACATTGAATTTATAACCCATATCTTCGGCTTCTTTACATACCTTCTTAAGTATCGTTCTCGGATCTCCCATAAACGGTTCCTTATCCGCCGTCTTAATGTCACAGATAAGTCTTGCCGTCTTGCCTCTCTCCTGATTCCACGGAATTATGATAAATGAGTCGTAATCCGGATACAGATACATGTCCGACTCTTCGATTCTGACAAATCCTTCAACGGAGGATCCGTCAAACATACATTTATTATCAAGCGCTTTTTCTATCTGATCTGATGTAATAGCCACATTTTTTAGGGTTCCGAAAATATCAGTAAACTGCAGTCTGATGAATTTTACATTTTCTTCTTTTACTATTTTAATAATATCTTCTCTTGTGTACTTGTTTCTTGACATCTTTACCCCTCCTTACGCTTCTAATTCTCTTATAACTTTTTCAACTCTGTCAACCATTGTCTGTAATCCGAGAATCTGATTTATACTCCACAAATCCGGTGTATTACTTCTTCCCGTTACGGCTATTCTCACTATGGTTGCAACCGTTGTTATATCTCCTTTATATTTTTCCGGCTCTTCCTTATATGCCTTACGGTCTGTTGCAAAACCGTTTGTCATGGCAATAACTCCCAGCTTATCAAACCATTCGGCATTAGTATCATTATAATCATATGATGTAAGGTAATCCTTAAGCACGGATACAACCGTCTTGTCATCCACCGGAAATTCTTCTCTTTCAGGCATGAACTCATTGAAGAATATTGCCATCTGTTCGAATGTCTGCTTAGCGTTTATGAGATCCTTTCTTCTTCTCTTCTGACCGTATCCCATAAGAAGCATTAAAATATCAGTAAACTTATTCTCATCCGCAAACCATACTTTCTTTTTAGCAGGTTCATATTCATGAGCCCATCCGGCAAGAAAAGTATAGAGTTCCACAACGCCCATTTGTGACAATTCATTCTTACAAATGTTTTCCAGTTTGTCTATATCAAATAACGCTCCTGAATTATTCATATGTTTAACCGAGAAAGGAAATTCCTCCAAAGGCTTTCCCGGATTTTGCTTATGCCATTCTTCGAAGTTTGAATTGAGAAGGGTCATAAGATATATCTTTATGCACTCCGGATGAAATCCCGCCTCTTTATAAAATGAAAGTCCCATTTCAGGATCTTTTCTCTTTGAAAGCTTTCTCTTTCCGCCGGTTTCTTCGTCAATCTTCATCATATGAGCCGTATGAGCATATTTAGGGTGTTTCCATCCAAGCGCTTTAAACAGTTCGATATGAATAGGCAGGGAAGCAAGCCACTCTCCGCCTCTGAGTACAAGAGTCGTTCTCATAAGATGATCATCCACCACATGAGCGAAATGATATGTCGGTATGCCGTCTTTTTTTAAGAGCACAACATCATGAATATTCTCGGGCAATTTTACCTTCTTCTTAATTTCATCTTCAAATTCGAATTCTTTGTCCGGAGAACCCTCGCTTCTCAATCTGATAACATAAGGTCTTCCTTCTTCAAGATTTTTCTTTATCTCATCCAATTCAAGATTTCTGCTTACGGCATATTTCCCGTAGTATCCGGTAAGCTCATTATTTTTCTCCTGAATCTCTCTTATTTTCGCCAATTCCTCTTCGGTGGCAAAACACGGATATGCCCTTCCCTCTTCCACGAGTTTTTTAGCATATGTATGATAGATACTCACCCTTTCACTCTGGGTGTAAGGTCCGTAAATGTTGGCCGGGTCATCTTCCGGAAGTCCGGCTCCCTCGTCAAATTCAATTCCGAAATAACTTAAAGCCTCTATAACAAGTTCAACGGCTCCGTCTACCTTTCTCTTTGCGTCGGTATCTTCTATTCTTAAGAAAAAAACTCCGTCCTTGGTATGGGCTATTCTTTCATCGGCAAGGGCACTGTATAAGTTACCTAAATGAATATATCCCGTAGGGCTCGGAGCAAGTCTGGTAACTTCCGCCTTATTCCCAAGCTTTCTGTATGGATACAGGGCCTCATATTCATCAGGTGTTTTTAATTCCTCTCCTTTAAAAAGAAGCTCTGCAAGATCTTTATAATCAGTTTCTGTCATCTGCATTCTCCATTATCAAAAAATCATTTTACACACTATAATACAATGAATATTAATGAGTATCAAGAATTCATATATCATTAAATACGGAAAATATTTGCTTTTTGTTAAATGTCACATAAAGTGTGTCTTTTCATAATTAAGATATCAATATTCTTTATATTGTGTTGATTTTAATTTGTTTTTTATATATATTGTGGTATATATGCCCGTATTGAGCAGATACGCTTCAATATATTAAAAGGGGGACAATACAGTGAAAAAAGCATATAAAATAGCATTTGGAGCAGGACTTGTATTGGCAGGTTCACTTTCCGTAGGGTCATACATAGCGAGAAAGTATATTAAACTTGCCGTTAAACGCAATTACAAAAAATACAGCAATGAGAAAAACAGAAATGCAACATTTGCAAAAAAATCACCCGAAGAAATAAAAACTCTTATTTCCAACCATACCGCAAAGACTAACGAAGCTAAAAAATGGATGGAAAATGTACCTATGCAGCAACTATATGTTACGTCCAGAGACGGTTTGGAGTTGTACGGCGAGTTATATAAAAATCCGAATTCAAAAAAATATGTAATAATCGTACACGGTTACAACTGTAATCTTGAGATGATGTACCCTCTGGGGCCTGATTTCTACAACATGGGATTCAATGTTCTGTTCGTTGATTTAAGAGCTCACGGAAAAAGCGAAGGAGATACCATCGGTATGGGTTGGCTTGAACGACTTGACCTTATTAATTGGTGTAATCTTCTTATTAAGTATGATCCGGATTGTGAAATCGTTCTTTACGGTCAGTCTATGGGTGCTGCTGCGGTTATGATGGCTTCAGGAGAGGATACTCTCCCGGATAACGTAAAAGCCATAATCGAGGATTCGGGATACACGTCAATCAAGGACATATTCGATAAAGTCGTAAGAGCAAAGGTACATATTCCGGCAGCTCCTCTTATAGCTCTCACAAGCTACAGATTTAAAAAAATGACTAAGTATTCCATTAAAGACGGAGACGCCGTTAAACAGTTAAAGAAAAACAAGCTCCCTACATTATTTATACATTGCAGCGATGATTCTTATATTCCTTTTCCTATGGTATATAAGTTATACAGCGTCACAAGCGGCCCTAAGGATATCTACACCGTTCAGGGCGGAGAACACGTTATGGCATATTATATGGATCCGAAAAAATATATGGATCATGTAAAGGCTTTTCTTGACAAATATTTAGATTGATTGGCATGTTTAATGTTTGTTGACAACAGATTGGAAATTTAGTAGACTTCTACAAGTGCTTAAAAAGCATTTGCGGATATGGCGGAATTGGCAGACGCGATAGATTTAGGTTCTATTGTCGAGAGGCGTGGGGGTTCGACTCCCTTTATCCGCACTTTAAAAAACCGATGTCATATTTTGACATCGGTTTTTTTGTTTGAAATATTGCATCGTTTTTATCAAATCGGAAATCATTTCACGTTTCTTGCAATTAATTTACATATCGGATTACCTGCCTCGGAAAACTTAAGCTCATATTCCGTACAAATGTTTCCAACAAGTCTTTCGGCATCATTATGAAGATCATATGTATAATCCACAAGTTCCCATCCGCACTCTTTTATGGATTCAAGCGAAAAGTCAAATAAATCTCTGTTGTCTGTTTTAAATTCAACGAGACCTCCCTTTACAAGAATTTTCTCATACTTTCCAAGAAATCTGTCCGATGTAAGTCTCCTCTTTGCATGTCTGTCCTTCGGCCACGGATCCGAAAAATTAAGATATATTTTATCTGCTTCTCTTTCCGCAAATGCATCCAATATGTTATCGGCATCCATTCTTATTAATCTCAGATTGTCCAAGTCCGCTTCTTCCAACTTGTTAAGAGCCTTTAGAAGCACGCTCGAATACTTTTCAATACCAAGAAAATTCACATTCGGTTCTTCCTTTGCATGAGCCGTAATAAACCTGCCCTTTCCTGTACCTATCTCTATATGAAGCGGATTGTTGTTTTTAAAAACCTCTTCTCTCCACTTTCCTTTTTTAAGCTCACTGTCCGTATATACGAACTCATTTACAATCATTTCTTCCCTCGCACCGGGTATATTTCTCAGTCTCATTACATTCTCCTAAATTTTATATTTTGAATAATATAAATGTGCTATAATCATTTTTTGTACAATGTATCGTTAAAATAACAGTTTTCCAATAGACGTATTATTATATTATATAACATACACTTGCAATAAAACAAACAACTATATGAGGTTATATATGAAACATAATTCTGCAACAGGTTTTTTTAAATCCGTACATAATAAGATAATCATTATACTTGCTTTATTTGTGGTTATAATGTCATCCGCGGTCGCTTCGGTTTCACGGGTTGACGCCGATGAGATAAAATGGCCCGAAGCACCTGAGCTTGTATCGGGTGCCGCCATTTTAATGGATGCCGATACGGGCGCAATACTGTATGAAAAAAATGCCTATGAAAGAAATTACCCGGCTTCAACCACTAAGATACTGACCGGTCTTTTGGTTGCTCAGAATAATGCCCTTTCCGATGTTGTTACATTTTCCTCCGAAGCCGCCAATTCGGTCTCACTGGAAGATGCCACTCTTGCAACCAAGCCCGGAGAACAATATACGGTAGAACAGGCATTGCACGGATTGTTATTATATTCTGCCAATGAAATTGCATACGGTCTTGCGGAACACACATCAGGTTCGCTGTCGGCTTTTGTTGATAAAATGAATGAGGCTGCCAAAAATGCCGGTGCGCTTGATACTCACTTTGCCAATGCAAGCGGTCTTTATAACCCGAACCACTATACTACGGCATATGATATGGCGCTTATTGCGAGAATGTGTTTTAATAATCCGACATTCTTAACCATTGATTCAGCCACAACATATACCATCCCGCCTACCAATAAAACCAAGGATGCAAGGGTGTTCAGCAACAGAAACCTCCTGCTTCCGGGGCGAACATACGGATATGAATATTGCGTGGGAGGTAAAACCGGATTCGTCGGAGAAGGCGGATATACATATGTTTCATATGCCATGAAAAACGGTATGAGACTTATTTGCGTTTGTTTCAAATCAACCGCCGACGGACGATTTAAAGATGCAAGATCTCTGTTTGAATGGGGATTTAAAAACTTCACCAAAGTTCCGATTACCGGAACGGCTCTTATATCCCAATTTTCAACCATATCATATCTCAGCTCAACAAGATTCAATTCAAACAATGTCGTATCGGGATTTAACGGCTCATATGTAACTCTCCCTAAGGATACATCTCTTGGTCAGGTTACAATATCAGGCGATTCAAAGCATAACGTTCAATCCACCGATAACAAAGTTGATGTTCCGATTAATTTTATGTACGGAGATCATGTAGTCGGCACAGCCGATATTACTTTCACATCCAAAGAAGATACGCAAAACGAATCTTCGCTGCTTCCGTATGCGGAAAATTCAAACGCTTCAGGTTCAACACAACCCTTTGCGGTTGTAATTAATATATGGATAATAATTATAGCCGTAGCAGCTGCTGCCGTAATTATATTCTTTATCAGAAGGAAAAGAATAATAGAGGAAAAATCTCCCGCTAAGTTCAGAAGAAAAAGACATTATAAAAAACACTGATTAACAGATTATAATTTTCAACAACAAAATCCCGCTTTGCGCCGTTGCAGGTATCCGAAATTTCGGTCATCTGCACATGCAAAGCGGGATTTATCATATTGTTAATTATTGATTATTCTTCTCCGAGATTATGTATTCTTTTTCTCATTTTGAAAAACTTCTTTGTTTCAAATGCCGCAACGCCGCTTAATGCAAACATTGCTATCATATTAGGTATCGCCATCAGTCCGTTAAATATACTTGCGGATGTCCATACGGCGCTTACCGTCATATACGGTCCTATAAATACCGCGGCTATGTACAAAATTCTGAATATCTTTATAACCGCCTTCTTACCTCCGGTAAGATATTCAAGACATTTTTCGCTGTAGTGACACCATCCTAAAATGGTGGTAAAAGCGAAGAACACCAGACTAACCATCAATATGAAGCTTGAAACCTGAGGAGGAAAAGGAAGCCCCTGTCTGAATGCATATGTTGTCACCTGTACGCCTTCCAAACCTTCTACCTGCCATGCACCGGTAATAACTATGGCAAGTCCTGTCATTGTACATATTATAATGGTGTCAATAAATGTACCTGTCATGCTGACAAGTCCCTGTCTTACAGGCTCTTTAGTCTTTGCAGACGCTGCAGCAATCGGTCCCGTTCCCAATCCTGCTTCATTGGAGAATATACCTCTTGCAACGCCGCTCTGTATAGAAACAAATATTCCGCCTACAACTCCTCCCGTAACCGCAGCCGGATCAAATGCTCCCTTTACAATGGTGCCTATGGCCGCAGGCAGAGCTGTTACATTGGTCAATATCAATATTAATATTGTGACAAAATACAAAATTGCCATAAACGGAACAATAATTTCACTTACACCGGCAATTCTCTTAATACCGCCGATAAGGACTATAGCCACAACCGCCGTAAGAACTATGGATGAAATTACGATAACAATCGAATATGTTCCTATAAACGGAATACTAACCGTATTGGCATTGGCAGGGTCAAAAAAGTCTCTTAAAGCACTTGTTACACCGTTTACCTGTGTAAATGTTCCGGTCCCCAGCAATGCGGCAAGAGGACACAATACCGCAAAAACTCCTGCAAGCCACTTCCAATTTTTTCCCATTCCGCGCTCAATATAGTAGAATGGACCGCCGAGAGCATGTCCCGTTTTTGTATCCACCGTTCTGTATTTTATTGTCAGCAGACCTTCCGTATACTTTGTCGCCATACCTACAAATGCGGCTACCAACATCCAGAATAATGCTCCCGGACCGCCTAAGGCTATTGCGGTCGCAACTCCGACTATGTTACCCGTACCTATTGTAGCGGAAAGCGATGTACAAAGTGCGGCAAAACTTGATACCTCTCCCTTTCCGCCTTTTTCGTTTCTTACCATCCACCTTAACGCAAGCGGAAGTCTTCTCACCTGTATTAAGCCCAAGCGAATCGTGAGAAGCGTACCGCCGACAAGAATAAGTGCCATAAGCGGTATTCCCCAGACATAGTTCTCGACTGTGGACAAGATATTGTTAATTGCTCCCCACATGTTTAATAACTCCTTAATAATTAATTCCAGATTACAAAAATATTCTTTTGCTATGATGTAAAACATTGGATATTGACAACCGTAATAATGATACAGTTAATTTATGATAACATAAAATTTTAATTCTTTATATATTTAATTCATAATCATGGTTTATCCGAAATTTTATTATTTACCGACAGGTCACCCTGTTTTACTGCCGTTACACTGTAAAATACTTTATTTCCGGGTTACTTCCGAATCCTTATCATCTTCGGATTTTTGAAACATTATAATCAAAACAATCAGCAGCAGCGCCGGAGAAAGCAGGATTGCATAACCGTTCATTACCATAAGCATTCTGCTTTCAACAAGAGCACCTGCCACAAACGACAATATTATTCCGAAATACAAAAACGCCTTCCTCAAATAAGATTTCCGATGCGTATTAAAATATTCACCCATGTTGAAGATGCCGCTTCTTAAATTGCCTACGCACATCGTTGTTGATATTACATTCCCGTGTATTTTCCTAAATGACTCTACCTGAATTCCGCAGGCAAAAGAAATCATAATGTTAGCCGTATTATCCAATGTCGACGGTATGAAAACAACGATAATAAGTGTAATCGCTTCAATTAAAACAGATATTTGCCGCCAGTGAACATGTAAAAATATTTTCTTCCTGTTAATAATATCTGAGATAATGATACCTCCCGCAAAAGCCAAAACAGGCCATAGGAATCTTAATGCGGCAAAAAAATCCCCGTTTCCGATATTTAATCCCAAGAATAAAATATTACCCGTCTGAGCATTTGCAAAAACATGTCCTCTGTACAGATACGAATATGCATCCATACAACCGCCGGATAATGCCAATAAAATACCGCACGGAATTGAATCCGAGATTTGTTTACTCATTACAAAAACTCCGTTAAATAATCATATAAATCCTACTTTCCGTTACATACCGTTTTATGATATGTAACAGTATTTATAACATTCTCCGTTATATAAATATTCATCAATATATAAAAACAAACATAATATACTTACGTAAGCGTAACATACAAAAATCTCAAGTGTTTTATTGACCATACATATTTACGAAGATGCGCCCTTTCGTAAGATTGTAAATATCAAATAAACACTTGAGATTTTTATTATCCCATATTGTGAATTGTCTTTCTTGACTTAAAGAACTTCCTTGTTTCAAAGACCACAACGCCGTTGAGCGCGAATATTGCAATCATATTAGGAATTGCCATAAGCCCGTTAAATATATCCGCAATAGTCCATACCGCGCTTACTGTCATATACGGTCCTATGAAAACCGCAATAATGTAACATACTCTGAATATCTTTATTGCAACCTTTTTGCCGCCTGTAAGATATTCGAGACATCTCTCACTGTAGTAGTCCCAACCCAATATGGTTGTAAACGCAAAGAATACAAGACAAATCATAAGGATAAAGCTTGACACCTGAGGCGCAAACGGAAGTCCGTTCTGAAATGCGTATGTCGTAATCTGAACACCCTCAAGTCCTTCAACTTTCCATGCTCCCGTAAGCATTATCGCAAGTCCCGTCATGGAACATATAACAATGGTGTCGATAAATGTTCCTGTCATGCTGACAAGTCCCTGTCTTACAGGTTCCTTTGTCTTTGCTGCGGCAGCCGCAATAGGTGCGCTTCCGAGTCCGGCTTCGTTTGAGAAAATACCTCTCGCAATACCGCTTTGCATTGCAACAAATAAACTTCCCACTGCACCGCCGGTAACAGCCATAGGGTTAAATGCACCCTCTATTATTGTTACTATGGCATCAGGTAATTTATCTAAATTACAGAGCACAAGAATAAGAACCGATACAAAATACGCAATAGCCATAAACGGAACAATTATTTCACTTACTCTGGCAATTCTTTTTATACCGCCTATAAGAACAACGGCAACTACGGCTGCAAGAACAATTGAAGAAATAACCACCACTATGGAGTATGTTCCTATAAAAGGAATTTCCACCTTTAATGCATCACCGTTAGGATCGAAAAACCCCTTTACTGCGCTTGTTATTCCGTTTACCTGACTGAATGTTCCGATTCCGAACAGACCCACGCATACTCCGAAGAACGCGAATAACTTGGCAAGCCATTTCCAGTTTTTACCCATTCCGCGTTCAATATAATAGAACGGGCCGCCGAGAGTATGTCCTGTTTTAGGATCCACGGTTCTGTATTTTACGGCAAGAAGACCTTCCGCATATTTTGTTGCCATTCCGACAAAAGCCGCAACAAGCATCCAGAATAACGCTCCCGGACCGCCCAATGCTATGGCAGTTGCGACTCCGACAATATTTCCTGTTCCTATTGTCGCGGAAAGAGCCGTACAAAGAGCCGCAAAGCTAGATACTTCACCCTTTCCTCCGTCCTCGTTTCTGACCATCCATTTAAGTGCCAGCGGCAACTTACGCGTTTGCAGCACTCCCATTCTGATGGTTAGAAGAAGTCCGCCCGCAAGAATAAGTACCATAAGAGGTATTCCCCATACGAAACCGTCCACGGCAGACAAAAAATCATTGAAAGCTGACCACATACAAATACATATCCCCTTTTAAAAATAATTAAAAATAATCACACACACAATAAACCATATGTTTATTTTTGATATTTTCAAACGATTATATAATAAAATTATAAAAATTTATAGTCTTTTTATTTTTCCTGCGGTTTTACTCATCAAATTCCACTTCAAGTAAATGTCCTCTGCTCGTTTCTCTTATGTCCGTTACCCTTCCCCTGCGTGATTTTAATCTTTCAACGGTTGTATAATTCCCGGACATCGCAACCGCAGGCTCTACCGTATAATAATAGCTTGCCGGAAGTTTCCCCTCCGTAACTTCCACTTCGTCTCCTATATTGACAAGACCGAGCCTTGCCATTGTGAAATCCATTTTTCTCATAACTTCTCCGTTATATTTACCGAATTAAAAATTATATAGTGAATAAAAGACCGCCGAAAACTACAAATTAAGTGCATCCTCTCTGTCTTTCATATATTTTTTCAGCCGTTCCGTGATTTTTTTATACTTATCAATCTCTGACCCGTATTCATTGTCCATTATTTCATCAACAAGCAGTTTTGCGTTTTCGAATATCTCCGTATCTCTTTCCGGATCCGCCATTGCAAAAAGTATCTCTCCGCTCTGCCTGACTCCAAAGAAATCTCCCGGTCCTCTGAGTTTTAAATCATCTTCCGCTATTTTAAATCCGTCGTTGGTTGAACTTATTACTTTTAAACGTTTCTTTGCGTTTTCTCCCTTGGAATCTGACAAAAACATACAATATGACTGAATATTTCCCCTGCCGACTCTGCCCCTCAATTGGTGCAATGCGGAAAGGCCGAATCTGTCGGCATTATATATAAGCATCACCGTGGCGTTCGGTACATTAACTCCTACTTCGATAACCGTAGTCGAAACAAGAATATTAATTTCACCTTCGGAAAATCTCTTCATTATGTCTGTTTTTTCATTCGGGGACATTTTACCGTGCAAAATTTCCGTTTTTACGGATTTCGGTAAATGTTCCTTCAATTCTTCCGAAACAGTATATACGTCCGCCGCATTTATTTCATCGTTTTTTTCTATCATCGGACAAATTACATATGCCTGCCGTCCCGCACGAATATGCTTTTCCATAAATGAATATACATTTTTCATATACCCGGAATCTATTACAGCATTTTTTATCGGAAGTCTTCCCATAGGCATCACATCCATCACCGAAATATCAAGATCTCCGTATATTATCCAAGCAAGCGTTCTCGGTATGGGAGTTGCGCTCATTACGAGAACATTGCATGATATTGTTTCGTCGGAGCCCTTATTTCTTAAGTTTTTCCTTTGATTAACACCGAATCTGTGCTGCTCGTCAGTAATGGCAAGTGCAAGATTTTTAAATTTGACTTTGCCCTGAATGATTGCGTGTGTCCCGATTACAATATCGATTTCCCCGTTTTCCAAACCTTCATATATTTTTTTCTTTTCAGACATATCGGTCGAACTTGTAAGTAAGGCTGCTTTAATATCCATGTTATTATTTATTATAATACGCTCAAGTTCGGTATATTCCTGAACCGCAAGGACTTCGGTGGGGGCCATTAAAGCTCCCTGAAAACCGGCAAATACCGTATCAAATAAAGCAATGAAAGCAACTATTGTCTTGCCTGATCCCACATCACCGTGCAGCAATCTGTTCATGGCTTTCTCTGACGCCATATCTTCCCTTATGCTTTTTACAGCCGCCTTCTGACTGTCCGTAAGGGCATACGGCAATGTATTTATTATACTTTCCGTTTTCTTGCTTTTCTCTACGATATATGAATTACTTATTTCCTCGTTTAACCGCTTCTGTCTCTGCACTGCCAGCATAAATAATAAGAATTCGTCAAATATGACTCTTTTTCGTGCTTTATTGAGTTCTTCGGTATTTTGCGGAAAATGCATCGAATATAAAGATTCAAATAAATCCATAAGCTTAAACCTGTCTCTTATTTCATTTGGCAAATAATCATCCTTAAGCTTATCCCCCATAATATCAAATGCGCTTTTAACCGCTTTGATTACGGTATTGTTTGACAGTCCCTTTGTCAAAGCATAAACGGGTTTCAGCTTACCTGACAGTTCTTCATATTCGGACAGAGAATATACTTTCGGCTGTTCCAGAGTAAAGTGTTCCGACGACCGGGAAAGTTTTCCTCTTAGAACAAAGCGCATGCCTTTTTTTACCGTATTTATTATATACGGCATATTAAACCATATGCATTTTATTCCGTCTCCGTTTATGTCTTTTGCAATACATGAAACTATGCTTTTTTTGCAGTATCTCTTTATATCCGGTTTATTGTAAATCACACAATCGACGGCAACATTTCGACCTGTCTGTGAATATATAAGGCTGCCTATTGTTTCCGGCGCCTTAAACAATTCATAGTCTCTTGGATAAAATTCCATTAAATCTTCAACCGTACTGATTCCCGTTTTAAAAAACAATGCAGCTGTTTTATCCCCTATTCCCTTTATTTCTTTAATATCCATGTTAATCGTACTTTAAATAAAAAACCATTGAAGTAAATGAATAAACATTTTCAACAATGGTTTTATTATGGGTTATTCTACTGAAATTATATAATAATAAACCGGCTGTCCGCCGTATTCCAGCTCGACGTCAATGTCTGAGTATTTATCTTTGACAACTTCCGCTACATCTTCCGCGTCGGCTTCATCGACGTCAGAGCCGAAATAAATGCTGATGAGCTCATGTTCATCACTTACCATACCGTCAAGCATTTTAAGTATGGAGTCCTTTATATCCGTTTCCGATGCAACAAGACCTTCGTCATTAATTGCAATGTAATCTCCTTTTTTAACATCATGACCGTCAATCTGTGTATCTCTTACGGCATATGTAACCTGTCCGCTCAATACGGATTCTATGGCCTCCATCATATTCTCTTTATTGGATTCCGCATCTCCCGTATGATCAAATGATACAAGTGCTGATATTCCCTGTGGAATTGTCTTTGTCGGAATGACAATTATTTCCTTATCATCGCATAATACGTCTGCCTGTGTGGCAGCAAGAATAATGTTACTGTTATTAGGAAGCACAAATACGGTCTTTGCGGGAATCTTCTCAACGGCATTTAAAATATCCTCCGTACTCGGATTCATTGTCTGACCGCCCGAAATGGTTGTATCGGCTCCTATTCCCTTAAATATCTCCGTAAGACCGTCCCCCGGTACCACTGCCAATATTCCGAGTTCCTTTAAATCCTTATGAACCTCTTTTGCCTTTTCTTCATTGGCTTTGTCCACGGCTGACTGAGAAATAATCTTATTTTCATGTTCCTCACGCATATTATCTACTTTCATTCGTGAAAGCTGACCGTATGTAAGGCCTTTTTCAAACACTTCTCCCGGATGGTTTGTATGGACATGAATTTTAACTATATCATCAAGAGCAACACATACTATTGAGTCTCCGACAGAGTTAAGATATGATTTAAATTCGTCCTCATCCTCTTCCGTAAATTCCTTTTCAAGCTTGATAATAAATTCCGTGCAATATCCGAATTCAATATCAACGTCATCAAATGCCGCTCCTACCCCGGATGTATTCGGTACTTTATCCGGTGCGGGAGTAATGTCAAATTCGCTTACTTTTCCCGTCAAAGCGTCAAAACATCCGTATAAAACACATAAAAGTCCCTGTCCGCCGGAATCGACAACTCCTGCCTGCTTAAGAACAGGAAGCATGTCAGGCGTGGAAGCCAATACTTTTTCGCCGTGTTCGAGAACATTTTCAAATGCTTCCGCTATATCTGTGGTTCTTCCGGCTTCTTCCATTGTTTTTTCGGCTATTCCCTTGGCAACGGTAAGAATAGTACCTTCTTTAGGTTTCATAACCGCCTTATATGCAGTTTCTGCAGCTTTTTGCATGGCAACCGCAATATCTTTCATATTTAATTCGTCATGCTCTTTGATTTCCTTGCAAAAGCCTCTGAATAACTGTGAAAGAATAACACCCGAATTGCCTCTCGCGCCTCTGAGCGACCCCGTTGAAATTGCCTTTGACAAGTTATCCATGGTAGGATTCTCAATACATCTTACCTCATCTGCGGCAGAATTAATCGTCATTGTCATATTAGTACCGGTATCACCGTCCGGGACAGGAAAAACATTCAGGTCGTTGATTTTTTCCTTATTAGATTCAAGTGTTGCAGCTCCAGAGAGAAACATCTGCTGTAACATACGAGCATTTATTGTCTCCATTAACAATTTTCCTCCATAATCTCAGGCTCAGTCTATAACTCTGACGCCCTCAACATATACTCTTATCTTATCTATATTCATTCCTGTAAGTTCTTTAACTTTATAAGACACATTATAAATAAGATTATCCGTAACAGTTTTAATACTTACTCCGTAAGATACAATGATATGAAAATCAAGTTCTATACTGTTACCGTTATTTATACTTACTTTTATGCCTTTTGTAAGACTGCTTCCCCTAAGCAGCTTGACCAAGCCGTCAGTCATGCTTACGGTAGCCATCCCTACTATTCCAAAACATTCAAGAGCTGATGTCCCTGCATATTGTGCAATTACCTCAGAAGATATTGATACGGACCCTTGTCCCGTCTTAAGACGTCCCTGCATTTCAATCACCCCCATGATTTACTTAGTGACCATATATTTAAAATATGTAATATACTGTTTTTAATTTTAAAAATCTTTATGCCATACGGTATATCATAACTATATAAGAAGGCAAATTTCTTATATCGGATTATTATAACATATAAAAATAATTTTCGACAACAATACAAAATAAAAAGAGGCTCTGTTGAGCCTCTTTTACGCAGTGTAAAGAACGTTTCCGTATTTCTCTAATAGTCATCTTAAAATTAAGCACGCTCTACCTTACCTGAACGAAGGCATGAAGTACACACATACATTCTCTTTGCCTGGCCATTCTGCTTAACTCTTACAAGCTTAACATTAGGCTTCCAAATCTTACTTGACTTTCTATGTGAGTGACTTACCTGTTTGCCAAACTGAAGAGTCTTCTCGCAAACTGAACACTTTGCCATGTCAATACACCTCCTCGCCATTCATTAGTAAAAACTGTTGCAAATTATACCAAATTTATAAATGCTTGGCAAGTTAATATGTAAAATATATTACTGACCGTTTTTTATATTGTTGTTTTGCGTATATTTTCTTATTGTTTTGCATCATTTGCATTTGCAAGAGTAACTTCGGCGGTCTTTTCTTTATATTCGTTATTCTCAAGATGATAGTACTTAATTGTAACGGTTTCTCCAGCTTTATAATATTTCAAAAGATTTTTAAATCCGTCCATTGAAGATACGGACTGACCGTCAAATGAACTTAAAATATCATATTGTGTAAGACCTGCCTTCTTTGCCGGTGAATCTTCTCCCACCTGACGAATAAGTATTCCCTGAGGATATCCGTAATTTTGACTTACGGTACTTGTAATATCAACACCCGCTATACCAAGATATGCACTTTCGCTCTGATCTACGGCAGTTCTCGTCTCTTTTGTCATCAATGAATCAATCAGATTCTGTACCGTATAAATAGGTATTGTATAACCCATATTTTCTACATTTGACGATGTATTTCCCGCAAAGTTAATTCCGATGACTTCACCCTTCATATTGAGAAGAGCTCCTCCGGAGTTACCCGAACTAATGGCCGCATCGGTTACAAACAACTTGGAAAATGTCGTTCCGTCCACATTAATAGATCTGTCCTTTGCGGAAATATATCCTACCGTAACATTTTGTCCGAGACCTGCCGAGTTTCCTATTGCAACTACCTGTTCTCCTACATTAACATTTTCCGAATCGGCAGAAAGAGTTGCTATTGAAATTGCTTTCATTGTATCATCTTTTATCTCTGAGAGCGGAACAGCCACTATAGCCACATCATGTGTAGAATCGGCTCCTTTGACATTTGCAGTCACCGTAGCATTGTTTACAAACTGTGCGCTTAATGTGTCTAAACCGCTGACAACATGTGCATTTGTTAAGATCAGAAGTTCTTTGTCATTTTTTCCTATTATAATTCCGGTACCTTTAACTTCTTCAGTTTGAGCTCCTCCGTATATCAAACCGGAGCTTGTTGTTGTCGTTCCGTCAAGTATTACCATTGCAGGCATATTTGCGCTTGCAATCGACTCTACAGAAGTTGTTTCATTCGATGCATAAGATGCGTCAGACTGTAATGTATTTGAAACCTGAGAAATATTTGCGCTGTTTCCGCTTCTGTTTGCTACGGCGTTTCCGACGTAGTTAATTCCGAACATGGTACCGCCTGCAATCGCTCCGAATGCTAATGCAGAACCAATAAAAATTGCAATTTTATTTTTCTTTTTAGGTTCCCTTACTTTCTTATGGCCACCCGGCTCTTTTTCCGTGCGTTTTTCGGCACTTTCATCTTTTTTTGATGACGAAGCATTATTCAAATCTTCTTTTTTATATCTGTAAATATACTTATTTTCGTCATCATTTATGTTGTTATTTTCATTTTCGCTCATATTGTAACCTCCATAAATAGTTTATATTCATGATCATCGACTTAATGCATTAACTATAATATGGCAACCTTAAATGAACTTAAAACTTATTTAACAAAATTTACTGTATTTTCCATTAACATATTAAGCAAATTCTTTGAATCTTCCACGTAATTTCCTCTTACACCTATATAGAATTTTATTTTCGGTTCCGTACCCGACGGTCTGATACATACCCATGCATCATTTTCCAATTCAAGATAGAATACGTTTGATGTAGGAAGTCCCGTAGGGCGCGTATTTCCCGTTGATGTATCGGTTATAATTCCCGTGCCGTAATCTCTTATTTCAAGCACTTTAAAACCTGCCAATTCCTTTGGAGGATCAGAACGGAACATCTCCATTATACCGTTAATTCGCTTTGCACCGTCTGCTCCCTTCATGGTAATGGAGTGCTGTCCTTCTCTGTAATAACCGTATTTCTCATATAATTCATTTATTCTGTCTATAAGAGTTCTTCCCTTTGCGTATTCGTACGCCGCAACTTCGCAAAGACTCATAACGGCTGACGGAGCATCCTTGTCTCTGGCGTGAGTTCCCACAAGACAACCGTAACTTTCTTCAAATCCGAATTCATAAAATCTGTCACCACGCTCTTCAAAGAACTTAATTTGCTCCCCTATGTATTTAAATCCCGTTAAGGTTTCTATATAATCTATGTCGAAATCATTTGCCAGCACTCTGCCCATATTTGTTGAAACTATGGTGGTAACCAACGCTCCGAGTTTTCCTTCTTTTTTTGTTATTTCGGCATCTCTTGAATGAAGCAAACCTCTTTCCTTTCTTCTTGAAAGAAGATAATCCGCAATAAGTATTGCCGACATATTACCGGTAAACGGCTCATACTCTCCGGTTTTGGCATCCTTTACATATATTCCCAACCTGTCCGCATCCGGATCTGTTGCAAGAATAATATCCGCATCCTTTTCCTTTGCAAGCTTTAATGCATATGTAAACGCCTTAGGATCTTCCGGATTAGGATAATCCAGTGTTGTGAAATTCGGATCAGGATTTTCCTGTTCCTTAACAACATATACGTTTTTAAACCCAAGCTGTGACAACACTCTTCTTACCGGAATATTGCCGGTTCCGTTAAAAGGCGTATATACTATTTTTATTTTATCCGCAACGGATTTTATAACCTCCGGTTCAATGCAGTTACTTAAAAGTGCATCTGTATATTTATCGTCAATATCAAATCCGATTACATTGTATAAGCCTTTAACCTTTGCTTCATTATTATCTATTGATTTTATTTCACCAAGGTCTTTTACTTTTCTTACTTCCGCAATAATTTCACCGTCAATAGGAGGCGTAATCTGGGCTCCGTCCTCCCAATAAACCTTATATCCGTTATATTCCGGCGGATTGTGGCTTGCAGTGATAACAATGCCTGCCATCGCTCCCAACTCTCTGAGAGCAAAAGATAATTCCGGAGTAGGAGTAAGACACGGAAAGATATATGTCTTAATACCGTTTGCGTTAAGGCAGTTAGCCGCTTTTGCCGCAAATTCGGGAGACATTCTTCTTGAATCGTAAGCAATTGCAACCCCTCTGTCGGCTCCGTTCTTCTTATTAATATAATTAGCCAAGCCCTGAGTCGCTTTACCCACGGTATAAACATTCATTCTGTTTGTTCCCATGCCGAGAACTCCCCTGAGCCCTCCCGTTCCGAAATCCAACTCTTTATAAAATCTGTCTTCTATCTCTTTCTCGTCTGTAACCGCTTTAAGCTCCGCCTTATCGCTTTCGGCAATGATGTCGCTTTCAAGCCATTCGTTGTAAAGATCAATATAACTCATAGAAAAACCTCTTCATGTACATAACCTAACAAAAACTCTTTATAAATAAAATATTATAAACAAGTGAAATATACTATAATTGACAGATTTTATCAAATTAAGTGCATTGCCATGCTTTACGCCGATTAAAATTCTTTTTACATATCTGTTAATAAATAATAAAAACCTCCGCGAGTCAATTTTAAGTGCATCACCGATTATGATACATTCAAATTACTCACGAAGGTCCGTATTATTAAATATATTCTACATCAAAGGATATATAAATAAATTTTATTTATGATTTTTTTTATTTCCCAAAAACTGTAATAAGAATATAAGTGCAACACCTATTCCGAACGCAATCCAGTTAAATGTTCCGAAGGTTATCGGCGGTTTAGGATCGGTTAAAGTCGTAGGTCCCATGATAATGGAATATATTGAACCTATCATCAATCCCAAAATAAAGAACATCGTAACGACTCTGAACTTTGCCATGCATATTTCTATAATCTTAACGATAAATAATGCTCCGACAACTATTCCTGCCGCAAAGATAATCATTCCCGGCAGGTAAGAAAGATGAAACTTAAGCAGCTCTCTTCCGGCTGCCATAACAGGAAGATATAATCCCATTATCAGAAGAATTGTCGATCCTGAAATTCCCGGAAGGAACATTGCAGATGTAGATGCCACCGCTCCGACAAATATAAGAATACCGCTTCCCCATGTTATGTTATTCATGCTTACGCCTGAGGAGAAACTGTGCTTATTTAACATTGTAATCAGTATAACGAATACAATACCGACACCCAATGCTATATATCCTCCGACACATGGTACAAATGACTTTTTCTCTTCTTTTATCAACATCGGGATAGAAGCAACAATAAATCCTATAAATAATGAACTTACCACATATACACTGCTTTCAAATGAATGAGTGATAATAAGAACAGACAGAATCATTCCCACTATCCATCCTATTCCCAGCTTAATTAAATATTCAAAGGCATTTTTTCTCTTCTTTCCGCGTTCATAAAAAATATCATGTGTTCCGCCTACGAAGTCATTATAGAATCCCATAATGAGGGCCACCGTACCTCCCGACATTCCGGGAACGCTGTCGGCGATAGCCATGCAAAAGCCATTGATAATAGTCCTTATCATATGGAAACCTCCGGTAAATAATTAGAAATATTTTACCATATTATCTTATTTATTTGTAGGATTTATTAATTTTGTATTGCTTTTATATTATACATTCTAATATTTATGTGTAAAATATGATTTTATAAAATATTAATTGTATAATAAAATGTCACTCTCCGAATAACGATATATTCCCATAGCGTAACATATCATTAAACTTAGAGTGACATTTAAAATTTATTAATTATTTAATCAGTTATATTTATAGAAGCCTTCTCCGGCATTAATACCTGTTTTGCCTTCATCGATATACTTCTTAAGTATTGCCGCAATCTTACCGTTTTCCGTTGAAGGATCACTTGCGTCAGGGTTGTTCATAATAATATTGTAAGCAGTTGTCAAACCTACGATATCAAGAATTTCAAAAGGTCCCTTAGGAGCTCCCGTTCCCAACTTCCATGTTAAGTCAATGGTCTGTGGGTCTGAAACTTCTCTTGCAAGAAGCACTTCTGCTGCTTTAAGGAAAGGAATAAGCATTGAGTTGAGGATATAACCCGGCTGTTCCTTTTTAAGTAAAAGAGGTACCATTTGAATCTGTGCCGCAAATTCAGCAACTTCATCGTAATATTTCTGCTCGGTTCCGGCATGACCCATAACCTCTGCGGTATTGCCTCTCCAAATGTTATTTGCAAAATGAAGAGCAAGATACTTCTCAGGTCTTCCCGTATACTTTGCGAAAGCACTTGGAAGCATGGAAGAAGAGTTTGTTGCGATAACTGTTTTTTCAGGTAATACAGGAGCAAGTTTTTCGTAGAACTCTATCTTAGCCTGTGGATTTTCTGCCATTGCCTCAATCACAAGGTCTGCATCCTTTACCGCTTCGGCAAGATCTGTTACATATTTAATATTTTCATATGCCTTATCTGCATTTGACTTAAGTTCATCAATCTTTTCAACCGTAAGATTTTCAGGATGTGGGTAAAGTCCTCTTCCGAACATTCTTGTAGCAATAAAGTCACCCAATTTTGACTTATAATCTTCTAACTCGGCAAGATAAATCTTATGAAGTCTGTCAATTTTCTTCTTTGCTCTTTCTACAGACTCTTCGCTTCTTAAATAAATTGTTACGTCAAATCCGCAATAAGCAGACTGATAAGCAATCTGACTTCCCAATACTCCGCCGCCGGCTAATACAACATTCTTAAAACTCATAATGTTCTCCTTTTAAAAACTATTTTCTCATGTGCAGCAAATTAATGTTTATAAAAGTGTAATATTACATCAACAATACTATTTTTTTCTACATAAGTAAAGATAATTGCCATTGTTTACACTATGTACATATTTTTTTATACATGTTTTATTCTTTGTATTGTCACTGTGATGTATCTGTCTTATCAATATGTCAGTTGAATTATATCGCACAATAATATTTTGCACAATATACAATTATCAAATATTATTTAAAAAACAAGACCCCGAAGCAGGACTTTGCCTGTTCCGGGGTCTTTATGTGAATTTATCTTATATAAATTGTCTTAATATTAATTATTTAAAAATTCCACGGCACCTGTTTCGATATTGTATCTTGCACCTACAATTTTAAGTTTGCCATCTTCCTGAAGCTTCTTTAACGTACTGCTTTCATTTAACTTGGCAATGGAATTCTCAATGTTGTAAATCTCAGCCTTATCTGCTACTTCATCCGTATGGTGATCGGCATCCTGAACATCGTTTCTTGCCTTATCCACGGAAGACTGGATTGTTGAGAGAATAGTACCCAAGTACACTTCACTGCTGTCAACATGTCCGTGTCCGGCAGCCGCTTCAACAACTCCGCCCACAGCTCCGCAATGAGTGTGACCCATTACCACAACAAGAGGTGTATTCAAATGACTTGCGGCATACTCTACACTTCCGAGCTCATAATCACCGATGACATTTCCTGCATCTCTGATAGTAAAGATTTCTCCCAATCCTGCATCAAATACTAATTCCGCAGGCACTCTTGAATCTGCGCATGTAATAACGGTGGCATATGGCTTCTGACCGTTGCTTGCCAAATCTGTTCTTGTTGATTCGCTTGTATCAATTGTCTTTGCACCCTTTAAGTATTCCGCATTACCGTCTTTTAACGCCTGAAGAGCCGCATCTGCGGATGAGTATTTATTCAAATTCTCTGTATAAGTACCTGAAGAACCTGACTGAGTCGTTGTTTCTTCAGCTGTTGCAGCAGCTTCAGTGGTACTTTCGGTTTCGTTTGACTTGCCTCCCGCACATCCCGCAAAACCAATTGTTGCCGCAGCACCCGCCAATGCAATTGCCATTGCCTTATTAAATCTGAATTTTTTCATAAATAAGAACCTACCCTTTTCCTAACATAAAACACAAAACGTAGAACAACAGTCTGTATATCCGTTATTTTAAATCTAAATATTTCAGTTAATTTATATAACTCGCTTTGTAATAACAAAAATATACAGAAGATATATAAATATCCACTCTAATCATAACAAAAATATTGCTGTTTAGCAATTTATACATTTTTTTATTTTTAAATAGATTATATTGAAATTATGTACGATAAATTGTATAATTTACTGTCAAATTTACTCTTTATTTTTATTCCCGCTTCCAAATCAATATCTTCCACCGCACCGTTTTTACAAATAATCATCTTACTGTCCTTATGATTATCTTTAAGAATCCTTGCGGCCGATTCTCCCATTTCACTGCCCGTTATTCTATCTTTTGCACACGGACTTCCGCCTCTCTGTACATATCCCAATACACATTCTATAGAATTAATTCCGGTGCGTTCTTCTATTCTTTTGTGGAGATTATCAACTCCTTCCGCACCTTCCGCAGCAATAAAAATAAAATGTTTTTTCCCTGTTGACTTCGTAAATTCAATTCTCTCAATCACATCTTTCTCAAAGTCAAACCTTATCTCAGGTATTATTATCCCCGTTGCACCTGTTGCAATACCGACTCCGACAGCTAAATTTCCGCATTCTCTTCCCATCACCTTTATTACACTGCATCTGTCATGAGACGTCATGGTATCTCTTATTTTATCAACCATCTCTACGGCGGTATTCATGGCCGTATCAAAGCCTATCGTATAATCCGTTGCCGGAATATCGTTATCTATGGTTCCCGGTATTCCGATACATTGAACACCGCGTTTTGATAATTCGCACGCACCCCTAAACGAGCCGTCGCCTCCTATTACTATCAGGCTGTCAAGCCCCATGTCCCTGCAATTTTCGACAGCCTTTTCAATACCTTTTTCCGTTGCAAACTCTTTGCTTCTTGAGGTATGAATCATTGTTCCGCCTCTGTTAATAATTTCCGAAACGGAACGTATATCTAAATCCGTAAATTCTTTTTTAAGCAGGCCGTCATATCCTCTTATTATCCCCTTCACTTCCATGCCGTATGATATACATGCTCTTGTTGCCGCCCTTATAACGGCATTCATACCCGGTGCGTCTCCGCCGCTTGTTAATATTCCGATACGTTTTTTCTTCATGTTATTCCTCACCATCCGATAAAAGGCTGTAAATATCCGTATGCAATTCCCGCTCCCGCCGATATTCCTATTATGATTATTGGGTGAACCTTTTTTAACGCAAGTATAAGCATTGATACGAAAATTATTACCGAACTTATAAATGCAAATGTCCCCATAACTTCAAGCTTTATTCCCGTAGGGAAAAATACGGTTATTGCGGTTGACAATACTGCGGTTGCGATAAATCCTATAACCGCCGGTTTTAGTCCCCCCATGGCGCCCTGCACATATTTGTTGGTTTTGAATTTTTCATATATTCTTGCAACTATTAAAATAATAACAAAGGAAGGCAACACGACGCCCAATGTTGCAAGTACTGATCCCAATATTCCTCCCGCTTCCATACCGACATATGTTGATATATTTATTGCAAAAGGACCCGGTGTGCTCTCGCTTACCGCAATAAAGTTTATGATCTGATCGTCATCCATCCAGTGATTTTCTTCTATACTCGCCCTTATAAGGGGGAGCATTGCATAACCTCCTCCGAATGTAAACGCTCCGATTTTAAGAAATGTAAAAAATAAGTTAATAAGTACCATAATTCTTCTCTGTTTTCGTATACTTTATTTTAGTTTGTTCTTTACGGTATTTCCAACCGCAATTGAATATATAATGCCGGCAACGGCACATATTATTGTCATATAAATTACATTTATATTAAAAAATGCAACCGCAACAAATGCCGCAGCCATAATTATGTATGAGAATACATTTTTAGGGCATGATTTATACATTGAGATCAATCCCTTTATAATTAATGCCAATACTCCTGCCCGGATTCCCCAAAAGGCATATTTTACTATTTCAAGATTTTCAAATTGCCTAAGCACAAAAGATATTCCCACGATTATTCCGAATGACGGCAATACAACTCCCAATGTTGCACAAAAAGCTCCGAAGAAACCTGCAGTCCTATACCCGACAAACGTAGATGTATTAAGTGAAATCGGTCCCGGCGTACTTTCCGCTATTGCCACAACATCCAATATATCTTCATCGGAAATCCATTTCTTTTTTGTAACGGTTTCTTCCTGTATGAGTGGAATCATTGCGTAACCGCCTCCGAATGTAAATGCTCCGATCTTAAAAAAAGTAATAAACAATTCCCAAAATACATTTTTCCGTTTCTTGTTTATTGCACTGTCTTCTCTGTTTTTTTCCATATAAACCTTCTTTTATTTTATCTGTTTAGTCTGTTTCCTCACATTTAACTTCTCAAAACATTTTATTCATAATAAGCAATAAAATTATTATCGGTTATTCTTATTTATAAATGAAATAATCGTCTTATAAACCTGCCCGTTGTTATGCTCGTTTAATATTTCATGCCTCATATTTTCAAAAGTTTTTCTTTTAATATTCTTAAAGCCTGCCTTGTGCAGGAAATAAATCGAAGCATTACTTCCTCTGACTCCGTCAATACACGGATCCTGTGCTCCTCCAATACACAATATCGGAAGATATGAATCAACATTTTTATACAGTTCAGGTTTTCTCATATTTTTAACAAGTCTGAATAAATCATTAAAAGCAGAAACGGTAAATCCGAATCCGCAATACGGGTCTTTCATATATTCATCGACATTTTTCTCATTTACACTTAACCAATCTGCTTCCGTTCTCGGATTATCTACAGCGGAATTAAATGTTCCCACCGACATTTTTTCAATCAGCGGTGAATATGCATTTGCTCCTTTGAATGTCATTATAATATTCGAAAGTATTATTCCTGCGGATGCCTCTTTTGCCGGAGCCGGATATCCCGACAGTATTACGCTTTTATATTTATGAGACTCCGTCTGAAGCAGATTTCTCGCTATTATAGTTCCGAACGAATGCGCAAATATATTCACTTTATTTACACCGAATCTTTTAAAGATATATTTTGTTATAATCTTTTGATCTCTTATAAGTTCTTTGTGTCCGTTTTTTTCTTTAAAGAAACCTAATGTTTCGGCAGCCTTGCCATGCCCTCTTAAATCTGAAGTTACAACGGAATATCCGGCTTTGTTCAATTCGTTTGCAAGCTTCTCATATCTGCCCTTATGCTCCATCATTCCGTGAATGACCTGTACAACACCCTTTGCGTTTGGAATTTCGTACACTGATAACGATATGTCAGTACCGTCTTTTGACTTTATAATTAAATTTTCCATTGGCGCACCTCGTTTACATATAATAAACATTCATCTCTGCCGATTATAAAACCGGCCTATTGTTAATATAATAAAGAAAATAAGTATTTATAGTTAATATTATTACATAGTATACAGCTTATAATATTTTTTTCAAGCTGTTAAAGCTTATATAACAAGACATTAGTGTCAAGATATCATTTTGATATTTTAATAATATCGGACATTCTCAATAATACGGTATTATTAAAATCATGAATACGCAAGATGATTATAAAATTTTCAATCAAAAAAGCCCCTGCAGTGATATGTGCCGCCTTACCGGACTAAACGGTAAGAAATATACATATCTCTGACAGAGGATATAAAACTCCCGAACTACAGATAAAAGTCTTGCCTGCAGAACCGTGGAATATTAATATTTTAAATACATAATTGTATGCTATGATTTTTATTTAATTCTTTCATATTTATATTGTTTGTAGGATATATCATCGGTCACTTCATTTATCAACGTTTTTATATATTTTTTTTCGTCCGTTTCTGGGAAAAAGGTATCTCCCTCAACATACATGTCTATTTCGGTTAAATATAGTATGTCAGCAAGTTCTATACCCTCTGAATATACCGATTCGCCTCCGGACAGATAAACATCCTTATTCGGATCCAAAATATGAGCAAGTTTTACGGCCGTTTCCAAATCATCTGCGGAATATAAATTTTCTCCGCTGTATTTTCGGGATTTTGAAATCACTATCGTAATTCTGTCGGGAAGCGGTCTTCCTATTTCTTCATACGTCCTTCTGCCCATGATTACCACATTGTCAGTGGTAAGTTTCCTGAACAGTTTCTGTTCGCCGGGTATTTTCCACGGGATTATTCCCTTGTTTCCTATTACTCTGTTATGCGCATAAGCGGCTATAATGGCAATCATATTGTCATCCTTTATAAATCAAAACTACTATTATATGCTTAAAACAGTCAATCACGATTTAATATTGTGCCTGTGTAAAAGAGAACCGTTTTAAACATATAATTATCTTAATCTGAATATTCTTCATATTCTGTCTCATTATTCATCCTGTCATCATTATTTTTTGCAGTATCCGAAAGCATGCTTTCATAGCCTTTCAGCGGTGAGAACGGCATAAAACGCGCAGCTCTTTCACTGACTGTCATTCTTTTATGCTTCTTTGATATAGGATGAGGCAAATCGATTATATCATTATATTTATCTGTTTTGTATAAGTTTAAATCACCATTGTTATCCATATCTGCGTTTATCTTATCCTCCCAAAACACTTTAAAAGATGTTTCTATGCCTTATGACCTCCCACCTGCCCGTTTCTTTCAATCCCCGTTGCTCCCTCTTCTAAACTTGTGCCTTTTATAAGTATATTACTTCCGTACTTGCTTTTCAGCGATAGAAGCGTGCTTTGCAATTTTTTCAGTTTGTCTTTTGAATCTTGTGAATCCCGACCGGGCATAACATTTTTTACATGTTGATTGTTTTTAACGCCTCCCGTTCCGCCTTTTAAAATCCCATCCGACGAATTGTCTGTTGAATTATCGCAATCCAGGTCAAAATCATCAAAAAACGATAATTGCTTTTTTTCATTTTTCCTGATATTTTTTAATTCTTCTTCATTTATCACATCATCCGCCGACAATGTAATACGTCGTATAAGCAGTTTTGTATCGGTAATCGAGTTATATAATTTTACAAATGCGTCTGTGATATCCTGAGCAATATATGTATATTCATCGAGATTGAAAGTACCTCTGGAATGCTTGGGTTTCAGTCTGCCGTATCCGTCTTTTACCGTATCTCCTTCATATTCATCACCGAATATATTGATGTTATCCGCATCATATCCGACGGTAAGGACAAGTTTTTTTGTCACCAGTTTCTTTTTCATAAGTTCATATGACAGATTTTCTGCCATTTCCCGGACTATAATCTCCGCTTTTTTGTTGTCGTATGCACATTTTAAAACCTGTCCGCTGTTAACACTTCGGCTTTGAGGTTTATATTCCTTTACATCTTTTATGGTACACGGATCATATCCCCATGCATTGTCTATTAAAATCTCTGCATTTATGCCGAATAAATCATAGAGTAAATCCTCATTGTAAAAATCCGATTCCCCGCCTATGGAGCATCTGGCGATATCTCCCATTGTATATAATCCTACATCGGCAAGTTTTTCCTCATAACCCCTTCCTATTCCCCAAAATGATCTGAGAGGTCTGTAATTCCAAAGGTGCTCTCTAAAGGATTGTTCGGTAAGAATTGATATTCTTATACCGTTTTTATCTGCCTTCATATGCTTGGCTACGATGTCCATGGCAATCTTTGCAAGGTACATATTGCTTCCTATACCTGCCGTTGCGGTAATTCCCGTTGTGTCATATACATCTTTCATAATCTTCTTTACAAAATCATATTCACTTATGTCGTAGTATTCAAGATAATCCGTAATATCAATGAATACCTCGTCAACAGAGTACGGAAATATATCATCCGCGGATACATATTTAAGATAAATATTGTAAATTTCAGCACTGCGTTTCATGTAAAGTGACATCCTCGGCTTTGCGGCGATAAATTCCATTCCTATAGTCGGATTGTTATCTATAACGGATTTAAATGCGGATGTGCCGGACATATTTCTTATTTTCCCGTTATATGTTTTTATCTCTCTTATTACTTCAAATAATCTGGCTCTGCCCGGAATTCCGTATGATTTCAGAGCCGGCGAAACCGCAAGGCAAATTGTCTTTTCCGTCCTTGAAGGATCCGCAACAACAAGGTTAACATCAAACGGATCCAATCCTCGCTCCACACATTCCACGGATGCATAGAAAGATTTCAAATCTATTGAAGCATATACTCTGTCTCTCATTTTATTCACCAAAAAAATACTATCATACAAACATTTGTTTATATGATAGTATTTTCTTTTTGTATTGTCAACGAAGTGCTTTTATATTGATCTTAATCCCATCCGAGTTTCTTTCTGCTTTCTTTCATGTCATCTAATATCTGTTTTGCAAGTAGTTTAGGATTTGCGTTTATTGTCATTTTAGACCCTAGAGTTTCCATACTTCCGGATTTAAGATATTCACTTACGTTCCTTGAACCGTAGATTTGCTGTTCAACACAATGATATGAATTTATGCCTAATAATCGAAAACCTAAAGCAGCGTCGATTGCCTTTTCATTTGACCACTCCGGTGATGAAAATCCATAAGGCATGTCCGCAATCGGTATTCCCGCTTCCCTTGCTATGGCAGCCATAATTCCCGAGGATCTCGTATTATCAATGCACTCTCCGACATGCCACACAGGAGGAAGATCAGCTTCCAGGAATTCCCTGAGCCCGTCACCGGCAAACTTTTCTCCTGAGCCCTTTTCACAAAAGCCCAGCTTCATAAGCGGATACGATGCACAACCGTTTGTAAGTATCAGTACGTTATTTTTAATAAGTTCCTCCGCAACATCAACTATGCATCTTTCAAAAGGAACCTTAGGATTATTACATCCTACCATGTTGACAATTCCGAATATTTTACCTGACTTAAGCGCATCGGCAACAGGTCCGATACCCTTGAAACGTCGGCTCAGATATTCAAGAGAAAATCCGACTTCCGCCGTAACTTCCACATTTGGAATATGAGTCTGTATTCCCCTCTCTCTTCTCTCTTTAAACCTCTCAATTCCTTTTACAACAATTTCTCTCGCAATTTCGTCGGTCTTATCTATATTGCTGTGATAATGATCATATTCTATTCTTTCGGCTCCCGGAAGTCTGGCAGACTCGCTTGTCGTTACCACCTTAGTGTGGAAACAGTTGGCAACGTCCATTATTGCGGGATAAACATCCTGAACATCGGCAATCCAAAGGTCGATTGCTCCCGTTGCTACAACAAGTTCTGCGGAAACCGCATTTGAAAGAGGTATAACCCCTCCGTATCTGTACATTGCGGCAAGTGATGAACAACAAATTCCGTAAAACTTAATTCCCTTTGCTCCGCTTTCCTTTGCAAGCCTTACAAGTTCATCACTTTGTCCGACCTCTACGATTTTACTTACAAGTGTCGGTAAATGACCGTGAAGAGCAATATTTACATATCCCTCTTCTATTGCGCCAAGATTTACCTTTCCGGTTACTCTGTCGCCTACGCCAAACAATGCATCTGTTGCAATAGAAGATCCCATAACTCCGGAAAATGTAAATGCCAAACCGCAGCGATGGAATTCTTCCATAAGACTTTTCCAATCGGCGTCTGTGCCTACCCCAGATTTATGGAATGATTCAAACACCTCATGATACGCTCCTATCGGAATAATTCCAAGCTCCTTCCATATCTTCTTTCTCTCGGGAGGAGCAAATGCTTCCAAAGTTTTATATTCTCTTCCCGGATCTGTATTTGACAAATCTTCAAGAAGAACATCGGCAACATCTTTAGCTATATTGTTAAACTGTCTTCTCTTAGTCTTAATTCCCAACGCATCGGCAACATCAATAACTTTCTGTTTTCCGATAATCGGAATATTCAATTTGCCTTCTGCCGCCCATTTAAGGGAAAGAATTACCTCTCTTGCATGCATTCCGTGCTGTGAAACACCGGCTGCGGCACCTCTTAAAAGATTTCTTGCCACAATGGTGTCGGCATCGGCGCCGCAGGTGCCCTTAGGCGACTTGGCGGTAATCTTGCACGGTCCCATATTGCAGGCTTTACAGCATGTACCCGCAAGTCCGAAGCTGCAATGCGGCTTTTGTTTATCAAATCTGTCAAATAAGTTCTCAATGCCGTTTTCTTTTTCATATTCAAGCATATCCTTAATTGCCGGATCCGGTGTTTTTTCAATTACCTCATCTCTCGTAGGAAATGTCTTTTTATATGCCGCAACGGCATCCATATAATCTTTTATAAAATCGGGATTCGCCGAATCTTCCGTATCATATTCTCTGTATTTTACATTCTGATTATGTATATGTTCATTCTCATAACTCTTTTTATTGCCGTCGTTAGTATCAGCGTTGTTATGATGTACATCCGCCTTATGAATAATAACCGAAACACCGTTCTCGTCAAAGCCTATTATATTTCTGTGTGTGTGAAATTTTTCTATCATGCGCCCTCCATAAATACCTATATCATCTATATGTATTATCAGTTTTATTTAATAATACTACACACTGAAATATATATCCAGTAATTCCGATATAGTTAATATTTATAGTAGGAAATAAAATCCGAATATTTTATTTAACCACTTTAAATAAAATATTGCGAAACCGTTTAAAACAGTGCATTGTGAAGCATTGTTTCAAACAATTCCGCAATAAAAACATTAAGCTTTATTGTATTGTCTTAATTTATTATTTCTTAAAATATACAGAATAATACCTATGACGGCGACTATTGTTTCCGTAATCGGGAACGCCATCCAAAGTCCTATTCTTCCTCCCAAAAACGACATTAAAAACGCCATTGGAATAATAAGCGCAAATCCTCTGAGAACGGATATTATATGAGCGGGAACGGGATATTCCGTAGATGTAAAAAATATGGATATAATTATGTTAAAGCCTACAAAAGGACAGGAAATATAATATATTTTTAATCCCTCTTCCGCAATAAATTGCAATAAGTCATTGTGCTCACTGTTAAATATTGACGCAACATATTCCGCTCCGAAAAACATAATCGAATATATAACGGCCGAGATTATTCCCATAAGTATAAGACCGTATTTTAGGACTTTTTTTACATTATTATAATTTCCTCTGCCGTAATTATGACTGATGATAGGTTGTATACCCTGTGATATACCCGTAAACATTGACACAACTATAAACCAAAGATTGGCAATTACTCCGTATGCGGCAACTCCCGTATTTCCCTCTGTTTTCATAAACAGGAAATTAAATACTATAAGGACTATACCTGTGGAAATCTCTGCCAGGAATGAAGGAAATCCGCTTGAAAGTATTCCGCCGACCAACTTTCCGGAAATTCCGGTTTTAGCAACGTGAAAACTGTTTTTCTTTCTTATGAAATACTGCATGGTAATAAGAATACTGAGTACCGGAGAAATACATGTTGCAAGTACCGCACCGAACATTCCCATACCGAGCGGGAAAATAAACAGCCAATCAAGGACTATGTTTGACATACTCCCTATTATCATTGCTATCATTGACAAATGAGGAGATCCGTCATTTCTGACAAAACATTGTATTATGTTATTCAGTATAAATGCCGGCGAAAACAGCAAAAGCATTTTTAAATATATTTCCGTATTGTACATAACCCGGTCATTGGCTCCGAGAAGTACGGCTATGTTACCGGAGAAAAAAATGCCCAAAACAACAAAAACGGAAGCAGCTGCGGCACTCAGGTATAAAGTATTGGTAAATACCCTGTTTGCCTCTTCATGATTATCTCTGCTCACGGCCAATGTATACTTTGTGCCTCCACCCATGCCGATCATAAGTCCGGTTCCGTTCACAAGGCTAAATATAGGCAATGCAAGGTTGATTGCCGTTAATCCGTCAACGCCTATTCCCATTGAAATAAATAATGTATCGGCAAAGATGTAGCATGAAAGAGCAATCATTCCGAATACATTAAATGAAGTATACTTTAAAAATATCTTAAAAAGATTATTTTCCGTCATTTTATTCCCTTCCGTCACTCTCTGCTGCATAATATTGTAAATACAAAAACAGCTTTATAAAAAAAGTAAGTTATCGGTAGTATACCAATAACTTACTTCAATATCCAATATTTTACTTATTTATTAACTTAAATGACTAACCATAGCAGGTGCCTGTTAGAAAATGTCGATATCCAAATTTACTTTTGTCTATGCAACTAAATAAAATCAGAAATCTACTTCTGTATCATAGTAGCAAGCCTTAAGAACCTTTTCCATCTCATCAACCGAAACGCTGCGAGGGTTAGATCCTGTACATGCATCTTCAACTGCTCTTTCTGCGATTGCTCTTGATCTCTCAAGGAATACATCCTCAGGAACAAATCCCTGTTCTGCAACAGAACCGTCTGCAGCATAGAATTTGATACCGTGTGGAATATTCATATCATCACTGAGCTGTCTTACGGCCTTAATAAGAGATGCAACTTTCTCATCCTCATTAGCGCCTGATAAATGCATATAATCAGCGATTGTAGCATATCTCTTCTTAGCTTCAAGATCTCTTGCGTTAAATGCGATAACCTTTGGAAGGTACATTGCATTAGCCGCACCGTGAACAATATGAGCTCCGCAATCCTGGAAAACAGCTCCCGTTTTGTGAGCAAGTGAGTGAACTATACCGAGTAATGCGTTTGTGAATGCCATACCTGCAAGACACTGAGCGTAGTGCATGTTATCTCTTGCATCCATGTCCTCTTTGTATGATTTTACAAGGTTCTCCTGAATCATCTCAATAGCGTGTATTGCAAGAGGATCTGAGAATGGGCTCTTAGCTGTTGCAACATATGCCTCAACCGCATGTGTTAAAGCATCCATACCTGTAAATGCAACCATCTTCTTAGGAAGTGTATGTGCAAGTTCAGGATCAACGATGGCAACATCAGGTGTAATCTCAAAGTCAGCTATAGGATACTTTGTACCTGTTGTATAATCAGTGATAACGGAAAATGCAGTAACTTCCGTAGCTGTACCTGATGTTGAAGAAACAGCACAGAAATGAGCTTTCTTACGCATCTCAGGGAGTCCGAATACCTTGCACATATCCTTAAATTCAATGTCAGGGTACTCATACTTAATCCACATAGCCTTTGTCGCATCGATAGGTGAGCCACCGCCGATGGCAACAATCCAGTCAGGACCGAACTCTTCCATAACGGCTGCACCCTTCATAACTGTCTCGATTGATGGGTCAGACTCGATTCCTTCGAATATCTTAACTTCCATGCCGGCTTCCTTAAGATACTCTTCAGCTCTCTGTAAGAAACCGCCTCTCTTCATTGCGCCGCCTCCGACACAAATCATTGCCTTCTTACCCTTAAGTTCCTTAAGATGCTCTAAAGCGCCTTTTCCGTGATAGATGTCTCTTGGTAAAGTAAATCTTGCCATAATGGTATCCTCCGATTAAATATACTTGTCTCATGTATAATTAATGCCAGAATGCCTTGTCTTGTCTATGGGTCGTATTGTATTAAAAAAAATGCATTTAGTCAATAGCTGTTTTATTATTTTTTTAATCTCAGTTAAAACTTTTGTTAATTATATTTAATTTATACTGTTTTTTTGTTTTAAATTTAAATATCTCATTACGGATTATATTCTCATATGTGTTATAATACTTTGAATAATAATTCTACGGGAGGATTGAAATGGGTAATAACTTTCCGAAAATAAATAAAAAACTCGGCTTCGGTATGATGCGCCTTCCAATGAACGGTGAGAATGTTGACATTGAACTGACAAAAGAAATGGTTGACTTCTACATGGAAAACGGCTTCAACTATTTTGATACCGCTCACGGGTATATAAACGGCAAATCCGAACTTGCGGTAAAGGAAGCGCTGACGGACAGATATGAACGTGAACGATACATACTTGTCAATAAGCTCACGGGATCATACTTTGAAAAAGAGGAAGATATAATACCGTTTTTCAATAATCAACTTAAACTGTGCGGTGTTGATTATTTTGATATTTACCTTATGCACGCTCAAGGTTCTTCTAATTATGAAAAATTCAAAAAATGCAAAGCATATGAAACCGCTTTTCGTTTAAAGAAAGAAGGTAAGGTAAAACATGTAGGACTTTCCTTTCATGACAAAGCAGATTTTTTGGACAAAATTCTTACGGAATATCCCGAAATCGAAATTGTCCAGATACAATATAATTACATGGATATGGATAACCCGACCATTGAAAGCAGAAAGGTTTATGATGTTGTTTGCAAACACAACAAACCCATAATAGTTATGGAACCCGTAAAGGGCGGAAATCTTGTAAAACTTCCGCCTAAAGCTCAAGAAGTACTTGACGAAATTAACAGGTCGGATAACTCGCACATGTCAAACGCAAGCTATGCAATTCGCTACGCCGCAGGCGCCGAAAATGTAGCCGTCGTTTTATCCGGAATGAGCAATATGGAGCAAATGCGTGACAATGTTTCATACATGAAAGATTTTAAACCTCTTTCACATAAAGAAAACGCCGCGGTGGAAAAAATCGTTGAATTGTTTAACCGTCTTGAAATGATAGATTGTACATCATGTCACTATTGCACGGAAGAAAATAAATGTCCGGTCAATATACAAATACCCGAGATATTGGCATGTCTTAATTCTAAAAAAATATTTAATGATTTTTTGTCAGGTTACTATTATAAAAATTCACTTACGGCAGGAGCTCATTCAAAAGCAAGCGCCTGTGTCGGGTGCGGCGGATGTGAAAAAGTTTGCCCTCAAAAACTGCCTATTATAAAGCTGCTTAAAGATGCCGCCGAAGAATTTGAAATGTCTGAAGGGAATTGATTATTAATTCATGTTTTCGACATTATTGTATTGTCTGTTATTTTTATTGTGAGGTGACATATGCTAAAAGGAAAAAATATTTTACTCGGTGTTACCGGCGGAATCGCGGCATATAAGGCCGCTTCTCTCGCTTCATTACTGGTTAAGCAACATGCAAATGTTACTGTTATTATGACTGAAAACGCAAAAGAATTTATCAGTCCGACAACATTTGATGCCATCACCCGTAACCGTACCGTTACTGATACATTTGACAGAAATCACGAATTTTCAACTGAACACATATCGCTTTCCGACAGCACCGACCTGGTAATTATTGCTCCGGCCACTGCCAACGTGATTGCAAAACTGGTTCACGGAATTGCCGATGATATGCTGACTACCACTGTTTTGGCATGTGATTGTCCAAAGCTGATTGCACCTGCGATGAATACCAAAATGTGGAATAATCCAATTACTGAAGACAATATAAAAAAAGCAAAAGAATACGGTTTTGAGATTATAGAGCCCGACAGCGGTCGCCTTGCCTGCGGAACCCGCGGCAGCGGCAGACTCCGTGAACCCGAAGAAATTCTTGAAGCCGTTACGTCTTTCATAAGTGCGCCTAAAGATATGTCTCAGCTTCATATTCTTGTAAACGCGGGTCCCACAAGAGAAAAAATAGATCCGGTCAGATTTATTTCCAACAACTCTACCGGTAAAATGGGATATGCCATTGCAAGTGCCGCTGTGGCAAGAGGTGCCAAGGTAACTCTTGTAAGCGGTCCCACCGCACTCAAGCCCCCAATGTATGCCGAAACGGTACATGTAACAAGCGCAATGGAGATGTTCAACGAAATGACCGACCGAAGCGATGATGCGGATATTATTATAATGGCCGCCGCCGTTGCGGACTTTACACCGGTCAGTGTTTCCGAACAGAAGATAAAAAAAGAAAATGCTTCGGGCGAGATTCTGCTTGAAAGAACTCCCGACATACTTAAAACCGTGGGCAATGCAAAATCAGACAGGCAGGTTGTATGCGGTTTTGCCATGGAAAGCGAAGATTTACTTCCAAATGCAAGAAAAAAACTGTCTTCCAAGAATCTCGATTTGATAGTAGCCAATTGCATAGGAACTCCCGGTGCGGGATTTGCCCATGACACCAATCAGGTTACAATACTTACCGGTTATGACGAAGAAGCACTTCCGCTTATGTCAAAGATCAGATGCGCACATAAAATACTTGATAAAGCACTTGAAATTTACAATAAAAAAGGACAATAAAATGAGTTATTCACTTACGCTTTCCGCGATAAAGCAAATTTTAAAAAAATATAAGTTATTAATTACCACCAACATACGAGACGATGACGATACTGTTGTTGAAAAACTGTCTTATGATTCACGAGACATTGATGACAAGACATTTTTTATTTGTAAGGGTATAGGATTTAAAGATGATTTCCTTAAGGCGGCCGTTGACAATAAGGCCCTGGGATTTGTCTCTGAAAAATATTATGAAGAATATGTCGATACAGTTCCTTTTGTACAGGTCAACAGCGCAACAAAGGCACTTTCGGTACTTGCGATATATTTTTATCAAAGACCGTCGGAATCTTTCTTCCTGACGGGAATTACCGGTACCGCAGGTAAGACGACAACCACATATATGATTCACAGTATATTTAATGCCAACGCGGGAAAAGAAACCGGCATAATATCCACAAATGAAACATACTGCGGAACCGTGCATAAAGAAGCGGAAAATACTACTCCCGAATCATTAAAACTTCAGGAATTGTTTTCCGAAGCTAAAGAGAATGATATTCCTTACGTTACAATGGAAGTTTCTTCTCAGGCCTACAGTGTGAACAGAGTCTATGATCAAACATTTGATATCGGTATATTTATGAATATTGACAAAGATCACATAGGAGGTTCGGAACACCCGTCATATGAGCATTACCGAAACTGCAAGCTCCAACTTATAAAAAACAGTCGTACCATGCTTGTATACTCAAGAACAAAGGAACTTGATTTAATTCTCGAAACCGCTTCCGAAAGCGATTGTAACCTTATATTATTCGATGTAGACGATACCGATTCGAATTGCGGTCATGGAGAAACCATAGCAACTTTTGACGGCATAAGAACAATCAGTGAACTCCAGAAAAAACTGGGAAGACAGCTGGATGTATATAAAACAACTCAATTCAAAAGCTTGGGATCCCGCGGATATTCATTTACCGTAAGTACTCCGATTAAAGGTGACTTTGAGTTTACTACCAACCTTACCGGTTTCTTCAATCTGGTAAATGCCACTGCAGCCGTTACAGCCGCATTTGAAGCCAATGTATGTGTATCCGATATCAGAAAGGGAATATCAAATGTATTTGTTCCCGGAAGGATGAATATATATAACAGCGATAAAAATGTCATTATTGTTGATTATGCTCATAACAGACTTACTCTTGAGGAATTTCTAAAATCCATTGAACACGATTACCGTGATTATACTGTCAATATAGTAATCGGCGCGGCAGGAAAAAATCATTTGCGTCGTGAGGATATAGGAAAACTTTGCGGCACATATGCTCATCACTTATATTTGACTGAAGAAGATCCGGATTTTGAAGATCCTGAAGAAATATGCGAAGATATTGCACGATTCATACCGGAAGGTCATGCAACGTATGAAATAATTACAGACAGAGAAAGCGCAATTAAAAAAGCTATAAGCGACAACAGAGGCAAAAAGGCACTTATTGCCATATTGGGAAAGGGAAGCGAAAAGTTTTCCAAGTTTAAAGGTAAGCATATACCTTATAAATCAGACTCTGTAGTTGTAGAGGAAAATATATAAAAATATAATAAATTCAGCCGAAGCTAATCAAACAAATCGTAAAGTGAGACTTTTACGAGCATTGCTTAATTAACTTCGGCTGTTTAATTGTATTATTTTTTTACTCCGGCAAGTCCTATGGCTCCCTTACCCCCGTGACATGATATAACACATCCCGTCATTACGTATTCAATATTTTTAAATCCGTATTCCGTTGCCAATTCTTTCATTCTGTCAAGAACGCTTTTGTCCAATCCCTTTCCGTACATTAAATAAATAATGTCTTTATTAAGATCAAACTTTTCAAAAAAATCAGGCAAAAACTTTTCACATACTTTTGCCATATTTCCCCTGTATTTCTTTGAGGCTATAAGCACGCCGTTTTCATCTATCTCGATTAGAGGATGAAGCTTTAATATACCTGCGATAAGTGCCTTAGCATTAGATACTCTTCCGCCTGCCTTAAGATACTCCAAAGTGGCAGGAATAAAATTGCACTCTATCTTATCGGTTATTTTATCCAGTTCATGCCCCAGTTTAATATAATCTTCATCCGAATCAAGAGAACCTGAATAATTATCAATATGCTTTATGGCTTCAATGATATATGCGGTACATCCTCCTGAGACGCTTTTTGTATCAATGAGATAAATATTTTTGAAATGCCCCTGCTCCAACGCAATATGACATGCTTCATATGTTGCACTGGATCTGGATGCATACGAAAAATGATAAATAAAAGAATCAGGGTTTTCTTCCTGTAATTTATTGAAAAAATCAGTATATTCATGTGTATTGACACATGATGTTGTAGGAACCTTTCCGGTCCTTTCAAAATATTCAAATACAACGTCCGGATCCGTAACTCCGTCATCATAAGACTTTCCGTCCATAACCACATGCATCGGAATAATCTTTATATCGTATTTTTCCGCTAAATGTTGAGGAACATCAGAACCGCTTTCAGTTGTTATAATAATCTTTTTCATATTACTCCTGTCAAATATTTGATATTCATATTTTATTTCTAAATTTTTTTTATTATAACAAGATGTGGTTTCTATTACTACATAATAGGGATATATTAATATAAAGTTTATAATTAAAAAAATTATTCCATCATTGTTTTATTTAAATACACTTTATAATATTAAGTTAATAATATATATTTTGATAAAAACCTAATTTTGTTTAATTCTCTTTTTTATTGGTTTTCTTAATTAATTTATCTGTATTATTTGATCTGTCGGATATTCCGGATAATTTTTTGCTTCCTCCGTAATATCTGTTATATTTATATTCACTCTCAGCCTCGGAAATAATATTTAAATTATTATATTTATCATAAATATCATTAATAACATGCTCACTGAAATAACTATACAATAGAGCCCCTCCTCAAAAACAAAACAAATTTTAAATAATCTGATAATAGGAAAAAGTGCGAAATGCACAAAAATAAAATAAAAAGAATAAATTTTGCCTATATATTAATATAATATCATGTACATATCAATATATAATATAATTCGTTTATATTTAAAAAAAGGATAAAGGCTTTGGGTATGTACCCTGCCTTTATCCTTTTTACTTAACCTTATATGAACAATATCATTTAATTTTATATTTGTTTCGTATTGAAAAAATATGATTATATCTTATAAAACCATATTAATATACTGTCATATCCTGCAATTATAATAATTCTTTGAGAATTTTGTTAACCATACCCGGATTTGCCTTACCCTTCATGGCTTTCATTGTCTGACCCACAAGGAATCCTATTGCTTTCTCTTTTCCGTTTCTGTAATCCTCAACAGATTGCGGATTATCTTCTATAACTTTAGCAACCGTATCACGAAGAAGACCTTCGTCATTTACCTGTGCAAGTCCGTTTTCTTTTACATAAACTTCAGGATCGATGTTTTTGTCAAATATTTTCTCAAATACTTCCTTGGCAACCGAACTGTTTATTGTTCCTGCCTCTGTTAATTTAACAAGCTTTGCGAGATTCTCAGGCGAAAATGAAATATCAATTGCATCAATTTCACGTTCTTTGAGAAGTCTAAGTGTATCAACCATAAGCCAGTTTGCAACCTTCTTAGGCTCATTACATATAGCCGTTGCCTCCTCGAATATGGAAGCCATTTTTTTAGAGTCTGTTATTATATCGGCATCATATTCCGGTATACCGTACTCCTCAACGTATCTTACCTGTTTAGCCGCTTTAAATTCAGGCTCTCTTGCCTTCACTCTCTCTATCCATTCGTCTGATATATGGATACCTGGAAGATCCGGTTCCGGAAAATACCTGTAATCCTGAGCGTCTTCCTTGGAACGCATTGAAAATGAAGTTTCTTTGTTATCGTCCCATCTTCTTGTTTCCTGTATAACTTCCCTGCCGTCTTCAATAAGTTCTATCTGTCTTTCTCTTTCTCCGGCAATTGCGTGAGCTATGGCCTTAAACGAGTTTAGGTTCTTCATCTCTGTTCGTGTACCGAATTCAACGGAACCTACCTCTCTTACGGATACGTTAACATCGGCTCTCATTGAACCTTCCTGCAGCTTACAGTCTGATGCTCCGAGATACTGTATTGTTGTTCTCAAAGTTTCCAAATAAGCAATAACCTCATCCGCAGACCTCATATCAGGCTCCGAAACTATCTCTATAAGAGGTACACCGGAACGGTTAAAGTCTACGAGAGACGCATCTTCCCATTCGTCGTGGATGAGCTTACCGGCATCTTCCTCCATATGTATCTCATGAATTCCGATTGATTTTTTAACGCCGTTAACCTCAATATCAACATGACCGTTTCTGCATATCGGTTCATATAATTGGGAAATCTGATAATCCTGAGGATTATCGGGATAGAAATAATTCTTTCTGTCAAATCTGCAATTCTGATTAATAGTACAGTTTGTTGCAAGTCCGACTGCCATTGCATATTCCACAACCTGCTTGTTAAGCACCGGAAGAGATCCCGGGAGGCCTGCGCATACAGGACATGTATGTGTATTTTTCTCTCCGCCGAACTTAGTTGTACATCCGCAGAAAATTTTTGTCTTGGTTGCAAGTTCCACATGAACTTCAAGACCGATGACCGTTTCGTACTGTTTCATTTCTTACGCCTCCTTTCCCTGTGCTAACGGACTGTTCTTATATTCTCTTGTCTGCTCAAAAGCATATGCAGCCCTAAGAATCTTATCTTCCGCAAAACAATCGCCTAAAAGCTGCATACCGATAGGCATTCCGTCCTTATCAAATCCGCATGGGAGTGATATTCCCGGAAGTCCGGCAAGATTTGCCGAAATGGTATAGATATCTCCGAGATACATACTGATAGGATCCGACAGTGACGAACCTGTTTTAGGAGCCGTAGTAGGTGCAACGGGACCGAGAATACAGTCATACTTTGAAAAAGCCCTGTTAAACGCCTGTTTTATCAATGCTTTTGTTTTGAGAGCCTTAATATAATATGCATCATAATAACCTGAACTTAATACGAATGAGCCGAGCATTATTCTCCTCTTAACTTCCGAACCGAATCCTTCGGTTCTTGTCTTTTTATACATTTCATGAAGTTCTTCGTACTCAGGTGTTCTGTAGCCGTATTTTACACCGTCGAATCTTGCCAGGTTTGAACTCGCCTCTGCCGATGCAATTACATAATAAGCCGGAATTGCGTAATCAACCAGGCTTAAATCAAATTCTTCAACCTCAGCTCCCAGGCTTCTTAATACTTCCGCTGCGTTCAGAACCGCATCTCTTACCTCGGAATTAAGACCTTCCGAAAAATAGTCTCTCGGTATTCCGATCTTTAATCCCTTTACTCCGCCGTCAAGCATCTTTGTAAATTCAGTGTTCTGTCTTTTTACGGATGTGGAATCTTTCCTGTCATGTGATGCAATGGTCTCTAAAACCGCAGCTACATCGGCAACATCCTTTGCTATAGGTCCGATTTGATCCAACGAAGAGCCGTATGCAATAAGGCCGTAACGGCTTACGGTACCGTATGTAGGCTTCATTCCGGTAACGCCGCAGTACGAACTTGGCTGTCTTATTGAGCCTCCCGTATCCGAACCGAGTGCAAAAGGAACTTCATTTGCCGCTACGGCAGCTGCGGATCCGCCCGATGAACCTCCCGGAACTTTCGTAGTATCCCAAGGATTGGCAGTAACACCGTAAAATGATGTTTCCGTTGTAGATCCCATGGCAAACTCATCCATATTGGTTTTGCCGACCATAACGGAACCTGCATTTTCCAAGTTCTCCACAGCCGTAGCCGTATAAGGAGGCACAAAATTGCTGAGAATTTTAGATGAGCATGTCGTAAGGACACCCTTTGTACACATATTATCCTTAATTGCTACGGGTACGCCTGCAAGAGGTCCGGTGAGTTCTCCCGCTTCTATTCTTTTTTGTACATTCTCTGCGGTTTCTAATATTTTTTTCTCATCAAGGACAGTAACAAATGCATTGATATCAGATTCTAATCTGTTGATGTTTGCAATACTCTCCTTTGCCGCTTCAACCGCTGATGTTTCGCCCGACTTGATTTTTTTACCAAGCTCTACAGCCGTTAAATCCATTAAATTCATGTTTCAATCCCCTTAATTTATATATTGATACAATATTACAAATTATCTTAAAATGTTCTCGGAACAACATATTGACCGTCTTTTTTCTGCGGAGCATTCGCAAGCATGTTATCCCTGTCGTCGCCGTTTGTTACTTCATCTTCTCTGAAGACGTTTTCCAAATCAATGGCCTGAACGAGAGGTTCCGCTTCGCTTGTGTCAAGTTCCGCAAGCTTATCAACATAATCAAGCATTTTTTCCATATCTGCTCTTGCTTTTTCTTTTTCTTCTCCCTCAATGTTGAGCTTTGCAAGTATTCCAACATATTCAAGAGTTTCATCATCTATTTTATTAGACATGTTTTTCTCCTTATTTTTCCGGTTCAAAATAAAAGTTTAAAATAAATGTTTATTGGTTTTCAAATTAACCTGTATATTATATTACAATAAACAAAATAAATCACCACATAAAACAGCGCTTTTAAATTGTATTTTATACTTTGTTCAAGCTGCGTTTCAACAATACGGCAAATAACTCTCCCGCTGCGGTAACTTATATGTTAACATCGATAATTAAATTTTAAAATAATTCATATAAAAAGTAATCATTTTTATGACACATCACGGTTCATTATATTCTGTTCCCCCGCCAAACACATGACTGTAACTCAGAGGAGAATTAAATTATATATCGGCAGCGGGAAGATAAATATATCTATACAAAAAATCTGAAATATACAAAATGTATATCTCAGATTTTAAATCGGTATAAGTTTTAAATTGTAAAATTAAGGCTCAAGTCTGCTTAAATCTCTTGGGAAAAGTGTTGTTTCCCTTACATTGTCTTCGCCGAGCATTTTCATTGTTAATCTTTCAAGGCCGAGACCGAGACCTCCGTGCGGAGGCATTCCGTACTTGAATATAGACATATAAGGCTCCATGCCCTCTTCAGTCATCTTTCTTTCTTCCATTTTTGCTTTCAGCTCGTCATAGTCATGAATACGCTGACCGCCCGTTGTTACTTCTATTCCTCTGAATAAAAGGTCAAAACTGAGCGTAAACTTAGGGTCTGCCGGATCATCCATTGCATAAAACGGTCTCTTCTTGGACGGATAATGTGTAACAAATACAAAGTCACATCCGTATTCATCTTTGAAATATTTACTGATGAGCTCTTCCTCTTCAGGCTCAAGGTCATACGGATTCTTGATATTTCTGTTATACTTCTCTGAAACTAATTTCTTAGCTTCATCAAATCGTACATAAGGAATTCTCTCAACATTAGGCATATCAATTTTAAGAGTGTCAATTTCTTTCTTATATTCCCTGTTAAGCAAATCCATAACATATTGAAGCATTTCGGTTTCAAGCTCCATAATATCGTAAAACGAATCAATATATCCCAATTCAAAGTCAAGGGATGTATATTCGTTAAGATGTCTGTGAGTATTGTGCTTCTCGGCTCTGAATACGGGACCTGTTTCAAACACTCTGTCGAACACTCCTACCATCATCTGCTTATATGTCTGAGGACTCTGCGCAAGAACGGCGTGTTTTCCGAAATATTCAAGCTTAAACATAGTAGCTCCGCTTTCAACGGAACGGGCTAAAATCTTAGGAGTATGAATTTCTACAAATTTTTGTGAAGTCATATACTCTCTGAAACCTCTGCATATGGCTTCCTGTATTCTGAACTTTGCTCTTTCCCTCAGGTTTCTGAGGGTAAGAGGACGAAGGTTAAGTATAGTTTCCAGTGATGTATTAAGTTTCCATTTGTTTATCGGAACAGGCATCTGAGCAATTGCAGGCTTTGAAAGTATTCTGATATTACTTATCTTTATTTCATAACCGTTAGGTGAACGGTCCTCACTTGAAGCAATGCCGGTGATTTCAACCGTCATTCCCTCGGTGATATCCTTCTTTGTCATGTTGGCTTTGCCTTCTTCAAGTGTACACTGTATAATTCCTCTGCTCTGTCTCAAAATTACAAATGACACATCAGACATATCTCTTATATTGTGAATGGCTCCCACAACTTTAACTTCACTGCCGATAAGGTTTTGTGAAATAATTTCATCATATGTGACTGTATCTTTCTTTTTAACCTCACTTATAAATTCCATGCTAACTCCTATATTATCTTATATATTTTATTGCATCGCCTATGGTTTCCACACCTATATATCTGATGCCGTCTATCTTTTTAATTCCGTCCAGGCACACGGACGGAGCAATTATTGTCTTAAATGACAACTTAATCGCCTCGGCGATCCTTTCTTTTGCCCGACTTACGGCCCTTACCTCGCCGGAGAGTCCTACCTCTCCGAAACATACAAGGTCATCCGGGATGGATATTCCTTTCATGCTGCTTACCAGAGCAAGAACAAGCGCCAGATCAAGTCCCGGTTCATTGGCTTTTATTCCTCCGGCTACATTGACATATGCATCCATGCCCGAAAAATCCATTGACGTTCTTTTTTCAAGCACCGCTATAAGGAGATTAACTCTGTTATAATCCATTCCCGAAGCGGTTCTCCTCGGTAAACCGAAATTGGATCTTGACACCAATGCCTGTATTTCAATCATGATAGGTCTTGTTCCTTCCATCAGGCAGGTAACCACAGACCCCGGAGCATTTATACGACCGTTAAGCATATATGCGGACGGATTCAATACTTCAATCATTCCGTCCGAATGCATCTCAAATACTCCGATTTCATTGGTTCCTCCGAATCTGTTTTTAACACCTCTGAGGACTCTGTAGGAAGCACTTCTCTCTCCCTCCAAATACAAAACCGTATCCACCATATGTTCAAGCATTCTGGGGCCCGCCACAACGCCTTCTTTTGTAACATGACCTACAAGAAATATAGCTGTCGACAGCCTTTTGGCAAGTTTCATAAGTGAAAGCGTGGACTCTCTTACCTGAGTAGGACTTCCCGGAGCAGAATCGGCATTATCCGAATACATCGTCTGTATGGAATCAATAATAACCACATCAGGTTTCGTATTTTCAATAACTTCCGATATTATCGATACGGATGTTTCGCAAAATACTTTTAGGTTGTTGCTTTTTGCGCTCAATCTGTCTGCTCTTAACTTAATCTGTCTTTCAGATTCTTCCCCGGATACATAAAGCACTTCATGACCGTCATCGGAAATGTTTTTGCACATTTGCAAAAGCAGGGTTGATTTACCTATGCCGGGATCGCCCCCTATCAATACAAGGCTTCCCGAAATAATTCCGCCTCCGAGAACCCTGTCAAATTCATTAAAGCCCGTTGAAATGCTTATTGATGTGTTCGTATCTATATCTCCGATTGCTATCGGTTTATTGTCGAAATGCGAAATTGTTTTTGACGTATTTTTTCGGGTATTTCCGACAACGGAAGAAGGTGCCTCCACTAATGTGTTCCACGCTTTACAGGCGGGGCATTGCCCTGACCATTTACTTACTTCATTACCGCATTCGGAACAGTAGAACAATGTTGAGGATTTAGATTTGGCCATACAGCAACCGATCCTTATACTCTGACAACTCTGACGTCAACACTTCCGCCCGGCTTGTCATTGATGGTAAAGGAAAGCTTTCCCGAAATACCGGTGTCTATTGTTCCCATTCCTTCATCATCGATGAATAATCTGTAAATTGTATTTTCTGCAAGACCGAGTGTAATTTGAGCATCGGACAGGCAGTCAACGGTAAATGAAACTTCGTCTTCACTCTCCGAAAAATTAAATACGCTTGTACCAGGAACGGACTCATAACAAAATGCTTCATCCTTTTCAAGCTTTGTAAGCTCATTAAATGTCTTCACTTTATATGTGTCTCCGCCGTGGGCGAAATCCGCAACCTTTGTTTTCTCCGTAAGCTCAAAATTACCGAAACTAAGACTTCCGTCTGCTTCACTTCTGATTATCTCTTTTACTACAGACATATGTGTGCCTCCTTAATGTATATTTACAGGTATGATATCAACCCATACGGTAATTCATACCTTTCCTTATATAAAAACGATATGTATCCTTTTGAAAAATGTATGATACATATTCATTCATAGAATATAACATATATCATGTCAAATATCTATTGCATTGTATTGAGTTTAATTATATTTGTTTAAGAGCAAAACCCCCTATTTATCGCTTTGATAAATAGGGGATTTTGAAGCCTGACAACTTAATAATAATACAAAACGGCAATACTGTATCGTTTATTAAATTGTTATTCAGCTGTTAACCTGTATTTTAAACGTAAGTTCATTTTTCTTTGTATCCGACGATATTTTAACGATATCGCCCGGATTTACTTCATGAAGAATGATTTTTTCGGCAATAATATCTTCAATGTCTCTCTGAATCTGACGACGAAGCGGTCTTGCTCCGTATTTAATGTCAAATCCTTTCTCAATGAGATAATCATATGCCTTTTTATCAAGCTTAACTGAAATATTCTTAGATTTCAGCAATCTGTTATTAAGATTGTCTATCATGATGTTTACAATCTTTCTCATGTTTTCCTTATCTAACTGACGGAACACTATTATTTCATCAATTCTGTTAAGGAATTCCGGTTTATATGCCTTTTTAAGCTCTTCCATGACATTTTTCTTCATGTCATCAAACTCCAAAGCATTTACATCGCCCTTACTGAATCCGAGTTTTTTAGGCTCAACAATATGTCTTGCCCCAAGGTTTGAGGTCATAATAATAACCGTATTTCTGAAATCTGTTTTTCTTCCCTGAGAATCAGTCATATATCCGTCATCAAGCACCTGCAGCAGAACATTAAAAATGTCGGGATGTGCTTTTTCTATTTCATCGAAAAGCAATACGGAATACGGATTTCTCCTTATTTTATCCGTAAGCTGACCTCCCTCTTCAAATCCAACATATCCCGGAGGTGAGCCTATAAGTTTGGAAACGGTATGTTTCTCCATATACTCTGTCATATCAACTCTTATAAGAGATTTTTCCGTACCGAACAATGCTCTTGCAAGTGCCTTTGCGGTTTCTGTCTTTCCGACGCCTGTTGGACCGAGGAACATAAATGAACCAAGCGGTCTGTCGGGATCGGCAATTCCTGCTCTTCCTCTCTTTATTGCCCGTACAACGGCTTTAACAGCTTCATCCTGTCCGATTACGGCTTTTTGAAGCTCCGGTTCAAGATTAATGAGTTTTTCCGTCTCTGTTTCAGTCATCCTGTTAAGGGGAATACCTGTCCATTGCGACACTACGCCTGCCACGGATTCTTTGTCAATAACAGGCTTATTGACAGATTTCTCAGCCTCATATTCATCTTCCCGTTTTTCAATCTTTTTCTCAAGGGCTTTGATCTTTCCCGTTATGGCTTTAACGTCGTCAAATTTCTTTTCTTTTATCAATTCTTCTTTTTCGGATATTAATTTATAAAGCTTATTTTTTGAATTAACAATATCATCGGGAACCATACCCCTGTTAAGCCTTATCTTTGAGGACGCTTCGTCTATGATATCGAGAGCCTTATCAGGAAGAAATCTATCCGTAATATATCTTTTGGACAATGTTACGGCCGCCTCAACGGCCTCATCGTCAATAACCACATTATGGAATTCTTCATACTTCGGTCTAAGTCCTTTTAAAATTTCAATTGCGGCTTCTTCGCTTGGTTCTTCAACCGTAACTGGCTGAAATCTTCTTTCAAGAGCGGGATTTTTTTCTATATGCTTCTTATATTCGTCTATCGTAGTGGCTCCTATAAGAGTGAGTTCTCCTCTTGCAAGCGACGGCTTAAGCATATTTGAAGCATCTATCGCCCCATCGGCATTGCCCGCTCCGATAATTGTATGTATCTCATCCAGGAATAATATTATATTCTTGTTCTCCGACACCTCTTTGATTATTCTCTTTAGTCGCTCTTCGAACTCACCTCTGTACTTGGTACCTGCTACAACCGCAGGAAGATCCAAAGAAACCAGGCGCTTACCGGCAATGGTATCGGGAACGGTTCCGTCAACCATTCTTTGAGCAAGACCTTCCACTATGGCTGTTTTGCCGACACCCGGATCGCCTACAAGACAAGGATTATTCTTCGTTCTTCTGCTGAGAATCTGAATTACTCTTTCAAGTTCTTCTTCTCTGCCTATTACGGGATCCAGCTCTCCGTCTGTTGCCATGGCCGTAAGATCCCTGCTGTACTTGTCAAGAGTAGGAGTTTTACTTGATGTATCCTGAAAATTCAGGTCGTTATATGCCTTATTATTAGGGTCATATCCCATAGTTGTTATTATTTTGGAATATACTTCATTGTCGTCCAGTCCGAGTCCCAGCAATATTCTTAAAGCCACACAGTCTCTCTCGGTGATTATCGCCATAAGAATATGCTCCGTTCCGATCAGATCGGAATCAAACTTTTTGGAAATTGAAGATGCATTTTCCAATATTCTTTTTGCTCTCGGAGTGTATCCGTCTTTATCGCTGACAGCAACTTCCGAATTGTCGGAAATACTGAAATTTACGGAGTTTAGTACCTTATCCGAAGTAATTCCCCTGTCATGCAATATGTTGTATGCAAGAGTATCCGGAACTTCGAGTATACCCAATAAAATATGTTCCGATCCGACGCTGCCGCTTCCTTTTTCAAATGCGTATGTTTTAGCATGCTTTAATACTTCTTCCGATTTCTTTGTATAATTATCCGGCACCGAACATCACCTCCTAATCTGTTGTATCAACAATCATCAATATAATTTCTTTTTCTTCATGAGAATTAATAATCCAAAGTACACCAATACCGCCACTACAACCGCTGCAGCCAGTGAAATGATATTAATATGTATCACCGCGTATATTCCAATGTATACAAGCAAAGCCGCAAGAGCCATTACAGCCGAACACATTAAAGGAATAATAAATGTTTTAAATATCTCCTGTCTATAACCAATATATCTGTTAAGGGCAATAAAATTCAAAACAAATATTAAGCCGCTGAATGTCATTACACCTATAACAAGTGCATATACACCTAAATCAGTCGCAGCAAATAAAATCAAAATGAGAGGAATATGTATTGCAAGTGATATAAGCGAATGTTTAACGGGAACTCTCATTTTGTCAATTCCCTGCAATGCCGAACTTGATATTGTTGACAATGTATAAAATACGATTGCGGACGATCCGAGCTTAAGCATGTTTCCGCCTATTGCGCTGTCATAACTTCTGAACAACAGCTGCACCACGGGTTCTCCCAATACCGCCAGTCCGAACACAAACGGGATTGATACCATCATGGTTATTCGAACGGTCTTTTTAATCTTCAGCTCCACTCCGTGAATGTCACCCGTAGAATGTGATTTAACCACGCTCGGAAGCATTGAGGCGGCCATTGCCGATGCAATTCCCTGAGGTATGCTTAAAAGTAATGTATAACTTGAACTGTAATTACCAAGCATTATCTTAATCGTGGAACCGTCCATCTTGCCTGCCATCATGTTGCTGAAGAATATATCATCAAGCATAGTGCTTATATTATAGAACGTCTGTCCCAAAATAATCGGGAACAACGTAAATACAATACTTTTATATGCGGTCTTTGTTGTTAGTTCTATGTCACTTGTATCCGCATACATTTTTGTTTTGTATTTGTCCTTTGCCCTGAGAAAAATCACAACCACAACGACAAGAGCCGCTATGGCTCCCAGACATGTACCCAGTGTTCCGCCGGCAGCTCCGTATGCAGCTTCGGATCCGCTTCCCAAAAACATTCTCATAAGAGCAAATGAAGCAACAATGCTGACAACGGCATTTACTATCTGCTCTATAAGCTGGGATATGGCAGTAGGTATCATATTTCCCTGACCTTGGAACAAACCTCTGAATACACCCAGAACGGCTACTATAAGTACCGTAGGAGCAAGAACCCTGAGGGGTATCTCAAGTCCGGAAACAGTCGGATACAGGACTCTTTGTATTATTCCCGCTCCGAACAGAAGAACCAGCATCGCTATACCGCCCGATATAATTGAAAATATAAGCGCACTTTTAAATATTTTGGCGGAATTTTTATATTCTTTATTTGCGATTCTTGCGGAAATCAGCTTCGATACGGCCATAGGAATGCCGTATGACGAAAGAATAAGTACAATGTTGTATATGTTAAATGCAACGCCGTATATTCCGTTACCTTCGCTTCCGATAATATTGACCATAGGTATTCGATATAACATACCTATAATTCTGACCAATATCCCGGCTATGGCAAGAATGCCTCCGTGAAATATAAATCCGCTTTTTGCTAATTTAGACATTTTATTTACCTACGATATTTACAATCTTGCCGGGTACATATATTTCCTTGGTAATATTTTCAGGTAATCTGTTTCCGAGTTCTTCCTTTGCCGCACTGATTACTGAATCTTTGTCAAGATCCGTATCTACATTTATTTTAGCCTTAACTTTTCCGTTAACCTGTACAACAATCTCTATTGTACTCTCTTTTAATGCGTTTTTATCAACCTCAGGCCAGACAGCCTCAAATACGGAATTTGACTCTCCCAGATTTTCCCATAATTCCTCTGCAACATGAGGTGCAAAAGGAGCAATAAGAACAGTCATGGTTTTAAGTGTATCTTTATCGATTCCGCCCTGTTTCTTTGTAAGATCGGTTATCTTGTTGGTGTTTTCCATAAATCCGCTTATAACCGTATTAAGGCTGAAACTTTCGGTTCTCTCGGTTATTTCCTGTATCATCTTATTCTTTAATCTGTCCATTTCAGGCGTTTTTCCGAAGTTGCTGTCCTTATTGTCCGTAATAAGCTTATAAAATCTGTTGATGAACTTATAAACACCTTCCATTCCCCTGTCGTTCCATTCCGCATCAAGTTCCGGAGGACCTACGAAAAGCTCATACATTCTTACCGAATCGCATCCGTAATCTCTTACCAGATCATCCGGAGAAACAACATTTCCCTTGGATTTACTCATCTTGGCTCCGTCCTTACAGATCATTCCCTGATTAAATAATCTCTTGAAAGGCTCAACAAAACCCACTACGCCTATGTCGTATAAGAATTTTGTGTAGAATCTCGCATACAGCAAGTGAAGAACCGCATGTTCCACACCTCCCACATACATATCCACCGGAAGGTATTTATCAGCCTTTTCTCTGTCCACAAGCTTTTCAGTATTATTTACATCAATATATCTTAAGAAATACCAGGATGATCCGGCCCATTGAGGCATGGTGTTAGTCTCTCTCTTTGCATGTGCTCCGCACTTAGGACAAGTCGTGTTAACCCAGTCTTCTATAGCTGCAAGAGGTGATTCTCCGGTTCCCGTCGGCTCATATTTTTCAACATCCGGAAGTCTGAGAGGAAGCTCTTCTTCCGGAACAGGCACATGACCGCAATTAGGACAATGAATAATAGGAATAGGTTCTCCCCAGTATCTCTGTCTTGAGAATACCCAATCACGAAGCTTGTAATTGGTCTTCTTTTTGCCTATGCCCATTTTTTCTATTATATCCGGACCTTCCGCCTTCATGTCACTTGACTTTCTTCCGTTCCAGTCGCCAGAATTAATCAATATTCCGTCTGTGTCCGTATATGCTTCCGTGAGTTCCGACTCCGTTCCGTCTTTTGAAATAACCTGAACAATAGGAATATCAAATTTCTTCGCAAACTCAAAATCTCTTTCATCATGAGCCGGAACACACATTATCGCTCCCGTTCCGTAATCTGCAAGAACATAGTCGGAAAGCCAGATCGGAAGTTTTTTGCCGTTTATCGGATTAACCGCATATGCCCCCGTAAATACACCTGTTTTTTCTTTATCCTGCATTCTGTCAATATTTGAACGTGTGGAAGCTCTGTAAATATAATCTTCAACCGCTTTTTTGTTATCTTCTGACGCAAGCTCTGCCGCAAGAGGATGCTCAGGCGCAAGCACAATAAATGTTGCACCGTGTAACGTATCCGGTCTCGTTGTATATACTGTAAGAGACTTATCGGTTCCCTCTACTTTAAAGTCAACCTCGGCGCCGTAACTTCTGCCGATCCACTCTGATTGCATTTTTTTGACTTTTTCCGGCCACTCAAGCATATCCAAATCTTCAAGAAGTCTGTCTGCATATTTAGTGATTCTGAGCATCCACTGCTTGAGATTTTTCTTTGTTACTTCAGAGCCGCATCTTTCGCATTTTCCGTCTACGACTTCTTCATTTGAAAGACCGGTCTTACATGACGGACACCAGTTAATAGGCATTTCTTTTTCATATGCAAGCCCATTCTTAAACATTTGAATAAATATCCACTGAGTCCATTTGTAGAAATCCGGATCCGTTGTATTAAGTTCCATATCCCAGTCGTATACCGCAGATATTTCCTTAATCTGTCTCTTAATATTGCTTATGTTAAGTTCTGTTGAAATTCTCGGATGCTTCCCCGTTTTAATTGCAAAGTTCTCTGCCGGCAGTCCGAATGCATCCCATCCCATAGGATGAATTACATACTTTCCGTGCAAAATCTGGTATCTGCTCCATACGTCAGATATTACATATCCTCTCCAATGGCCTACATGAAGTCCGGTTCCCGACGGATACGGAAACATATCAAGACAATAATATTTCTCTTTTTTGCCGTCATTTATATTTATTGGCTTTATTTCCCAATTCTTACGCCATTTCTGCTCTATAGATTTGTGATTGTATTCCGACACAATTAATCCCTCCGAACTTTAAAATATAATTATCATAATTAATTTATTATAGATTAGTCATATTGCATTTACAAGTTTTACTGCAGCGGATGGGAATAATAACTTTTTATAATTTGCCTTGTATCATATTAAACTATTCTACTATAATATACAGAATATTAATTATTCTAATACGCATTACTCGGCTATATACCGTTAAGTCAGAAATTAACACAGAGGAAATTATGAACTGTATAGGTTTTATCGGCTTTGGTTTAATAGGCGGCTCAATTGCCAAAGCATTAAAAAACAAGCTGCCGCATCTTAAAATTATTGCATATACAAGGAATCATGAGGATACCGATACGGCTGTTGAAGAAGGTGTGGTTGATGTTGCGCTTTCTTCCATCGACAATACATTTTCGGAAGCTGATATAATATTCATATGCACTCCGGTTAAAATAATTCTGAATATTATGAATGAGCTTAAGCCTTACCTGTCTTCAAACCAAACAGTCACCGACGTAGGCAGTGTTAAAGGCTATGTTCATAAATGTGCAAAAGAAGTCGGAATATCAGACATATATATAGGCGGACATCCCATGGCAGGGTCGGAAAAAAGCGGATATATGGCGGCATACAGTGCTCTTTTTGCCGGTAAAAACTACATAATTACGAAAAATACCGAATTAAGCAATGACCCCGTTTATAACAGAAAGGTCAGCAGACTGTGTGAACTTATAGCTTTACTCGGCTGTAACATAGTTACCATGGATCCCAACGAACACGACTACGCCGTTGCGGGTATAAGTCATGTCCCTCATCTTGTAAGCGCCGCCCTTGTACAGACCGTAATTAAAATGGATACCGAAAATAAAGATATGAAACGATGTATCGCAACCGGATTCACAGATTCGACAAGAATAGCCGCATCATCTCCGGAAATGTGGTCACAGATATGTTTAACCAACAGAGATGAAATTCTTACGGTTCTTGACGGATATCTTGACATTTTAAAGAATATAAGGGAGTCTGTCGCAAATGAGGACGAGCTTGCGATAAAGAAGATTTTTCAGGATGCAAGAGATTACAGAAACAGTTAAAAATAAAAACAATTTCGGAAATTATTTATGATCGACTATCATGTATCGTGTGCAAACACCAATAATATTACAAATGAAAACTATGAACAAAACATTATCGACATCAAATTTATGAGAGAGGCATATAATCTTGCTTTGAAGGCAGATAAGAAAAATGAGACGCCTATAGGTTGCGTAATAGTTCATAACAATAAAATTATAGCTAAAGGTTACAACCGAAGAAATACGGATAACTCCACCATAAAGCACGCTGAAATATCTGCCATAAGCGGTGCATCAAAAGTGTTAAAAGACTGGCGCCTTGAGGATTGTACGCTCTACGTTACTCTTGAACCGTGTCAAATGTGTGCCGGAGCCATTGTTCAGGCCAGGATTCCACGTGTGGTAATCGGGGCAATGAGCATGAAGTCCGGTTGCGCCGGTTCCGTTATCAACATTTTAAATAATAAAAACTTTAATCATCAATGCAGCATAACGTACAATGTCCTTGAGAAGGAATGCTCTGAACTGATGAGTTCATTTTTCAAAAAAATGAGATTTGAAAGAAAATATAAAAAATTGTTGCTCAAAAGGGCAGATATGCAAAAAAATAAAAACTGAAATGACGCAAAATCCGTGAACATATTCCGATGAAATAAACAAACCACCGTAACAGCATTATTATCATATTTATTTTCTGATATTAATGTCTGTTTACGGTGGTTTTATTATTTAAGTTTAATATATGTATTTATTCGCTTTGAATATCAATATTACATGAATTCAAATAAATCCTCTATGGTTTCTCTTCTTCGTATAAGTTTTACGGTGCCATCCTTACATACCATAACTTCTGCAGGACGCGGTCTCGAATTATAGCTTGAACTCATACTGTATCCGTATGCCCCGGCATCAAGTATACATGCAAGATCTCCTTTTTTAATTACTGGGAGTTCTCTGTCATTTGCAATGATATCGCCTGATTCACATATATTACCCGTTACTGTAACGGTTTCGGTATTCTCTCTCGGAACAACCTTGCCGTCCCTTATAACTTCAATATCATGCCATGAATCGTACATTGAAGGTCTTACAAGAACATTCATTCCGACATCTGTTCCTACATATTTTCTTCCCGCATTCTGTTTAACTGAATGTACCCTTCCGAGTATTACGCCGCCCTCGGCAACACAGTATCTTCCGGGTTCGGATTTAAACAAAGGAGCCGAACCGTATTCTTCGACAAATTTATCTAAAATAGGTTCCAATCTCTTTTTAAAACTCTCCATGTCATATTCCGCTTCTCCCTCAAGTTTATGATACGGAATTCCGTATCCGCCTCCGAAATCAATAAACTCAAGGTTTTCAAAACGCATTGCAATTCTTAACAGATTGGAAACCGCCTGTAAATATGGCTCCGGATCCATAAATAAAGATCCTATATGTTGGTTGATGCCGGCTATTGTGAGATTATATTTTTCCGTAATTTTGAATATCTCCGGAATATCTTCTTCCGCAATTCCGAACTTGGTTTTTTTACCTGCCGTAATGACTTTGTCGTGATGTCCCGCACCTACTCCCGGATTTATTCTTACCGCACATTTTCCTCCTGGATTGATTTCACCGAACATCTCCAGCTGCGAAAGGCTGTCCAGACTTGTCATAATACCGAGGTCAACGGCGTATTTCATCTCTTCTTCCGATACATTATTAGGTATGTAAAATATTCTTTCTTTAGGAAAACCTGCCTTGAGAAGCATTGAAATCTCACCCGGACTCATGGCATCACAGTTATTTCCTTCTTCCAAAGCCAATTTTAATATGTGAATATTGGTATTTGCTTTGACTGAATAATTAGCCGTATACGGATACTTGGTAATTACTTTAGCTACATTATCCATCTGTTTTCTTATTATTTCTTCATTATATACATAAAGCGGAGTACCGTATTCCTCTGCAATGGTTTCCGGATTATTGCCTCTAAAGAAATCTCTTTCGTTAATAAATGATTCCATATTTCCTCCGTATTATAGTAAGTGAGCACGAATATCTTCGCCGCTTAATCTGCTGAGGTATGCAGGCGCAATATCAAATACGGTTTTGCAGCCGGTTATTCCCTCTCTGTGAAGTCTGTCTATGGCACGGGCATAAGCAACTATTACGGAAGCCGTAAATTCAGGATTAGAATCAAGCTTCAGGCTGTATTCAATAACATGCTTATTTTCTTTATTTCGGCCCGTTACACCGGAACGGATAACAAAACCTCCGTGAGGAATGCCGGCATGATCTCTTTCAAGCTCTTCTTCCGTAATAAAATGTACCGTTGTATCATAGTCTGCAAAATAATTAGGCATGGTCTTAATTTCATGCACTATTCTTTCAAGGTCCGCCCCCTCCTCAGCTACAACAAAACATTCTCTTGTATGCTTCTCTCTTGTTGTAAGTTCCGGATTTTTACCGGCTCTCACGGCCTCAAGAGCAGATTCCGACGGAATGGTATACTGCTTTCCGTTCTTAACTCCCTCTATTCTTCTTATTGCATCGGAATGTCCCTGGCTTACGCCTTTGCCCCAAAATGTATACGATTTACCTTCAGGCAGAATGCATTCCGCATAGAGACGGTTAAGCGAAAACATGCCCGGATCCCAACCTGCGGAAATAAGAGCTGTATGGCCGCTTTCCTTTGCCGATTTGTCAACATTTGCGAAATGCTCAGGTATTCTTGCATGTGTATCAAAACTGTCAATTACATTAAAGTGTTTAGCATATTCAGGAGTCTGTTTAGGCATATCCGTTGCACTTCCGCTGCATATAATCAAAACATCTATTTCATCTTTATGTTCTAAAATATCCGCCGTATTATATACGGGAACGCCCGGCGTAACTATATTTACCTTTTCCGGACTTCTTCTTGTAAAGACAGCCGAAAGTTCTAAATCATCATTCTGTCCTATGGCACATTCAACACCTTTGGCAAGGTTTCCATATCCAAGAATACCTATTCTCATAATGTATCTCCTTTGCGTTTTAACAAATTGAATAAGAACATAAATAATTCTTATTTTATTTATGTTTATTTTTATTAACTAATATAGTTTATATTATAATAAATTTAACCGTAAATCAATTTTATATTTATGAAATTAATCACACAATAAATCTCCGTTTGTTACGGTCGGAAACCCTAAAAAAACAGCCGCAGGCGGCAATTGCACGCTTACGGCTGACAAATATTTTAAAATATCGGATAAATGTAATCATCCGGAACCATGATATAAATTAAATCTTTATACTCAAAAATTTTTCAAAACATACGCCGTTGAGACCGTCAATATTGTTTTCATCGGAAACTTTAAGAGCTTTTGCAACAAAGTCCGACGCCCTCTCCACCGAATTTAAAAATTTCTTACCGTTCAGTGCGTCCGCTGCAATAACGGCAGAAAAAACATCTCCGGTTCCCGGTCTTTCATTATGTTGTTTTTCTTTTCTGTATAACCTGTAATTTTCTCCCCGTTCCGACTCAAAAGCAAAGCTGCTTACAAATCCCGGAGAATCTATACCTGTTATTACGACTCTGTTTGCTCTGTCCCGTGTCAGTATTTCTGCCATTTCCGTTAATTCGTCACATGTAAAACTCGACTTATACCGTTTTCCCGTAAGAATACAGCTCTCTGTTATATTTGGCGTCAAAATATCGGCATAACATATCAGTTCCGACAGTCTCTCCGCAATCTTAGAATCGTATCCCGAATAGAATTCTCCGTTGTCCGCCATGACCGGATCTAATATAACTGTAGAATCACTGCCGAATTCCTCTATAAACGTCTTTGCAAAATCAATTTGAGCCGGATTGGTAAGATATCCTATAAGTATTCCGTCAAAGGATATATTTATCTTCTTCCATTCATCGATAAAATTGTGTAGAAAGTCCGTACAATCTCTGACTGCAAATGAATCAAAACCGGTGTGGTTGGTAAATATTCCCGTCGGAATAGGACAGGTTTGTATGCCCATGGCCGAAATAATCGGTAACTGAACCGTAATTGAACATCGTCCGTATCCGGACAAATCATTTATTACCGCTATCTTTTTTTGATAATTATTTTGTTCGATTGTTCTCATCGCTAAACCATTTCCCATTCATAAGCAGCCCTCTTGATTTGATTTTTCGGTCTATACTTGCTGTCATCATTTTATCGGCAAGTCTGATAAATTCTGTTCTGACAGGCTCATTTAAAATAAATCCGAACATACTTAAAACATTATCTCCCGCAGATTTATCAAATGCATTAATCAGTGCTTTATCCGCATTTTTACGATTGGGAATATCATTTAATATACCCTCATTGGCAAGAGTTCTGATCTCAAACGCGGCCTTTACCGTATCGTTGTCAAGTTTTTCATCCAACAGCGAGTTGAATGCAACATATAAAAGGTTAACGCTGTCCGTGGCATTTATCCCTTCTCTTCCGAAATATTCCGCAATTTCCGCAAAATAATATGCATAAATAAGTGCATTATAATCTCTTGTTATTTCATCAAATGACTTAACGATAAATATGTCATGAAGAATATATGCGCTTTTTCCTTCATAAATATTAAAATTGGCAAATATAAAGCTTCTCCCGGAGGCAATCAGTTTGCTGGTCGGACGTCTTCCTCCTCTGGCAAAACATGATATTTTGCCCAACTCTCTCGTAAGTATTACGACTCTCCTGTCATATTCCCCTATCGGTGTACTGCTTATAATTACGCCCGATACAGTCATTATGTCTTTCATGATTCTTTAATATATCCGAAGTTTCTGAGGCTCGCTCCGTTCTCACGCCAATCCTTATCCACCTTAACCCAGAGTTTTAAATTAACCCTGCACCCGAGTTCTCTCTCCAGTTCATATCTGGCAGTAGAACCTATTTTTTTAAGCATTGCACCCTTTTTACCTATAATAATTCCTTTATGAGAATCTCTCTCACAGAATATGGTGGCGTCAATGTCACATATGTCGGTTCCTTCTCTGTCATGCATTTTGTCAACAACAACGGCTATTCCGTGAGGGACTTCTTCACTTAAGGCATGAAGAGATTTTTCTCTTATGATTTCTGCCGCTATTGCACGCATGGGCATGTCAGTAACGGTATCTTCATCATAATACATAGGTCCCTCCGGAAGTTCTTCAAATAAAACCGAAAGAAGCTCATCAACATTATTCCCGTTTCTTGCTGATACAGGGATAATATCCGTGAATTCCGCCTTCTCGCTGAATAATTTTATAACAGGCAAGATGTCCGCCTTATCCACCGTATCACACTTATTTATTACGAGAATAACAGGTACGTTTACATTCTTTAACTGTTCTGTTATGGATTTGTCAGCCTCTCCTATATAAGCTTTCGGCTCTACAAGGTAACATATGACATCAGCATCGTTTAATCCTTCAAAGGATTCTTTTTTCATATATTCACCGAGCTTATTCTTTGGTTTTATTATGCCCGGTGTATCAAAAAATACAATCTGACCTCTGTCGTCGGTGTATACGGTTTTTATGCGCTTTCTTGTGGTCTGTGGTTTATTGGACATTATCGCTATCTTCTGACCGATAAGCCTGTTCATAAGTGTTGATTTACCAACGTTCGGTCTGCCGATCATCGCGACAAAACCGGATTTATATACATTATCCGTATTCAAACTTTTCTCCTTTAATTCTTTGCAAGAGGCTCTATTTTGTCAAACATTTCCTTAGAGCCGTTAATCATATCAGAATTTCCCACAACGCAGAAATGCTTGTCCGAATTAAGAATTTCAATGATCGGAGCAAGACTTCTGATTGTTTCCACATCCGTTTTCAACACTTCATCTCTTATTTTTTGGATATCTTCCGTTGTTGTTCCTTTAATATATGCGTCAAACGCTCTCTTGCCCTTCATTGACGGCGTAAGAGGAGTATCCATACCTCCGATTGTTCCGATTATATATTTAATCATATCTCTGTCGGAAACACTGAACGACCTTACATATTCGGCTGCTTCTTCAAATATTCTGTTTGTATCTTTGAGGTTAGGATCCCTGTATGATACAAGGAATGAATCTCCGTTTACTTTAAAATCACTCATACATCCGTATGCACCGCCCTTAACTCTTATGTTAAGCCACAAATACTCATATGAGAATATGGTTTTAAGAACTCTGAGTGCCCCGGTATACTTAAATCCCGCATTTGCGAAATTCCATGATCTCGCCACGTAATTAACCTGTGAAGGCGATGTATATGCAACAGAAAATGAACCCGGAACAAAAAGAGAATCATATTTAACATCTTCGATTTCACTGTTTTTAAGGTCATTAATAAAGAGAGGCGCTTCTTTGTCAAATATGTTTTGTCCTTCTTCATCTGCCGTAACATTAAATGTGAGAACATTTTTATTAAATAACCTGTTTACCAGCTCATTTAATTTTTCAACAGTAGAATCGAAGCGTTCGTCGAAATTATTATTAAGATCGTTTAAAAATTCATAGAATCTGTACCCCTTTGTCATCGACGTATAGAACGTTCCCCTGGAAAACTGTTCCGTAGCTATTGACGCAGATGTTACATGACCGGCGCTGAGGAATCCCGCCGCATATTGTGAAACACTTTTTGCAACGAGTTCTTTCATTCTCTTACTGTCATTAAACTTTGTTCTGAGCATTTGCTCTTTAATCAACTCAAGCATTTTATCTATCTTGCCGTAGAATGCTTTTCCGTTAAATGAGAATAACATTTTAATGTCATTATCGTGTTTTTCAAGATTGTATGCCGTAATGTCGGTAAAAATACCTCCGGTATGCATATTTATCTCGCTCGTAAGATCCGTATATGAATAATTTTCCGTATCCATAAGCCCTATGCACATGCTGAGAAGACCGGCATACGGAAGATCTTCATCGCTGATATGTTCCATATCGAATGCCGCATTTACATATGCAATATTATTGGAAAAAATATTTTCTTTAACACATTTTACGCCGTTTATTTCTTCAACGGAATACTTTATCGGATCGGCTTCTTTCCTGATATCCTCTATGGAAAGAAGAGGTATTGACAATAATTCTTCTTCTGTGGATGGTTCGTCCTGATATGCTTTAAGAGAATAGGTATCCTCTGCTATTTGTGACTTCTCTTCCTCTGTCAAAGTATTAATATAATCGTATACTCTCTTTTCTTCCTCTTTTCTGAGTTTTTCACCGTAAGAAGTGTCCGGATCCAGCTGAACCAATGCGCATGACTTATTGTCTATAAGAATATCTTTTACGAATGTTTTAAAGTACTCGCTTAAGTTAAGCGTCCTTAATCTGTCGTACTCTTTTCCGCTCTGCACGTTAATAAACGGCTTATTCTCATCATATATCCATGTTTCCAGAATTGACAGTCCGTATATAAGTCCTCTCGGATATGAACCGAAATCGGCTTCTCTGTATTTAAACTCATATATACTGAGGGCGGCGTTTAACATTTTTTCGTCAAGTCCGTTTGTATATACTTCGTTCAACACTTCTTCTACGGTTTCTTTGAACAAATCAAGTTTATCAGGCGAAGTATTTCTTACAACAATACTGTACATAGGCTGCATAAGAGATGTTTCAAAGCTTGAACTTATGTCCGCTCCTATACCCCTGTCAACCAGTCTCTGCTTTAATATGGCCCCCGGCGCAATCATAAGGGCATAATCAAGAATTTGCATATCTGTTGTAAATTCATTGTCAAGAGTACTGCCGACAATCCAACTGCATGAAAGATATGAACTGTTTTCAGTATCTTCACCTTCGTCTGCGGCATATACATACTTAGCCGTAACGGGACCGTCAAACGGCTTTTGAACGGTAACGGATGTATCCGTATTGAAATTTTCTTTATTATATTTAGATAAATATTCTTTATCCAAATACTCAAGTCTTTCACTTATATCCATTTTTCCGTATAAATAAATATATGCGTTTGCGGGATCATAATGTCTCTTATGATAATCAAGAAACGCTTCGTATGTAAGCGAAGGAATAACCTCCGGGTCACCTCCCGACTCATACTTATATTGGTTTCCGCTGTATAAAGTCTTAAGGATTTTACTTTCCAATACGTCATCAGGAGACGAATACACGCCCTTCATCTCATTAAATACAACTCCGTTAAGGAAAAACTTTTCACCGTCGGATTCATAGTGCCAACCCTCCTGCTTGAAAATCTCTTCCCTTTTATAGATATTCGGATTAAAAACGGCGTCCATGTAAATATCCGTTAAATTCTTAAAGTCAACGTCGTTACAGCTTGCAATCGGATAAACCGTCTTATCCGGATAAGTCATGGCATTAAGGAATGTGTTAAGAGAACCTTTGGCAAGTTCCACAAAAGGATCCTTTGCCGGATATTTCTCAGATCCGCAAAGTGTCGAGTGCTCAATAATATGCTGTACTCCCGTACTGTTTTCGGAAGGGGTTCTGAAACCTATCGTAAATACCTTATTATCATCATCATTTTCTATGTAAATAACTCTTGCGCCGGATTTTTTGTGTCTGTAAATATATCCCACAGATCCAATATCCGGCAAATCAACCGTATTTTCTAATGTATACATATATACCTCTTTCATTCTGTATGTAATTAATATTCATAAATGCAAAATAAGGAAGTTTATACTTCACATTGAGAAAAAATCTCATAAAGTAATAAACTTCCGCAATGTTTTCATAATTCTACAACAATTCAGTACATAAGTTAATAACTTTACAGATTGTTTAGAAATACCGATCAGCCTTCAACCGCTTTTTTGGCATCTTTTAAAAATGACAATGAACCGAATATTACCAATACGTCGTCGTCACTCATCATCTCTTTACTTTTATCGACGGCATACTGTATGGACTCCGCACTTTCCGCATTCGGATTTACTCTTTTTACTTCTTTACACAACTCCTTTGCATCCATAGCTCTGGGATTATCGGGAGTTTCCACGGTATATACGTGTTTGGCAAGCGGCATTGTTATATCTATTACTTTTTTATAATCCTTATCACTAAATATTCCGAATATATAAAAAATGTTTTTATCTCCGTAATAGAGCTTTATTGAATCAACCAAAGCACCGGCCGCCTGAGGATTATGCGCTCCGTCAATTATAATTGTCGGATGTTCGCTTATTACGGTAAACCGTCCGCTCCATACCGCTTCTCTCATTCCGTTTTTCACCGCATCGTTACTGATTGCAATATTTAAACCGCGCAGCTTGTTAACCGCAAGAAGAGCTGTCGCGGCGTTTTCTATTTGAAATTTGCCGGTCAGTCTTATACTTACGTCATGCCATATATCCCCATATGAAAAAGTCTGTACCTTATTGCCGTATTCAACGTTATAAATATCATCCGGATTAAGAAATTCAATGGAGGCTTCATTTTCTTTCGCTACTTTGCACAATATCTCCTTTACTTTTTCAGACTGTACAGAGGAAATAACATTTGTGCTCCTCTTTATTATCCCGGATTTAGCGGAAGCAATATCCTCTACGGTGCTGCCGAGAAAATCCACATGATCAATGGCAATAGGCATAAATACTTCAAGGAGAACAGTGTCAATTACATTGGTGGCATCGAGTTTTCCGCCCATTCCCGCTTCCAAAACAACGATATCACATTTGCAGTCATTAAAGTACATAAACGAAATTGCCGTCTCCACTTCAAAAGGAGAAGGAACAGGTTCATCATCACACTTCATCTCATCGATAACTTCCGCAATCCTTGTAATGTATCGTGCAAAATCATTTTCTGAGATATTCTTTCCGTCTGCTTGAATTGTCTCAAGTTCTTCAAATATTGCAGGCGATGTATATTTTCCTACTTTATATCCCGCACTTCCGAGTATTGAAGTAATATACGATATAAAAGATCCTTTGCCGTTCGTTCCCGCAACATGGATAAATTTAAGCTCTTGCTGCGGATTCCCCAATCTTCCCAGCAATGCGGATATTGCCTGAAGATTCATTTCGTTGCTTGGTTCCAATCCGTTTATATATTCTCTCGCTTCTTTGTAATTCATACTTTCTCCCGTATTATAGTCACTTTATAAATTGAATATATTTATGTGCCGTTTTTTCAGCATTTTGCCATTCCCATATTCGGTATTTCTCCGGACTTAATGCTGTCGATGATCTTTTTCATTGCAGCGTCTCCATAGCGAACTTCCGTCAACACTTCGACGGGTATCGGCCATTCCTCTTCCGTAAGTTTAGGATGTCCCCCTTCTTCTCTTAATGTTGCAACAATATCTCTCATCATCTTCTGTTCCTTTACGGAAATTTCCCTGACGTTGTCAAGAGGAGCAACGGCAATTATTTTGCCTGATTGTTGCTCTGTATCTATCTCTATTATTCCTCCGCCTTCTTTTTCGATACCCATGGGATAATAGATATAATACAGTTTATTATTTTCTTTTTTTGTAAGCCTGAATACTACCATATTTAACCTTTTATTTACCGTATGTCATATAGATGTGTTTTATTCCGCAATCCATAAAATGATCACCTTCCGGTTTAAAACCGAACATCTTATAAAATTCTTCAAGATAGCTTTGCGCCTGTATCTTAACTTCGGTCTCACCCATTTTATTAAGAAGTATATCCATGGCGGTTTCAACAAGTTTTCTTCCGAGTTTAAGACCTCTGTATTCTTTTTTTACCGTAAGTCTTCCGAACGAGGCCTGCGGATACGACACGCCGGCAGCCATTACCCTGATATATCCGACCAACTTACCGTCATCAAAAATCATAATATGTTTTGATTCTTTATCCTTGTCATCCATGTCAAGATATATGCATTTTTGTTCAACAACATATATCTCGCTTCTGTGTTTGAGAATTTCATAGAGTTCATCCGTCGTCAGTTCGCCGTATTCTTTAATCAATGTATTCATAGTATTCTCCCAAATCCGTATCCTGCGATTTGCACACGAATTCATAATTTTAAAACAGTATTTAATCAAATATTTCGTATGTATATTTCTGTTTTATTATATTATTTTATTGACATTCTTTAAATATAAAACATTTTAAATTCTACGCGCCTGTTATGTTTTTTAAAAATGTCTTTCTGTGCTCAGGTGTAATTCCGAATTTTTTAATTGCCTCAATGTGTGCTTTTGTCCCGTATCCCTTATGTTTTTCGAAACCGTAATCCGGATATTTGCGTCCCAGTTCCTCCATATATCTGTCCCTCGTTACCTTAGCAAGAATACTTGCAGCCGCTATGGATACGCTTTTTGCATCACCTTTAATAATTTTCTCCTGATGTATGCTTTCTTCTATTCCCGGAATAATTACGGCATCATTCAGCAGAACCGTCGGACGCTCAGACAAGTTATTAATCGCCTCTCTCATTGCCTTGTATGTAGCCTGCAATATATTTATTTCATCTATTTCCTTAGCCGACACAATTCCAATTCCGCATATGGCCCGATTCATAATTTCATCATACAAAACATCCCGCCTTTTTGGAGTAACTTTTTTAGAATCATTTAAATAAATAAAATCATCATCCATATCAAGTATGGCCGCCGCCGCAACCACCGGACCTGCCAAAGGACCTCTTCCGGCTTCATCAACTCCGGCAATAACGGCATTTGAAACTGACAGAAAGCCATATTCATATTCTTTCATGGCTCTGAGTCTCTGTAATTCCGCTCTTAGTTTTTCAGGTGACATGATGCTCCCTTTCAGAATAAATATTTGTGTTAATTAATCTATCCACGGTCTTTCAAGAGTCATTTTTCCGAATCTTGCATTTCTGTAATCGTCCAGTATTACCTTTGCGGTTCTTTCATAATCCAGCTTACCGCCTTTTTTTAATGCTCCCAGTCTCTTTGCCGTATTTTCGTATATTTCCAGAGTATCTCCGTCTGTTTCAATTCCGTATTTTTCCGACAGTCTGTCGGGATACCTCTTCATCATCCACTCAATAAGGAAAAAAGCAAGATTTTCAATATTGAGATTATTGTCGTTTAATGAACCCAAGAACGCCAATCTCTGACCGGATTTTTCATTAACGGGTTTAACATAAAGTACGCCGGGAGTATCTAACAATTCACATGTGTTTCCCACCTTTATCCATTGTTTTCCCGTTGTAACACCGGGTCTGTTGCCGGTTTTTGCGCTTTTTTTACCGACAAATGAATTAATAAACGTAGATTTACCCACATTCGGCACTCCGCATATCATTACTCTCGGTATTCTTTTGTAATCTCTTGATTTGCCCTTATATTTTTCATCCATTAATTTTGCGATGGTATCCTTTATTTTAAGCACATCGCTTTGTTTTTTTGAATTTAACAGCACGGCACAGACACCGTTTTCTTTGTAATATTCAAGCCACATTGCACTTTCTTTATCATCCGCCATATCGGATTTGTTAAGTACGAGTATGTGACCTTTGCCCTTTGTCAATTCCAATAAATTGGGGTTTCTTGTACTTTCCGGTGCCCTTGCATCCACTACTTCAATCGCTATATCCACAAGAGCAATATCCTCTTTCATAATCTTGAAAGCTTTTGCCATGTGTCCCGGATACCACTGGTAGTTATTATTATCCATAATTACCTCCGCTTTAATTATGCCCGAATTATAAAAATAGTAGGAATACCGAAATATCCCTACTGTATTTATAATATAATATTAAGGTGCAATTACTTAACGAGTTCCTTAACTCTTGTAGCCTTACCTGTTCTTTCACGGAGATAGAAAAGCTTTGCTCTTCTTACTTTACCGTATCTTACAACCTTAACATCTGCTACATTAGGCGAGTGAAGAGGCCATGTCTTCTCAACTCCTACACCGCTTGCAAGCTTTCTTACCGTAAATGTCTTGCGAAGACCCGTACCCTGAATCTTAATTACAGTACCTTCGAAAACCTGAATTCTCTCACGTGTACCCTCGATGATCTTAGCAGAAACTTTAACAGTATCACCTACACCAAACTCAGGTAACTGTTCTTTTTTCTGAGCGTTTTCTATCTCTGCGATATAATCCTTCATTACTAATCCTCCATGAATTGTTATTTATTATAAATATATCAAAGCAATCCCTTTAATAATGTAACCTTTGTAATACCACTTTCCAAATCATGGGAAATATTACTGTCGTCAATGACGGGAATAAGAAGTTCTCTGCCGTCATTCATTCTGACAATGTACACATTATTAGCGGCATTTGTCATAACGTCTTCTAATATTCCAAGCTCTTCGCCTTCATATGTGACTATTTTCTGACCTATGAGATCACATATGAAATATTCTCCGGGCTCTAATTTAATTGCGTTATCTCTTGTTATCATTATATCTTTCTTTACGAATTTGGTAACATCATTAATATTGTCATATTCTTTGAAAGATATAATAACATATTGTTTAAAATAACGAACCGACTTCGGATGAAGCTTGTATTCTTCTCCGTTTACATAAATGAAGCATTCTTTAAGCTTCTTAAATCTGTTCGGATCGTCTGTTGTGGGAAATACCGTAAGTTCACCGCGTAAACCGTGAGTCTTAACGACTACCCCCACTCTAAGGTAATCATCATTGTTCATCAATACATACCTTTATGTTTTTAGCATTTTCAGCAGCTCTTGCTGCAACCAATACTCTGATAGATTGTGCGATGCGACCTGATATTCCTATTATTTTACCCAAATCGCCTGGAGCAGTCTTAACATGGATAGAAGTCAAATCCCCCTGCCTCACCGAATAAACCGTTACCCGTTCTTTGTCATCAACAAGTGATTTCACTATATATTCCACAAACTTTTCCATTACGCTTCCTCCAATCAATTACTTAGAGATACCTGCAATTTTAAAAAGTCTTGCAACAGTTTCTGTTGGCTGAGCGCCGTTAGCAATCCACTGATTAACCTTTTCGGCATCAATCTCGATCTTAGCTGGCTCGCAATTAGGATCATATGTACCTATTTCATCGATTGAACTGCCGTTTCTAGGTGTTCTTGAATCGGCAACCACAACTCTGTAAAATGGTTTTCTCTTTGCGCCAAGTCTTTTTAATCTAATCTTTACCATTACTTTTCCTCCACTGATGTGTAAATAAAATATTATATGTTAAAAAGGAAGTTTAAACTTGCCTTTTTTACCACCCTTAAACATCCCGGGCATATTTTTCATAGCCTTCTTTGCTTCTTCAAACTGCTTTACAAGTCTGTTGACGACGGATATGTCAACTCCCGCTCCCTGTGCAATTCTTTTTTTCCTTGACGGATTGAGAATATGCGGATTCTCTCTTTCCTTCGGGGTCATTGAGAAAATGATTGCTTCATTTTTGGCAAGCGCATTCTGTGCGTCTTCACTGTCAAGGTTGAGCTCTTTCATTTTACCGGCAATTCCCATATTAGGAAGAAGCCCCAAAAATTTTGAAAAACCGCCGAGTTTTTTCAGCTGCTTCATGGAAGACAAATAGTCATTAAAATCAAATTCCGATTTTTTGACTTTAGCCGCCATTCTAAGCGCTTCTTCTTCGTCTATTTCCTGTTCCGCTTTCTCGATAAGGGAAAGCACGTCTCCCATACCAAGCATACGTGAAGCCATTCTGTCGGGGTAAAACGGTTCAAGATCCGAAAGTTTTTCACCCATACCTACATATAATATAGGTTTGCCGGTAACGGCTTTGATTGAAAGTGCCGCACCGCCTCTCGTATCACCGTCCAGCTTTGTAAGAATGACTCCGTCGATACCAACCTTATCATCAAATGTTTTGGCAACATTTACCGCATCCTGACCGGTCATTGCATCGACAACAAGTACGGTCTCATCAACTCCCACTTCGGATTTAATTCTGCTTATTTCTTCCATCATATCTTCATCGATATGAAGTCGACCTGCCGTATCGAATATGATAACATTCTTATTTCTGCTTTTCGCTTCATCCACAGCTGCTTTTGCAATGTCCACCGGATTAACATCGGTACCCATTGAGAAAACGGAAACACCTAATTTCTCTCCGTTTACCTTTAACTGATCTATGGCAGCCGGTCTGTATACGTCACAGGCAACAAGAAGCGGTCTCTTGCCTTCGGACTGAAACTTTGCGGCAAGCTTCGCTGCCGTTGTTGTCTTACCGGCACCCTGAAGACCTGCCATCATAATCTTCGTAGCCGTACCGTCAGTTCTGAATTTGATATCTGTCTTCTCCGAACCCATGAGAGCCGTAAGTTCTTCGTTAACAATCTTAACCACCATTTGCCCCGGTGTAAGAGATTTCATAACCTCTTCACCAACGGCTTTTTCCTGTATTGTATTTACGAATTTTTTTACAACCTTAAAGTTTACATCGGCTTCGAGAAGGGCAATCTTAACTTCTTTTACGGCTTCTTTAACATCTGATTCCTTCAGAGTCCCCTTGCCTCTCAGCTTTTTAAAAACATTTTGCAATTTCTCTGATAAACTATCAAATGCCATAACTCATCCTTTCTGATGAAAATCAGAATTCATCTATTATCAGCTCTGTATCTTCGGATATTTTATCCAGCAACTTATCATCGCGGGATTCTTTATATTGATCAACCTTATCTTTAATCCCCTGTGCAATGTCCTGCATCTTAGCGAATCGCTCTATCATATGCAACTTATTTTCATACTTCTCCAACATCTTAGTCACTCTCTTGATAAGATCATGAACAGCCTGTCTTGAAACACCGTAATTATCGGCAACCTCGCTGAGAGATAAATCGTTAAATACAGCATCTTCATATACACTGCGTTGATGTTCGTTCAGAAGTTCACCATAAAAGTCATACAATAATGTCTGTTTAAATATGTTGTTCATATAAACTCCTTTACAGCTGTTGGTTATAATAACAGATTGTAAAGAGTGATGTCAAGCATTTTTATTTTACATTGTTTTTATATTAATCTTTTGTTATTATATATAGCGCTTAACAAATGTTAAAATTTCATATATTATTATACATATGACTTAATTTTTATTATGGAAATAATAAGGACAATAAAACCATGAATGAAGAACCGGATATGATGTATAAACTTATGATTTTGTATATGTTGGAAAAGGTTAATTTTCCGCTTTCCAACAGTCAAATCAGCAGTTTTGTGCTTGGCAGGGAATATACCACATACTTCACACTGCAAAACACTCTTAATACTCTTATTGATGATAATTTTATACATGCGGCAATTTATAAAAACAGTACGCAATATTCTCTTACCGAAAACGGTCAGTATGCCATACGACAGTTTTCAAATAAGCTGTCCTCATCAATTAAAGAAGATATTGACTGTTATTTAAGCGATAATAAATATGATTTCAGATGCGAGATCAATACAATTTCAAACTATTACCAATCCGAATCCGGCGATTATATAGCTGAGTGTAAAGTTAACGAGGGCAATACGTCCTTAATTGAAATACGATTATCGGTTCCTTCAGAAGAAGACGCCAAAATAATATGCAATAAATGGCAAAATAACAATCAGGATATTTATGAATATATTATGCATAAATTAACATAAAAACCTAAGGCTGCGACACTTAATATTATGTGCGCTACCTTAGGTTTTTCATTTATTATTTCTTTCCGTAATCTATTTTACCGGCAATTTTTTCTGCATTAAACACATCCCATGTTACTTCATCAATGGCAGTAAATATATTTTTGAGTCTGTGCGATAAGTTATCAGGATGCTCTATAACTTCTTTAAAATCACCTATTTTCAATCCGTCTTCCATCAGTCGGTGATTTATCATTGTAAGTCTGTTAATCCACTCTTCGTCGGCCATCAGATATTCCTTAACGTAAGGAGCCTGAGAATATCTGTTGGTAGATCTGATTTTCTGATTTATTTTCCTCTTTTTTATAAGTATTTTACTTATATCATTATATGTTGTTTCCTCGTTTGAAAGCGCATCTCTTAATTCATCGTTTAAATAAAGAGAATATTGCATCTGCTTGCGGAGAGTTGTCATTATACTTCTCGGAAATACAAACATATCAACAATCTGAAGCAGAATACATGCTGACGCTATATATGTTATTCTGTACAGCGAACCCGAATAAATCATATCCGGCGACATAATGGCATATGTTATTACGGAAAACATAGTACCTATCATTGCCTTATAATCAAACTTGAAGAACATATCGGCAAATAATGTTATTCCAATAAGAACAATATAATGTACCGCTACCACATTTGTTATGGAAAATGAAATCAACATCAACCCTATAACGTATATCGAGTTAATAATACGCTTCTTTGTGCTTGATGAATTGGCCTCTATATAAGGCTGAGCCGTTATACCCACATAAAGAGGGAATAAATATGAGTTCGGTAGATTAAATAATGTTGTTACAAGAATTCCCGCCGACGCAAGACATGAAACCTTCAATGCAAAAATAAGACTGTAAATGTTAAAGCGGTTCAATATATCGCTGCTTATCTTAACCTTACTTTCTTTCTTATCAATATGAAGTACTTCACCCTGGATAAAATCATCCATTTCTTCCCTTACGGATTCCACTATGGTTTCCCCGTCAAGTTCACTGTTAAGTTTAACATATAAATCATCAAACTCTTTTGTAACTGACTCTTCGGAAACTTTATCATCTTCAAAATCATCTATGGAATCCAACATCTCGTTAATAAGATTATGCATTCCCTGAGACATTTTCTTGCCTTCATTTATATAATTATCCATAAGCGTATTGTTGATTCGCTTTAATATCGTAACTGTACGAACCATGTCATGGCCCCTTTGCCACCTGTAACTTATGGAAAGTTTTTCTCCTATCGCCTGCTCTATAACGGTAAGACTGTCATCTATTGCATTTTTTTGCGAAATCAACTTCTCTTTGTCTTCTTCGTTTAAGATACTGTCACATTGTTTCTCAAGCAATCCTATGGTATAATCCACTCTCTTTTTAAGCTTTTTATTAAAAGACATTCCGTGAATTAAAAAATTATACAAAATGGAAACAAGTGCAAATCCTCCGAATATTGCAATTCTTATTACAAAATCCCATCCATATACCGGTCTGTAAAGCATTACCGGAAAGCAGAGTAACAACGGCATAAATGTGCTGCTGTGCTTTTCCGATGTAAAAAGGTATACCGCCAGGAAAAACGTAATAAAAGTTGAAACGGTTACCATTGTAACATATCCGGGAGTTCCGTTTGCAAAGAAACCGTATCCGAGATATGAAAGAAAAATTATACCTACATTGGATGCCAGCAAAATAAATGTATTCTTAACCGGCTCTATGGTATAGTCATTCTGACTTGACGGTATTACATTTGACAATGCCATACCGAATGCCAAAGCATTGCTTTTTCCGAGGGGTCCTATCATAAGATAAGTCGAAATTAAATATATTGACATATATATAATAGCCCGAATCGATTCTCTTCTTATCTCAGGCTTAAAAGTTATTATACCTTTAGCCTTAGAATTATCACTCATCACACTACCTCACAACAGTATAATACCAATATAAAAATATTTTGTTCTTAAATGATTATAGCACTTTTAAAATTATATTGTATAAACATAAATACAATATAATCTAAAACCATAACATACGGCCTTTTGCGTCTTATGATAAAACACCTATACAAAAACCTTGTATATAACGCTGTTCGGCGCTAAACACAAGGTTTTTGTATTTATTTTATGATGTTCGGGAAATAAACCGGAGATTATTTAACGATTAATGACTCTCCTGTCATTTCCGCAGGTTTTTCTATATCCATAATTTCAAGAAGGGTAGGAGCTATATCACACAACCTTCCGCCTTCTCTGAGTTTAACGTCACCGTAATTAACCAATATAAACGGAACATCATTTGTTGTATGGGCCGTAACACTCTTTCCGGTATAATTATCCAGCATTTTTTCGGCATTTCCGTGATCTGCGCAAATAAACAGAACTCCGTTTTTTTCGACTACAGCATCTTTAATTCTTCCGACACATGCGTCAACGGTTTCAACGGCGCTTACGGCGGCTTTCACCAATCCCGTATGACCTACCATATCAGGGTTGGCAAAGTTAACAACTATAAAATCATACTTTCCTTCATTTACGGCGTTTACGACTCCGTCACACACTTCTTCCGCACTCATTTCAGGCTTTAAATCATATGTGGCAACCTTTGGAGACGGAACAAGGTATCTGTCTTCGCCTTCATAAGGAACTTCAACTCCTCCGTTGAAGAAAAACGTAACATGGGCATATTTCTCTGTTTCAGCCGTTCTAAGCTGCTTTAAACCTGCTTTTGAAATAATCTCTCCCAATGTGTTTTTAATTTCTTTATCTTCAAATGCCACAAGTTTATTAGGTATGGTTACATCATAGTCTGTCATACATACATATACTATGTCTTTTCTGGGACCTCTGTCGAAATGTGTGAATTCATCATCGCAAAAGGCTCTTGTAATTTCTCTTGCCCTGTCAGGTCTGAAATTAATGCAGATGAGAGAATCTCCGTCTTCCACACTGTGAACCTTGCCGCTGCTTGAAGAAACTACCGTAGGACGGATAAATTCATCCGTTTCACCGTCTTCATATGACTGATAAACCGCCATTTCGGGACTGTATGCAAAAACGCCTTTGCCTTCAGTCATACATCTGTATGCCTGTTCAACTCTGTCCCATCTGTTATCTCTGTCCATGGCATAGTAACGTCCGATAACCGTAGCAATCTTTCCTACTCCGATTTTTTTCATTTCTGCTTCAAGCTCTTTCACAAAGCCTATGCCTGACTTAGGATCCGTATCTCTTCCGTCCGTAAATGCGTGAATCTGTACACTGTTTAATCCCTCTTTTTCCGCCATGTCAATAAGAGCATACAGATGCTTATTATATGAATGTACTCCGCCGTCAGACAATAATCCGCAAATATGAAGCGTGGATCCGTTCTTTTTGCAATTATCCATCGCCTTTAAAAACGCCTCGTTTTTATAAAACGAACCGTCTTCTATGGCATTGGAAATTCTTGTCAGATCCTGATAAACAACTCTTCCCGCTCCGATATTTAAATGTCCCACTTCGGAGTTTCCCATTTGTCCTTCCGGAAGTCCGACAGCCTCTCCCGATGCGTGGCCGTGAACAAAGGGATAATTAGCCATAAGGTCATCCATTACCGGAGTATTTGCCTTTCCTACTGCATTACCTCTCTTTTCATCACTTAATCCGTATCCGTCCAATATCATTAAAACAACCGGTTTACGTCTCATTTTTATTTCTCCTTACAATGAACTATGTCTACAAATTCGGGTTTTAATCCGGCGCCGCCGATAAGCCCTCCGTCTATATCAGGCATGGAAAATAATTCCTTTGCGTTTCCCACATTACAGCTTCCTCCGTAAAGAATATGGATATTATCCGCCGTCTCCTTGGAATACATCTCTTCAATCGTACTTCTTATCGATGCACAAACCTGCTCAGCCTGTTCGCCGGTGGCAACCTTTCCTGTTCCGATGGCCCATACAGGTTCATATGCAATAATAACTTTACATGCATCGGATTCACTTACATCGGCAAATGCCGATTTGATCTGGGAGTTAATAAAATCCATAAATTTATTATTTTCTCTTGTTTCAAGATCTTCACCGCAACAAAGAATAGGAGTCATTCCTTTCGAAAGCGCTTTAATGAGTTTTGCATGAACCATCTCATCGCTTTCTTTAAATATCTGTCTTCTTTCCGAATGTCCGATAATTACGGAATTAATTCCGATGCTCTGAAGCATATCGGCTGATATCTCTCCGGTGTAAGCACCCTTATCCTCAATATACATATTTTGGGCTCCGACCTTTACGTCGGTATCCTTCAATACATCGGATACGGTCTGTAACGCAAGGAACGGAGGAAAAACATATACATCGGCATTGGCATCGGCAATCCCCGATTTTATTTCTTCGACAAAAATCCCGGCTTCCTCCGGCGTTTTATTCATCTTCCAATTTGCAGCAACTATTAATTTTCTCATAATATATCCTTTACATTATATTTTCGGTATTTTTACTATAAATGATATAAATACGCCAATTATTATATCATATAAATATATTCATAGTATCCCCTCTTGCCTTCCAAATATATTTATAATTAAACAGACTGTCCGCATTATTCATAAATAAACTTAATGTATAAAAACCTCTTACATAAAACAACATATATGCAACAGTAAAATCTGTTCGAATCAGTATATTGCATATATGCTCTTTACATAAGAGGCTAATTAAAATCACATTAAAATCAGTCTTTATTATCTACTGCTTTAACACCCGGAAGTTCCTTGCCTTCAAGGAATTCAAGAGACGCTCCGCCGCCTGTTGAAATATGAGAAAATCTGTCTCCGTATCCCAATTGATTAACGGCTGCCGCGGAGTCACCTCCTCCGACAACTGTTATGGCATCTTTAAGATTACCCATGGCCTCGGCAATCGCAATTGTACCCTTTGCAAAATTAGGAAATTCGAATACACCCATAGGTCCGTTCCAAATTACCGTTCCGGCACCTTCAAGGGCCTTGGCAAATAATTCTCTTGTCTTTGGTCCTATGTCCATTCCCATTTCATCATCCGCAATTTCATTTGCTTTTACTACTCTGTATTCCGCATCGTTTGAGAACTCTTTTGTTACAACGACATCGATTGGGAATAACAACTGTACTCCCAAAGCTCCGGCCTTGAATATCATTTCCTTTGCATAATCAATGTAATCTTCCTCAACAATGGACTTACCTACGTTTCCGCCCATGGCCTTGATGAACGTAAACATCATACCGCCGCCTATAATAAGCTTATCCACCTTCTCAAGAAGATTTGAAATAACGGAAATTTTTGATGATACCTTTGCTCCTCCGAGAATTGAAACAAGAGGTCTCTTAGGATTATTGGTTACGCTTCCGAGATAATCAAGTTCCTGCTTCATAAGATATCCGATAACACAGTGATCCACAAACTTACATACTCCTGCCGTAGAACAGTGAGCTCTGTGTGCCGTACCGAATGCATCATTTACATACACATCGCAAAGTGATGCCAATTCCTTTGAAAATGAATCTTCGTTTTTTGTTTCTTCCGGTCTGAAACGCACATTCTGAAGAAGACATACTTCTCCGTCCTTCAGTTCGCTTACGATTTTCTTTGCATTTTCTCCGACAACATTGTCGTCATTTGCAAATTTTACTTCCGTTCCGAGTAATTCTGAAAGTCTTTTTGCCACAGGTTCAAGGGAGAGCTCAGGAACCACGTTGCCCTTAGGCTTGCCCAGATGTGAGCAGAGAATAACCCTTCCGCCGTCTGCAATAAGTTTTTTAATTGTCGGCAATGATGATACTATTCTTGTGTCATCAGTAATAACGCCGTTGTCAATAGGAACGTTGAAATCGCATCTGCAAAGAACTCTGAGTCCCGATACATTTATGTCATCTACAGTCTTCTTATTAAGCATTTCGGAATAATCCCTCCAAATTTATACTACTATATATTTACTCAAAAATAAGGACAGCATAAATATAACAATATGCCATCCCCATTCCGCTAACTATGGTACAAATATATTAATTAAATCTGTGTTTCAAGATATTTAATTGTTCTGCACATCTGTGTTGTATATGAATTCTCGTTATCATACCATGCCGATACTTCAACCAATGTCTTACCGTTAGGCATTGGACTGCATAATGTTAATGTAGCGTCAAATAATGAACCGAAACGCATTCCTATTATGTCGCTTGATACAATATGCTCTTCAGTATATCCGAAAGATTCGTTTGTTGCAGCCTTCATTGCCGCATTAACCTGCTCTTCGGTAACAACACCGTCAACTACCGCATAAAGCATTGTAATTGAACCTGTAGGTGTAGGAACTCTGAGGGCCGCACCGGTAAGTTTGCCGTTCAGTTCAGGAATAACAAGTCCGATTGCCTTAGCCGCACCTGATGATGACGGAACAATATTGATTCCCGCAGCTCTTGATCTTCTGAGATTTCCCTTTCTCTGTGAGCTGTCAAGAAGCATCTGATCACCCGTATATGCATGAACTGTCTTCATGATGCCGGATTCGATAGGTACTAAGTCGTTAAGAGCTTTAGCCATCGGTGCAAGACAGTTTGTTGTACATGATGCGGCAGAAATAATCTGATCGTCTTTTGTTAATGTAGTATGATTTGTATTGTAAACAATCGTCTTAAGATCATTACCTGCAGGTGCTGAAATAACTACCTTCTTTGCGCCGGCTTCAATATGAGCCATTGATTTCTCTTTCGATGTATAGAAACCTGTACACTCAAGAACGCAATCAACATCCAATTCTTTCCAAGGGAGATCCTTTGCGTCTCTCTCTCCGTAAATCTTAACAGTCTTACCCTTAACCGTAATTGTGCCTGCTTCGTCGTCTGCCGTAATTAAATCTTCCTCTCCGAAGTTAACGATTCTTCCCTGTGTTGAATCGTACTTTAAAAGATATGCCAATACAGAAGGCTTGGATAAATCGTTAACCGCAACAATTTCAAAATCCTTCTCTTCAAACATCTGTCTAAAAGCTAATCTTCCAATGCGCCCAAAACCATTGATAGCAACCTTTACTGACATTATTTCCCTCCTAAAAACTTACCGTTATAAATCAAAACATTTACATTGTATCTAAACAATAATGGATTGGCAAGTTTTTTGCCATCTTTTTTTTTTGACATTTTTACGGTTAATGCATTAATACATAGGCAATCCCGCAATATTCTTTCATAAATTATCTTTTATTGTGTTATTATATACGGAGTTGTTTTTTGTTACAAACAAATGTATTCGGTTTTATATACATAATCGTCATCAATTTTCAATAACGCTCCTACCATGTGGTTTTCGATTTTTGAAAACCATTTTGAAATCATGCGGCAAACCTATTGTTTCTTGACTTTATTATGTTTTTATATATACTTTTCTTACCGCATAAGAAGCGTTTAAGTGATAATTTATTGAGAAATTATATTGAATAAATGTGAGGTTTTTAATGAATAAATTATATGATTTACATTTGCACAGTAAATTTTCTTCGGATTCCGAATCGAATCCGGAAGAAATTGTATTAAATGCCGCAGATATGGGATTGTCGGGAATATGCTTTACCGATCACAATGATTTTAATTATTTTTCACCCGACGGTAAATCCGTATTCGATTTGGATCAGGAATCATACTATGAATATTTATCCGATTTAAAAGAAAAAAACAAAGATAAGCTTGATATTCTTATAGGAATCGAACAGGGACTTACTCCCGGCGCCGCGGATCTTATTGAGAATTTCGATAAAGAGAATAAATATGATTTTATAATCGGTTCGACTCACGTAGTTGACGGAGTCGATCCGTATTACATAGACTTTTGGTCCGAAAGAGAACCGAAAGAGCGCATAAGAAGATATTTTGAGAACGTGTATGATTCCGTTTGCAACATTTCTAATTTTGACGTGTACGGACACTTGGACTATATTGTAAGATATGTTCCCGGTAATCATACAAGAGGTCAGATAGGAATAATGCTTCCGTATGATCTGATTCGTGAAATATTAAAGACACTTATCGAAAAAGGAAAAGGTATAGAAATAAATACCGCCGGCGCATGGAAAAGTAATGTCGGTGATTATAATCCAAATACATCCATATTGAAAATGTATAAGGATCTCGGAGGCGAAATAATTACCGTAGGAGCCGATTCTCATAAAGCCGGCGATGTGGGAAGACTTGTAAAAGAAGCTAACGAGCTCCTTATTGAAACCGGATTTAAATACAGCACCGTTTTCAGAAACAGAAAACCTGAATTTATTACTCTTGAGTCTTAATATTTTCACAATATACATATATAAAAAGCTGCACACTCCGAAATACCGGCGCGTGCAGCTTTTTATTTAAATAAATTACGGTGCTGAAATAAATCAGCCTCTTGGCAATAATTCTGCAATCATATTGATATACCAATCAAGGTTTTCTCTCTTAATGTCAGAAAGCTGGAATTTTGTTCCGTCCTTAAGCATAAGGTATGATGATTCACCTGAAGCTAAATCTTTGATGAACTTATCATATCCCTCTGCTCCTTCTTTTACTTCAGCAAATTCAATCCAGTCAATAGAGCGATATCTTTCTCCGTCCGTAACTCTGACTTCAACATAAATTCTGCCTGATGGGAGAACACTGAATAATCCCATAATAGGCGAACCCTGAGTCGTTGAAATCTTAACGTTAGGATATTGACTTACTATTGTAAGGTTAGGAACTTTTCCGTCGTTACCCTTAACATATGTGGTATTGAGAAGCTTCATAAGTGAGCATAAACAAAGAATCTCAAATGTATTGTACATCTCATCTTTAAACTGCTTAACGATATTGAAGGCTTCGTTCTCCTCCCAGCCGTTAGCTATGTAAAAATTAATAATATCCTGTGTTTCGTTATCAACACCTCTCACATTCATTGACATTGTCATAATCTCCTTCTCTAAAATGTAATTGAAATTATATCAAATTTTTGTAATTAATTACAGTACAAATAATAATATCCGTAATAAATTTATTCATCCAATATATACGGTGTTACCTGATATACGTAGTAATTAATCCAATTTGTATAAAGGGCATTTGCGTGTGATCTCCACTGCATTCTCGGACGTTTTGCAGGATTATTGTCAGGATAATAGTGTACCGGAATATTCGGCTTTAATCTGGCATATAAATCTCTTTTATATTCACTGTCGAGGGCAAATCTGTCATATTCCGGATGCCCCATAACAAACACGTTTTTGCCGTTTTCGGCCGTGACAAGATATAATCCGGCCTCTCTTGAATCGGCCAAAACCTTAAATACAGGATTGGACAGAACATCTTCCCTGCACACCTCGGTATATCTTGAGTGAGGAGCATAGAACACATCGTCGAATCCTCTTACGAGAGGGTCCTTTCTGTGTATTACATGATGAAGATATACACCCGATAACTTTTCTTTCTTCATACGCTTCCTTACGCCGTAATGGTAATACATACCGGCTTGAGCCGCCCAACATATATGAAGCGTACTTGTAACATGATCCTTTGACCAGTCCATTACTTCCGTTATTTCGTCCCAATAGTTGACTTCTTCAAAGTCAAGCTTTTCTATGGGAGCTCCCGTGATAATCATCCCGTCAAAGTTTTTATGCTTAATTTCGTCGAATGAAATATAGAACTTTTCAAGATGAGATGCTTTAGTGTGTTTTGAAGCATGTGACTTCATTTTTAAAAAGCTTACATTTAACTGAAGCGGCGTGTTGGATAACGATCTTAGAAGATCAAGTTCTGTTGCTTCCTTTAACGGCATAAGATTGACTATAACAATTTTCAGAGGACGAATCTCCTGGGATAACGCCCTGCTTTCATCCATTACGAAAATGTTTTCCGATTCTAATTGCTGTTTTGCGGGAAGGTCGCTCTGTATTTTGATTGGCACAGCATCACCTCCTAACATATGTTTTGCATTAAGTAATTATCTTAGTTACATATGGTTAATTGGCATAATAATACAATACATCGCTTATTTTTACAAGGTCACGCACATATCAGTCTTTATTCTCACACTTGTTGTAACAGGCTTCCGTTGCTTTAAACAGCGCCTTTCTGAACCCGTGTTCTTCCAGTTGTTCCACGGCTCTTATGGTAGTACCTCCCGGAGAACATACTCTGTCCTTTAACACGCCGGGATGTTCTCCGGATTCAAGAACCATTTTTGCTGAGCCCAGTACCGTTTGAGCAACAAATTTATATGCATCATCTCTCGACATACCGTATTTTACAACGCTGTCCGCAAGAGCTTCTATAAACAAAAACACATAAGCCGGTGAAGATCCGCTTGCGCATACAACCGAACTCATAAGCTTTTCAGACACTTTTACGGCTCTTCCGAAAGAATTAAAAAATTCTTCCAAAAACTCTTTTTCTTTTTCATCAAATAATCCGTCATCATAACAGTATCCGGTCATACCTTCACCCACAAGGGCAGGTGTATTCGGCATCAGTCTGACTATACGAACTTTTTTCCCAAACATACCGATAAGGGTATCAACTGATATGTTAGGAGCAAGCGAAATAATTATTTTAGATTCATCGATATACTCTCTGATTTCATTTACCACATTTTCATATACCTGCGGCTTAATGGAAAAAATAATATATTTACTCGATTTTACACAATCCGCATTTGACGCAAAATGACGTACACCTGTCTTTTCCGCTATTCCGCCGGCTTTTTCAAAAGACCTGTCCGTAATTCCTATTTTCTCCGGGGCAACAGATAAAAGTGCTCCCTTTAACATGGCATATCCCATATTGCCTGTGCCGATAAATCCTATATTATCCATAAATTTCCCTCTGTTATTACAACAAATAAAATAATACAAATCTGTGATAATGTTACATATAATAACTCAATTCAAAAAAGCGAGAGCCTCATCTTTGAGACATTTATCTCTGATGAATATTCACCCGCTTCCTTTTATTAACATTCTTAAATTATATTTTTTCGAATCAATCAATACTTTAATTTTGTTTTAAGAGCTTGTTTACGCTTGCTAACTTAACCGCAACCGTAAATAATTCCGCAGCTTCTTCCAACTCTTCCACTGTAGGATATGTAGGCGCAATTCTTAAGTTTGAATCATTCGGATCATTTCCGTAAGGAAATGTCGCTCCCACGGAAGTAAGAGTAACACCGCCTTCTTTACACAAATCATAAATATCCGTGGCGCAATTAAGAGTTGAATCAAAAGATATAAAATATCCGCCTTTCGGTTTTGTCCATGTACCTACACCCAGGTCTCCGAGTTCCCTTTCAAAAACGGATAAAACCTTTTCAAATTTCGGTCTGATAAATTCAGCATGCTTTTTCATGTGGTTCTTTACGCCGTCCATGTCCTTAAAGAACTTCACATGACGAAGCTGATTAATCTTATCATGTCCTATGGTTTGAAAATGTAAATGACTTTTGACATCGGCAATATTGGCTTTACTTGCAGCCATTCCCGCTATTCCGGAGCCCGGGAAACTGATTTTTGATGTTGAAACAAATTCAAATACTATGTCTTCGTTACCGTTCTTTTCACACTCTTCAATAATATCGATAAGATTATCCCCTTCATCGTAAAGATCATGAACACAGTACGCATTATCGTAAAAAAGTCTGAAATCGGGAGCGGCAGGTTTTAAAGCCGCAAGCCTTTTCACTGTTTCATCGGAATAAGTAATTCCCGTCGGATTGGAATATTTAGGAACACACCACATTCCCTTGATTGTCGGATCGTTTGCAACGAGTTTCTCCACCATATCCATATCCGGACCGTCTGCCGTCATCGGGATATTTATCATTTCCATACCGAAATGCTCTGTAATCATAAAATGTCTGTCATATCCCGGTACGGGACATAAAAACTTTACTTTGTCCGACTTCGACCATGGAGCATGTCCCAAATAGCCGTGAGTATATGCTCTTGAAATCTGATCAAACATAATATTCAAACTTGAATTGCCGAACACAAGCATATGTTCCTTATCCGTTCCGATCATTTCGGCGAGAAGCTCTCTTGCTCCGTCTATACCCTCAAGACATCCGTAATTGGAGCAATCCACCCCGTTTTCATCTACAAGATCTGATTCGGACGTAACAGTGTCCAGCAGCGGATATGATACTTTTAACTGTATGGGCGACGGTTTACCTCTTGACATATTAAGCTTGAGATTTTTTCCCTTTATTTCATTAAATTTGTGCATAAGCTCTTTCTGAATTGATACCAACTCTTCCCTGCTCATATCTGTATAATGCACAGAACAATCCTCCTTCAAATGTATATTTATACTTATTTTTAAGCTCTTACCTGTTACAATGTATACATATTCAACTTATCTGACTGACTTAAGTATATATAATTAAATATTACACTCTTGTTAAGTAAAAATCAATATAATGTTTATTTTATTAATTATTTCAGCTGTAAAAAATAATATATTAAATAGATGTGGAATCATTTTTATATATAAAACATATGATTCATAAATATAAGATAAGTAAAACTAAACAATAAAATACTTTAAAAACTTTTTATATTACAAAAGCCCTTATTGTCGCAACTGCGACAATAAGGGCTTAAAAGAGATAACTTAATCTCTGTGTAATTAAATTATATAAAATCTTATTGCAGCTTAATTACTTGGCGTACTCAACAACTCGAGATTCTCTTATAACACTTACTCTTATCTGGCCCGGATAAGCTAATTCCGTTTCAATTTGATCGGCAATGTCCTTAGCCAACAACTCCATATGCGCATCGTCAATCTTTTCAGGAGAAACCATAACTCTGATTTCCCTTCCGGCCTGAACGGCATATGATTCAACAACTTCTTCATGAGAATTGGAAATCTCTTCCAACCTCTTAAGTCTGTTAATGTATACATCTATATCTTCACGTCTTGCCCCCGGTCTTGCCGCTGATATCATGTCTGCGCATTCCACAAGCAATGATATCATATTGTCAGGCTCAACATCTCCGTGATGAGATTCAATGGCATTAATAACAACCGGTGATTCCTTATACTTTCTGCATATTTCAGCACCGAGCTGCACATGCGTGCCCTCCATCTCAAAATCCAGAGCCTTACCTATGTCATGCAATAATCCGGCCTTTCTTGCCAATGCCACGTCTTCTCCGACTTCGGCGGCAAGAAGCCCCGACAGAATAGATACTTCAACGGAATGCTTAAGCGCATTTTGCCCAAAACTGTATCTGTATTGCAATCTTCCGATAAGTTTGACGATTGCCGGATGAACACCGTGAACACCGAGATCCATAAGTGTTGTCTCACCGATGGTTTTAATCTTGTCATCGAGTTCTTTTGTCGATTTTTCAAGCATTTCCTCAATACGTGTCGGATGTATTCTTCCGTCGACAATAAGCTTTTCAAGAGTAATTCTCGCAATTTCCCTTCTTATCGGATTAAAACAAGACAGAACAACAGCTTCCGGTGTATCGTCTACTATAAGTTCAACGCCTGTCATTTTCTCGAATGTACGAATATTGCGACCTTCACGGCCTATAATACGCCCCTTCATTTCTTCATTAGGAAGTTCCACAACAGATATCATAGCTTCCGAAACATGATCAATATCGCATCGTGAGATAGCGTTGACTATAATGTCTTTGACTTTCTTTTCCGCGTCATCAGCGGCATTTTTTTGTATTGCCTTTACTAATTTTGCGGCATCTTCCGTTGCGTCTTTTTCCGCTTTTTCAAGAATATAAGTTCTTGCCTCTTCTTTGGTCAGACCACCTATGTTCTCAAGTTCTTTTTCCTGTTGAATCTTGATATTTTCGGCTTCGGCGTATAATTCGTCTATTTCCTTTTTCCTGTTTTCAACCGATTGCTCTTCAACCTTTAAAACATCGTATCTTTTATCTAAAGTTTCTTCTTTGGCAATTATTCGTTTCTCATACTGAGCAACTTCGCTGCGGCGTTCTCTGTATTCGCTTTCAAGCTCATTTTTTAACTGCAGCGCGCTCTCTTTAGCTTCAATCTCTGCTTCTTTTCTGAAATTTTCGGCTTCTTTTCTAGCTGAATCCATAATTTCTTCAGCTTTGTCTTTTGCATTGCCGATGGTAGCATTATTAGACTTCTCTATTGATTTGGAGGTAATCAGCCAAGTAATGAATGCAACAATTACTGCCGTAATAGCAACTGACAAAATAACTGCTAACATCATATTCCTCCCGTATTAAAATGTAATATAATCATAGTACATCCATAATATACTACCACTTAAGTATATTATATGCAAACGACAAATGAAGCCGATGTCAATAATCAGGCTCTTCATCAAAGAAATCCGAAATACAGTTATTAATCACGTCAAACGAAAAACCTTTTCTGTATAAAAACTGCTTTGCTTTTTGTACGGAAGAAAAATCATTCTCACTTCCGTTGTATTTTTTCGATAGTAATTTCATACAGAGATTGTATTCATGATTACTGTCCGCAAGACATTCGTTTTCAATGAGTCTGTCTGCCAATTCCTCATTTATTCCCTTTACTGATAATTCTCTTTTAATAATACTCACCGGTTTGGTTTGAGAATAATATGATATATAACTTTCGGCAAATTTTTCATCATTAAGAAGCCTTTCCTTTATCAACTTTTTCGTTACTGCATCCGATATTAACTCGGGATAGCCGTCTTTGGATAATTTTTGCTTCATTTCATATACGCTTACGGACTTTCTGATAATTGTATTGAGAGCTCTTTTATAACATCTCGGTTCCAATATATCTTTATATATATGTTCCATTAATTCTTCGGTTATCTCTTTGTCTACAGATATATCAAATTCGGATATTTCGGAATCAAAAAGCGTAAAAGAGTCTTCATAATTAATGTAAACAACGGAAGAGCGGGATTTCCCGCTCTTCTTTTTTATATCTGTAACTATGTAATTCATAATATTTTAAAATGAAATATATGACGGATATTCATATATTATTCACTGTCGGAATCGTCTTCGACTTCACCCTCGTTTTCAGAATTATTTACGGCATATTTAAACCCGGAATTAGGATCGGACTGTATCTTTTCTATAACCTTGTTTGATATTTCTTCAAATATGTCCGGATTATCTTTTAAGTACTTCTTTACGTTTTCGCGTCCCTGTCCTATCTTCTCTCCGTTATATGCAAACCAGGCTCCGCTCTTCTGTATAATATCCTTCTCTGTGGCAAGATCAAGCACGTCGCCTTCTCTTGATATTCCCGTTCCGAACATAATGTCAAACGCAACTTCTTTAAAAGGAGGCGCAACCTTGTTTTTTACAATTTTAACAACAACGTGATTGCCGACAACTTCTCCGCCCTGTTTGAGTATTTCTTTCTTTCTTATATCCATTCTTACGGATGAATAAAACTTAAGTGCTCTTCCTCCGGCTGTCGTCTCAGGATTTCCGAATACAACTCCGACTTTCTCTCTGAGCTGATTGATAAATACCACGGCGCATTTGCTCTTACTTACAACAGGAGTAAGTTTTCTCAACGCCTGTGACATAAGTCTGGCCTGAACAGCCATATGGGCATCTCCCATTTCACCGTCAATCTCCTGTTTAGGTACAAGCGCCGCAACGGAGTCTATAACAAGAATGTCAATGGCTCCGGATCTGACCATTGTTTCGGCGATTTCCAATGCCTGCTCGCCGCTATCCGGCTGAGAAACATAAAGATTATCGATGTCTACTCCTATATTTCGGGCATATACGGGATCTAATGCGTGTTCCGCATCTATAAAAGCTGCAATACCCCCGCCTTTTTGAGCTTCGGCTATCATGTGGAGCGCAAGCGTGGTCTTACCGCTTGATTCCGGTCCGTAAACTTCTATAATTCTTCCTCTCGGTATTCCTCCCACTCCGAGAGCTATGTCAAGGCTTAAACATCCTGTTGAAATTGTACTTATATCAAGCCCGCTGTAATTGCCGAGGCACATAATGGAACCCTTGCCGTAATCCTTTTCAATCTGTGAAATAGCGGCTTCAATGGCTTTTAACTTCTCTTCTCTTTTAGTTTCGTTATCCATATTATCTCCTAAAATTCTGTATTGTGTATGTGTAAACGAAGTATGCCGATATATAAAATCATCTTATAATATCCGATCTTTAATTATGATGATAACATATAAATCGTTATCATAAAGTTTTTGTTCTGCTCATGATATAACAAAACACCTGTTTTGTCAAACAGGTGTTTTGTTTATTACTTTATGTCTTTTAGTACGTTTCTATTCTTGATTAGATAATCAATCAGCGATATTACGGTTAAAACCAACGCAATATACACTAATATTTGTGTTATCAGATAAATCGGGAACCACGAAAAATCAAATATCAGCAGTATTGTGGCAGCCATCTGAAATACGGTTTTTATCTTGCCCCAAAAGCTTGCGGCAATAACCGTCCCGTTGTCTGCAGCAACCAGTCTGAATCCGCTTATAATAAATTCTCTTCCGATAATTACAATAACTATCCATGCCTCTATTCTTCCGAGGGCCACAAGCGCAATAAGCGCCGAATCCACAAGAAGCTTATCCGCAAGCGGATCCATAAACTTGCCGAAATTAGTTATCATATTATATTTTCTTGCGATATATCCGTCTAACATATCCGTTGCGCTTGCCGCAATAAATATAACCGCCGCAACAATATTGGCCCAATACCCGAACTGTCCCAGTAAAAATATTAAAAATACCGGAACCAATACTATTCTGAATATTGTTAATTTGTTAGGTAAATTCATATAATCTCCGTTTAGTCAACCTGTACTGTTTTTGCAATCAAGTCATATTCCGAATAATCGGTAATAACCACATCCAAAAATGTACCTGACATAAGTTCTCTCGAATCATTTTCATTTAATGTTACAAATACATTTCCGTCAACGTTAGGAGCATCTCTGTATGATCTTGCAACATACACATCGTCTTCGGGCAGGTATCCGTCTATAATGACTTTCATTCTCTGACCGACAAAACTCTTGTTTATCTTTTTTGATACTTCCTGCTGTAATGCCATAAGTACATCTCTTCTCTGTTCTTTGACTTCCTGAGGAACTTTTTGTGAGAACTTGGCCGCCGGCGTACCTTCTTCTTCCGAATATGTAAATATTCCCAATCGGTCTATATATTGTTCCGTAACAAACTCTTTTAATACGGCGAAGTCATATTCGGTTTCTCCGGGGAACCCTGTAATAAGAGTTGTTCTTATACAAATATCCGGCATGGCATTTCTTAATTTTTTAATGACCTTATGCACCTTACTTTCAGTCATATTTCTTCCCATCATGTGAAGAATACTGTCAGATACATGCTGAACAGGCATATCAATATAGCGGCATACCTTAGGCTCGGTTCTCATAACGTCTATCAGTTCATTGTCAATTTCTTCCGGATAGCAATACAGAAGTCTTATCCATTCTATTCCGTCAATCTTGGCAAGCTTTGATATTAATTCAGCAAGTCTCTTCTTGCCTTTTCCTCGTCCTTTATGGAGATCGACTCCGTACATGGTAACTTCCTGACCTACAAGTATAAGTTCTTTAACACCTGCCTCAGCCAAATCCTCGGCCTGTTTAATGAGATATTCCATCGGGTAACTTCTGTAGTTGCCTCGCACTTTCGGTATGATGCAATATGTACAATGCTTGTCGCATCCTTCGGATATTTTTAAATATTCATAGTATCCTCCGGTTGAACTTACCCTCTTCTCTTCTATCATCGGAAGTCTGTCGATGTCGTCAAACACTTTAGTCTCCTGACCTTTAAGCGCCGAATCGATGGCTTCCGCTATTTTATCCGTTGACGTAGTCCCTATAATAGCGTCTATCTCGGGAATCTCCTGCAATATTTCGTCTTTGTATCTTGTGGCAAGGCAACCTGCGACTATCAGCGCCTTACAGTTGTCTTCTTTATATTTGGCATATTCGAGAATAGTTTCGATACTCTCTTCCTTTGCATCGCCGATAAAGCAACAGGTGTTAATAACTATAACGTCTGCCTGAGTTTCATCGTCTGTTATCGTATGACCATCCCTAAGCAGTAATGCAAGCATTTGCTCACTGTCAACCAAATTTTTGTCACACCCAAGTGACACAAATAATATTTTCATCAGTCCCTCTTTATTTGGATAAATCTCTTATTTCAGCTTCAACTTTTTCAAGCATTTCCTTGTACTTGGCAAGCTTTGCTTTCTCTTCGTTAACCTTAGCTTCGGGTGCTTTGGAAATAAACTTCTCGTTACTCAGCATCCCTTCGCATCTTTTAATTTCTCCCTTGAGCTTATCCGCCTCTTTACCGAGTCTTTCCAATTCTTCTTTAATATCAACGAGCTCCGCAAGAGGTATGTATATTCCTGCTCCCTCAATAACGGCAGAGCATGAATCCGCCGGAACATTGTCCTTTGAATTTGTTAAATATACTTCTCCCGCCTTTGATAATGAAGCAAAGAAGTCCTTTCCGTTGTTAAACGCAGTCACAACATCGTCATTATCCGAAACAATATATACGGGAACCTGTTTTGAAGGCTTAACATCCTTTTCCGCACGGATGTTTCTGATTGCTTTTACGGCTTCTTTAATAATTTCTATATCATGTTCTTCCTTTGCATATACATTATTTTCCGTATATGAAGGCCATTTTGAAATAACGATTGTTTCTTCGGCATTTTGAATGTTACAGAATATTTCTTCCGTAATAAACGGCATAAACGGATGAAGTAATTTTAAAATATCCGTCATAACCTTCTTTAACGTCCATACGGCTGCAGCCCTTGTTTCATTTTCTTTATCGTAAAGACGGTGCTTCACCATTTCCACATACCAATCGCAGAATTCATCCCATGCAAATGAAACTATATTGTCATATGCAATTCCCAGATTAAATTTTTCAAGATTGTTGGTAGTATCCTTTACCAGCTTATTGGCTCTTGAAATAATCCATTTATCGGCATCGGTAAGGTTTTCCGGTTTCTCCGAATGTGCATCTGCAGCACCGTCTTCATCGTTCATCATGATAAATCTCGATGCATTCCAGATTTTATTGGCAAAGTTTCTTGCAGCTTCCACCTTCCCGTCATAGAATCTCATGTCATTGCCCGGCGTTGTGTTTGAAATAAGAGAACCTCTGAGCGCATCCGCTCCGTATTTTTCAACAACATCCAGCGGATCGATACCGTTTCCGAGAGATTTACTCATTTTTCGTCCCTGAGCATCTCTTACAAGTCCGTGGAACAGCACATCCTTAAAAGGTCTCTCACCCATATGCTCGTATCCGGAGAATATCATCCTGATAACCCAGAAGAAAATAATATCATATCCCGTTACAAGCACATCCGTAGGATAAAAATATTCCAATTCCTTTGTTTTTTCAGGCCATCCGAGAGTCGAGAAAGGCCACAGCGCAGACGAGAACCAGGTATCGAGAGTATCTTCGTCCTGAGTCACTTTTCCGCCGCATTTAGGACATTTGCAAAGTTTTTCTTCAGATACGGTTATTTCCCCGCAATCCTCGCAATAAAACGCCGGAATCTGATGTCCCCACCATAACTGTCTTGAGATACACCAGTCCTTTATGTTGTCTGTCCAATGATAAAATGTCTTATCCATGTTAGACGGAATAAGTCTGATATCTCCGTTCTTTATTGCATTTGCTGCCGGTTTTATAAGATCTTCCATCTTAACAAACCATTGCTTTTTAACCATAGGCTCAATGGTTGTTCCGCATCTGTCATGAGTACCCACACTGTGGTTATGACTTTCGATTTTAACCATAAGTCCGAGAGATTCCAGGTCTTTTATGATTTCTTTTCTGGCCTCATATCTGTCCATGCCCGCATATTTGCCGCATTTATCATTCATTGTGGCATCATCGTTCATAATATTTATCTGCGGAAGATTATGTCTTTCTCCCACGGCAAAGTCATTAGGGTCATGCGCCGGAGTAATCTTAACAACACCGGTACCGAATTCCATATCAACATACTCATCCTCAATAACAGGTATAAGTCTGTCTGTCAAAGGTAATTTAACAAACTTCCCCACCAAATCTTTATATCTGTCATCTTTCGGATTAACCGCAATTGCCGTATCACCAAGCATAGTCTCGGGTCTTGTGGTTGCAATTTCAACCAATCTGTCCGTACCGTCGATAGGGTAATTAATATGATAAAACTTACCTTCACGATCCACATGCTCCACTTCGGCATCAGAGATCGAAGTTTTACAAACAGGACACCAGTTAACAATCTTGGAACCTCTGTAAATAAGCCCCTTATTGTACATATTTACAAATGCTTTTCTAACCGCTGCCGAGCAGCCTTCATCCATTGTAAATCTCTCTCTGTCCCAATCGCAGGATGCGCCTATTTGCTTAAGCTGATGAGTAATGGTTCCGCCGTATTCTTCTTTCCATTTCCAGGTTCTCTCTAAGAAGGCTTCTCTTCCTATTTCTTTTTTGTCTATGCCCTCTGCTCTTAACGCATCCGTAACTTTAACTTCCGTTGAAATACTTGCATGGTCGGTTCCCGGAATCCAAAGAGCTTCATATCCCTGCATTCTCTTGAATCTTATCAGTATGTCCTGCATTGTATTGTCAAGAGCATGTCCCATATGTAATCTGCCCGTAACGTTAGGCGGCGGCATAACTATCGTAAACGGTTTTTTATCACTGTTAACGCTTGCATGAAAATACTTATTATCAAGCCATTTTTTATATAATCTGCCCTCTATATCCGGCGAGTATGTTTTATCCAAAATGTATTACCTCTCTGTTATATTTAAGTAAAAATTACAAATTGTTTTAATTATAAAATAATGAGATAAAAAAATCAAAAACACAGGGATTGTATATAACCCCTGTGCAGTAAATTATGCGGTTAAGAAATCTGCGATTGCATTTAAAGCGTCATCCGCATCATTTCCTTCAACTTTTATGTTCACTTCCATGCCGTCTTTAAGGCCGAAAGCCATCACGCCGAGAAGTGATTTGGCATTGATACTCTTATTTCCGCTTTCAATATTTATATGTGAATCATACTTGCATGCCGTCTGAACAAGCTGTGATATGGGATTCTTATATTCTCCCATTCCTGAAACTAAAACTGTCTTATCCATAATCCCTCCAAAAATTCTGAACATTATAATTAAAACCAACTTACATTACCAAATGAATAACTTACAATGTTCAAAACTTTATTATTGTTTTTAACAATTACATACCCATAAATGTCAATATAACTTTAATATATACAAGAGATTTTGAATAATGTCAAATACGTTACATTGTAATACATCCGTTTTTATAACTGTATTCATATACATGGTCGGAAAGAATATCTTCTCTTTCAAGGTCCGTTTCATTAACTTCGCGAACCATTCTGCTTAGTTCTTCAGAAGTTATGTTATCTGCTTTCGGTATAATAAGGACCTCATGAACGGAAGACGGAATTATGTATAAATCAGACTCTATCTCACTGCTGACTTTCTTCAGAAGATCTTTATATAATATGCACGCCGCTCCGTTAAAATTCGCTTCATTGGTCAATACATATATTTGTTTATCATCATCCGAAGGTATTGTTTCACCGTGTTCTCTGAGAAGGGTTGCAAGGGGCTTTATTGAATATCTGAGAATGGACGCCGTATTATTTAATGCCTGTTTCTCCAATTCTTCATCCGTAATTCCCCACTTTCTGATATATGAATTGTTAATTGTGACGGTTGCCTTTTTACCCATAAATTCGTCAAAGACAACATAATATACTATTGCCAGATCCAAAAACCTTTTAAACGGAATATCTCTTAGATACTTTTTGTTACTGTTGTAATTTATTATTTTAAACGCTATCCTGTTTCTGATATTTTCAAATTTTTCAAATAACAGCGGATCAAAATGAATTGCATCCCTATGGGTGTAATACTCATGAAGAATCTGATTCATAATGTCATCCATACTGCAGCCGCCGCAATATTTGTCATAATAATAATTCAGATATATGGAAGGAGATACCTTGTAGTCCTTTTCTCTTATTATAAGTCCGTCCAATTCCGTATCATTATTCTTTACAACACGGTTGATTATAACTTCTCCCTCATCACCTGCCGCCTTAAGCGCACGAGTCCGTACTGTTTCGATAAAATCCCTGTAATTCATATTAATACTCCTTTGAAAAATGAAAAAATAAGCTGAACAGCTAAAATGAAAAATAAAACTTAAGATAAATTGAAATTAACAAATGTTCGCTTTTATGTCAATTAGGGATTTAATTTACTTTTCAATCACATCGTATTGTACAAATAATCTCTCAATCATATTCGGCATTTAACAATAATATACAATCAATAAAGTGTACTTCATATTATAGATTATATCTGCGCTTAAGGTATTTCCGAATTTATCGAAAAAACACCCTCGGTATCAGAAGGTTGTAACAGATTAATCATTAATTATCCAAATCTGTTGTAATCCTCCGATTGAATACCGAGGGTATCTTTTTTTCGGCCTGCGAGCCGTATTTAAAGTTAATTATTCCTTTTCCGCAAGCTTTTCAAGTGCTTTTGTAATAACTTTATAATTCTTCTTTGCCGACAAAATACTCATTTTTTCATTATAAGTATGCACATCAAGTATTTCCGGACCGATTGACACACAGTCCAGGCTGTGTCTCTTTGCCGTCAATATTCCGCATTCCAAACCTGCATGTATTGATTTAACAAGCGGTTTTGTACCGGTTATTTCTTCATATGAGTCCACGATAATATCTCTTATTTCAGATTCCTCCCTGTACTCCCAAGCCTGATAATCATTGTATAAATATGTCTTTAAATGATGTTTCTTTGCAATCTTTTTCATATCGGCAACAAGATTTTTTTTCTTTTCATCGGAATTACTTCTTACCAGGTATGAAGCTGAGGCTGAAGTTTCATTTACACGCATAATGCCTAAGTTAAGAGAAGTCTCGGGAAGGTTCTCCAATTGTTCTGAAATGCTTATAACGCCGTTAGGCAACTCACATATGCAATGAATAAATCTTGCCGTAGCCTGCACCGTATATGCTCTCTTTACATGAACTCCGCCGTAGTTGAACGATATTTGCATATCCGGATCCGTTTCTTCATATTGTAAGATATATTTATCGGCTATTGATAACAGCTTTTCTTTTAAAGAGTCAACTCCTCCCAGAGAATCCTTTATGCTTTCAGGTATGATTAAACTTGTATTTCCGTCAGTGGCAATTGCATTATCCTGCTCTCCGGAATGAATACTTATAATATGCGGTTTAAAATCGGCATCTATAATGTCATTTATTATTTTCGCTGTAATAATTGCGGCATTCGCTCTGCCCTTATCAATTTCCATTCCGGAATGACCGCCCGTCAAACCGCTCACGGTAAAAGAAATTATATCTCCTTTAACATGTTCCATTTCACTTTCTGCCGCTGCTTTAACATCTATACCTCCGGCACAGCTTACATATACAATGCCGTCTTCTTCGGAATCCATGTTAATAAGTCTTTTACCCCTTAACAGCGACATGTCAAGATCTTTTGCTCCAAGCATCCCTGTTTCTTCATCCACCGTAAAAAGAGCCTCTATCGGAGGATGTGAAAGTTTATCATTATCAAGGATACTAAGCATATAACTGACTGCTATTCCGTCATCGGCTCCAAGGCTTGTACCCTTGGCTTTAATCCAGTCTCCGTCAACGGACAAAGTCACTCCGTCAACCTCCGGATTCGTATCCGAGTCCTTCGTCTTTACTACAACCATATCCATATGTCCCTGCAGTATTACAGGAGCATTTGATTTTGAGTCCGCGCTTTTATCCTTATATATAACAATATTTCCGATCTCATCACATGCATAATTAAGATTTTTTCTTTCCGCAAAGTTAATGAGATACTTCTGTATTTGTTCCGTATTACCCGAACCTCTCGGAATACTGCTTATCTCCTTAAAGAATCTGAAATAGCTTTCTCCCTTTAAATACTCTGTCTCCAACATGTCTACCCTCCGTAAAATTACAATGTTATTATAATCAATATACTTTTGATTAATAATTTGAAAAAATGAGTCATTTGGACTTTACTTAATTAATTCTGTAACAGTATTATACAATAACTCAATTATTATACAGGATAAATTTTTATAAAATAATTTATCCTGTGCGGTTATGTCATAACGCTTCGGTAATAAAATACAATAAATATTAATTAACTATTGACACCTGGCGATTCATTATAATAGAATTACAAAGTATGTTTAACGAATAAAAGATTATTACAATAAGTAATATGGGAGGAATTAAAAGTGGCAAATATTAAGTCATCAAAGAAGAGAATTTTAACTAATAACGCAAGAGCTGAAAGAAATAAAGCTTTCAAGAGCGAAGTTAAGACAGCTGTTAAAAAGGTGCTCGCTGCTGTTGAAGCTAACGATAAGGAAACAGCAAACGCTGCATTAGTTCATGCTACAAGCCTCATTCAGAAAGGTGCTTCTAAGCATATCTTCCACAAAAATACAGCTGCAAGAAAAGTATCTCGTCTTACAAACGCTGTTAATGCTCTTTAATTTTAATTTAACAGAGACTTCCGACTATGCAAATGCATAGTCTTTTTTTTTCGATTTTTACGCCGGTCGGCCGATTCAAATTTACAATTGCTCGTTATTATGGATTCTTTTGTTTATTTAAATTAATCATTGCGTTTTTCATCTATACACAAAATATAAATTAATTATTATCAATTATTAAATATAAAAAAAATGATTGACAATAAGCTTTTTTGTGTTACTATACTCAATAGTTAACTTAGTTTACTATTGATGTAGTTTATATTAAAAGGGGTTGATAATTATGATGTGTGTAAAGAACGACCTTACAGATTCTTTTTTTAATTGTATACAAAAAATAAGGCATAATTCGAAAAATATATTTCAAACCATGCCGGCAGCCGAATTTCATACCATGTTTTCCATCAGATCTCTTACGGAAGAAGAAAACACAGACGCTATTCCCGTTTCACGTCTTTTGGATAAGAACAGTGTCACTCCTCAGGCAATGTCAAAAATGTTAAAAACATTGGAGACCAAGGGCTATATCGAAAGACATACAAGTCAGGCCAACAGGCGGAATACTTTGGTAACAATAACTCCTAAAGGACAGCGGTTATTGGAAGTTACGGAAGAAAATGCAATTAATTTTGTTTCTGAAATGGAAAAGAAAATAGGCGCAGACAAAATGAATGAATTTTTTGAATTATCCGATATGTTTTTTAGCGCACTTGAAGAAGTACGCGATAACTTCAAAGAAAAGGAGGTTGATTATAATGGCTGAACAACAGGAAAAAAAGAAGCTCATTACGTTCAAACCCGGAGTGCGGCCCGACCTTTTTAAGGCATTGATATTTATGGGCGCAATGATGGGCGTCATGATGGTATCTATGATACCTTTCGGCACCGCAAACGGCATAGCATGCGGCTTTGCATTTATCAGTATACTTATGAGTCTTGCAAATGACTATTCTCTTGAACCTGTGAGAAACGGATTTATACTTATTTCATCCAATATAGGAATGGTATTGCTTGCATTTTTGGGATACGGACTGTTTCCCGAAGGCACGGCAGGATATATTGTTATGATGACCGTATCAACATTTGTCACATTCTTCCTTGCCGTATTTTTATTCACATCCGAAAAACACAGCAGTACATATATGCCTCTGTTATTAGGTTACTCAATGCTTATATTCTATCCCGTATACGGTAAAGAATTACTCATAAGAATTGCCATATATGCAGCTGCATCAGTAATATCAATTATTTTGAATATCATGCTTAGGGGCAGAACCTTCAAAAAGAAGACTGAAGCCGCTTTAAACGGTTCCGTTAACTCTCTGAAGCAGCAATGTGACTATATTAAAGAAGGAAAATCGAAAGAAGAATTAACAAAACAATATGTTATTATAGACAAAACTCTGACCGGTATTGAATCGGCATACAGCACCAAAATGTCAATTAATTCCGAATGGAAGCCGGGACACGACGCCATAAGAACCATTACCATACTTAAAAGAATCAATAATACATTATCGGACAACTATATAACCGGCAACGAGAAAATGACCTCCGATTTACACTCACTTATTACAGATGTTTTAGATTCAATCAACAGTTACGAACAAAACAAAATTTCCGCTGATGAAATTTTAAACAAATTTGATGATCTATATCTTAAGCTCGATCCGGAAGCGGGAAATCCTAAAGCGTTGGACGCCATACGAATGGAAATGGAAGACTTTGTCAACGGTGAAGTCCAGCACAGTGATAAACATGACAACAAGCTCTCCATAGGAAGTCGAATTCTTAATCGATTTAATAAATACGGCTTTATGTTTGCCTTAAATGTTTCAATTATGGCCGCAGCAGGTGTATTTATCGTAACATTCTTTAATATGTACAAGGGATATGTTATTCCGATGTATATCGGACTTGTTGCCCAGCCATATACGGAACTTAACAAGTCGAGTGTAAAAAAACGTATCATAAATACAATATACGCCATAGGACTTATATTGGTCGCATTCTCAATAACCAACAATACATTCCTGCATTTAATACTGCTTGTCGCCATTACACTGTTTGCAGACATGTTTTTCCAATTCGACAGCACAACAATGCTGGGTTCCATGATATCCGTTCTTGTGACAATAATTGCCGAACCGGAACAGTTATATACTTTTTCAATATACAGACTGATCGTAATTACGGCACTTTGTATTGTGGTACTTATTGTTAACTCGCTTGTTTATCCGAGAAATATACCGGAAACGCTATACAAACAGTTGCAGTATTCCGTATCCCTTGATGATGAGATAAGAGAGGCTTTCAAAGATGAAAATACCACATATGATACAATTCATGACATTATCGCTAAAAACAGAGCCATTAACCAGCGTTTAAGAACAATTAACGTATATGCTGCAAATAAGGATGTGACGGCATATCTTTTGGCTGAAGAAGAGTGGCTCAACAGACTTACCATAGTCAACCACAGGTTATTGGAAGAAGATGCAAAACTCGGAGACTTCATAGAATCCGTAGAAGGTGAAAAGCATCTTACATCTAAACAGAAAAGCATTATGATATCAATCAACGAAATAGCTGATGATATTATTAAAACCGAAGCCATAGCATTAAATGTTCTCAATAATGTAATTCCTGCAAAAAAAGCATAAATAAAAACACTGTTATATGTTAAACCGAAGTTTTAAAACATATAACAGTGTTTTTTTATCTTGTCTTTGCAACTATGCATTCCGAAAGAAGAGATACCCCTCTTACTATCATATACACAGGCATAATAATGACAAATGCATACAAAAATGCAAACGGTGATATGAAAAGTATAACCGCCATGGCAATATTCATAATACCTACGAATACCGCCATCCCGCTTCCGACTTTAACTCCTATGGAAAGAGCATCAATTCCGGAAACAAGCATTTCAAATGCCAGCATAAATGCAAGTATTTCAATGGTAACTACCGAAGGTGAGAAAAATAATATTAAAGATATTATCACCTGTATTATCGCCATTGCAAGATATCCGCCGGATCTGAATGCGGATTTTACGGTAAAATAATTTACTATGTAGAATATTCCCGATGCGAGAAGAACCGACGCAAAAATGTAATGCATCAGATTAACCGAAAGCATCGGAACGAATATACACGTGATACCGATTGCTATAAGCGCAATACTGACTATAAATCCGATTATGCGCATTGATTTGAGACGTTCGTTCCAGTGATTTCTAAACTCGTCTCCGAAAACTCTGTTACTCATAGTTACACCTCCTTTTATAAAATACACGAACTATATTACCTCGTGAATTCTATATTAACAAATTATAAACTATTTTTATCCTTTTTTATAACTTTTTTTACATTATAAGATAACATTACGGTTTTTCACATTTAATACCTAATACCGCACGGATTTCGTTATAATAATTTAATAAATCTGTTTCTTCTTATCGCTTGTATTGTAAGCGTTATTATATTATGCTAATTGTTACATATACAGAATGAGGGGTCATTTGAATGGATAACAGTAATTCCAACAAAAAGGACGATAAGTCCATTGATTATGATATTGAATATGATTTTATTTCCGGAGAAAAATTCGATACATCATCGAACAGCGAAAGCAGTCCTAATGTTGAATCCCCGAAAAATAATATTAAAGCGGACGATAATATTTCAGACAAACAAAATACAGACAATTTATCCGAAAATCAGGAAAAAGAAAGTTACATTTCCGATAAGGATGTCATAAACATAGATTCTGTTGATTATTCAAAGAAAAAGAAATCAGATGCATACAAAACCATAAAAGATGCGGAAGAAAAAGAATCTTCCGAGACAGGCAACGATGAGGATTATATAAAAAAAGCCGTATATGATTATACTCAGGAAGATTCCGTACGAAGAAGAAAAAACAAAAAAAAGAAAAACGGAATTTTGAGTATTATAAAAATTGTGGCAATAGCATTTGCCGCCGCTTTTATCACACTCAGATTTATTGTTTTCAATGCTCAGGTTCCTACCGGATCAATGAAAGATACCATTAATGAGAATGACAGATTGCTGGGGTTCAGACTTGCATATGTAATGTCCGAACCAAAACGGGGAGATGTAATAATATTTAAATTCCCTGATGACGAAAGCAAGATTTATCTTAAAAGAGTAATAGGTACTCCCGGAGATACCGTAAGAATATCCGCCGGCGCCGTATATGTAAATGATGAAAAAATTGACGAACCGTATCTTCGTGAGCCTATGGCAATTAACTCTACTGAATTGACATATGTTGTTCCGGATAACAGTTATTTTGTAATGGGCGACAACAGAAATAACTCCTACGATTCAAGATATTGGACACATACATATGTAACCAAAGATAAAATACTTGCAAAGGCATTATTTAAATATTTTGACGGAGAACATAACGGTATATCCTTCTCTCTTATAAATTAAAATATAATACAACGGCAAATAAAAACGGTGTAAGTTATGTATCGGTTAAACCTGATACATGACCTGCACCGTTTTTATTGCTTTTTGTGAATCTGATTTATTATAATATGTGCTTCAAATACGATACATAATATATGCCGCATATATTATGTATTGCACAGGCTTTCATTTTTAATAAATATTATTTATCACTTTTTTCTTTTGATTTTCTTCTTATGACGAAAGATGCAAGCAATGTTGCAACAGAAACAAATATTCCGAATATCGGCCATGCCTTAACAACACCGTCTCCTGTTTTCGGGTTATCTTTTCCGCTTATCGAACCATCGGATGTATTCGAGGCTGTTCCGTTATTTTCAGGATTTTTCGAATCGCTTTCGCCGTTATTATCATCCACGTCGATATCAGAGTTCGGACTTTCGGTAATTGTATATACTCTGTCAAAGGATCCGTCGTAATTGCCTATACCTGTTATTGTTACGGTATATTCCCCTGCATCTTTACAATCATTTACTCTTTTTCCGTTTAATGTATAACTTACTTCATAATCTGTTCCGGACTCCAAGGTCTCGCCTGTTTCTTCATCGCTTAAGACCACTATCGGATTTTGTATGCTTCCGTTATATGCATTGGACAAAGTTACATCTATTTCATATGCGGATAAGTCATCCGTAATTGCCTTTTTGTTTATTGCTGCCAATGTATATTCCTGATTCCCCGTCTCCGCAAGATAATAATTATCCGCATCCGTCCCCGAAATAGATAGATTTGTGATGTTAACATACTTATTCTCACCGGCATATTCGCTGTCAAATGTTCCGACAGCCGATACCTCGAGATTATCCGTGTCAACTTTTCCGCTTATGTCCGCGTCGCCGAAGTCAAGCTCTGCATCGGTATTTCCGTCATATACTTTATCTTTCGCATTGATACCGGAAATTGTAATCGGCTTCTTGAAAATAGTATATGAAGTATTAATTGTTCCCGTATAATTTCCCTTGCCCGTTATTGTTACGGTATATTCGCCTGCATTCCTGCATTCACTTATATTTTTTCCGTTTAATGCATAGTTTATTTCATAATCCGTTCCTTCGGTCAAAGCCATACCTGTTTCAACCGCACTGACGGTTATTATTTCGGGATTTTGAACACTTCCGTTATAAATATTGCCCGGCACTGCCACCACATGAAAATCATCAAGTGATCTTTTGGCTATAGTATATTTCCTGTCAACAACACCGTCGTAATTGCCTCTTCCCGTTACTTTGACGGTATATTCTCCCGTTTCCTTACACTCTCTTACGGTTTGTTCGTTTAATGTATAACTGATATCATAATCGGTTCCCTGCAAAAGTGTCTTACCTGTTTCTTTATCAGTTACGGTTACGGTCGGATTTTGGGCGTTTCCGTTGTATAAACCGCTTTCCGGCGTTACATTTATTTCATATGCGGATAAGTCATCCGTAATTGCCTTCTTATTTATTGTTGCCAATGCATATTCCTGCTGACCCGTCGGTGCAAGAGAATAATTGTCGGCTGAAGATCCCGAAAGAGAAATATCTTTAATATTAACATGCTTATTCATTCCGACTTCCGCACTGTCAAATGTTCCTACCGCAGATAATATAATGTTGTCCGTTTCTGTCTTGCCATCTATATGTGCCGAACCGAAGTCCAGTTCCGCATCGGTATTTCCGTCATATATCTTATTTTTTGCCTGTATTCCCAAAACAGTAACCTGCTTTTTATTAATTGTATATGTACTGTTAAAGGATCCACCATAATTACCTTTACCTGTTACGGTTACAGTATACGTTCCCGCATCCTTACATTCGTTTACACTTTTTCCGTTAACGGAATATGTAACCTCATAGTCCGTATCTTTACGCAGTACATTGCCTCTTACCGCATCGATTACCGTTACCGTAGGGTTCTGTGCGCTTCCGTTATATGTAGTATTGTTACCTGCAACGGATACTTTGAAAGATGCGGGAGTAATATTTGCATTAACGTTTGTGGTTTTGTTTATAAGATTGTAATTAAATGCTCTTGTTCCCGTAAGTTCCAAATTTACGGTTACATTTTTATCGTTACCCGTTTCGGCACTGTCAAAGGAAGCGCTTCCGGTTACATTAATACCATCTCCGGGATAAACTCCCGAAAGTGTAATCTTGTTTAATTCTAACTCCGCATCGGTATTTCCGTCGTATGGCTTATCCTTTACGCTTATGTTTTCGGCAGTGACATCTGCTTTATTTATGGTATATATCTTCGAAACCGTACCTGTATAATTACCTATACCGGTAGCTGTTACTGTGTATTCTCCCACATCTATGCACTCATTTACGGTTTTTCCGTTTTGAGTATAAGTTAATGTATAATCCGTATTCTTTCCTATTGTTATATTGGACAGTGATGTTATTACAACAGACGGATTATTAACATCTCCCGTATATGTACCCGGTACTATATCTTGAAAAACAAATGTACTCTGCAATATATTCCCGGTTAAATGCTGTTCTTTATTTTTATCGCCGTTTACACTTCCGATAGCATAATTTTGTGATTTATCGCCTTTTAAACTTAAAAGACTTACAACAACATCTTTATTGTTGCCTACTTCCGAATTTTTGAAATCCGCATTATAATCCAACTCCACTCCGGATTCTTCCCCCGGAATAATTCCGCCTAATGTAAAAAGTCCCGTATCAATCTGTGCATCAGTCTTTCCGTCATACATTTTATCCAAAACTTTATATTCGCCGTTTACTTCCAGCTGCTTAGGCGTTATCCAAAATTCTGTTTCATTTTCACCGGCATACAATCCCTTTCCGATGACTTTTACTTTATAGCTGCCTGCATTCTTGCATTCGGATACTGCACTTCCGTACAGTTCATAACTTAATTCATAATCTGTTCCCTCTGTAAGTTCTTTTTTTCTCCTGACATCTTTTACCGTAATTTTATGTTCTTTACCGTTATATACGGTATCCGTCGGATTTTCAATTTGTATTCTGTTGTCATCGCCTATATTGTAAGGAGGATTTGCCACATCATATTGAATTTTTCTGACATGTGAAGCCGTCGTACTGAGTATCATATCCGAACCGTCCGTAACGGAGTATTCATTTTTTTCCACAGTATTCGTTTCATCTGTTAATTTTAAATGCTCAATATACCAGCTTTTATATTCCACCGTTACTTTTACTTCTTTATTTTCACCGTCGGCATACATATAATATCCCACGTCTTTTGCATATGCCATTTTAATGCGGTCGGTATCCACACCTTCAAACGTAACAGTCTCTTTGCCGTTTGTAACTTCAGCCTTATTTGCAACATATTCTCCGTTTTCCTTGGTAAATCCCTTCACTTCAAAACTGTCCAATGCTCCCTTCCCGAGCAATACGAAAATGCCGTTTTGATAATTAAGGCGATAATCCATTGAATATGATATATATTCTGCATTTGAAATAACATGTTCCGGACTTTCTACTCCGTCGTTGACGTTTTTTTGATTATCCTGTGCCATAACCGGAGCCGTAACTCCTATTGCCGTCGCCAGTGCGCCGGATATAATAAACGCATTGATTTTTTTCATATTTCCGCTGATTTTGCTTTTCCTGATTTTTTTCATAACCATACTTCCCAAATATATAAAATTTAAAAATCAGTTCCTATAAACTTCATTTGATTTTTTAAAATAAACTCATCAAAATCGTAAAGACACCGTCATTGTTAATTAAGCATATATTATCTTAAAACATATAACGGTGTCTTCCCGACTCTAAATCTTATCTTTAATCTCTGATTTTCCGATTGTTCAAACAAATCGATATAATCGCAACTGACTTATTTTTACTCATATCCACATGTATAATATTAACCTATTCACAAGAAAACGATTGACTTAATCGTACATGTTCCGATTCAATTACGTCATTATTTTTTTATGTTTTTTCTTTTTCTTTTTATTCCCAAAACTGTAAGCAATACGGCAACAGGAACGGTAAATATGCTTACGGCCTTCCATACGTTACCGGTTGTGTCTCCCGTATCAGGCGCTTCGGATTTTGCGGAATTATAAAGAACCACATCCGATCTGTCATCAAATTTAAGAGGATCTGTTCCAATCTTCTTTTCGTCTCCGTCACTTATTCCGTCTCCGTCTGTATCAGCGTTAAGTGGATCCGTTCCGTCCTTCTTCTCGTCTCCGTCGCTTACTCCGTCCAAGTCCGTATCTGCGTTAAGCGGATCTGTTCCGTCCTTCTTCTCGTCTCCGTCACTTATTCCGTCTCCGTCTGTATCTGCGTTAAGCGGATCCGTTCCGTCCTTCTTCTCGTCTCCGTCACTTGCTCCGTCTCCGTCCGTATCGGCGTTAAGCGGATCCGTTCCGTCCTTCTTCTCGTCTCCGTCGTTTACTCCGTCTTCGTCCGTATCAGGTTTAATAGGATCCGTTCCGTCTTCCTTCTCATCCAAGTCACTTACTCCGTCGTCATCCGTATCAGGTTTAAGGGGATCCGTTCCGTCTTCCTTCTCATCCAAGTCACTTACTCCGTCATCATCCGTATCAGGTTTAAGTGGATCCGTTCCGTCTTCCTTCTCGTCTCCGTCGCTTACTCCGTCTTCGTCCGTATCAGGTTTAAGGGGATCCGTTCCGTCCTTCTTCTCGTTTCCGTCGCTTGCTCCGTCTTCGTCTGTATCAGGTTTAATAGGATCCGTTCCGTCTTTCTTCTCGTCTCCGTCGTTTACTCCGTCGTCATCCGTATCAGGTTTAAGGGGATACGTTCCGTCTTTCTTTTCGTCTCCGTCGCTTACTCCGTCTTCTTCCGTATCAGGTTTAAGTGGATTCGTTCCGTCTTCCTTCTCGTCTCCGTCGCTTACTCCGTCTTCGTCCGTATCAGGTTTAAGGGGGATCCGTTCCGTCCTTCTTCTCGTTTCCGTCGCTTACTCCGTCTTCGTCTGTGTCTGCTTTAATGGGGTTCGTTCCGTCTTTCTTCTCGTCTCCGTCGCTTGCTCCGTCTTCGTCCGTATCAGGTTTAATAGGATTCGTTCCGTCTTTCTTCTCGTCTCCGTCGCTTACTCCGTCTTCGTCCGTATCAGGTTTAAGGGGATCCGTTCCGTCTTCCTTCTCGTCTCCGTCGCTTACTCCGTCGTCGTCTGTATCAGGTTTAAGGGGATCCGTTCCGTCTTTCTTCTCGTTTCCGTCGCTTACTCCGTCGTCGTCTGTATCGGCTTTAAGTGGGTTCGTTCCGTCTTTCTTCTCGTCTCCGTCGCTTACTCCGTCGTCGTCTGTGTCAGCTTTAAGTGGATTCGTTCCGTCCTTCTTCTCATCTCCGTCACTTACTCCGTCTCCGTCCGTATCGGCTTTAAGTGGATTCGTTCCGTCCTTCTTCTCGTCCCCGTCACTTACTCCGTCGTCATCTGTGTCTGCTTTAAGAGGGTTCGTTCCGTCTTTCTTCTCATCCCCGTCGCTTACTCCGTCGTCGTCCGTATCGGCTTTAAGTGGATCCGTTCCGTCTTCCTTCTCGTTTCCGTCGCTTACTCCGTCTTCGTCTGTGTCTGCTTTAAGAGGGTTCGTTCCGTCTTTCTTCTCGTCCCCGTCACTTACTCCGTCTTCGTCTGTATCAGGTTTAAGTGGATTCGTTCCGTCCTTCTTCTCATCTCCGTCACTTACTCCGTCTCCGTCTGTATCGGCTTTAAGTGGATCCGTTCCGTCTTTCTTCTCGTCTCCGTCGTTTACTCCGTCTCCGTCTGTATCAGGTTTAAGAGGATTCGTTCCGTCTTCTGTTTCCTTATCATCCGCTACTCCGTCATTATCCGAATCCCAGTCCGGATTATGTGTGATATTGTATAACTTATTGACTGTTCCGCTGTAGTTACCCTTACCTTCTATTCTTACGGTATATTCTCCGACTTCCTTACATTCGGTTACATTATTATCTTTCAATATATAACTTATTTCGTAATCCGTACCTTGAACCAAAGTCTGATTTGTTGATTTATCTTTTACGGTTACGACAGGATTTTGGACGTTTCCGTTATATATATTTTCCGATGTTACGGTAATTTCATAAGCGGATAAATCATCCGTAATTGCCTTTTGGTTTATTGTTGCCAATACGTATGTCTGCTGTCCGCTTGATGCAAGAGAATAATTATCGGCATTCGTTCCCAAAAGTGAAAGATTTGTAATATTGACACGTTTGTTATTTCCGACTTCCGGACTTTCAAATGTTCCGACTCCCGATACGGTAATATTGTCCGAATTTACTGTTCCGACAATATTTACTGAGCTGAAGTCAAGTTGCGCACCTGTATTACCGTCAAATACTTTATCTTTGACTTTTATACCTGAAACCGTAACCTGCTTTTTATTAATTGTATATGTATTGCTTACGGATCCGGTGTAATTACCCTTACCCGTAACGGTTACTGTATACGTTCCCGCATTTTTACATTCGGAAACGGATTGTCCGTTAACGGAGTATGTAACCGTATAATCAATATCCTTACGTAATGTGTTCCCACTTTTGGAATCGGTTATGTTTAATGTCGGGTTCTGAACATTTCCGTTGTATGTAACACTTACATTTACAACATTCACCTTAAACGAACCCTGAGTAATATTCGCTTTTAATGTAATATTCTTGTTTGTCAAATTATAATTGGAAGCTCCCGTTCCGGTAAGACTTAAACTTACGGCTACGTTTTTGTTATTTCCCACATCAGCAGTGTCAAATGAAGCACTTCCCGTCACCCCGACATTATCTCCGGAGAAAGTGCCTAAAGTTACTTTTGTAAAGTCTATTTGTGCATCTGTGACGCCGTCATAAACTTTATTTTTTATACTGATGTTTGAAGCCGTGATATCCGCCTTATTTATGGTATATGTTTTTGAAACGGAGCCCGTATAATTGCCTTTACCGGCAACTGTTACCGTATATGTTCCCGCATTCTTACAATCGTTTACTGTTTGTCCGTTAAATGAATAAGTTACGGTATAATCGGTACCTTCATTGATTACCGTGCCGTCGGGAGCTTTTACCGTAACGGTCGGATTGTTTGTATTCCCCGTATATGTTCCGGCAGCTATGTCGTCAACGGTAAATGTACTTTGCAATATGTTGCCGTTTAATGTTTTTGTTACATTTTGTGATTCGTTAATAATATAATTATGAGCTTTGCTTCCCGTAAGAGTGAGCGGTTTAAGCGTTACACTTTTATTGTTTCCCGCATCGGCGGTTTCAAAATCAGCCGAGTATGAGATTTGCACATTCGGTTCGTCTCCCGAAACAAGTCCCGTAACAGACAACCGACCCGTATCAAGCTGAGCAGAAGTGCTTCTGTCATATGTTTTATCAAGAATCTTATATGTTCCCGATATATTAACCTGCTTTTGATTTATCCAATAATATGTAACCTGTTCTCCGCCGTACAATCCCTTACCGACAAACTTAATAAGATACCTTCCCGCATCGACACAATCTTTTACAACTTCTCCGCTGCTTTCGTATACATATTGAACATCATAATCCGTGCCTTTAACGAGGGTAACTCCTCTTTTGCTGTCTGTTAACGTCTGATTTGCAACATCATCAGGATTATGTGTATTTCCGTCATAATTGGAAGCCGTTCCGGGAGAAGTGCTTACTCTTCCGTCACCTATGTCATATATACCTGCTCCGTAATTAAACTCAATCTCCCCGATTGTATGAAAATCTTTGCTGAGAGATTTTGATGAACCGTCATTTGTCACATCAACGGTTGTAAAAAGTCCGTTGGATAATTTCAAATATCTTATGTAATAATCGTCATTACTGTGTTTAACGGTTACATTAATCATTTTATTTATATTGTCATTTATGTTTAAATAATATTTTGAAGCGGTACTGTTATATGATAAGCGCATCTGTTCGTTGTTCGACGGCGTAATCGTAACCGTGACACCGTTCGGAAAGACAGCTTCGGCCTTAGTGGAAACCATGGTTCCGTCCTGATTCGTAAATCCGCTTAATTCGGCTTCGTATGCATCTGCAGCGTCAGGTGCAGTGTTTTGTAAATAAACTTTGTTATCCTTTATTATAAAATCATATATTTGGCTGGTCGTTGCATATGCCGCATTTGATATAACATGTTCAGGGCTTTCAACTTTATCGCTTGATGAGATTCCGTCCTGTGCCATAACCGGGGCCGTAACTCCTATTGCAGTCGCCAGTGCGCCGGATAAAATAAGCGCATTGACTTTTTTCATACTTCCGTTGACTTTGCTTTTCCTGTTTCTGATTTTTTTCATAGCAATATTCCTCAATTACAGTAAAGATATTAATTTAGTCTTAATAAGTTTTTATACTTATAAAACTTTTATAAATATAAAAACTGTCTTTTTTGTAATTGTATAACTATTAACAATATTTTTTTTACTTATTTGTGCGTAATTTAATACATTTATGTTACAAATGCATTATTTACAAATTTTATCATTGACATAAACAGTATCTGTTACTAAAATTAACGTCACACAAAACTTTTTCTACAAAACAAACAAAAGCAAGCGTACGGTTATATCAAAGTTTTATTGATATAACCGTACGCTTGCTTTACAAAATGAAATATTTAAGTAAGGTATAAACCCGTCAAATGTCTTTTTTCTTTATCATTGCATACATTTGAATAAGTTCTACCGCTTTATTTAACCCTAATTTACTTGAATCAAAACAGAGATCGTATGTATTGGCATCTCCCCACTTTCTCTCGGTATAAAAGTTATAATAATTTGCTCTCTTCTTATCTGTCTTTTTAATTATTTTTTCGGCCTTTTTTTCATCTAATTCGTATATTCTCTTTATTCTGGATATTCTTTTTTCAAAAGGAGCATGAATAAATACGCTGATAAGATCCGGATCGTCTTCCAATGTATAATCAGCGCATCTTCCGATAATTACGCATGATTCGCGGGCCGCAATTTCCTTAATTACATCCTGCTGAGCATTGAATACTTTTTCATTAAGCGGAGTTTCCGTATAAACGCCTGCAGGATAACCGTATGAATATGATTCCATAGCCAAAGTATATATAAGACTGTTTGATCTTGACTCATCCTGCGCCTTAAGCACTTCCTCACTGAGTCCGCTTTCCTTTGCGGCAAGTTCAATAAGCTGCTTATCGTAGCATTTAACGCCCAATGTTTTAGCTAATTCTATCCCTATTTCATGACCGCCGCTTCCAAATTCACGACCTATTGTGATAATAAATCTACCCTTCACCTTTAAATACCGCCTTTCTTTTTTATGAATTCGATGCAATCCCTAAAATACTTTGGTAACTCCGAAGTAAATTCCATATATTCTCCTGTGGAAGGATGTAAAAAGCCTATGGTTCTTGCATGAAGCATTTGTCCTCCGGAAGAAAATCTTCCAAGCATTGCACCTGTATTGGAATAAACTTCGTCTCCCAAAATCGGATGTCCGATACTTTTCATATGGACTCTTATTTGATGTGTCCTTCCCGTTTCAAGTATACACTCAATATGGGCAAATGTACCTATATTTTCCAAAACTTTATAATGCGTAACGGCTCTCTTTCCGTTAATACGATCAATTACGATTTTCTTTCTGTCTACGCTTCCCCTGGCAAGAGGTGCATCAACAACCCCCTCTTCTTCCCTGAAACCGTTAAGAACGATTGCCTCGTATTTTCTTGTCATTCCGTGACATGCCAACTGTTCCGCCAACTTAACATGAGCATTGTTGTTTTTTGCACATACAATCAATCCTGAAGTATCTCTGTCGATTCGATGGACAATTCCGGGTCTGTCTTCTCCGTTTAAATCAGATAAACCGTCTCTTCCGTATTTGTACAATAAAGCATTCACCAATGTATCGTCATAATGACCGGCGGCCGGATGAACGACCATACCTCTGTCCTTATTTACCACAACAACATCTTCGTCCTCATATATAATATTAACGGGTATATTTACCGGCAATATTTCCTTCTCGTCATTATCGGGTATGTTAACTAAAACACTGTCTCCCGAAGAAACGGTAAAATTCGGTTTAACAACGGAATATTCGGAAAATAAATCTTCATTCTTCTCCGTACAAATTTCATCGGAAACATTGTTGTCCGAAACATTACGCAACAATATTTCCATGTCGGTATCGATATTACGCGGAAAAACATATACATTTCCCGACTTAATAATCTTCTGAGCCGCCGATCTGGATATTTCTGTATTATTCGAAATAAATGTATCCAATCTTATTTTTTCATCTGCTTTTAGTATTAATCTTTCCATGTTATCTCTTTAATTTAAGGAATGCATAATCCTTTTCTCTGTATATAAATATAAGTGAAATAATAAGCAATACCGCTCCTATTGTTACAAATATATCAGCTACATTGAATACCGGAAAATCTATTCCGTAAAAATAAATAAAATCACGAACATAAGACAGCCACAGTCTGTCAATTAAATTGCCCAATGCACCTGTAAACAGACATATTATTGTTGCCAAAAGCATTCCGTAATGTTTAGTTGCGGGCATTTTGATCAGAACATAAATCATAAAAATTATTGCCGCTATTGCAATTACGGAAAATATTATTCCAGCTCCGGAGAACATACCCCATGCGGCACCTTCGTTTCTGATGAATAAAAGCTCCAAAACACCGTCAATAAGAACCATGGGCTTTTTCCCTTCAAGAGTGGTTTGCGCAATGAACTTTGTCAGCAGGTCCGTAAATAAAAAAAGTGAAGAAAGTGCAATAAATATGGAATATTTTATAATGTTATTTTTATTTGTATTCATTTTGCTCCTTATTCATTATTGCGGATAAACCGTAAAGCATTTCATCATCCGTAATGTCTCTTACGATTATTCCGTTTCCGAGTCCGTCAAGAAGAATAAATTTGACAATACCTTTATCCATTTTTTTATCGGATTTTGTGGCTGCTATTATCTCATCGGCATTCAAATATGAAATGTCCAGATTATATCCCAATCTTTCAAACAGTTCATAAATTCTGTTATAATCGTCTTCGCTTATCAGCTTTCTTGAAAGACTTATTTTCAGTGCCGCAACCATTCCCAATACCACACATTCCCCGTGTAATATCCTGAAACCGGCGCATTTTTCAATGGCATGTCCCAAAGTGTGACCGAAATTAAGCAATGCTCTCTCTCCGAATTCCTTTGGATCTCTTTCCACAACACCTTTTTTAATCTTACAGCTGCCCGTTACAATATGAGACAGTGCATCCGTATCTTTATCAATAATCTTACATGTGTTATCTTCGATAAAATCCAAAAGAGCCGCATCTCTGATTAAGGCGGTTTTAATCACTTCCCCAAGTCCCGATAAAAATTGTCTGTTATCGAGTGTATTAACGGTATCCATATTCATATAAACCAGAGACGGCTGATGAAATGCCCCAACCATGTTTTTGTAACCTCTGAAATCGACTCCGGTTTTTCCGCCTATACTTGAATCAGTCTGTGCAAGAAGTGTCGTAGGTACCTGTATAAAACCGATTCCTCTCAAATATGTTGCCGCCGTAAAACCGGTAAGATCTCCGACCACTCCTCCTCCGAGAGCAATTAAAATATCTCTCCTCTCCATATGCTTTTCAATAAGGAATTCATATAAATCCTGAACCGTATTAAGGTTCTTATTCTCTTCTCCTGCATTGAAAACAAAAGAAAAACATACATTACCGCATTCTTCAACAATATTCTTTATCTTATCCATATATAAAGGTGCCACATTACTGTCTGAAACTATGCAAACTTTTTGCCCATTTGACAAAAATGGTTTCAAGAACTTTGAAAATTCCTGAAACCCCTTTGTAATATTAATTTCATACAGTATGTCATCACCATTTTTTACATTTATGATTTCCGACATAACTATCTCCGTATTAATAATTATATTGTATTAAAACTTATATTCATATTTGCTTCCCGATGCCATTGAAGAAACGGGATTTGAGTCTACGGAAGTCTCTCCGAACATACCCATGGCTTTTTCAAAATCACCGGATAACTGAACATCCTTAGGCGTAACAATATAAATAAAGTTTGTGATGCTGTGGAATTTACCGTCAATCGCACAGCATGTTCCGGCTGAATAATCAATTATTCTCTGTGAAAGATTATAATCGATTCCCTCCAAATTAAGAATTACGGCTCTTCCCGATAACAATGTCTTTGTAATCTCTTCACCGTCGTTAATTGAATTAGGTTTAATAACTACTACTTCCATCTGTTTTGTTCTCGTTGTACGAATAGGAACTACATTGTCGTTTCTTGATTCGTACTCATCTTCTTTGTATAAATCTTCTGAGTCGTCCTTTTTAGAAAAAAATCCACGCTTACGCTTAGTAGCCTTAGGTTCCTCATCCACATCATACTTTTCAGGTTCGTATAATTCCTCTTCGTCCTCTACATCTTCCTTGAAAAGGTTCTTCAACGCTCCGAATGCCATACCGACTGCCTCCACTCACATACTCAATTATAATTTCTTGCACCAAATATTGCCGTTCCGACTCTGACATGAGTCGCCCCCTCTTCTACTGCAACTACATAATCATTCGTCATTCCCATAGATAGCCCAGTAATATTTACATTATCAATGTTTTTCGCATTTATGTCAACACTTAACGACTTCATTTCCCTAAAGTAAAGACGATTTTCTTCGGGATCGGCAACATACGGAGCGCTTGTCATGAGACCTGTCAGTTTAACGCCTTTCATAACGCTTACCTTTTCGGCAAAATCAAAGACCTCATCGCGTTTGAAACCGAATTTTGATTCCTCGCCGGCGATGTTTACCTCGGCCATAATCTCTGTTACTATACCTGATTTAACAGAGCGCTCATTTATTTCTTCCGCCAGTCTTATGCTGTCAACTGAGTGAATGCAGGCAACTTTACCCACCAGATATTTTACCTTGTTTCTCTGAAGGTGACCTATCATATGCCACCTTATGTCCTTTGGCATTATTTCGATTTTATCGACTAATTCCTGAACATAGTTTTCACCGAAATCTCTTACACCCTCATTATATACTTCAGATAACATTTCCACCGGCTTTGTTTTGCTTACAGCTATCAATGTTACGTCTTTTGGATCTCTGCCCGCTCTCTTACAGGCTTCCGATATATTTTTTTTAACTTCGTTTAATGAATCTTTTAACATATGTCTTTATCTCTCTTAATAAACAACTTCATCCGAACTGTAATCTGCGGCATTTAAAAGTATTCTGTCGTAAATTGAAAGGCTTTGTTCATATCCGTACTTAATAATGGAATACTCTTTATTCTGATCCAGTATTTCAACCGGTTTAAATACCGTATATCCCGTATTTACACTGTATACGCCTGTAAGTCTTTCAATTTTCCCAACGGTATATGTTTCGCTTGAATCCGGTTTTTTCAACACCGTACCGCTGCTCATGCGGCGTGTTCTTATATAACAGTTTTCATTGTCCGTCTTTGTAATAACAGGCGTTATAAATGTCACGTTTGAACCGTTTTGCTGAAAGAAACCGTATTCTCCGGACGCTCCCTTTGTAAGATAATCCGCAGGAACCACATACATATCTTCAACCGCTAATGAAGAATTGGGGATTTTAAGTCCGCTTACATTATTGGATGTAATTTCAATATTGGCATATCTGTCCGAGAGGTAGTATTCAATATACTTATTCAGCGTTATTTTTCCGTACTTTTTGCCGTTTTTTTCAAGAATTTCGAAATTACCTCTTGTTACAACATTATTTTTCCCTAATCTGAGGGAAACGCCATTTACATCGTCAAGACCGTATTCGGATATTATACTGTCATCCAGTTTGATATAAATATTCCAATCTTCGCTTGTCACAATCTTGTATGCCGGCTTACCCGCCTCCACTTTATTGTTGTCAGCGGTTTTTACGGGCTTTATTTCGTTATTTTTGTCAAACATCGAATCACTCAGCGAATCTTCATTAATATTTTCCTGTCCGTCCACCCGATATTCAACATATCCCGTAACCTGAGCATTTACCGTGTTTATATCGTTACCCCCGTTTGTAACGTCATTGTGAGCACTTACAAGGATGGTATTTATCATATTCCTGGTATCATAGAGTGAACCGAATCCATCCGTATCATAATTGGTTACATATGATTTCAGTGCACTTCTCAACTGATCTATTCTTGTACTTGTAAGCTGAGTCTTGTCTTTGCCGAGTTCCTCTTCCACATTTCCCATTGCATAAATGGGATCATCCACTTTCACTCTCGCACCCTCATTTTGAAAATATGATATGGTTCCGCTGTTTTCGGCATTATAAACTTTTTCCTGCCTCATTACCAAACCACGGGCGGTATATGTCTGAGAAAGCCCTCCGGCAACTACCTCATATATTGCTGTTGTCGGTCTGAAAAGAATCATTACCGAAAAGCTTATTGCATAAGCGATTACAATTATGAAAATAATTATTGCCGCTTTCGGTTTTGCCGAATATCTTTTTCTTGCCATAATTACTCCTTACAGTCTGAGTCTGTGGGTCTTCTTCTCATCATCTCTGACTTCTTCGATGTCCACTATGCCGCTTATGAATAAATCTTTATCTTTAACCTGTCCGTTTTGCAAACTTATATTTAATACTATCCCCATTGAGGTATACAGAGTAATAAGAGAACTCAGTCCGTAACTGAAAAACGGCAATGCCAGTCCGGTATTAGGCAGCAACTGAGTTACAACACCTATATTAAAGAATGTTTGAAAACCTATATATGACGCAATTCCTATGACTATCAGTCTTCCCGCATAGTCTCTGGTTTTGATTGCAATATATATACATACAAATACAATGGCAGCCAGAAGGCCTATGGCTATTACCGAGCCTATGAATCCAAGCTGCTCTCCGAGAGCCGCAAAAACGAAATCCGTATGTGCTTCGGCAATGTAATTGGAATTAAGGAGTGATGATGGGTCATCATTATCTAATCCCTTGCCGGTTAATCCTCCGGATCCGATGGCCTGAACCGCATATTTCTGCTGATAGACATTATCGTCATAATTTTCGGGGTTTATAAACGCCATTACCCTTCGCCACTGATAAGGTTTTAACAGTTTCTGATTGGGATTTTGTATGTAAATAAATAACCCAACTGCTACGGGAACTGCAACCATCATTATTTTCCCCAATTTCTTATATGGAAAACCGGCCGTATATAAAACAACAAACAATATCAAAAACAGTAATATCGTCTGTGAAAGATCGGGCTGTGAAACAATAAGCAAAAGCGGAACCGCAAGTATTGCATTTACAAAAACCAGAAATTTCCATGAATTCAGCTTCCCCTTATTGGTATAAAGCAGCTGAGCAAGAAACAGTATAAGCATAAGCTTTCCCATTTCGGAAGGCTGAATTCTAAACGCGCCGCTTCCGAGCCAACGGGTTGCGCCGCCCGCCGATACACCGAACAGCTTTACTCCTACCAGCAGTAAAACAAGTAATATATACAGCACTCTGTAATATTTCAAAATAAAATGATAATCAACGAATGACAAAAACGTCATCCAAAGTAATGCCATAACAATGCCGCCGGCCTGTTTTACCGTGTATGATGAATCTGCACTGTTAATTATTAACAGTCCGAAAATCGAAGTTATAACAACAAGCGTTACAAGCGCATAGTTGTAGCTTCGCAAGTTGTATTTTTTAAACATTAATTATTGGCTCCATTCTTAAAATCTTTGAAATACCACTCATAAAAAGCGGCTGCACTCTGTGCATTATATGTTGATGTGTATCCGTTCGGAGTCTCAATTGAAAGCGCAATTTCCGGATTGTCGTAAGGTGCATACGATACAAATGTACCGTTATCCATTGTGGTTTTATTGATCTGTGACGTACCTGTTTTTCCCGCTACCTTCAGTGACTCCAATCCGCTGAATGTCTTGTAATGCTGCACTGCAAGAATCATTCCGTCGTGAACGGCCTTCCATGCCGTATCTGAAATATAATTCATTTCATTTGATAAAACACTGTTTGTTTCTTTTATGGTCTTTCCCGAATTATCCGTAACTTTAAGAACAAGATGGGTTTCGTAACTCTTTCCGCCGTTTGCAATGGTAGATACATACCTTGAAAGATTAAGACAAGAATACTGTGCCGTACCCTGTCCTATCGCAGATGCAATGGCATTTGTATCAGACGCTTTCGGCGTGGATTCCGGTATTTCTATTCCCGATTTTACGGAAAGTCCCAAATCATCCGTATATTTTTTGAGTATATCCGTTCCGTAGTCCGAATCGTATGACCCGTCTTTGCTCTTTGCAAGATCATAACCTATTGAATAGAAGAATACATTGCACGAATCCCTGAGGGCGGTTTGAACTGTTTCATTGCCGTGTTCTCCGGGATAAACCGAACATCTCGGCGAAGGCGTAACCTCGGTAAATAAACCGCTGCAATATATCTGTGTATAAGGATCGATTATTCCATTGTTAAGTCCCGCTAATGCCGTGGCCATTTTAAATGTGGAACCCGGCATAGTTTGAGCCTGAGTTGCCCAGTTAAGCAACGGCTTAGAAGCATTTTTGCTTATTTGATTGTAATAATCCACATCCATGTTTCCGCTTAATTTGTTGGTATCATAACCCGGATAAGACACCAGTGCCAACAGCTGTCCGTTATTGGGATCCTCAAGAACGGCCGCACTGGAACTCGGAGCAATACCCAGAGTACCAGGCGTTAAAAGCTTATTGTTCATTGCCGTTCTTATAAAGTCGCTTGCGGATAATGTCCAATTTGACAATGAGTTATAATAATCATCCTTTTGTAAATACCCCTGATCGTATAAAAGCATACACATTTCTCTGCCTGAAACGGTTCCGTCCTGAATCAGATACTTAAAGATATTAAGACAAAACTTTCTGTCTTCCTTAACCTTTTCAGTAATATATGATGTTATTTTTGAGTATACTTCGGAAAGATCCGTATATTGACTGTCGGAGATTTCTGAAAGATCAACCCATCCGTTTGTTATACAGTGCTCTATAAATGCTTTAAAACTTATGTCTTCGCCGCTGTTCCATTTTACGGTTACGGGATCTTCGTTGTTCATAAGATCGGTTCTTATAATTTTGTTCTCTGTGAGAATTTCATATGCTCTCCATATATAGGACTTATTCTCATCCGAAAGATCCTTGTAATTTGTACCCTGACCGTTAAGTTCACCTGAAAGCCAGTCGGTTTTTTCTTTTAATCTTTCTTCATATCTTCCGTTAACGCTCTTCTCTAAATCCGTTGTAGGATTTCGCAACTTATCAAAGGATACCAAATCGTTATCTATCAGTGCGAAATATACTTCAGGCATTAATATATACAGATCTATAAGTGCTCCGCCTGAATCATATACATACTTTTCACCGCTCTCTTTCAGGTGCGCAAGCACTATTTCGGTGAGCTTTTCCTCAAGCAGGTCGTATAACTTTTTCTGAAGCCTTGAATCTATTGTGAGATATACGTCATGTCCGGCGACGGACTGTGTTTCGCCGATAACTTCTGTTATTCTTCCCACAGTATCCAGATATACCTGTTTTTCTCCCTTTTTACCCGCAAGGTCCATTTCAAACGCTTCTTCTATTCCGCCCTTTCCGACTAAATCCGTGTTGTCATATGAAGAATTTTCTTTACGTAGTTCATCCAACTGATCCGTGCTTACAACTCCCGTATATCCCATAAGTGCGGAATAATACTTACTGTCGTTGTATCTTCGTACATATTGACTGTCAACCGTTACACCGGTAAACGTGTTCTGATTCTCCGATATGGCGGCGATACTTGCCTCGGAAATTTCACTTGCTATGGTTATCGGTTTATATCTGGTATAAGAATTAGCGGTAAGATTCATTCTTAAATACAGCAATTCCAATAAATCATCCGGAGACAGTTTATCCGTATTTATTTGATAATTGGTTATCATATATTTCATCAGTTCATCAGCGGATGAATTCTTCTGTTCATCGGTTAAATCCGAAATTGCTGCCTTCCCGTAACAATCTCTCAGAAAACCAAGCCTTGTGTTTCCCTCAACATTATATTCGTATTTACCGTTTTCATATGATATTCCGAATGTATTGGTGTATTTGTCTCCGTTTTTACTGAGTATAGCCAATGTTTTTATAATTGAATTATTGATGGCTTCATTTTTTTCGGTTTTATTCTTAAATGAACCTGAGTCACTTATGTTTACGGCATATACTATATCGTCGTAAGCAAGCAGCACTCCGTTTCTGTCAAATATTCTTCCTCTTGACGCAGGTGTGCTGATTACCTTTTCAATTGATGAATTCAACGATTGCTTATATTCATTTCCCCTGATTATCTGCAGGTTAAACAAATGGACAACAAGTATGGAAAAAAGAACCGCCATAACAACAATAAGTACGGAAACCCTGTTGTTAAAAAATGACTTCAGGCTATTTTTTAATTTCTTCATCTATATTCACCGCCTTACTTTTCTTCTTATCTAAAATATTATTTAATAATCTGATAGGTTTATAAATAATCAAAGCTACGATTACTGTATAGACGACTTCCGGCATAATAATTCTTATAATGAAAAAATCGGCTATAATTCGGTTGTGTAATAAAAACTGAACTACAAATGACAGAAACCCGTATGAAAATGTTCCCGCCGCCGTCAAAAATAACGGAATAATAAAATTGCTTTCTTCATATTGATTAAAAAACATGCCGCATATATAACCGATTACCGTATATATAAGCATGGTGAATCCCAATAATCCCGAAAAAAATATATCATATATAAAACCGGAAAATATTCCTACAAACATCCCCTCTTTTTTGCCTTTTAACAACCCAAAAAAGACAGGCAGAATAATCAGTAAATTAGGAGCTATTCCGCCTATCCTTATGTAATTAAAAAGTGTAACCTGCAGAATATAAAACCCGAATATGAGGCCGATTTCTGAGAATTTTCTTTTCATGTCAATCTCCCGCTTATCCGTTGGTAAGCTGATCTTTAGTCGTTGTAATAACCACAACGTCTGTCAGATGGTCAAAGTCCGCCGCCGGAACAAGATTTCCGGATTTTGAGAGTCCCGAATCATCTGACGTTATATCCTTAACATATCCGACCAACAATCCGGGAAGATATTTACTGCTTATGTTACTTGTGACAATTTTATCACCGCTCTTAATTCCCGCATTGGATTTAATTCGACTCAGCTTTATAATACCCGAATCCATAAGTGTAATATCACCCTCAACAATACACTGGTCTTTGGTTCTCTCATCCATTGCCGCAACATTTGAATTGTCTGCAACAATTGTAGTTACAACAGAATAAGAATCATAAACTTCCGTTACTATACCCACAAGTCCCTTGTCGGTTATTACATTCATGTCAACTTTAATTCCTTTTTTGCTTCCCTGATCAATGGTGAAGCTCTGATTCCAGTTGGTCGATGTGGTACCTATTACTCTTGCACCCACTTTTGTATATGATGAAAGCTGACTTTCCATACCGTAAAAGTTTCTCAAGTCGGAAAGTTCGTCCGCATCGCTTTTTAATGCGTCATTTTCCGCTTTTAATGATGCAACCTGAGATTCAAGTTCTTTATTTTGAGTTTGAAGTTCCTCTAACGTCTTCTTTTTATTGTCATCATCCGTCAAACCGGAACCGATTGAATTGATACCGTTTTGAATCGGCACCACTATGTATGAAAACACATTTCTTAACGGTGTAATCAGCTTATCTGTAAAGAAGCTCGTTGCCGTAAGAACAACACAGAAAAAAACTACTGCAAGAAGAATTCTTTTCGGTGTAAAAAACTTGGATAATTTATTTTTCATAAATATACTCTTTATCGATTAATCAAAAACCTTATCTCTAGGTATATATGCAAGACTGTTAAATGAAGGATTATTTACAACTTCAGTCAGTCCTCTGATTATACTCTCCTGAGGATTTTCCACCAATCTCGCCTCTATTCCCGTTTCAGACTTAAACAGTTCTTCAAGATGACTTATATTAGATGTTCCTCCCGTAAGATAGATCCCGTCCTTAACAATATCTGCGGCGAGTTCCGGAGGAGTTCTCTCAAGCATAACTTTTACTGAGTCCATAATCTGGTGCAGCGGATCTGATATTGCATTTTGGATAACCTTGGACGATACCTTAACGCTTACCGGAAGACCGGAAATAACATTTCTTCCGTATCCGTCGGTAAATATTTCTTCTGTTTCATCCGAGCAAACGGCACTTCCGAGTTCAATCTTTAACTTTTCAGCAGTTCTCTTTCCTATAATCAGATTATATTCTTTTCTGATTGCGGCAATGATACTTTCATCTAATTTAGATCCGCCTATCTTAATTGTTCTGCTGATTACAATTCCGCCCAGGGATAAAACGGAAATCTCCGTGGTCTCTGCACCTATGTTAACTACCATAATTCCCTTTGACGATGTAACATCAAGACCTGCTCCGATTGCATCGGCAACCGGTTTGTCAACTACGTATACATTGCCGGTTTTAATTTTTGATTTAAGAACAAGTTCGTAAAAAGCTCTTTTTTCAACTTCCGTAACATCTGTAGGTATCGCAATATAGAAATCTGCAGCTCCGGAAGCCTTCTTCGTTTCACTGATTTTTTCATAGAATTTATAAATCAATGACTGCATATTCTGAATATCTGCTATAACTCCGAACTTTACCGGAAACGAAACGTCGATATTGACCGGTGCTTTTTCATACATTTCATACGCTTCGTCACCGAATGCAATTATCTCCTTATTTCTTAAAGCAATAATATTTCTTTCGTTAAGAATGGTTTCGTCACAGCACATCTTAAAATTACTTGTACCAATATCGAGACCGTATGTATTCTGAGCCATTTCTTCTCCTTTCAGAAGACTAACACTTACCTGTTTCTTTTAAACTTATATATTGATTATTACCTATTATTATATGATCCAAAAGAGGTATATCAACTATTTCCGCAGCACGCTTTAACCTGTCAGTGAAATTATAGTCATCATTACTCGGCGTTGGATCGCCGCTTGGATGATTATGTATTACAACAATAAATACGGCTTTATGCTTCAGAGCTTCTATAATTATCTCTCTCGGAGAAATTACAGAGCTGTTAACGGTCCCCTGTGACACAAATTTATCGCAGATTAATCTGCATTTGTTGTCCAATATGACCAATAATACCTTTTCAACTTCAAGGTGCATCATGTCCTGCATGTAATAATCGGCTATTATCTTTGGATTCGAAAAGCATTTTCTTTCGCTTACACTTCCCTTTGAGAGTCTTTTAGCCAACTCGATTATAGCCCGAATCTGTATTGCTTTGACTTTTCCTATTCCCTTAATCCTCATAAGTTCATGGATTTCCGCATTACACAGACCGACTATTCCGTCTTTTCCGGCAAAGGCTCTTAGGACTTCCGATGACAGAGATGTTGCATCCGCTCCCTTTGTACCCGTCCTCAGAATAATTGCAAGAAGTTCCGCATCGCTTAGAGCGGAAATCCCGTATTTCATGCTTTTTTCATACGGACGCGGATTAACGTCATATGAATTATTATTCATGCCAATGTTCAATTATTACTCCTTATCCTTGGGCAGAGATAAAGCCTAATAAACAATATAAGATTATATCACATGTGTTTAAATTATAATTATTAAATAAAAGTTAAGTATGGTATTAATTTGCAATAATTGAGGATGCAATAAAAAATCATATGAATTTAAAGCCAATATAGCAATAAAGTCATATGATTTTTTGAATAACCATCTATTTGTTTTAATATCTATGACTATTTCTAATTCAACATAATCTACTTTTTAATATCATTATGGTATATCATCCGTAATTTTTTTATCGTCCCGCTCCTTATCAATAAATCCAAATATTGCCAATAGCATCGGAAGTGATGCAGCAACTGGAGCAAAATATCTAAAGCAATCATTTACAGGAGATGCTATACATGTAAGTATAAGAAGTTCAACCATAATAACAGGTAAAATATATATATATTTCTTTTTACGGATTAATATCCAACCTATAAGAACCGTCAGCCATGTATAAAGAGCTATTACATCCGTTAAGCTTAAAAATAATGTGTTATCCCACACTGTTGTCCACTGCTGCATAGCTTCTCTCGCATTATCTAAATCCGGATTTTCGTAATGAAGTTCCGGAAATTCTTCTCCAAACATTTCTGAACTTGCCCAGTTCCATATTGTCATTCCAGAATTCATATTTCCGGAACCAAACGGTAATTTCGGTGTGAAGGAATAGTATCCATATGTAGAAGCAATGATCGCCGATAAGTAGCTTTCGGGATATTTCGATGCCATTTCAAACCAAGTATTCAGCCATGCTCTCCACTCATCTGACTTAAAGCTAAAACCGCTTTTTGCACGACCTTTAACCGGATCCGATACCGTTGGATTATAGGCCTTTCCGAGCTCTTCTATAGGAAATACGGCATCAATAGCTTTATACTCCTCTTCTGTAAGTTCATCCTTATGTTCCTTAACAGTGCGCGCAGTCACTTGATATGGCAATGACATCATTTCATTCGAAGAAGCCTTTTTTACTCCAAGACCTTTATATAAATATTGATTATATCCAAATACGCATACAAACGCTAAAATAATAATTCCAATTTTATATAGCTTAATTTTTTTAACAAGACAAAAAACAACCATTACTATTGCAACAGGAATTATACAATATATGTAATTATTTCTATACAACGATGCAACAAATACTGCAATTGCGAAATTAACATAATCCATCACTTTATCATCATGATTTTTTATCTTATATATAAGAGTTATAAAGCTAATCACACAATATGTAAATAAAGCTGCTGCAAAAGTATCCTTAAATCCATGTTTAGCATATGCAGCCCATACCGGTGTTATTGCGAAATATATAAGTACCAATCTATAAAATAATTTTCTTATACCAGCTTTACGAAGCATATTTACACCGGCGGCATATATAAATGCCATGATAATGTCTCTAATAAGAACATATAAAAATATCCCAAAATTGGCACTTCCCATCTGTTTGCCCAAAGAATAAAACATTGCTAGTATTGTATTGGCAAACCACGGATGGTGATTTATTTGTTCTATTTTCCCAAAATACAAAGCAAGCTGCCAATACACATCGTTATCCATACTTGCAGGATAATATATTATTAACCAAGGTATCCAACATAAAAAGATAATAATGGCAGAAGATATAAAAAAATGAGAACTACACCAAGCCCATAATCTATTCCAAAATGAATTCTTTGATGATTCAGTTTTTCGGTCAGATTCCTTACCGGATTCGCATTTTGCACTTTTATTATTGTCTATAGAAGCTTTAAGTAATCGGTATTCAACAAAATACCATACCCAATAGGCTGCAAGTAAAAAAGCAACAGTCCAACCTAACATGACAATTATTATCCAAAATGTGTACACACCACCGTAAACATTAGGTAATTTGTCCATATGATACATACAAAGTCCAAGAACATTTAATATTCCAAAAATAGGTGCTATGAAGAAAATTAATTTACCATATTTAAAGTTATATCTTCCCATATGCTTTAGCGTTTTATATACAACAAAGATTATGCAAGCACATATAAATGCATGAACAATCCCGTATCCATTTAAAACCTGTGATGTAATAGAAAATGCCCTTGCTACAAAACCACTTTTTTCTAAAGCGGGGGATAATTCTACAGCCTTATATTGAAAAAAGAAAGTATAAGTAAGTAATATTCCTATAATGATACTTTTTATTCTTCTTCGAATTATATTATTAGTCATTTCAAACTTTATCCTTATTCAGTAGATATCTTTTGATATCCTCACATTTTATCAATTCCATCTCAAATTCCTGCCTATTTCTTAATTGTATCGATGCAAGAATCATTCCACAGAAAAATGAGAGCAAGGCTGCTAAATAAACAAAGCCACAAACAATAAGTGTAGGAAATTCCGGTACTAAGCCTGTTTTTACATAAGTTATCAGTATCGGAATTAAAAATATCGTACTTATAATTGCTAAAATTACTGCAAGAAATGAATAAAATCCCAATGGCCTATAATCTCTGTATAACCTTCCAATTGTTTTCAAAACCTTTATTCCATCACTGAAGGTATTGAGCTTTGATTCACTTCCATTCGGTCTGTCTCTATAATCCACAATAACATTTTCAACATACATATTCTTATCCACAGCATGAATTGACATTTCCGTTTCTATTTCAAATCCCTTTGATAACACAGGAAATGTCTTTACAAAGTTGTAGCTAAAAGCCCTAAAGCCCGTCATAATATCCTTTATGTTGCTTTTAAACATTCTGTTTATAGACTTACGAACAATTTCGTTCCCAAAGTTATGAAATGGTCTTTTGTTTTCTTCAAAATAAGTTGAAGATAATCTGTCACCTACTACCATATCCACATTTTTGTTAAGCACAAGCTCTACCATTTCGCGTCCGTGTTCCGCAGGATATGTATCGTCACCGTCAATCATAATATAACTTTCGGCATCAATTTCACGAAACATACGTCTGATAACATTACCTTTTCCCTGTTGATATTCATACTTAACAGTAGCACCTGCATTCATTGCTATTTCTGCAGTATTATCAGTAGAATTATTATCATATACATATATCTTTGCTTCAGGCAAAGCGGATTTCCAATCTTCAATTACTTTTTTTATCGTAAGAGATTCATTGTAACATGGTATTAAAACCGCAATTTTATCCAATTATCATTCTCCATTCCATGCAACAAACAAGTTGTTTAGTATAACAGCCGACAAAATAGCTTTTCAATGTATCATATACTACATTATACAAGTACCTACCACAAATAAATCATGATAGGCTGTATATCATAAAAGTCATTTGTAACAAAATAAGTTCCACCCATGTTTAACATGATGTGAAACTTATTTTTACAAGTGACTTATATCGTAAAAATATATAAATTGTCGTTATTTATCTAAAATTAATTTTGTTAATTCAACAGGATCAACTCTTTTTCCGTCCTTGTATGCACGCATATTTCCGGATGAAATTTCATCAATGAGAATTACTTCATCGTTGTTATATCCGAATTCATACTTGATGTCCCAAAGATCGAGACCGTGCTTCTTAAGCTCACCGGCAACAACCTTTGTAATATTTAAAGTCTGCTCTTTAAGGCTTTCGAACATTTCCGGAGTCATAATTCCAAGAGCAACAAGACCTTCCTTAGTTACAAGAGGATCGCCTAATGCATCATTCTTGAACGTACACTCAACATATCCGCCTTCAATAGGGGTGCCGTCTTCAATGTATTCACCGTATCTTCTTACAAAACTGCCTGTTGCAACGTAGCGGCAGATAACTTCAAGACCGTGTCCGAAAGGTTTTGCAGGAAGAACCTCCATTGTGGCATTTTCTACATCTGCACTAACATAATGTGTCTTTATACCTGCTTCTTTTAATAAGTTGAAGAAGAGGACAGATGTTTCAAGGTTAGCCTTTCCGATACCGTCAATTGTGAGTCCTACGGCGTTCTCACCCGGATCGAACACTCCGTCTTTACCTGTAACATCATCTTTAAACTTTAATAAAATATTGCCGTTATCAAGTTTGTAGACATCTTTTGTTTTTCCTTCGTAGATCTTTTCCATCTTATAACTCCCTTACATGAATATGTATTACTTTGACGCGAATAATTGTAGCATAAAATATATTAAGAAATAAATAAAAAGTTGCAATTTTATTTATTATAAATTACCGTCCAATTCAACAAGGTTCCTGTCGACAAGAGTCTGGAGACTCTTTATGATTCCCAGCTTTGCATGCGGCCATGTAAGTCCGCCCTGGAAATATGCGGTAAACGGCTCTCTCAATGGTCCGTCCGCAGACAGTTCAATCGATGAACCCTGAACAAAGGCTCCGGCGGCCATGACCACCTGACTGTCATATCCCGGCATATCCGATGCTACCGGAGTAACAAAGCTGTCTATGGGAGCCGCCGCCTGAATACCTGCGCAAAACGCCAATAATCTCTCGGGACTTCCGAGTTCAACCGCCTGTATAATATCCGCTCTCGGTTCTGTTCCGTCAGGGATTGATTTAAAACCTAACTTTTCATATATGTTTGCTGCAAATATTGCGGCTTTAAGTGCGGACGCAACAACGGTCGGAGCCAAAAACAAACCCTGATACAGTCTGTCGTTTACACTGAGTGTAGCTCCCACTTCCTTGCCGAGTCCGGGACTTGAGAGTCTGTATGCGGCGTTTTCAACACATTCTGCGGTTCCGGCAATATATCCTCCGCAAGGCGCAAGGCCTCCTCCCGGATTCTTAATAAGAGAACCTACAACCATATCGGCGCCCACATCGGAAGGCTCAATCGTTTCGACAAATTCTCCGTAACAGTTATCGACCATGCATATTACTTCGGGCTTTATCCCTTTAATAAAACTTATAAGTTCACCGATTTGCTTTACCGTAAAGCTCGGTCTGCTGTCATATCCTTTTGAGCGCTGTATTGTCACAAGTTTCGTCTTTTCATTAATGGCTTTTCTGATATTTTCATAATCAAAAGTTCCGTCCGAAAGCAAATCAACCTGTCTGTATGTTACTCCGTATTCCGCAAGACTTCCCTTTGATTGTCTTATTCCTATTATTTCATCCATCGTATCATACGGCTTTCCCACCGGAGAGAGTAATTCATCTCCGGGTCTTAAATTCCCCGACAGCGCAATATTTAACGCATGTGTTCCGCATGCAATCTGAGGTCTTACGAGAGCATCCTCCGTATGGAAAATATCCGCATATATTCTTTCCAGATTGTCTCTTCCCTCATCGTCATATCCGTATCCCGTACTTCCGTGCAAATGCATTTCAGCAGTATTGTTTTTCTGCATCGCTTTTAACACTTTCATCTGATTATATTCCGCAACGGTATCAATGTCTTTAAATCTTTCTTCAAGTCCCGAAGATATTTCGTTACAGAATGAAAGTACATCGCTGTCGATACCGAAAAGCTCGCCGTAATTATTCTGTATTTTCTCTTTTAAAGTTAATGTTTCATTCGACATTTACATACCCTCACATTTTCTGTTTATTATCTCCATGGCCGCGTCCGTAATTTTATCTCTGTCATAATTCAGGTCGGATATATTGATTTCCTCAAAATCCTTCTCCCTTTTAAACCATGTAATTTGCCTCTTTGCATAATGCCTTGTATTCTGTTTTATGAGTTCTGTGGTTCTGTTTAGGTCCGATACATTATCGTAATAACTTACTGCTTCTTTGTATCCGATAGCTTGAAGAGCCGTACAGTTTCTCGGAATTCCTTTGTCAAGTATGGATTTTACTTCTTCAAACAGGCCGTTTTCAACCATTTTGTCTACTCTTTTATCTATCCGTTCATACAATTTCGACCTGTCATCATTTAAGAATATACATGCCGCATTATATTTATATTCTCTTTTTTCTTCTCTTTTATTGTGAACGGACATCTTTTCCCCGGTGAGATAATTATATTCCAGAGCCCGAATCACCCTTTTAATATTGTTTTTGTGAACCGTATCCGCATAGTCCTTGTCTATTATAATAAGTCTGTTATATAACTCATCTCTCCCGTCTTCCGTAGAAGATTTCTTATCGAAATATTCTCTGAGCAGACTGTCCGTTTTTTCTTCGGTAAAATCCACATCCTTTAGTACGGCCTGTATATAGAATCCGGTGCCGCCTACCATAATCGGTAATTTACCTCTGCTTAAAATATCTTCAATTACTTCGTCAGCCTTTTTTTTATAATCATTTACGTTGAAGTTAACATCGGGCTCGACTATGTCTATTAAATGATGCTTTATTCCCTGCATCTCTTCTGCGGTTACCTTTGCGGTACCCACGTCCATTTCTCTGTAAATCTGCATTGAGTCGGCGCTTATGATTTCGCCGTTTAATTTCTTTGCCAGTTCAATTCCGAGCGCACTCTTTCCGACTGCCGTAGGTCCGGCGATCACAACCATATTATCCTTTTTACCCATCATAAAACTAAACAATCCTTTTGAATTTTTTTTCAATTTCATACTTACTCATTGAAATCAGAGTAGGTCTTCCGTGCGGACAGTTATATGGGTTGTCGGCCCTCATAAGCTCATTGATTAGTTCTTCCGCCTCTCTGAAGCTTATGGCATCATTCCCTTTTATGGCCGCCTTACAGGACATGGACGCCAGCTTTTCCATTAACAAGGCAGGCGTCATATCCCATCCGTTTTCCGAAAGAGAATCAAGCATGTCGATTATCATTTGCTTATAGTCGGCCTTCGGAAGGACGGCCGGAACGGAAAGCACTCTTATACTCGACTGTCCGAACAATTCTATTTCATATCCTATGCTGTTAAATCCGTCTGTTATTGTTTCATCTTCCAGCATTAATTCAACCGTCGGATCCACATTTATAATAAAGGGCATAAGAAGTCCCTGACTTGCAACTTCCCTTGATTCGATCTGTTTCATCAGGCGCTCATACAATACCTTTTCATGAGCCGCATGCTGATCCATAATATAAAATGTATTTTCATGCTCGATAAGCCAATATGTCTTAAACAGCTGTCCTATAACCTTTATGGGCCTGCTTTCTTCAACGCTTTCCATTGCCTGCTGAATGAAGTTCTTTTCCGGAAATTCCGGAACTTCATCTTTGTTAAACACAAAGTCGCCGATGTGTGAATATTCTTTCACTTCACTTTTCACGATTGTTTCATGTTCCGGCTTTTGATCGGATTTTACAGTTACATCGTTATTATGATCGATTTTTTCAATATCCGATGTTTTTGCATATATTCCCGAAGAGTCTCCGACGGTGCTTCCGAAATTTCTGTTTTCTTCATGTCTGCCTTCGCTTGTTCCGTTATATATCCGTATATTACCGGTATTATCGGCATTAAAATGATTTGTTTCCTCGCCGTCAATCGGTTTTATTTCGTTGTTATTGTTTCCCTCCGTAAAGTCTTTTTTATTTTCTATATGTACATTGGGAATAATGTTGGATTTTGTGATTGCATTTTTAAAAACCGTTGTAATTATATTGGAAATTCTTTCGGAATCGGAAAGTCTTAATTCTTTTTTTGCCGGATGTACGTTTACATCCGTTAAAGAGTTGTCTATTTTAAATGAAACAGCCGTAAAAGGGAAATTATGCGGCATAATATAACCTTTATAAGCATCTTCAATGGATTTGCCTATTATATCGTTTGATATCAGTCTTCCGTTTATCCAATAATTTTCAAAACTTCTGTTGCCCCTGCTTATCATTGGTTTTCCGATAAACCCCGTAAAGCTTATTCCCTTTTCTTCGCAGCTTACTTCTATTATATTATTTGCAACCTCTCTGCCGTAAATCATGTATATGACTTCTTTCAGATCTCCGCTTCCGCTTGTATGCAGCTTAACTTTTCCGTTAACCGTAAGCTTAAATGAAATGTCAGGCCTTACCATAGCCTGTCTTTCCACAAATCCTACTATATATGAGCCCTCTGTTCCGGAATTTTTAAGGAACTTATACCTGGCGGGTGTGTTATAAAATATATCTTCCACGGTGATGCTGGTTCCGTTTGATAAACCTGTTTCTTTCTTTTCAATATTTCCGGAAATAATCGAATATGATGTTCCCAGTTCGTCCTCAGGCGTTTTCGTATTAAGCGTTACATTGGCAATAGAGGCTATGCTTGACATGGCTTCGCCTCTGAAACCTAAACTGTTAATGTCGAAAAGATCTTCCGCGCACATAAGCTTGCTTGTTGCATGTCTTTTAAAGACCTTTTCTATATCATCTCTGCTTATTCCGCTTCCGTTATCCGTTACGCGGATGAATTTCTTACCGCCGTCCTGAATTTCAATGCTTATTGATGATGCACCTGCGTCAATTGAATTCTCAACCAACTCCTTAACAACAGACAGAGGTCTCTCTACAACCTCCCCGGCAGCTATTTTATTAATTGTATCAGAATCTAAAATATGTATGGACATACCGCACCCGTAACTTTCCGTAATACCCCTGCGGATTTAACATCTGCAGGGGTATTAAATATAAATACTAAAAGTCTTAAATTAATTCTTTAGCGCTTTCCTGAAGATCCATAAGTTTTTTTAACGCATCCAGAGGCGTTAAATGATTAATGTCAATACTCTTTATATCTTCGATAAAGTTTTGGTATTCTTCGGAAACGCCGTAACTATCCGTGTTTTCAGAACATTCGGTTCTGTCGCCGTCGTTATCAAAAAATGAAAGCTGTGTTCTGGCTTTATCGCCATATTCCGTTGACCGGTCCCTCGTATAGACAAACCTTTCGTCTTTGGAATATTCCGCAAGCAAAATTTTCGCACGCTCAATAACATTTTTAGGCACGCCCGCAAGCTTTGCAACATGAATCCCGTAACTCTTATCCGCTCCTCCGCTTACTATTTTCCTTAAAAACACAATATCATCACCGTTTTCTTTTACGGCAATGCTGAGATTCTTAAGACATGGTATTTCTTCTTCAAGCTCTACCAATTCATGATAGTGTGTTGCGAATAATGTCTTTGCTCCGCATCTCTTTTCATCCGCAATATATTCGACAACGGCTCTTGCAATCGAAAGACCGTCAAGCGTTCCGGTTCCCCTTCCTATTTCATCAAGGATAAGCAAACTCTTTTTGGTAGCATTATTTAAAATAGTCGCAACTTCGCTCATCTCCACCATAAATGTTGATTTCCCGGATGACAGGTCGTCGCTTGCCCCGACTCTTGTAAATATTCTGTCTACTATACATATATTTGCAGATGATGCGGGAACGAAACATCCCATGTGAGCCATTAATGTTATAAGCGCTGTCTGACGCATATATGTTGACTTTCCGGACATGTTCGGACCCGTAATAAGTGCAATTCTTTCGTTGGAATTGTTAAGTTCGGTATCATTGGCAACAAATGTATTCTCCGGAACCATATTTTCTATAACGGGATGTCTTCCGTTCCTGATTACAAGATCCCCGCTTGCATTTATACGAGGCCTTACATATGAATTCTGAGATGATACTTTGGCAAGCCCCGTATATACGTCAAGCCTTGCAATTCCGTATGATATCTTCCTCAGCCGTTCGGCTTCTCCCGCAATTTTTTCACGCACTTCCACAAATGTCTCATATTCAATGTTAGACATCTTTTCCTGCGCACCGAGAATCATATCTTCGAGTCTTTTTAGTTCGGGAGTTATATATCTTTCGGCATTTGTAAGAGTCTGTTTTCTTATCCAGTCCTCGGGAACCTTATCCTTGTAGGAATTTGTTACTTCAAGATAATATCCGAATACTTTATTAAATCTGATTCTGAGATTCTTGATTCCCGTTTTTTCTCTTTCTTCATCTTCCAGCCTGTTTAGCCATTCCGTTCCATTGGTCTTTGCACTTCTGTATTCATCTATTTCATGTGAAAAACCGTCTTTAATTATTCCGCCGTCTCTGATGACAAGAGGAGGATCGTCAACTATTGCATTGTCAATGAGAGATTCTATGTCCGAACAGTCATATAGATTATTAAAGCATTCGGTAATAAGAACATCATTATATCCTGCTATAACCTGTTTTATGGCCGGTATTATACTGAGCGACTTTTTAAAACTCACAAGATCTTTCGGCATTGCGCTTCCGGTACATATCTTACCCAAGAGTCTTTCAATATCATATACCTGACTCAGATATTCTCTCAGTTCTTCTCTGTCTATGGGATTTTTCACAAATGACTCTACAGCGTCAAGTCTTTCATTGATACCTCTTACACTGCATAAAGGCTGTTCTATCATACTTCTGAGCAGCCTTTTCCCCATCGCCGTATTGCTTTTATCCAATATACCGAGAAGGGATCCTCTTCTCGATTTATCATTTATTGTTTCAACCAGCTCAAGGTTCCTGCATGTCGATGAGTCAATAATCATATATTGCTTCGGATCGTACGGAATTATTTCCAGAATATGCTTAGATGCGATTTTTTGTGTTTCATCTATGTAACCGAGTATTGCGCCGGCGGAAATTATGCCGATTGACAAACTTTTAAGCAACGAGTCGTTTCTGTCTCTTCCGGTATGTTTTTTTATGGACTCATATGACAATTCCCTGTCAAAATATGAATTGTCAAGAGTTGAAACAGCTATATTCAGCTTAATTGATAACTCCCTGATATCCGCACCGCTCATCAAAAAATATTCATTTGTTACGAGCTCTGCGGGAACAATTCTGTTAATTTCATCCATTAAAACCGAAACTTCTTTTACTTCCGTAACGAAGAATTCCCCGGTAGTGTAATCAATGTACGATATTCCGAACTTATCCCCAAGATATGCTATACACATAAGATAGTTATTTTTGCCTTCATCAAGTACGGCTGTATCGTCAAGAGTTCCGGGCGTAATAATCTTTATAACGTCTCTCTTAACGATATCTTTCGTCTTTTTCGGATCTTCCAGCTGTTCGCATACGGCAACCTTGTGCCCGTTCTTTACCAGCCTTGAAATATAACTTTCCGCGGAATGATACGGAACGCCGCACATTGGTGCCCTTTCCTCCAAACCGCAGTCCCTTCCCGTAAGCGTTAACTCTAATTCCTTTGATACGATTAATGCGTCATCAAAGAACATTTCATAGAAGTCACCGAGCCTGTAAAACAATATACAGTCTTTATATTTCTCTTTTGTATCGACATAATGCTGCATCATTGGAGATAACATAACATCCTCCGGTTATACGATTGTTCCAAAATAATAGAAGCCTTTAGATTCATCTATATGTACATCTGTTATTTTGCCTATTAAATCCTTGTCACCTTTAAAGTGTACAAGCATATTGTTACTCAGTCTTCCGGACAGGTATCCTTCAAGTTTGTCATTTGTACCTTCCACAAGCACATCCATGGTCCTGCCCGTAAGATTATCATTACATCCCGAACTTTCCTTTACCGTATCAAGAAGCCTGTTAAATCTTTCCGCAATAACATCTTCCGGAACCTGTTCGTCAAATGTCGCTGCCGGAGTACCTGTTCTCTTGGAATATTGGAAAGTAAACGCCGAAGAATATCCGACTTCTTTAACAAGACTTAAAGTATCTTCAAAATCCTCCTCTGTTTCTCCCGGAAATCCGACTATAAGGTCTGTTGTAATTGCAATATCCGGCATTGCTTTTTTTATTTTTTCAACCAATAACAGATAATCTTCTCTTGTATAATTTCTGTTCATTTTTCTCAAAATATTACTGCTTCCGGACTGGGCAGGCAAATGTATATGCCTGCATATTTTCTCTGATTTTGACATTACGTCTATAACTTCGTCGCTGAGATCTTTGGGATGAGGCGTCATAAATCTTATTCTCTTTAAACCTTCTATTTTTTCAATTTCCCGAAGAAGTGACGCAAATGTGACATTTCCGTCCAATCCCTTTCCGTATGAATTAACATTTTGACCTAACAGGCATACCTCTACAACTCCGTTATCCGTCAGTCCTTCTATTTCCTCCACGATATCTTTTACGGGTCTGCTCTTTTCTCTTCCCCTTACGTACGGAACTATACAATATGTACAAAAATTGTCGCATCCGTACATAATGTTAACTCCTGATTTAAAACCGTATTTTCTCTCGGTAGGGAGCAGTTCAACAAATTCTTCGCTTTCTTCCCATACGTCGATAATGCTGTCTCCGGAAGTAATGTGAGCATATAACAACTCCGCAAGCTTATATACATTAAATGTACCGAATATGAGATCTACAAATTTATATGATTTCTTAAGCTTTTCAACAATGTGAGGTTCCTGCCCCATACATCCGCAAAGACCGATAATCATATCTTCGTTTTTCTTTTTCAAAGTGCTCAGGTATCCCAATCTCCCGAAAACTCTCGTATCCGCATTTTCTCTTACGGTACATGTGTTATACAGAACCACATCCGCTTTTTCGGATTCTGTTAATTCATATCCTGCCGCCTTCAAAATCCCCTTTAATTTCTCGGAATCTCTCTCATTCATCTGGCATCCGAATGTAACGACACATGCAGTCATCGGTCTCCCTTTTTCCTCCGACTGCCTTTTTACCGTATCTCTGAGTTTTTCTATATATTTTTCCTGAATCTCCAGAACATTGTCTATTCCTTTGCTCATTTTCTTATCTGTCCGTTTCCGTAAATTATATATTTATATGATGTAATTTGCTCAAGACCCATAGGACCTCTTGCGTGCATTTTCTGTGTACTTATTCCGATTTCCGCACCGAATCCGAATTCCATGCCGTCGCTGAATCTGGTAGATGCGTTAACATATACGCATGCGGCATCTATTTCATTTAAAAATCTCTGTGAATCGGAATAATTATTCGTAACTATGCATTCCGAATGTCCCGTTGTATATGTATTTATATGCTCAATCGCACTGTCCAAATCATCAACGACTTTAATTGAAATAATATAATCCAAATATTCCTTTCCCCAGTCATCTTCCGAGGCCGAAACCACTCTTTCGTCAATGCTTTTTGCAATCTCGTCTCCACGCATTTCAACATTATAAGGCGCAAGTCTGTCCGCAAGAGCAGGTATGAGTTTTTTTGCGATATTTTTGTGTACAACAAGGGATTCTGCGGCATTGCAGACTCCTATTCTCTGTGTTTTGGCATTTTCAATAATATTAACGGCCATATCCGTATCCGCAGACTCGTCTACAAATATATGACAGTTTCCCGTACCGGTCTCAATTACAGGAACAGTGGCGTTTTTTACCACAAAATTTATAAGTCTGCCGCTTCCTCTCGGTATAATCAGGTCTATATAATCTGTAAGATTAAGCATTTCGGTTACATATTTCCTGTCCGTATCGCTTATGAACTGGAGTGCGTCGTCATCAAAGCCATGCTTTGAAAGAGCCGTCTTTATGGCCTCCGCTATTGCCGTATTTGAATGTATACAGTCAGAACCTCCGCGCAAAATACAGGCATTTCCGGATTTAAAACATATTGCAAATGCATCTGACGTAACATTAGGTCTTGATTCATATATCATACCGACAACTCCTATCGGTACTCTCATTTTCCCTATTTTAATTCCGTTAGGCCTCTCCCACATATGAGTTACTTCACCGATCGGATCGTTTAAAGAAGCAACCTGTCTTACTCCGTCGGCCAACCCTTCTATTCTCTCCGGAGTAAGTGTTAATCTGTCAAGCATGGCTTTACTCATACCGTTATTTACGGCATTTTCCACATCCAGCATATTGGCCGCCAGTATATTATTTGCAGACTGTATGAGAGCATCGGCAACAATGTGCAAGGCTCTGTTTTTTTCACTGCTTTTCATCTTGGCAAGTTTTCTTGAAACTTTTTTGGCTTTTTCGCCGAGTTCCGCAACACTAATCATATGTCCCCTTTCTTATAATCGATCTATTCCGTTATATAATTGTCTCACCGTTTGAATAGATTGCATCTATTCTTATATCATGTTCCTCCGCGGGAACTTTATCAATAATCTGAAAATTATAACAAAATCCGGCTTTATAAATATTCTTCTCCGTTTCGGCAAGAAATTTATCATAATAACCGGCTCCGTGACCTATTCTGTACAGATCTCTCCCGAATACCACTCCCGGAACCAACATGAATCCGTCTTCCCATATATCCGGAAGAGTGCCCGCAGGCTCTAAAATACCGTAGTCACTTCTTATAAGATTATTTAAATCCGCAACTTCTTTAAATACCATGCCTTCTTTTGTCACTCTCGGAAGCAGCAGTCGTTTCCCCCGATCCAACGCATCTTTAATAATATGCGATGTATCGATTTCCTTCCCGAAGGAAACAAATGCATAAACAGTGTCAGCCGTAATATATTCTTTACAGTCCTTAATAATTTTTTCGGATGCGATTTGGGAAAATTCGGCTAAATCATCGCTGCTTACTTCATAATGCAGTTTATTAATGCTTTTTCTCAGATTCTTCTTCAGTTCTTTTATGTTCTCCATCCCGTTCCCCCTCCAAAAGAATCAAAAGTTCGTCGTTGTTTTGTATACAGTCTAAAAATCGTCTGTTTTCAACCAATATGCGCTTATCATCGTCATAAATCCCGGGATATCTGTAAACAGTTACCACTTCACTGTATTTCTGCCAAAAGAACCTTCTGATATATTCTTTCATTACGATAAATGTATCGTCAATATACAGAACTTCGTCCCCCTTCATTAATTCCATTATTTCACTCTGGGTTCCCAGGTTAACCACCTTATATTTACCGTTTGAGTCGGTAATAACAATAGGCTCGCCTCCGACCAAAAAAATCTTTTCTATCTTTGATTTCTCATTAATATTATAATTTATCCTTATACGTTTGGAGTTATTGTCGCTGTCATATACAATGACCTGTTCGCTTCCGTCTTCCGCGTTTATCTTCATATAATATATATACTTATCGCATACGCCGAGATTGGCAATATAAGTATCCTCTGATGACTGTTCCACGGAATTATACAAATCCGTTCCGATATTTACCGAGATTTCCGAAATAAATTTATTGATCAATATTGTTCCTATGTATGTTACATTTGAATAATCTCTTCCGATTTGTATGACGCAATTATTCCCGTGATATGAAATAATCTTCTGTACCCCGTACTTTGAAAGTACGTCAATATCGACATTTATAGGCTTGTCCAAAAGTTGTCTGTAAATATATAATTTAAACGGTTTTTCTTCGTTAAATGTCTTCTCTTGAATAAGTATATTGTTTTCATCTAAAACAAATGCTTTCATTCTTCCGTCGGCCTTGCTTATATCCAACTTATATTCGGCAATGACTCTGTTTGAATTATCAAGATAATTATAACTGTAAAAATATACAAGTAATTTATTGTAACCGATACTTACCGCACTTGTATAAACCACATAGTCTCTGTCATTTTTCGCATATTCTATGTCCGCAATATCAAGCTTTGCAATTTCTCCCGCCACGTCGATTCTGTAATTTTTTTTATAATCATATACATACATTCTGAATTCCGAAAAACCGGCGAACGAATATTCTTCGTCAATAATATTAAGGAGAGCGGTATCGTTAATTTTCTCACATCTGTCGGAATTTAAATTTTTAATAACTACTATATCCAATTATTCACAATCCCTTGATACAAATAATGTGCCGATTCTCTCACCCTCCATAAGTCTTCTTATATTATATGGGTTGTTTCCGTTCAGAACGACAACATCTATCCCTTCACCTGTTGCAATCTTTGCGGCCGCAAGTTTGGTTTCCATTCCTCCGGTGCCGACACCGCCTTCTTTCGTTCCCTTCGCCATACTTTCCAATTCGTCTGAAAAACCGTTTATTTCATACATAAGTTCGGCACTTGGATTATTTCTCGGATCATCCGTATACATACCGTCTATGTCAGAAAGAATAATCAGCAAATCGGCCTTTATCAGCTTTGCAACTATGGCCGATAATCTGTCGTTGTCACCGAATGTATGTACATGTTTTATCTCTTCCGTTGAAATTGAGTCATTTTCATTAACGACCGGTACCGCTCCCAGCTTAAAAAGCTCATTAAAGGTATTAAGGGCATTAATTCTGGATTCTTCATCTTCCAATATTATTTCCGTAAGAAGAACCTGAGCCGTATTAATGCTGTACTCCGCAAAAAACCTCTGATAATGCGCAATAAGCTTTGCCTGGCCTATGGCGGCGCATGCCTGCTTAAAGCTTAAAGAATGGTTATCCGTTTTCATTCCCAATGAGTTTTTACCCGTTGATATCGCACCTGACGATACAAGGCATACATCATTGCCCGCATTTCTGAGATCCGCAAGGATTCTCGCCAGCTTTTCGACTTTACCGATATTAAGCAGCCCTGTTTCGGCATACATAAGAGACGATGAACCTATCTTAACCACTATTCTCTTTTTATCTTTTAGTCTTGCCCTTACATCCGACATGTGTTTCTCCTTATCGCAAAAGATTATTGTAAACGATTATAGCATATATTATTTTTTATTAAATGTATTAACAAGATACAGATCTGCATCTAATCTTGCAACCGCAACCCCGTCTATTAAAAAGAAGCCGTTTTCTATATCCGAAAATTCAATAACGGATGTATCGTCATCATCCTCTTCATCCGTCTGATAGTCCTCAAATATCTTAACATTCTTTGCCTCTATAATAAAACCGTCGGCATATCCGCAATAATCAAATTGCGGAAATGTCACAAATATTTTTCTCCTTACGGTACATGCTCTGTCCTTGTAAAATGTCAGATTAAGCTTAAGGTTATCCATACCCGGATAAGCATATCTCATTTTGATGTATCCGTCGTCCAGCCCCAAGTGAATAATGGCATCCAATGACGATGCCGGAGAATCATTTGACAGTTTTATTCTTCCGCTGTCGGCGCCACGATCAATCACGGGTTTGATATCTCCCATCGCCATTTCAATATCACTGTATAATTTGGCACTGTCAGGATCATTTATTTCTCTGCTGCATAATGCAAATCTCGCCTGTAGGTAAAAGAAATATGCAAGATTTAAATCAACATCTGTACTTCCCAGTCCGAATTTTGCGATATTTCCCATTCTGTAGGCAATATCCGCAAAATCCTCATGAATATGCTCTTCCGTTATATCGTGAAGAAGTTCTATATATATTCTTTTCAGCACTGATGTTCCGAGTATTTCATCTTTCCATACTCCCTGACCGTTACAGTACATGTCTGATAATCTGAAAGTGGATTCGGGCAATAATGCATCCGATCCTATTGAAAAACATTTAAATGCTTTATCATAATCCGGAACTCCTCCGCTGCATTTTCCGAAATAATATATACAGCCGAGCATTTCCGCATATACGGGTTCCGGAGCCTTCTCCATAAGTCTTTCAAGACATTTCTCGGCTGCGCGATAATCCGTGTCATACAGAGGATTCCCTCTGTTATAGCAGGCAAACGCCTTATATCTCAATGTATATACGTCATTTTCAAGACACCTTTCGTCAATATAGGTTTTTAATTTCTTTTTAATATCTCCGTCTGCATTGTTTAACCTTCCTGTTTCAAGCCAGTACATAATAAAAAAACTCTCTTGAAGAGTGGTCATTTTCTTGTCTAATATCGGCTTATTTCTGTTTTCCGTATAAACGGTTATTTCATTGATCACGTCATCCAATTTAAAAATATCTGTTTTTTCTATAAATATTTGAGACATTATAAAAAAACAATCCGAAACCACATGCCTGTCCTCCGGAAAGTCCGTGATTTCATCATTAATATTGACTGCAAAAATCTTATCCAATCCCACAAAGTTATATAAATTGTTATATATTTTGGCAAACCAATTATCTCTGAACGAATCAATATGTTCGTTTTTTAAACGGTAATTACGAACGGCTGCAAGTATGTCATCGGAGGTAAGTATATAATCCTCATCAAATATGGCATATGCATACGGCTTCCCCTGCATAAGTTCGTCGTATGATATTTCATATCTGCAAAATAATTTCAAATCATCTTTTTTTATGACCACGGGTTCGACATATTCCAGTCTGTCCTCTTTAAATGTATATAATTCCCCGTCCTTCTCATCCAATAAGACTATTTTTATATATTCTCCTATGATGTTTCGTATTACTCCCGCTTTTTCAGTCTTCTTAATCGAAACCTTTACAATATCCCCTATATTAAACTTTTTCATCTTTACCTTCCGCTCAATTTTAATTGTTTATATTCTACCATATTATTCATAATGTGAATAAAATTTATGGTTACTTTTATGCCTCAAAAGTGATATTATTCTGATAATATGCTTAATTTGATCTTAAAAATATTCAGAGGTATTTATAATGAAAATCGGTGTTGTTGATGTAGGAGGCGGTCTTCGCGGTATATATGCCGCAGGCGTATTTGACTATTGCTTGGATAACGATATTCACTTTGATCTGTGTATAGGCGTCTCTGCGGGAAGTGCAAACGTCGCTTCGTACATGGCCAATCAAAGAGGACGAAATTACATGTTTTACGCGGAATACTCATTCAGAAAATCATATATGAGTCTTGCCAACTTTATATTTAAAAGGAGCTTTATCGATCTTAAATACGTATACGGAAAGCTTAGCAATTCCGGAGGAGAATACCCTCTTGATTACGAAACTCTTATGAAAAATCCGGCTGAAATGTTGGTTGTAGGAACAAGAGCCAAAAACGGTAAAGCCGTGTATTTTGATAAATCCTATCTCTCAAAGGATCATTATGAAATTTTCATGGCTTCTTCTTCCATTCCGTATGTCTGCAAGCCACATGCCGTTCGCGGAATATATTACTTTGACGGTGCATTGGGGGATCCGGTGCCTGTCAGAAAGGCTTTCGAAAAGGGATGTGATAAGGTCGTGGTAATTCTCACAAAGCCGCTGAGCGCAAGTAAGGATGTGTCCGAAACGGATCTTAAGCTGGCTAAAAAAATAGAAAAAAGATTTCCCGAAGCCGCCGACGCCCTCAGAAAAAAAGCCGGAAAATACATAGAAAGTGTAGAATATGCTCTTGAGTGTCAGAAAAACGGCACCGCGTTGGTAGTATATCCCGATGACACATGCGGTGTAGATACCATAAAACGCAACAAAGAGAACTTTGACAGGTTCTATAAAAAGGGATATGACGATGCATATATCATAAAGGATTTCGTTAAACAATAAACACGGAATCAGTCGTTGTTTTCATATTAAAAAAGCCGTAAATATTGATATTTACTGTATCAATATTTACGGCTTTTTTTGCTGAATATATTAAGATTATAAATTCTCCAATACATCTAAGATATATTTGTATTCCGTAATCTTTTCCTTTAATACATCTTTTGTAGCCTGAATCTTTGCAAGTTCCTTCTCTTCACTCTTATCATTAAGACCGACGCCGCTTAAAAGATGATGAGCGCCTTCCGGAGTAGCCTTCATTTCTTCGAAAGTTTTATTTCCGTTCTTCTTTGTATCATCAGAGAAAGCCTTAAGACCCGCGCGTACTTCTTCAAGTGCTTCTTCATCATATCCAAGGAATGTAAGCTCTGAGATAATGTCGGCGATGAACTGAAGCTTACCATATTGTTCAACATTGCTGTCGGCAACACTCGCACCGATTACATCGGCCCAACTCTGGAATGCCATTGCGTCGGATATAGGAACAATGTTCTTCTCGAGGAGTTCCTTAGCGAAGATTCCCGCATTTTCATCTATTTCTTCAAATGTAACTGTTTCAAAGTCGTCATTTTTACCGAAATTTCTTATTTCTTCGGTATAGTAATGAACCTTATTCTCACCTGTTCCGTTGTCTTTGTGACAAACGCCGATCATAACGCCGCCGTTATTGTCCGAAACATCCATATCTTTAAGTCTTGAAAGAGCTTTTGTGATTTCTGACTTCTCTTCCGTTGATGCATTGTCTCCGAGAACAGCCTTAACAACTTCCTCTGTTTCTAATTCATTTAAAATATCCTGAACTGTCTTACTCATTATTAAGAACCCCTTTTATTTATTTCGTACTGTTTTTTAGGTCTTTATTAAATGACCCTATTGTGTTTATCTTAGTAATGATTATCACTCTTTACAATACACACTTGTATTATATTGTATAATGTGTTGCGTGCAATTAAATTGATTAATATATTTTAAAAACGGCAAAAAAATAAATCCTATGACAAGACCGCACATCAAATCAAAGGACCTATAGAGTACACCGTCAGGGGTTCGAACCCTGGACACCCTGATTAAGAGTCAGGTGCTCTACCAACTGAGCTAACGGTGCATATTAAATTAAAATAAGTTCTATGACAAGACCGCACATCAAATCAAAGAACCTATAAAGTACACCGTCAGGGGTTCGAACCCTGGACACCCTGATTAAGAGTCAGGTGCTCTACCAACTGAGCTAACGGTGCATTTCCTTGCCGTTCCTGTTAACGACAAGGGTTATTATATACAAGCCGCAATAATATTGCAACTCTTTTTTTTATAAATTTTAATCTTTTTCAGTGTTTTATTATATATTATTATTTTACTCCGAAAAATGAATATATACCACCGTATTTCTCATAATTGTACCTTTAATATAACACTCTTCTCCGGAGCCGTTATGTCCGACGATTATCGGACGGCACATTTATCGATAATACCGTAATTATACATCTATAAGTTTCCCGAGGTTGAAGGAATATATGTACTTTTCCGTAACCTGCTTTTCCGTAACCTGTTCCAGTGCCTTTGAATAATAAAAGACCTGTTCCCTGTATCTGTCCTTAAGAGTTTCCTCAGGATTGTCGACATGTCGTACTCTGTCCGTTTTAAAGTCGAGTAATACGATATGATCTTCATATTCAATATACATATCAACGGCTCCCTGTACTATGAGTATGTCTTCGCTTGTTTCTTTGCGAATTCCGATCATAAATTCCTGTTCCCTGTGAAGAATTTTTTTATTTTGAGCATCGGCTATAATTCTGCCCATATTGCTTTTGGCAAACAAAAGTATATCATTTTTGTGAATACCTGCTGCGGCCTCCCTCGTCAGAACGCCCTTAAGCTCCAATTCCACAATCTGAGAATCAATTTCCTTTAGTGTTTCCGCCCTGTTAAAATCAAGAAATTCCATAACCTTATGGTATGCGGTTCCTCTGCCTGCGGAAGTGTTTTGTGTTTTTTTGTTATACTTCGACACTCCGTATTCTTTTACTTTTTCCGCGTTTGAATATTTATCTTTTACACGGTCCCTGTCCGATGTTGCAAAAGTTTTCTCCGAAGCCTCGTCCGTTATCTCTTCTTCATCTGAATTCTCGTTTATATTTCCGTAAATATTAAAATATTCATCAAATTCATAGTCCGACAGATTAATATTTCCTTCCGTCAGTTCTGATACGGAAATCTTCGGTATATTACGTGTTTCATCTTCAAATTTATACGGAATACGTACAGCATCGGCATTGTTCCCGCAGCGGGAGTCGGTCTTACATGAAGTTGCGCAGCCAAAATCCTCTCTGTCGGATATAAGCGTCATCTCATGTATTTCTTTAACCTCAAAAATGTCCTTATTTTTTCTGTTTAAAACCGACGGCATTACCATGTCAAAGTAAGAACCGAGATTATCACATTCGGCATATGACAGCCTTTCATCCCCGTCCAAAGCGCCTGATCTATACTTCTCCATTCTGTCTTCATTTAGGCATCCAACGAGATAAAGCTTTTCTCTTGCTCGCGTCATGGCCACATAGAGAAGTCTCATCTCTTCGGATATAAGATCTTTTTTAATCTTTTTACGGGCGGATTCTTTTATTATTGTTTTATATTTTATTCTTGTTTCCTTATCAACCACATCTATTCCTATGGCGTCATCGGTAATTATAACCTTACTTTTATTATCTGATAAATTAAAACTCTGAGTCATATTTACGATAAATACAACCGGAAATTCAAGTCCCTTTGACTTATGAATGGTCATAAACCTGACAACATCATCATTTTCATCTATTACGCTTCCCGAACCAAGTTCTATATTCTCTTTTATTATTTTTTCAATATATTTTAAAAATTGAAATAAGCTGTTATAATTCGCCTTTTCAAATGATAATGCATTGCTGAGTAAATAATTTACATTTGCGATTCTTATCTCCGGAGAGTCTAAATTACTTATAAAATCAAAATACCCGGTGCCGTATATTATATTCCATATAACATCATGAACACCTTCGTTTAAGAGCATTTGTCTGTATTTTTTCACTCTGTCCAAAAATGTTTTAATTTTATTTTTTATTGTTATATCTGCGTTTTCAACCTTTTTTTGTCCCTTGCCCTCATATTCTCCGATATAATTAAGCAATGATTCATACAATCCCAGCTCCGGTGAACATGACTTTATTATTGCCGTTTCGGTTTGTGTGAATCCGCCGAAATATCCGGTTAACGCCCCCATAACCGGTATATCCTGATACGGATTATCTATTACCGCCAGCAGGGAGATAATCGGTTTTATTTCATATGTCTCCAAAAAGCTTATTGTACTTTCCGCGTATACGGATATACCCTCATTCATTAAAGTTTCGACATATTGTCCGGCCTTTGTATTATTTCTTGCAAGTAAAACAATATCTCTGTACTTTATCGGTCTGTAAATGCCCTCATCCTTATCAAATACCAATGTATTGCCGTTCATCAGCTTTTTTATTTTTTTTGCTATGAACTGAGCTTCTTTACGAATGTTTTTTACATGGTTCTTATCATATACTATGGGATATACCTCACATATGCCGTTTACCCCCTCAAATGTTGTTCCCTCTGAATTGTTATTATGAGGATATTTTGCACTGCATACCAATTCATCCCTTACTGTATAGTCCATGGAATTATAATCCTTATTAAACAGAGGTCTGAAACATGCATTGGCGCTGTCCACCACTCCCTTTCTGCTTCTGAAATTATTCTGCAGAAGTATGGTTTCTCCAACCGAAAATTCATTATATTCCTTAAATTCGGACGAAAGATCCTTATTACTATCCATACTGCACTTTGAAAGATCAAATGAATCGTAAAACCCCATGAATATATCCGGCTTGGCACTTCTGAACCCGTATATGCTCTGCTTTACGTCACCTACGATATATCTGTTTCCGTTTGCGTCTTTCGAAACAGCGCTTAATATTGTCTCCTGAATATCGTTACTGTCCTGATATTCATCAACCATAATTTCGTTATATTTTTCTTTTAGTTCGAGAGCGATTTCAGTCGGTTCACTTGTTCCGTACTTCACCAGCACTCCGAGAGCCAAATGCTCCATATCACTGAATGTGACAAGCTTCCTTCTTCTTTTTTCTCTTTCAATTTTCTCGGAATATCTTTTCACCATATCCAGAAGACTGTTTGTTATTCTTATTTCAATATTGTTTACTTTTTCATATACATTATCGTTTAATTGCAAAAGGAACTTATCGGATAATATTTCCTTTATTTCGTCCCTTATGGCTTTATATTTATCTTTTAATTCCGATTCGCTGTCATCAAGTCCTCTCATAACGGGAAATCTTTTGAATTCAATACCGTTAATGAAAATATTAAAGCTTCGGTTCACATCTTCCGTTTCAATAAAATTTTTTATCTCGGTCAGCTCTTCAACCGCAAATGCTTTCAGAGCATCTGATTTTTTTGTATTCGGAAATCGGGACAACAGTTTATCCGCTTTAAAACAGTAATATTTTAATTTCTTCTTTATGTCCTCAATATATAAATTCAAATGTATATTATTTATATTGTCCTTTTCGTGTCGGTATAAACTCTCCAGCCACTCCTTCGGCCACGGCTTTGAAAGTCCGGCAATGTATATCTTGTCCAAAATTTCTTTTATACTTATTTTTCTTACATCGCCGTACAATTCTATTAAATCAAATAAATCCGAATCCCCTTCGAATGATAATTCATCCGTCAGTTCATCATATGCTTCCTGCATTATTAGTTCGATTTCAGCCCGATCAGGAGTTCTGAAGCCCGGTTCTACACCCGATTCCTCAAAATATGTTTTTACTATATCAAGACAAAAACTGTCTATTGTTGTTATTTTAGCGTCAAGCAGCAAAACTTTTTGCCGCAAAAGTCTCTCTTTTAATTCAATATCTCCGTTCTTAATCGCTTTTGACAATTCATCATTTATTTTATTTCTGAGTCGTGTCTTCATTTCCGATGCGGCGGCCTTTGTAAAAGTAACCACAACAATATCATCCACGCTTATTCCTTCGTTTATGATTTTTTTACATATTCTCTCAACGAGGACCGCGGTTTTACCCGAACCTGCGGCGGCTGAAACCAGGAGATTATGACCTGAATTATTAATAGCCTCGCGCTGAGCGTCTGTCCATCCTTTACTCATAATTCTCCCCCTTGCCGGTTATTAATCCTATAATTTCTTCTGTTTTCATCTTAGTGCAATTATTATAACTGAACGCTTTGTTATCATTGGAAAAAGGACAAATATTGCAATAATCACAATATTCACAGGCCGTATTATTCTTTGGATTCTTTGTGTCTGCAGCTTGCTTTTTAAAAGGATGAGGTTCGATATCTCCGTATAATATTCTCTCTCCGATTGATTTTATCTTGCCCGATTCGAATTTCCTCGCCGCGGCAAATTCAGCGGTAGACATTGTTACGGCGCTTATTTTTCCCATTGAACCGTCTTTTTTAAACTTTACCTTATCAATCAGACTTCCTGTTTTTTCACGATCCATGAGGCCTATTATTTCCGTGTCGGAATTAATAATACCGCTCAAAGAAAGCTCTTTTTGTATCTCAAAATCAACATTCGTACTTAATTTCTCATATTCTATAACCGGATTTCTTAAATGACTTATAAAAACTCCTGCGGGTATTATTGATTCATCCCTGTATACGTTGCTTATTGCACCTTCCAAATACATAAGCATTTGAAGCTGCCTGCCGTCATATATATCATTCAAATCTACATCGGTATTACCTGTTTTGTAATCTATAACTCTGATATATTTGCCGTTTTCATCGGTACATATATCTATTCTGTCTATTTTTCCGCTAAATGATAATCTTCCGCCGTTTTTAAGTTCCATACCGTATGAGTAATTTTGCTCCAATTTATCCGGCATAAATCCGGAACCTTTTATCTGGGCAATATTTGCCCACAGACTTTTATTAATACGATTCTCTAGGCTTTTCTTAATAAATAATCCCCTGTCCGTTTCCGTAAGATATGTATATTTATTCAATACCGAATCAATAATATCCGATGTTATACTCATAATTTCCGATTTTGAAATTCTGTTCGCATCAATATATCCGTCTTTAATTTTTCCCATTGATATTTGCATTATTTCGTGAGCAAATATACCCATATCCATTTGATTAAATTCATATTTTTCCCTTTGTTTAAGCCTCATACCGTAATTTAAGAAATGCATATGGGGACATTTTGAAAATGTTTCAAATCTTGATATGCTGCCTTTGACAATATTTCCGTAAAGAGCGTTCGAAAGAAGAACATTCTTCTCATCAGGCACGATTAATGCTTTATTAAATGCGTCGGCGATCAATTCGGCATCCCTGCATCCAGGCAATATAATACAGTCGGCTTTCGGAATGATTATATTGGCGGATGCGGTGTCATTATTTACTTTCTCGGTATTAATTTCGGGATACATATCCATGATTTCTTTTATCAAAAAAGACGGAAAAACGGATGATCCTCCGTTATCTTTTACGGTATATAAAATGTATAATTTGTCCGACGCCTTTGTTAACATAAGATATATATAGAATCTCTGTATAAAGCTTCTTTCTTTAATTCCCGGGGAAAGCGTGACCCCGGCCTCTTTTTCAAGCTTCGATCTGTCGGAATCGGTCAATATTCCTCCGTCGGAATGTGTCCTTGGTATGCTTCCCTCATTTGCTCCGATAATAAATACAGCTTTTACCTTACCGAGTCTGGTTCTCTCCATGTCACCTATGATAACCTGATCGTTGGTAGGAGGTATTATTCCCACCGACAGTCCCTCAAGAGCAGCGTTAAACATGTCCATAAAACCTGATTTATCAACTTCAACATCGCCTAAAATATTTTTCATATTATTTAAAATATCAAATATTTTCTCTATAAGCTGAACGTTTTCTGAATGAGCCGACGGATTTATTTCTTTTACGGAATCAATATATCTTTCTATCTTATCATCCACATTGCTTTTGTTTAAAAAGTCAATAAATCTTTCCGCTTTCCTGCCTACCGTCTTTGCGTCCGTGAATTTTACGTCTCCGGATTTTATGTTTGATTTTACGGATTTATCGGATATCGCTCCCTTCAGCATGTTAATTTCAGATATAACATATTCCCTGATTTCATTGAGTCTGTCCAAGTCATATAACTGCCACGTATCTGTATCGCCTTCGTTGCACTCATTTTCGTCGGAGCCTTCGCTGTTTAGGATATTCTCCCGCCTTGCATTTTCCTCTTTTGTACGTCTGTCCCATTTCTTACTCCATTTTGAATAAGTATTTATACCGAGGGCAAGGGTATAATTCTCTATTTTAAAGACTTCTTCTTCAGAAATGTTGTATATACCTGTTTTTATCAAACCTATTATGTTGTTGTAACTAAATCTCCCGACGGATAATTCCGAAATATATCTTATATATTGAAGAAATCTGTTGTTATCAAGTCCGGATTTTTCATCTATAAATATCGGGATATTATTGTCTTTCATAATTTTTTTTACGGACGGCGCAACTGCGTTAATATCCCCTGCAACAACGGCAATATCCCTGTATCTGAAACCCTTGTTCCTCGTCAGATTATATATCTCTCCGGCAACATACTTTAGTTCTTCGTCAACAGTATTCGTTTCCAATATATGTATATTTTCGGTTTTTTTGTAAAATGTTTTCCCGTTGTTTTTAAGGATGTTTTTTTCAAGAAATACCAAATCTTCTCTGTTATCGTATCTTAGAGCTTTTTCAAGATAAACAGGTTCGTTTATTTCTTCTTCGATTTCTTTTGCGATATCCGATATATATCTGATTATGTCACTGCTCATAAAAAACAGGTTGCCGATATTATTTCCGTCTTCCCGAGACGATGTTGAATTCATGAAATCCTCAAACTCATTGGCCGTAACGGTAATATATACTTCTCTTGCTTTCTTAATAATTACTCTCAGCAAATCATATTGAGCCGGGGTAAAACCCGTGTATCCGTCAAGGTATATTACGGCATTATCCAGATAATCGGATTCCGATAAACGCTTTGTAAACAACGGTATTAATTCCTCAAGCGCCATTGAACCGTTATCTGTTACCGATTCTTTAAATCTTTCATAAATATAAGAAATATCGGATAATTTGTCCGACAGCTTTTTATCTGAAATTGTTAATGCCGCTTTTTTCAGTTTTTCACTGTCTATACCGTATTGTAAAAGCTCTGAAATAACTGATTTAAGCTCTTCGGTTACTCCCGTTTTAAGGGCGGCATTGTTGTATATTTTAAGTTCACCCTTACCGTCATTGATTATTTTTCTTATAAATATATTTTTTATTTCCTCATCAATAACCGGTATATTTCCGCCTCCGATTTTACTTAATCCTTTATATGCAAGTCTGTTAAAACTTAACACACTTATATTAAGTAATCCTCCCGTTCGACTCTTTGATATAATTTGTTTTTCGGTCTCTAAAGTATACTGTTCCGGGACTATAATCTTAATATTTTCAGACCTGTCCCCGGCTTTTTCACATGCAGAATCATATACATATTCCGATTTTCCCGAGCCTGAAGGACCTATAATAAAAGTTACGGACATATCTCATCCTTTCTGATACCTTTGCAATTGTTTTGTTTATTTTATCACAAACCTTTGTTTTTATTAAATTTCATACCATTATCTGCGTTGCGTATAATGATACCAAACAATTTTCCAATATAAAAACCGCCTCCCATCGTCAATGATAAGAGGCAGTTTAAAGTACATAAACAATCTGCAATAAAATATCAGTTATTTTTATTATTTCTTCTCGGCTTTAATGGAACCTCCGTCCTGTGAGATTACAAGCTCTTTTCCCTTTACGGTATATTTAAGCGATTCATCGCCCATTTTAATCTCATCCTTGGTCCATGTGATTTCCGAAACGTCATCTTCGAAACTGTATGTTCCTGTTCCGTCTTCCTTTAATTCAATGTATAGTTTCTCCGTATCCTGACCGCTTAATGCAGCAAGTTCTTTGATGTTTATTTTATTGCCTTCGACCTCCATACTTACTATGTAATACTTTCCGGCAACATCTTTAGCATCTCCGCCGCCGCTGCATCCTGCGAAAATTCCCGCTGCCGCAATTGAAACGGATGATATTGCTATAACTTTCTTAAATGACATAATAATTCCTACCCTTCTTTAAAACCTTTAAAACAAACTTATAATATATTTCTTTATACTCATTATATATTTTTGTTGTGTTTTTACATCATACAAGGGTAGTAATTAAATGACTGTTTTCTCGGATTAATACTCAGGAAGAATAAGTCTGTTTTTTGTAACGAGATAACACAGTCCTATAAGGTTACTTTCTCCGGTTTTTTCTTTTAAATTTTTAATATGACTTCTTACGGTCGTATAAGCGATGCCCATCCTATCCGCTATTTCATGCAATCCCATATTTTGCACAAGATAGGTCAATACCTCCAATTCTTTAGGTGTAAACATTTCACTGCTTATATTTCCTATCTGTACGTCAGGCGTGGAATCCGGGTATATTTTTTCACCCTGCATCGTTTTATCCATAACATCTATAAGCTCTTCATCGCTGAATTCTTTATACCAGAAGCTGTCTGCTCCGACCTCTTTCGCCTTATCAATAAAACGATAATCCGGAGCACTTGTTACAATAATTATTTTTATATTGGGATATTTGCTTTTTATTCTTTTAGCCGCCGTTATACCGCTGTGCTCATTTGCGGTGCAAATATCCATTACGATCAAATCAACCTTACCGCTTGCGCAATATATTTCCGCATTGTCCGCATCCTTGATTGCACCGACAAGAGCATATCTGCCCTCAGTCTTTTCGATATAGTACGTAAATAACTCCTGAACGATACGCTCGTCATCCACAATAAGAACATTAGTCATACAGCTCATCCTCCTTTTTAGGGATAGTTATTATCACTTTACATTCAGGCTTTGAAATGATTTCCATTCGTCCCATTCCTTCGGTTATTTTCTTTCTCAGGGACTTAAGACCTCCGCCTTCAACGATTTCACCCTTTGGTTTATTCCCGTTGTTTGTAATTTCAATCATATGCTCTTTATCTGTGCTGTTTATCAAAACAAACAACCTGTCTCCCTCGGCATGTTTTACGACATTTGTGATACATTCTCTGATTGACGCCGCAATCAACATAATGCTTTCTTTATTCTCAGGCATCTCTCCCGTTATCTCGATTTTTACGCCTATGGATTCCGCAATTTCACTTAATTCCTTTATGTCATCCACTTCGTCTGAAGCTTCGTCGTCTCTGCTTAATACGGATATTGTTTTATTTATCTGACGAATGATATCTTCCTTCTCCAAAGCAATGCATCCGTTGACGTAATACCTGTGCATGCTCAGTATATTTCTGCCCATATCGTTATGAATACGCATTTTCATAGACAGAATTTCCTTCTCTCTTGCTATTTCCACGATATTCCTGTTAGTCGTTCTGATGTTTTCAATCATTTTCTTAAGTTCTTCATTATTTTTTTGAAGTTCTTTATTTTTTCTGTATATTTCGGTAATGTCTACGGCAATATACTCCATCCAATTTCTTCGGATCTTTTTTCTGTGAAATTGCCATATAGTTCCGCACTCCGATGTAATGATATTGTCACAGCAATTTGAAAGTAAATTTAACAACTCGGACTCATATTGCAGCTCTTTATGCAGCAAATCAGCAGTTATTTCATCCATTGTATGATTACTCATAATCAACAAACCTTTGGAATTGAAATAACATAATCCGGACGGAAATTTATCAAAAGCTTCCTTTACGGCATTCGGGCCGGCAAAGAATGATCTGTCTTTTTTAAACAATACCGTCCTCCTTATCATATGATATTTTTATAATATATTCGTCAATGTCTTCCTGTTCGATTTTATATCCTTTAGGAAACAGCGTCAGGCAATCGCTTATACCGGATATTCTGACTCTGAGTTCATATGTATCCTGCTCTTCTGTTAATGATAAGAAGTAGGACGGTTTGAATCTTTCTGTATTTTCCAATATTTCCGTAATGTCATCATACAGGCGTGCCGTTTTTGCAATTGATAAATTACCGTTTAATTGAATCGATGAACGAAAAAAAATACCGAACACATTCAAATGTCTTTCCGACTCTGATATGCAGTTTTGTATCTCATCCGGCGGAATCATTGAGTTTTCTTTTTCGATAAATATCAGATTATCCATTCTTTTAACATATATTGACAACGTTCCCATCAGAAGCAGATATTTCCACTCATCTTCTTTTGATGCGGTTTTAAATTCCTCGGTCAGATGTCGTATTTGTTGTATTTTATACGATGTATAACGGCGCATTTCATCATACAGAAGATTTCGCTCTCTTAATCTTCTTCTGACTATATTGGTATTCTGCATATTACTTTCAGCCACATATTTTCCTTCGAGATAATTTCGTGAAGAATCCAATTTTTTCTTTATGGATACCAGTTTTGATATATTGTCTTTCCAGATTATATATCCCTTGCTTAATCGAAACATATTTAATCTTATGTTTCCGTCTACAATAACATTTTTTTCGCGGAGGATATCAATCATATTATCATCGCATATTTTTTCATCTGTATTCATAAATATAATGTTTTTGTCATTGTCCAATATTGCGGCAGGAATTGACGATTGCTCAAATATGTCGGCATAAAACATATTTGACCTTATTATTCCCGTTTTAATAAGTGACTCAAAAATAAGTATCGTAAAAAAGGCAGTCCATATGATCATGTCTCTGAAAAAATGATGCAGTACACCCGAAATGTACAATATGTGATAAATATATGTAAAAATCAGTATAACCGAAGGTATCCAAATATATTTATTCTTTCCCGGTATTTTGCACCGTTTTATTATCATCCAAATAAATATAATGCAGCATATTAAATACCATGCGGAAATTACATAAAATAAAAATCCTCTGGCATAGTTTTTATCACTGTATACGGATCCGTCATCGGAAAAAATAAATACCGATTGATGAAAATCATTTGTCAATACAGCCGTAATCAGAATAATCGCAACAACAAACAATATAAACACAGGCTTTGATCCCCCATCGCCTTTGGAACCGTCCCTGTTAATGTAAGAAACGGCATATATTGAGCTGACCGTTATCAGCAATAGTGGTATGTAGTACATATACCATGTTATTCTATGGGCATCCGTATATGTTTCAAAAATATTGTACTTAAGATACCTCATCAAAATAAACACTGCCAGCAATACGCAGATAACAACCGTCCAATTCCTTATATACCTGTTAATTATACGGTTATATGCCAATACTCCCCACCATATTACCAATAATTCCATAATAAATGTCAGAAGAGACGAAAGAAAACAGTTCCATTCTTCAGTCGGACCGTCAACTTCCCTGATAATAAGCGCGGCTGCAAACAGCAATGCAAATATAATACAAATCAAATTATATCTTTTCAGCGGATTTAATGATGATGTCATTACGATTTACCTTATATCTCCAAAAAACCGTTACAAAACGAATCTTCTTTAGGACATGTATTTCTCAGTTTATTTTGAAATTCCATAAACCATGCCGTAATTTCCTCATGTCCCAACTTACTGTGTATGTCAATAATCATGCCTGTTGTTTTATCGTCAAATATATCCAAGTCGCCGAGCATTTTTACGGTTTTTATATCTTTATTTTCAACCAACATGTCCACCACATCAAATATATTATCTTTTATCCTGTTTCTGAGTCCCGTATCCGTTTGAGCATCAATATCCACCGGATATGTGAGCCTTACGGCAATCATCTTGATTCTTTCCGCCGTAAGAGATTCTTTAAGTAAAAAGCCGTCGAGATAAGTATAATCATACAGTCTGCCGTTTTTACCGAACCCTTCCTGCATATCTTCCAGCTCGAATCTGTTGTCCTTATAAAAATATATTCTTACTTTTCCGCCGTTCAGATAAAAATCGTGAATATATGACCCGTCAAAAACTTCTTTATGAATTTCTTTAACGGAATCCGGAAGCCTTAATTCATTGACGGGAGAATCAGAAAAACATCTGTATCCCAATACTGCGGTTCCCTCTTTTACCGTATATTCATTTCCCCTTTCAAATGATCTCACAAGAAGATATTTATTATTTTCAATTCTCTTAAATACCGCATTGTTTTCCGCAAAGAAAGTCGGATTGTTTTTGTCTATGATAACTTCTTTTATCCCGGTATACCCGGCGGATATGTTTCCGTTATATGACAATGCGCCTTCCTCAATATATGTCGTATTCTTCGGAATAATGAGTTTTTCGAGGTATTTTGTTACTCTTAAGGCGTTTCCGGATATTCCGACGGTATCATCATTTAATGAATATTCCGTTCTCAGATCCGCACCGTTTACTCCTATAAGCACTTTACCTATGTATTCTCCGGTATCGGAGATATATTCATTTTCATAAATTCCGTATCCGTCCGCGCTGTAGCGCCTGTTTCCCGTTGCATATACCGCGCTCTCTATTAAGTCGGGTCTTACTAATTCTTCCACGCTTTCTGGAATTTCAACACTTTCGGCGGCAGTTGCGGTAATAAATCCTTCCCCGATATATTTAACACTGTTCGAAATGACGATACGGCGTAGGTTAACCATGTATGCAAATGAAAATTCGCCTATTTTTTCAACCGTATCCGGAAGTATTATTTCTTCAATGAACAGTCCTTTTATATTGAAGTTTCCTGCTCCCGTTTCCGTCACTCTCTTACCGTCTATTTCTCCCGGAATTTCCAAAACCCTCAGCTCTTCCGATATATCATCTGACTTTATTCCTGTAATGCAAATTTCTTTATCATTTAAATCAATATATTCAAATTCAATGTTATCCATGTCTCTTTCTTCCTGATTTTATTTCTTATTTTATTATACCATCTGCAGACATTATACTTAAAGCTATAACAATAACCATAACCTGAAAAGCCCCCTTATCCGGCATCGGTAAGGGGGCTTAAAATAATATTGCGACGATCGCATCATATCATTATACAGACTGATAAGTTTTTGGATTATGATCGGTTATGTTATTCGAATCAGATACCGTCGATTTCTTCCGATTCACCAACCATTTTTTCGAAGTTTTTGATATCTTCAAGCAGCGCCGTATTTCTTTCGTCAAGCATAAGCTTCTTGTTGTATTTGTAATATTTATCACATCCGTTTTCGGCAATAAATCTGGCGCCGGATCTGCTTATTGTAAGTTCCGTTACAAAGAGAAGCATCTCATTACCGTCTCCGTATGCTTTTTCAATAAATTCAAAGGCATTATTAAGCATGTTTTTAATATCGGCCGCATTTGCTCTTACATTTTTTACTTTCTCGTTAAATTGAGTCTGTAAATAGTTAAATGCTCCGTCGCCGTCAACATCTATTCTGAGGGCCTGAACCGTCTCTTCGACAAATGCCATTGCATATTTATACTCTCTTTTTCCTTCCAGATCCAAAATGCCTCCGGCAATTTTTTGCTCATATTCTTTTTGCAATGCTTCTTCTGTCTCTGAAAGCTTTTTAATTATATTGTCATTTGCCCCGGTATTCTTAATATAACCGAATAATTTTTTAAGACTTTCAAATAATTCGGTATTATCCCTCATCATCGGAATAAGGCCTTCAATCATCAGTCCCACAACGGTTATTCTTTCATCGAATGCGGCGTCATGAGCTCTTGCAATCGCCTTTTCGTCAGCACCTTTCTCAAGAATGGACATAATTCCGTAATCTGATTTATATTTAAGATATAAGCTGTAGTATGTTGCAAATTCTCCCGCAACACGCTTATTTCTTATGTACTGACTTATAAGAGATTCATCCACCGTATATCCCTTTTCTTCATAAAGGAATATCGCCTCCGAAAGATCTTCCCATCCTCTGGCCGTTACATATGACTTTCCGTCTACCGTTGTTTCAATAACATAGAAGTCACTGCTCTTTATGTCAAGATATGTCTGAATGGAATTGTGAATTCCTTTTTTCTTTGCATATAATTTCCATGTTTCAAGATCGGGTTCGGCCTCAATAACTTTCAGTCTGTCAAGAGTAACCACGTCAAATTCATGAACCGATCTGTTATATTCAGGCGGGTTACCTGCCGTAACCACAACCCATCCTTCCGGAACACGGTGGTTACCGAATACCTTATACTGAAGGAACTGAAGCATTGAAGGCGCAAGAGTCTCCGATACACAATTTATCTCGTCCAGGAAAAGAATACCTTCAACCTTTCCCGTTGATTCTCTTGTCTCGTATACGGATGCAATGATTTCAGACATCGTATATTCAGATACGCTGTATTCCGTTCCGTCAAAATTCTTCTTAACGATGAAAGGAAGTCCGAGCGCCGACTGTCTTGTATGATGTGTCATGGAATATGATACAAGGGCAATGCCCAATTCATCGGCAATTTGCTCCATAATCGCTGTTTTACCTATACCCGGCGCACCGAGAAGAAATATAGGTCTTTGTTTTTCAATCGGAATTTTATAATTTCCCAGATTATCTTTTGCAAGATATATATCAATTGACTGCTTAATCTGATTCTTAGCTTCTCTTATGTTCATAATATATATAAGGGATAACCCCATATCCTCCGTTTAAAATTTATACCACATCGTGTCTGTTCTTAAGTTTAACCATGTTTAGACCTTGTAAACGATTATCCGTCCAAATCATCTCTGCTGACGAGTTTACTTATAACCCAATCCGGCAAACTCGGCATCATGTCTTCATACGGCATTATGATAAATGCCGTTTTATATTCAGGTGCCTTATTGGGAAATATTCCGAGACCGTCAGACAAATATAACAAACCTCTTAAGTCCGAAAACTCTCCCATTTCCTTAAGTTCGTTAACTCTTTCAAATACCGGTCTGAAATCGGTCCCCCCTGAGCCCGTGACCTCAACATTACTTATATACCGTTCAAATTCCTCATCCGATCTTAAAACCGTCTCGCTTTGAATTGTATTGTCGCATTGAAATATATGCACATTAATTCTGGTTCCGAATACGGTCTTATTTCTTAAAATTGAATATGTCCTTCTGAGAAAATTCTTTACAACTCTTCCTCTGCATGACCCGGATGTGTCTATTGCAATTACGAAGTCGTATATCTTAAGAGTTTCCTTGTATTCTAAAGGCTCTATCAACGGCATGTTTTTGTAGAGTTCCATACCGTATGTATAGTATATATAATCGAATTCATCATCGTTGACTCTTACTTCTTCCTGTAATTTAGCAAACTTCATAAGGAATTCCGTGTAATCGTTGTTGTCTCCTTCGATTCTTCCCAATACATCTGTCACCGAAGCAAGGGATTTGCCCTGTCCCTTTTCTACTGTTTCTTTGTCCTTTTTTACATTTTTAAAGACTCTTTCCCATTCGCGCCCGAGCTGATCCAACTCATTTGAAGCCATCGGCAGAAGGAAATTACCCTCCTGAGCCACAAGACCCGAATTTTTCCATATTTCATGATGGTCTTTTTTAAACAGTTTGGAATATTGAATCCAGTCTGTCGCATGCTGCTTTGATGAAATCATAAATTCATATATTTTTTCGGCATAGGGATGCTCTACATTTTTATGAATCATATGCCAAACGGTCTCCCGTTCCGAATCCTCCGGCTCTTTCAGCGCATCAATGTTAAGGTCCATAATAGCAAGTTCCACCGCCACATCACATGCAAAATCCCAATATTTCGTATTTAATCTGTTATAGTTAAAAGGATGTTTATAAAGACAATGGAAGATTGAATGCAGCATCTTTCTGGCAATTGTAATTCTGTTGCCTTTGAAATCATCAATGAGAAGATTTATATCCGCATATATCTTTTTCATATCCGTCGCAAATCCGCCGAAGTCGTCCGCAACAAATTTCTTCGGCTCATAAAATTCCACCGGCATCTTAAGAATCGCCCTGTTAAAATACGGCAGTGAAATAATAAGCTCATCCCGTACATATTCTATTATCTTTTGGCCTAATTTATTTTTTTGAATATTGCTTAAATCGACCGTTTCTTTCATATTTCCCGACATGAAACCTACTCCTTCGTTTCATATACAACTTTTGTTTATGTCAGTCGGACTTTTACGCCGACCGACAGATTAATTTCTATATTGTTTCCGGAATACCGTAAAATTATTTCAAAAACATATATCCACAAAGAAATATACTACAATAAAAACAGCATCTTCGTTGTATACATCCGTTTATTAGTGTATACAATGAAAATGCTATTTTTAATGTGTATTTTATTAATACTCAACTTATTGTACAAATTTGTCCATAGGTCGAAATATTGTTGTTTCTTCCGGCGGATTATAAAACTTTCCGTCTATATATATGCCTGTGACCCTTATATTATTTTCTTTAACTTCAAAATCTATGCTGACTACGGAATTTTGCCTCGGCGGATTCTCAAACTTATAGGACAGAGTAATTATGCCGTTATTATTATCATCCAATTTGTCAAGATTGGCTGTCGTGCTGTTCTCGCTTACAGACTGTATCCCCCATGGAACCTCACTGTAATTTCTTGTTACGATGCTTGAAAAGTAACTGAAACAAGTGTTTTTTAAATTTTCTCTGTATATATAATCGGCATATGATTCACTTTCCGCTTTTTCTGCGCTGTCGGAACAGCCCGTTAATACAAACGATGCTCCGATCAGTGATATCACCGTCATTGCCTTTGCTAAACCATGCAGTCTCATATTGATTCCTAAATCATTAAAAATATACTATATCAGGCTTAACGGACATATTGATAAATCCCGAATATCCTTTTTCTTCCAATTTGTCAATAAATTTGCCTGTCTTCTTAGGTTTGATAAATAAACTCACAATTAACCCGTCTGCTCTGAGTTTATCAGCCTCTTTTGCGGCTTCAACAAAGTTACCCGCGTCATATAAAAGAGCAATCCTTTTTCCTGTATCGGCGCAGGACGCACCATTTTCCGAAAGAATGGCAAATATTCTCTCAAATCCTATTGAAAAACCGACTGCCGGAATGTCTCTTCCTATAAACTTGCCGATAAGCCTGTCATATCTTCCGCCTCCGGCAACTGATCCCTTGAATTCATTGCTTACAACCTCAAATACGGTTCCTGTATAATATCCCTGACCTCTTACCAGTGACAGGTCAAATTCAATATTAAACGAATTATTCGAAAGCTCGTTACATGTTGCCATAATATTTTTAAGGCTTTCAACAGGCTCTGCTCCTTCTCCGGATAAAAATTCTCCGATATATTCAAGAGTAATCGAATCTCTTGAAAGAAAGTCCCTGAAATTGTTAACGGCTTCCGACTCAAATCCCTTTTCGGACAGCTCGGAACACACTCCGTCCAATCCTATCTTGTCCATTTTGTCAAAGGAAATACATACGCTGTCCAGTTCTCTGTCAAATCCCAACTTTGTAAGAACATTTGTCAGCAGCCTTCTGTCATTTATCCTGACCGTAAAGTCCGAAAGACCGATGGCTTTGAGAGCTTTTGCCGTTGTTAATATTAATTCTGATTCGCTGTCGGATGACTCACTTCCGATAATATCTATATCGCATTGTATAAATTCTCTGAGTCTTCCTTTTTGAGGTCTTTCCGCTCTGTATACTCTGTCGATCTGTATACATTTCATAGGCATAAGCAAATCATTTTGGTTATTGGCTATGTATCTGCTCAACGGAAGAGTAAGGTCATATCTGAGACCGAGATCGCTTAATTCTTTTTGATTATCCGCAGTCACGCCCTTATTAATAACCGATTCCAACTTTTCACCGCGCTTAAGAATATTGAATATGAGATTAAGATTTTCTCCTCCTTCACTCTTGTCGAGGTTTTCCGCATCTTCGATTGCCGGTGTAATGATATGCTCAAAGCCGTTCTCTACGTATACGTTTAAAATTTGAGATTGTAAATAATCTCTCAATCTCACCTGTTCTGGCAGGTAATCATTAGTCCCTTTTACCGGGTTGATCTTCATAACAGTTCTCCTAAAAACATATCAAACATATTAAATGTGATATTAATGCCCTTTTGCATAATAATTGCCGTGTCACAGATATCTGTCCCGGACAACGCTTTAATAATTTGCCCGTACAATATCATCTTAAGGAATTTGCATCAGGCCTCGTCAATGGCCTTGCCGATATCGTGACGCATGTATTTGTTATCGAAGTGAACCCACTCTGCGGCTTCATACGCTTTGGCTCTTGCCTCTTTAAGGTCCGCGCCGAGAGCCGATATTCCGAGAACCCTTCCTCCGTTGGTTACGATATTTCCCTTATCGTCGAATTTAGTTCCGGCGTGGAAACAGAAATAATCATCTCTGCCTTCAAATGCTTCCAGTCCCGTAATCGGAAGTCCTTTTTCATATGATAACGGATAACCGTCGGATGCGAGAACAACACATACACACGCCTCATCTCTGAACTTTAAGTCAATTTCGTCAAGCGTTCCGTCGATACATGCATTAAATACATCGACAATGTCGTTTTCCAATCTCGGAAGAACAACCTGGGCTTCCGGATCTCCGAATCTGCAATTATATTCAAGAACCTTAGGTCCATTCGGTGTAAGCATAAGGCCGAAGAATATTACTCCCTTGTAATGTCTCCCTTCATCGGCCATGGCGTCAACGGTTGCCTGATAAACATATTTTTTGCAGAACTCATCTACTTCTTCCGTGTAGAAAGGAGATGGTGAAAATGTGCCCATTCCTCCGGTATTTAAGCCTGTATCGCCGTCCCCGGCTCTCTTATGATCCTGAGCGGAACTCATAATCTTAATCGTCTTGCCGTCACAGAATGAAAGAACGGATACCTCTCTTCCGGTCATAAATTCCTCAACAACTATGGTGTTTCCGGAATCACCGAACTTTTTATCCACCATAATTGTATTTACACCTTCAATAGCCTCTTCTTTTGTATTACAAATAAGCACTCCCTTACCGAGAGCAAGTCCGTCTGCCTTTAATACAATCGGATAATCGGAGGTCTCAAGATATTTTACGGCTTCATCCGCATTATCAAATACTTCATATGCAGCCGTAGGAATGTTATATTTCTTCATAAGGTCTTTGGAAAAGGACTTTGAACCTTCGAGAACGGCTGCCGCCTTGTTCGGTCCGAACACTCTCAATCCTCTTTCCTCAAATACGTCAACTATTCCGCCTACAAGCGGATCGTCCATTCCGACTACCGTTAACTCTATATCATTCTCCGATGCAAACGACGCCAATTTATCAAATTCCATGGCTCCTATGTTTACACATTCGGCAATTCCCGCAATACCTGCATTACCGGGAGCACAATATATCTTATCTACCTGTTTGCTCTGTGAAAGCTTAAAACAAATAGCGTGTTCTCTTCCTCCGCTTCCAATTACTAAAACTTTCATACTAAATGCCTTCCCATCTTATCCTATCTTAATTTTACCGGTTGCGATATCCGCAATGGTCTGCGGCAAAATCACCCATTCGGCCTGCTCCATTACTCTTTTTTGAAGAACTTCCGGGGTATCGTCATCCTTAACTTCAACGGCTTTTTGACTTAATATCCTGCCGCCGTCCACAATTTCATTTACAAAATGAACTGTTGCTCCCGTAATCTTTACACCTCTTTCAAGCGCCGCCTCATGAACTCTTAAACCATAGAAGCCCACGCCTGAAAATGAAGGCACGAGAGAAGGATGAATATTAATAATTCTATTGTTATATTTTTTTACCATCTCATCCGGAATCTTAATCAAACAACCCGCAAGAACTATAAGATCTGCCTTCAGTTCCGCCAATTGTCTCATTAATTCTTTATGAAACAGTTCTCTTGTTTCATAATCCTTTGGCGAAATGCCGAAAGCAGGGATATCGGCGGCTTTAGCTCTTTCAAGCGCATATGCGTTTTTATTGTTACTTATTACGCCTACAATATCAGTGTTCGGAATATTGCCGGATTTAACCGAATCTATTATGGCCTGAAGATTGGTTCCTCCTCCTGATACCAGTACAACAACTTTTAACAAAATTATTCTCCTTTAACAGATATGGGATATATTAAACTTATTACAGGGTTACGGATTATACCAGCTTTACGTTTCTGCTTCCTTCCACAATCTCACCGATTACAAACGCCTTTTCACCGGCATCTTCAATTGCTTTGATTGCTTTTTCCTTATCTGCACTGTCAACGGCAAGCACCATTCCGATTCCCATGTTGTATGTGTTGTACATCATTTCCTCGGCAATCTCTCCCTTCTTTGCCAAAAGTCTGAAAACAGCCGGAACTTCATAAGAATCTTTTAATACAACCGCATCAACATTATCAGGCAGCATTCTCGGAACATTTTCATAAAAACCGCCGCCGGTAATATGTGAACATCCGTGAATTGAAACTCCGCTGTTTAATACAGACTGAATCGCCTTAACATATATGACGGTAGGAGCTATAAGCGCCTCACCCAGGGTTTTACCCAATTCTTCATAATATGTGTTCAATGATTCCTCTGTCATGTCAAATACTTTTCTGACAAGAGAAAAACCGTTGGAATGTACTCCGCTTGAAGCAATTCCTATAAGTGTATCGCCCACTTTAATGTCCTTTTCACCGTTAATCATCTTAGGCTTGTCAACCACTCCCACGGCGAATCCTGCTATATCATACTCATCTTCAGGATAAAATCCCGGCATCTCAGCCGTTTCACCTCCGATAAGCGATGCTCCCGACATGTTGCATCCATCCGTAACTCCCTTTACAATTTGCTCAATTTTCTCAGGGAAATTCTTTCCGCACGCAATATAATCCAGGAAAAACAGCGGCTCTGCACCCGTACAGGCAATATCGTTTACGCACATGGCAACACAATCTATTCCCACCGTATCATGCTTGTCCATAATAAAAGCCAGCTTAAGTTTTGTACCCACACCGTCGGTTCCGGATACAAGCATCGGCTCTTCCATATCTTTGAATGCTTTTGCGGAGAACATTCCGGCAAAACCTCCGAGTCCGCCGAAAACTTCCGGTCTCATTGTCGTAGCAACATGTTTTTTAATTAATTCAACAGATTTATAGCCTGCTTCAATGTCCACACCGGCATTCTTATAATCCATATTAACCTCCATACAGCTTAAAAACATTAACCATTGCGTGTCAAAAACCAACATCATAATAATACAATGTTGGTTTTTATTTTATTTATGTAATAAATTATAATTATTTTGTATATGACTTATATCCCGTTTCCGCAAGTCTGGCATCTTTTTTCATAACTTCTTCTTTCATGTTTTCTTTCATTACCTTCAACTTGGCAAGAATGTCCGGATCTGATGCGGCAAGAATCTTTGCGGCGAGAATTCCCGCATTTTTGCCTCCGTTTATGGCAACCGTAGCCACCGGAATTCCCGAAGGCATCTGAACGATTGAATAGAGCGAATCACGTCCGCCGAGGGATGTTGTATGCATAGGTATTCCGATAACCGGAAGATCGAATATCGCAGCGCACATTCCCGGAAGATGAGCCGCCATACCGGCGCCTGCAATAATTACCTTATATCCGTTATCCTCCGCGCTGTTAGCATATTCAAAAAACTCTTCCGGTTCTCTGTGAGCCGAAATAATTCTCATTTCATATGAAATTCCCAATTCATCAAGAACTTCAGCTGCCTTAGACATAACAGGCATATCTGAATCACTTCCCATTACAATACCGACTTTTGCCATAACTTTACTCCTATTTATTATTAATATACTTATTTATATCCGATTATATATAAAGATATAATAAACACCACAATAACCGCATTGCCTATACAGCCTGCGTATATGGGCCAATATATCTTATCTTCATCCTTAAAACCTCTTATTCCGATAAAGACACCCGAAATACCGGAAAACAGTGACGTAAGCCCGAGACTTCCCACTATATAACCCGCATTTCCGCTGTTGGAATGTGAAATATCTATACTTATCAAAATAATTACAAGAGAAGCAATAAATATACCTATTGATATAAATCCCCATACGGAGTTTCGTCCTCTTTCAAAAAAGATATTTCTTTTCGGCTTTGATTTGAATTCTACTTTCATTAATTTAAATTATGTCTTTTTCTGTATATTGTATCTATTATTAAAAACAGTATTCTATAACATACATATCCGAGTATACCGCCCAGTGTATTGAGTATAAAATCATCTATATCGCACGTTCCGAGTTTTGTAACATATTGCATCATTTCTATAAGAGCAGACGCTCCGGCGGAAATCAAAATCGTACTCCACCATACCAGCTTTCTGTTTGACATAATCGGCAGGAGAAATCCAAAAGGCACAAATGCAATTATATTGCCGAAAACATTTAACAGAATAATATTAAATCTGATATTACCTATATTGCTTATAAATCGTTTTATCTCTTTAAAGGGCACTAGATTAACATAATCAACTCTTGCGGAGTTATGCATGGCCTCCTGTCTGATTACGTTTCGTCCCAGTGACGGATCGAGAAACGTATAATAAATCAAATACGATATATAAACAGCAAATGCAATATAAGAAATAAATCTCACAAATTTATTAATATTTACGCGATTCATATGTTAAATACCATATTGTCTGTAGTACTCGTCCAGCCTTTTCTTTATTTCATCATCAATAACGACTTTTCCGTTACATTCGCGATTATACAATAATTCGATTACATCTTCCATCGTAACGATTGATTCCGCCCTGAAACCGTATTTTTCCTGTATCTCGGTAAGGGCCGTCTTATTTTCTCCGGACTTTCCTTTTTCCAATCGGTTAAGAGATACCATCATTCCCTTTATGTCCACATCCGCTGCTGATGTAATAATCGGAAACGTTTCCTCTATAGACTTACCCGATGTGGTTACATCTTCTATAATTATCACTCTGTCACCGTCTTTCAGAGGGGATCCCAAGAGAATGCCCACATCGCCGTGATCCTTTATCTCTTTTCTGTTAGAGCAATATTTGATTTCCTTTCCGTATTTTTGAGCATATGCCATAACCGTCGCTACGCTTAAAGGAATTCCTTTGTATGCAGGTCCGAATAAAACATCGAAATCGTCTCCGAAGTTCTCATGTATGGCGGTAGCGTAATACTCTCCCAATTTAATAAGCTGAGAACCCGTTACGTAGAGTCCGGCATTCATAAAGAAAGGGGATTTACGCCCGCTTTTAAGCGTAAAATCCCCGAACTTCAGAACATCGCTCTCTACCATAAATTTAATGAATTGCTCTTTATATGCTTCCATATACATACCTCTACTTATGATAAATGTTCTGTATCACCGTTTTACTTAATATGCATATTTATAAGTTTCACGGACACGCTGTCCGTACGGCTTACAATATTAACTTTTTTATTATTACATATTTTGCATGACAGGTAAACAGATTTTATACCAATTTAATTAATCGAAGCATAAAAAAACAGGCTTATAAATAATAAAAGGCCGTCGTGATTATCCGTTACGGTTTCATTAAAAACGAAACTGTAACGGACGGTCTCCGACAGCCTTTTTCAAATTAAGAAGCAATATACAAATGCCTCATTTATTAATTATTATTTTGATTTTGTAATTTTAAAAATAATCATACATACCACAGGTGTCACTATCGCCGCAACTATTGCCTCCGGAATTCCGTTTGCCGCAACAACGCCCAGTACAACCGACTTTACTTCGGTTACCGGTATTCCTTTGAGTCCTGCATATGCATCCTTAAACAGAATATAAATCAGTCCCATAACAAGTGCCGTGTTGGTTATGGCTCCGATTGCTCCCGAGATTGCCAGCATAACGGCTCTGACTCCCTCTTTCATTGCCGGCATGATCTTTTTCATGCCCGTATAAAAGAGCCACGGCGTAACAGCCGTAAGGATTCTCGGTCCGAAACACACCAACAAAGCCAACGGACTTCCCGCACCTGTTCCCGGTACAGCAACAAGCGGTGAAAATGCAAACGAAAGCGCACTTGGCGTAATCGTATTGGCAATAAAACTGACAAGTCCGAAGAGTGATCCGAAATAAATTCCTCCCTTAGGCCCCAGTAAAATTCCTCCGATAATCACGGGAATGTGAATAATCGTAGCTTTAATAAGCGGCAGCTGGATCATTCCGAAGGGAGTAAATGCCATAATAACAATAATTGCCGTAAACATCGCCATTATTGCAATATTGGCATTTCTGCTTCTTTTTGTTTCTTTTGTATTCATATTGTCCTCCTGCTATCGTTTCGCCTTATCGCGAATACAATGCGGCTAAATTATTACATATTTTAAACAGCAAGTAAACAATTTTATTTTTATATTAATTATTATTAAATTATCTTGAACACAAATCCAGTTTTAATTGTTCCAGAAAATGCAGCGGTACACCGCCGCTTTGTTTTATTAAATATGATTTATTCACTTCATCATATCTGAAACTTTTTCTTCCGCCTTTTTTTGCCCTATCCGAAAATTTTTCAATGTCTTTAAAGGGAATATAATAGCATTCATCTCTTCCTGTATACATAAGTATTATGAAGGAAATTCCGCTCTGCTTTTCGAACTTTCTCATAAATTCAATTTGATGTTCGTGAATGTTGGCAAGAGAATATGTATCGGAAGCACATTCTTTGGCATCAAAACATATCGGTACTCCCTGTACCACCCCCATATAGTCAACCGTTGATTTTTTGTCAAAGTAGGCAAGGCTTATCTGCCTTGTGTTTTCATCGATTTTAACGGGAGTTATGGGTGTCGGAATTTTTTGTATCACTGCCAGACCGGCCAGTTCATATTTTTCAACGGTCATGTTAATAAGTGCTTCCAGCCCCGATCCTCTCAGTCCTCTTGAATTCCATGTAGCCATTATGGTTTTAATTCTGTATTCACGTATAACTCTTCAATTGAATCGGAATACAGCCCTTCACCTTTCAGTATTTTTATAAATTGTTCCGGAAGTTCTGCGACATATTCTCCCATACCTTCAATATTCATCACATAAGCGTGAAGAAGCTGACTTTTAAGTCCGTATTTTGCCGTAAAATAATCATTCACGCTTTTTTGACCGTATTTATAATCTCCTATAAGCGGAAAACCGTATGATTTCATATGTGCTCTTATCTGATGGCTCTTTCCTGTTAAAAGACCTATTTTCACCACCGTATATCTTCCGTTTGTAATTACGGGAGCAACAAGTGTCTGCACGGGAACATTTCCCTTTATCCAATATTTTGAAGGAAATGAATAAGAATTCGGGATATTTTCCACCATATCGATCGTAACTTTGTTGTTTCTCGTGTTTTTGCTCCACAGACCGTTGAGAAGCCGCGTATCCTTCATCTCTCCCGCAACGATACAAATATAATATTTTTTAACGGAACCTTTTTTTTGAGCATTTGATAAATACCGCAGCCCCGATGTGGTTTTGCCGCCTGCGATTATTCCCGTTGTATTTCTGTCCAATCTGTTGGTTACGGCCGGACGAAAGATATCATCTTGTGACAACTGTCCCGTATCCGACATATAGTCATACAGAGCTTCAACCATGGAATAATCACTCTCATCGGCCTTTTGAGAGAGAACGCCGTAAGGTTTATTAATCAATATTATATCTCTGTCTTCATATATAATATCCTTTTTATTAATTTGGAAATGCCTTTTTTCGCTCTCTTTTGTCGGAGTGTTTTTGAAACCTGTTTTACCCTTTTCCTCCGAAGATTTAACGTTTAATTCCGTTTTGATTTCGGAATATTTTCCGCTTTCAAAAACACATTCCCCGTTAAGACATATTCCCTCATTCATGCTTCCGGATGTATCGCCTGTCTCTTTTTCCGTCGATTTCCTGCTTCTGCCGGCAAATTTATCATATGTTTCATCGCTTAAGAAAAACTTTATAACATCTCCCTCCGAAACAATTTCGGAACCGGTTGCTTTTTTACCGTTAAGAGTAATATTTTTTTTTCTGAGCATTTTATAAAAAAACGAATCTTTCGCTTCGGGGAGAGATTTTCTTAAAATATTCATCAATTTACTTCCCTGCGTTAATTCATTAACCTTTAGTTCTCTCAATTCATCTTTCTCCATGCCGGCAAATATTTATTCTTAACGGTATTTTTCAGAAGTCTCCCCCAGCCCAGCGAAAAACCGTCAACGGCTATCAAAACAATCCCGTCAGACAGATTCATGTCATTTATTTCATTGTATTCCAATGTCAGAGTTTCGCCCTTTAAATATCTGTCTGCTCTGGGATCGTTACTGCTTAGATTAATTACATTTCCGTAGTCGTTTTTTGACAGCGCCAAAGCAAATGTTGTTGAGGGTTCAAATCTGTTTTTCTTCATATCTCCCATATAAAGGCCGTTTCTGAGAACCCTGTATTTTTTCCCTTCGGTAAAATCCGTTTCCGGAAGTAAAAATACCTTATCGTTTCTTATGACTATTCTGTCTTTATCCAAGATAAATGTTCCCGTCTTACGGTCTGTTCCTCCGAGTTCCGTTCCGTTAAGTGAGGATATAAATTCTTCCAATTCCTCGGGGAGTTTTGCGGAAGCGGTTTTATTATCGGCGCCGGAGACCTTACGTTTGGTTTTTTTTGTTTTTTTAATCGGCGAGGTGATTATTTTTTCCGTCGCTTCAGAGCAAACACCGCAATCGACGTCTTCGTTTATGTTATTTTCCGCTTTTTTTCTGAGTAAAGCGACAAAATGACCTTCTCCTTCAATCATATACGGAATAAGTCTTGCGGTCTTTGCCATTTTCCCGCTTCCGTACTTAAATCCCTCAAATTGTCCGATATCGGCAATCTCAAAATCATTCCTTTGTTCAAGCAGATATTCTATTGTACCCTCGTTTTCCAATCTGTTAAACGTACATGTGGAATAAAGTATCTCTCCGCCCGGTTTTAAAAGATCCGCTGCCGTAAGAATGAGTTGCCTTTGTATTTTGGAATAGAAGTCCGGTCCCTGTTTTTTCCATGCTTCGAGGAGTTTAGCGTCTTTTCTGAACATTCCCTCCCCCGAGCACGGAGCGTCCAGCAGTATTTTGTCAAAGAGAATATCCGAATATTTCAAAATATTATTGGTATCCTCAGACATAACGCATGAATTGGCAACTCCGAACAACTCCATGTTTTTAAGCAGAGCCTTCGCTCTTGATGCCGAAATATCGTTGCTTACCAACAGCCCCGTGCCTCCGAGTTTTGCGGCAAGTTCCGTTGATTTTCCGCCGGGAGCCGCACACATATCAAGAACCGTATCTCCCTTTTCTATGGGAAGAAGTGCCGCAGGCGTCATTGCGGAAGGTTCCTGTATATAGTACAATCCCGCAAAATAATACGGATGATGAGTCGGCTTATCTTCATCCGTATAATAAAATCCGTTTTCCGTCCAAGGTACTTTTTTAAGAGTAAACGGACAGATCTTAAGGAAGTCTTCCGTACTTATTTTTAAATTATTAACACGAAGACCGAAATGACGCGGTCTGTCAAGGCTGTCTGTGAATAAATCATACTCAGCCCCAAGTAACTCTCTCATTTCGGTCTCAAATTCTATAGGTAATTCCATATTACATTTCTACTTCAGAGAATAATTCGTCTTCGGTTACAATACTGTCCTGCTTTTCGGCCTCAGACTTTGAATGTTCGTCATTTCCGGCCGCAGGAGAAAGTTCGCTTCTGTTCTCGGCAACTATGGATAACACGTCCTTAAGACTTGTTATTACGGATGATTGGTGAATCTCCTGCTCCCTAAGCGCAGTCTGAGCTATAATCTGCACCTTGCCGAGAAGTTCATCCGTGTACTTAAGCGCTGATGTACGAATATTATCGGCATCATTCTGCGCACTTTCAACTATCCTGCCTGCGTCAGCCTGTGCTCTTTCAATAAGGGCCTGTGCCTGCTCAAATGCTTTCTGCATAATTTCATGGTCGTTGATCATTTTTTCGGTCTGCTTTGCGGCCGATTCAACGATAGCCTGTGCATGAGCTTCCGCATTGGCAATGATACTCTCCTTTTGCGAAACAAGGTTCTGATATTTTTTAATCTCTTCCGGAGTTTCACTTCTCAAATCTTCCAGGAAATTCTCTAAAACATCCTTCTCACAGATAACCTTTCCTCCGCCGCCGAATGTCGGAGATTTACAATCGTCAATGTATGCCTGTATATCATCAAGTGTCTGTTCTATCTGGCTCATCTCTGGTCCCCCTCAACAAAAATTACAACAAATCAATAGCATTGGATAATTATAGTACATCACGCTTTTTTCCGATATCATACTTGTCATATATTCGTCGGATTATCTGCTGTGGCACAAATTTATCAAGTTCTCCGCCGTTTTTTGCAATCTCTTTAACAATGCTTGAGCTTAAATATGAATACTCCAATGAAGTTGTTAAAAACACGGTGTCGACACTTGGTTCCATAACTCTGTTGGTTTGAGCCATTGCGATTTCATATTCAAAATCGGTAACGGCTCTCAGGCCTCTTATAAGTATGTGCACGTCTCTTTCACGCGCAAAATCCACTAACAGGCCCGAAAATGTGGCAACTTCCACATTTTCATAATCTTTAAGTATATCCTCCAACATATTAACACGCTCATCAATAGTAAACAATGGTGTTTTCTCACTATTGTTAAATACGCCTACTATAAGGTGATCAATAAAGCTTGATGCTCTTTTTATGACATCCAAGTGTCCCAAAGTTATGGGATCAAAACTTCCCGCATATAGTCCTGTTTTCATATATTTTTATTTAAGCTAAAGAATAAATGTCTGTTATGTCTGTAATTCTTTATTCTGTTTAACTTAAAACCTCCGTATATATTACCCTCTTCCAAATCATCGGATAAATCTTCCTCAACAACCACAAGTGTATTTTCATTCACCAGTCTTGTCTTTGACAGCAGGCTCAATACATTTCTCCAGTATCCCCTGCCATAGGGAGGATCCATTATAATTACATCAAACGGTCCGTCCGCATTCATGGTTGCACACATATCGGATACATCCCCCGTATACACGTCCGCTCTATCCGAAAAATGTGTTTTGTCAAGATTCTCCTTAATTACACTTGCCGCTTCTTTGCTTTTATCCACAAATACGGCTCTTTTGGCACCTCTGCTTAATGCCTCTATTCCCAATCCGCCCGCGCCTGCGTATAAATCCAGAACGTAAGCGTCATAAAGATACGGATTAATTATATTAAATAAAGTTTCTTTAATCCTGTCCGTTGTCGGTCTTGTTTTATCCCCTTTAACGGATTTAAGAGGTATACTTCTTGCAACTCCCGCAATTACTCTCATAAAAAAACCTTTCTGTCATCTGTCTTCTTCAGGCCATGGTATATTGCTTATTTCAATAATGTTGTCTCTAAGCATAAGATCCGACATTGCCTGCTTTGCAGTTTTTTCATTAAATAAAATACAGTTTACTTCGTTAACGATAGGCATTTCCACGCCGTATTTCTTTGCCGCGTTAAGAGTCGATCTGGCTGCATATACGCCTTCAACAACCATTCCGACTTCATCCATGGCTTCCTGAGTTGTTTTCCCCTGACCGATAAAAATGCCGGCTCTTCTGTTTCTTGAATGCATACTGGCGCAGGTCGCTATTAAATCTCCGATTCCCGACAGCCCGGCAAATGTCATTACGTTGGCTCCCATTGCGGTACCAAGCCTTGAAATTTCGGCAATTCCTCTCGTAATCAGAGTTGCCTTTGTATTATCTCCGTATCCCAATCCGTCGGCTATTCCCGCGGCAAGGGCTATAACGTTTTTAACGGCTCCGCCTATGGCTATGCCTAAAACATCCGGATTAATGTACACTTTAAACATATCCGAATTGAATATACTCTGTAAATATTCCGCATCGGATTTCTTTTTTGTTCCTATTACACATGAAGTAGGTATTCCTCTCGACACTTCTTCAGCGTGATTTGGGCCGGAAAGAATCGCAACCTTTGCCTGAGGGATTTCTTCTCTTATAACATCTTCCAATGTAAGAAGAGTATCTTCCTCAAATCCCTTTGCCACTTCAAGAATGATTTTATCCTTTTCAACAAAAGGAGACAGCTTCCTTGCAACGGATCTTGTATATATGGAAGCAACCGCAAGAACCACAACTTCCGCTTTCTTTACGGCCGTTTCCATATCCGAGGTAACTATAATGTTGTTATCCAATTTAATGCCCGGAAGATTTGGGATTTCTCTGTGCATTCTGATTATTTCAGCTTTATTTTCATTTGTTGAGCACAGATAAACTATATGCCCTTTTTTCGCAAGATGTATTGCAAGGGCTCCTCCCCATGTACCGGAACCTATTACGGTTATTATTTTCATATCAATCACCCTTTTCCGAATGTATGAGCTTCAGTCCCGTTAAGAAGCCTCTTAATGTTGACACGGTGCCTTATATAAGCAAGTGCGGTAATTATAATCATCAGAATATCAGCTTCCACCAGTCCCGGTCCCGAGATTCCAAGTCCTCCGAAAGCTCCGAATATAATAAATTCAATACAAAAGCCTGTTACCAATGACAATGAGGCAATTGACATATAATTAGTCAAAAACAACATAGCCAAAAATGTAATCAATCCTATCAGACACAGCAACCAGAAGTAATCCGGAAGCAGTATCAGAGAAAGATATACGCCTGCGGACGTGGCAATGCCCTTACCTCCCTTAAAGCCGAATATGACAGGATAATTATGACCGAGGACAACACCCAAACCGCTGTATAGCAATAAATTAACCGTATCAATCGGAGCCTTCAGTCCCACGCCGAATATAAGCCAGCAAATAAGAGCCGATAAAAACGCCTTTGTGATGTCTCCAATCATCGTGATAATGGCCGCTTTCTTTCCGAGGACTCTTCCCATGTTGGTTGTTCCGGGATTACCGCTTCCTTTTGACCTTATATCTACCTTTTTAATACGACTGTACCAATGGGATGTAAGTATAAACATGCCGATTACATATCCTATAAGTACACAAATAATCTTAAATAATATTACCATTGTTAACCCCTTATACTGTCTTCTCTTTCTCTGTATATAAATCTCAACGACGTACCTCTGAACCCAAAGGTGTTTCTGAGATTATTTTCTATATATCTCGTATAAGAGAAGTGAGTTAAATTCTTGTCGTTTACAAAGATGACAAATGTAGGAGGTTTAACGCTCACCTGCGTCATGTAGTAAATACGAAGGTGTTTGCCCTTATCCTGAGGTGTTTCCTGCATAGCAAGAGCTCTTGTAAGTATTTCGTTAAGTTTACCGGTCTGGATACGCATGTTCTGATTTTCATTTACTATGTCGATAAGGTTAAATACTTTATCAATTCCTCTTCCTGTAAGCACGGAAATAAATATAATTTCGGCATACGGACAAAATGAGAGTGTCGCTTTTATTTTATCGGTCATTTCTTTCATGGTTCCGGTTTCTTTATCTTCCACGGCATCCCATTTATTAACCGCAATAATCAGTCCTTTACCCCTTTCATGGGCAATTCCCGCAATCTTTGCATCCTGTTCTGTCACGCCTTCCGTGGCATCTATCATAAGCACGACTATATCCGCTCTTTCCGCGGCTGTCACCGTTCTTATAATACTGAATCTTTCGATATCTTCTTTAATCTTGCTTTTTCTTCTCAGTCCGGCCGTATCTATAAATGTATATTCTTTTCCGTAATGCTTTACGGTGGTATCTATGGCATCTCTTGTGGTTCCGGCAATATCCGAAACTATAAGCCTGTTCTTTCCCACAAGCCTGTTAATCAGAGAAGACTTTCCGACATTCGGTTTGCCTACGACTGCAATTTTCAGTTTATCATCTTCCTCTTCTTCGTCGGTTTCCGGAGGAAAATGCGATACTACTTCATCAAGCATATCACCTATCCCCGTTCTGCCTGTTGCCGATACGGGAATAGGATCTCCGAGTCCCATGTTGTAAAACTCATATACAGCGGCCATTTCTTTTTCATAATTGTCAACTTTGTTGACTACAAGAACAACGGGCTTACCGGACTTCCTGAGCATAGTAGCCACTTTGTCGTCCGCATCCGTAAGCCCCTGCTTAACATCAACCACAAAACATATTACATCGGCGGTATCGATGGCTATTTGAGCCTGTTCTCTCATCTGCTGCAATATTATATTCTTACTGTCCGGCTCTATACCTCCGGTATCAATCATTGTAAACGACCTTCCGTTCCAATCCGATGACGCATAAATTCTGTCTCTTGTTACTCCCGGAGTATCCTGTACAATGGAAATTCTGCTTCCGGCAAGAACATTAAACAGTGTTGATTTACCTACATTCGGTCTTCCGACTATCGCAACTATCGGTTTACTCATATATCTCCTTTAATATGCTTCAGAAAGCATTTTTTATCCATTTAATATTTAATTCAGTTGTTCCGTCTATGGCAATAACATCGAATCTGACAAATGAATCCTGTCTCAGGCCTCTCTGCATAAGGTACCCCTGAGCGGTTCTTCTTATCCTTATTTGTTTTCTTACATTCACGGCTTCAACAGCCGTTCCGTAATTATTTCCGCTCCTGTATTTGACTTCCGCAAATACAATATATTTTCCGTCCTTTGCCACAATATCTATCTCGCCCGTTCTGTTAAAGTAATTATATTCAATAATATCCAGACCGTTTCGTGTAAGATATTCTCCTGCCAACAATTCTAAGTCATGCCCGACGGCTCTTTTATTATACTTACTTTTATACAATTATCCTAATCCGTATAAATAAATAGATTTCAACTTTTTTACAATTTTTTATTTTACTAAATTTGATATTGTCTATCAAGTTTTAGCTGTTATAACGATAAATATAAAAATATCGTTTCCGGCAGTCAGACGCGACTTTTCCGAAAACGATACATTAAAATCCGTCATTCTTTTGAAAGAGTTAAGTCACCGTCTTTAACCCATCCGAATTTTCTACATATTATGTTAATTACAGGCGCGATAACCGCAGGTAAAACGAATGATATCAATATCAGTCCAACCCAGTCGAATACGGTTATTGCAGCCTTGCTTCCGTTTGCAATGTCATTTATCCAACCCTGGAAAACTCCTATCTGGCCTACCAGTCCGCATGTTCCCATTCCGGAATCAATGGCCGGTCCGTTCATTTGCAATTTAAATACACATGTGGCCAAAGGACCGGTTATGGCAGATGTTATTATAGGCGCAATCCAAATTCTCGGATTTTTTATTATATTGGGCATCTGAAGCATGGATGTGCCCAATCCCTGAGAAACAAGTCCTCCCCACTTATTTTCTCTAAATGACATAACCGCAAATCCTACCATCTGTGCGCAGCATCCCGCGACGGCTGCACCTCCCGCAAGCCCCGTCAGTCCTAACGCTGCACATATTGCGGCACTTGATATGGGAAGCGTAAGTGCGATTCCCACAACCACCGATACCACTATTCCCATAAGAAACGGCTGTAATTCAGTGCTCCACATAATTACTCCGCCTACGGAGGAAGCCGCTTTACCGAGAGCGGGTGCAATGAGCCATGATAAAAATACACCGACACCTACCGTAGCCAGAGGTGTAACAAGTATATCTATCTTCGTTGAACCCGCAACAATTTTTCCGACTTCCGCGGTTATAATAGCCACAAACAATACAGCTATCGGACCGCCGGCACCTCCCAAAGCATTAGATGCAAATCCAACGGTTACCAGAGAGAACAAAACCAAGGGAGGACATTTTAAAGCCTTTCCTATTGCCACGGCCATGGCGGGACCGCTCATGGCGATTGCAAGTCCCCCCACCGTATAATTTACGCCGCCTATGGTCGCTATCGGTTCCGACAGAAAACCTATATGAAACAGCATACCTATGGTATTTATGATTGTTCCGATCAGCAAAGAACAGAACAACCCCTGAGCCATGGCTCCCAAAGCATCAATACCATAGCGTTTTACTGAGATTTCAATGTCTTTTTTTGCTAAGAAAGCTTTGAAAGTGCTCATGCATCATCCTCCGGAATAAAACAGATAACCAAAATAATTATAAAAACGGCGCTTCCGCCCTGATGAAAAAGTCATCTTGGGAAGAGGCACCGTTTTCGTATTATGTCGTATTAGTAATTATTCAACGTCACAGCTGTTGAATCCAGGCTTACATACTTTTTTGCCTTCTTTTTCTTCTTCTACATTGATAGGCTTTTCAGGAACTTCACAACTGTTAAAGCCGGGCTTGCATACCTTTTCTGTCTCTGCTGCAGGCTTTGCTTCAACCTTTTTTTCTTCTCCGACTATTTCACAGCTGTTGAATCCGGGCTTGCATACCACTTTTTTCTCTTCGCTCATAATACATACCTCCTATAAATAATTCATTATTTTCTTAAGTCTTTATTATTATATATTTTAAAAAATAAAATTGCAATAAGAGCAATTATTTTTCAAAATACAGATCTGTTTAAAAATTATTCAGAATTTTATCGTTATAATACAACTTAAATATTCCGATTTATCTGTTTTATATTTTTATTTTTTAATGTTTCTTCTTCTGAAATATACAAAAAACACGATTCCCGCTGCGATTACCGAACCGACAGACAGTGATACATAGAGCGCCGTCATGGTATTATCCCCGGTTTTCGGAGAATTGTCATTTGAACCCTTTGAGCTTTTAAGCTCAATTTCTTCAGAACCGGATGTATCATCATGCATGTTGCCCTGTCCGTTCTCCTGTGCTCTGTGATAAATGAAATCCAATACGTTTGCTTCGCCTTCACTTGCCAATGTCAGGTTTTTTGATGCATAGTCCGGAATATATCCCGATATATTTCTCGCATCTTTATATATTACATCATTTATGTCTCCGCTGCCGCTCTCTTCATCGGAAACAGCATTTCCGTCCGCATCCAGATACCTTACTCTCCAATCCGCACTCTTTTGCTTATCCCACTTGGCATACACAACCATATCATTCTCTATCTTTTCATTGATGTCAAAAGGAGTATTAAATTCAGGATCCTTATACCATCCTCCGAACCAATAGCCCTTTTTTTCCGGAATCATTGAGAGCTCTCTGTGTACCGTGTAATTTTTCTGTATCTTTACGGAGTCCGGGAGTTTTGAATCCGCTCCGTTACCTTCAACCGTAACCGTCACATCCTGAGGCTGCCACTTTGCATATATTGTCATATCCTGCATAGGCATTACGTAATTATCGCTGTTCAGTTCCGTTCCCTCAGAAAAATCCGGAGCGAGATACCAACCTGCAAAGATATAATCATCCGGAACCGACTGCGGTCTTACGGGATTGTTAAGGGTGTCATTCACATATGAAAGCGGAGCACCGTTTAACAATGAAACATCGTCGTTATCGGTTCCATCAAACTTTAAATTATATGCCTGTCTTTTCCAATATATATGCAAATAACTTTTTCCGTCGCCGTCGTAGTCGTTAATCAATTTACCGTCTTCGTAGATATATATGTTATCTTTATCATGATATGCGTGCAGATCTTTATTTGATTCGGATACATCCGTTGTAAATTCATCGGCGCTGTCCGTCCAATAATAATATGCGGGATATGCCAGAGCTCCGCTGACAAACCTTCTATAATCCGTTTTTCCGTTTTTAACACTTGCAGTTTTATATATTTCATGCTTCCACGTGCCGTCCGGGCTCTGAGAGTGAAAAACCATCACACTCTCACTTATTGGTTCTTCTTCCAATTTTCTTGCATGATATTCAACATGATAGTCATCCGACATGTAAGATCCAATTTCTTCAAACAACGATGAAAACGTATATTTAGGTCCAATACCTTCACGGCTGTAAAATAAATAGCGGGAATCATAACTTACTATTCCGCTTGTAACATGTCCGTATACCGCACTGAAGCTCTCTCTGTGATCCTCTTCTCCCGTAACCGGATTATAATATATGAATGTAATGGTCATTTCCGGTCTGTCATAATATATATTTATAACAGTAGACCCGTCACTTTCAACTATCTTGCCTTTATTTGCTTCTTCCGTTTTGTTTTTATTATATTTTCTGTATGTGCTTTCATATTTTGAACCGTCAAGTGTTATATCCGAATATACCGTCTGGGTCTTTGTTTCACTGTCAAACATGAGATATGTTTTCTGTGAGTCGTCATAGGATAATTCATCCGTGGAAGCCTGATACCAATAATTTATCTTATATGTCGCTTCCAAAGGAGGATCGTAATTGGCATATACCGTGACATCTTTCGCAGGCTGTATTCCCGGAGTCCAATGCTGCCAAGTTCCGGAGTCATCCTTATAAGACCAATATTGGAATGTCTTACCCGGAACCTCCGGAGTCGGCGGAGCCGACTGCATGGTTCCGTAGAGGTATGTCTCATTAAAGTCTTTGCCCTGTACTCCCGTATCAAAATAAACGGTATATGACTTTCTTGCATAGTAGACCGAAACCGTTATGTCTCCGTTCTG
>JALEKK010000032.1 GCA_022769005.1 Lachnospiraceae bacterium
AATTCCACGGTATATATGAAAGCAACAAACATATACCGTGTATCATCCTTAATACGCCTAACGGTTAGGATGCATTGCCGCTATCGTTTCCTACATATTTATGAGATCCGAGTCCGATAAGTGTAGGTGCTTTCGAATCAGACCGCCGGTAAACCGGCTTTTGCCGCCTTAATTAGGCAGCTGCTAATTGTCTATTATCGTTAGCGTTTATTTTAGGTTCGCGTGTGTCGTACAGCTTACGGATAGCTTCTCCACCTTCATCATCCCTGTCGAAACCTTTACTACCCCAATGGAGTCTGATTATATCATTTATACAATATAATGTAAACTTCATTTAACCGATTATATCGGCACGGAAAATTGTTGAAACTTATTATTAATATAAATTTTTGATTTTAAACTCTTTAACGGCTTCACGTTCCTGGTCTTTTTTAGCTATATCTCTTCTCTTGTCATACAGCTTTTTACCTTTGCATAAACCTATTTCCAACTTTACTCGACCGTTTGACAGGTGAACATTGAGAGGCATTATCGTATAACCTTTTTCCTTTACGGCTCCCGCAAGTTTAAATATCTGAAACTTATGTAGTAAAAGCCTTTTGGGTCTTAACGGATCTTTGTTGAATATATTTCCCTTTTCATACGGTGTCACATTCATGTTGTAAATAAATATCTCTCCGTTATCGATTTGAATATATGACTCTTTAATTGAACATTTCCCCTGTCTTATGGACTTTACTTCCGTACCGTGCAGTTCTATGCCTGCTTCATATTTTTCTTCCACAAAGTAGTCAAAATATGCTTTTTTGTTGTTGGAGAGTATCTTATACGGTTCTGCTTTTGCCATAATTCCTCCTGATTATACTCAGTTATATTCCTTAACTAAACTGAATGTTATTGTTTTTAATTCAGCGTCCGCATCTTCAACCTTTACTCTGAGCTTTTGTCCTATTCTGAATTCTCTTCCGCCGGTCTCTCTCATAAGAATAAGATTGGTTTCATCATATACATAGTATCCGTCTTCAAGTGAAGAACACGGTATAAGACCTTCAATCGTATTAGGAAGCTCCACATATATTCCCCACTGTGCAAGTCCTGCTATTATGCCGTCAAATTCATCACCGATATGGCGCTTCATAAATTCCGCCATCTTAAGTCTTACGGCTTCTCTCTCAGACTCTATAGCCCTATATTCCATCTCCGAAATATGCTGAGCAATATCCGGAAGAGTCTTTCTGAGAAAGGAAATATTTTCTTTGCTCAGATTTCCGTGAAGTTTCTTTTTTATTATTCTGTGATTCGTTAAATCGGCATATCTTCTTATCGGAGATGTAAAATGACAATAATATTCCGCTGCAAGTCCGAAATGTCCTATAGGTTCATATTTATCGGTGAGCTCACCGTTTTCAATAACCCTTATCGGAGTGGAATAAGACGCTCTTTTCATACATCTTAATGTCATCATGGAAATATAGAATTCATCATCCGTTCCCTTAACCGAATCTATAAGTTTTTGAACATCCGTGGACGTAATGTTATTTAAATCAATAGGAAATCTGTATCCGAGAGCCAAAACAACTCTTTTAAGATTTTCCAACTTTTCCGTATCCGGATCTTCATGAGAACGATAAATCAAAGGAGTGCCCGCCCATTCTTTATCGAGAGTGACATATTCGGCAACGGTTTCATTTGCTATAAGCATGAGTTCCTCAATAATTGCCGTTGCGGAATTGCGAAGTCTCGGAATAATGTCAATAGGATGTCCCTCGTCGTCCAACTTAACATCGGCCTCGGGAAATTCAAACTCTACCGCACCGCTTTCCTTTCTTATCTGTCTTAAAATATCCGATAATTCCTTTAAGTTAACCAGATCCGGATAAATATTTTCCATAAAACCCGATACGCTGTCCGGATTGTCCAAAGCCTCCGCTACCTGATTATAAGAAAGTCTCTTTGTAACATTTATAACGGTTTCGGCTATTCTTTTATTTACAATCTTTCCGTTATTGTCAAAGTCTATGATACAACTGAGAGTCAGTCTGTCGGCTCCTTCCACAAGAGAGCATATTCCTGTTGAAAGCTTCTCCGGAAGCATAGGAATTACTCTGTCAACGGGATATACGCTCGTACCTCTCTCCTTGGCTTCCAAATCGATAGGGTCGCCTTCCTTAACATAATGAGTAACATCTGCTATATGAACGCCCACATGATAACCGTTTTCATCTCTGCTTATTGATAAGGCATCATCATAATCTCTTGTTTCTTCTCCGTCGATGGTATATACAGGCACGTTTCTGAAGTCTTCTCTGCCGTCATATTCATACGGTTCCACGGATTTCGGTATCTTTCTTGAATATTGTATTACTTCTTCCTGAAACTCCGTAGGGATGTCTTTCGATTTAAGGATTGATAAAATATCTATACCCGGCTTATCTTTATTGCCGAGCACTTCCATAACCACTCCGTCGGGTCTCTTATCCTTTGTTCCGTAGTGAATAATATTTACCAAAACCTTATCGTTGTTCTGTGCATGTTTGGATTTATTTCCCGGAATGAATATATCAACGGCTATATTTTTAATATCCGGCTTAACGAAGCCGAACTTATTACAGTCATTATATGTTCCCACAACAGAAGTTATCTTGTGTTCGAGAACCTCCGTTATTATTCCCTCTTTACTGCCTCTTTCAACGTCTTCCCTGACTACTTTAAATCTTACCGTATCGTTGTGAAATGCCCCGTTTAAATTCTTTGCGGGAATAAAAATGTCATCTGAACCGTCCTCCGGCTTTACAAAGCCGAATCCTTTTTTGTTACTTATAAATATCCCTACATCCGGGCGTATAACCTTTTCTTCCTGATTATTATCCAATTTTATCCTCTTTCCTCTGTTAAAAATCTATCCTAAAAAAGGCACTCTTTAAAGAGTGCCTAATTGTCCTATTATAAAATATTAAAATTAAGTAAAATCCCCAGGCCGAAAAAGATTGCAATAAAAATCCAAGACCATTTTACAATTCTTCCTTCTTTCGAGTGAGATTTGTTCTTGCTCCAATAAGTATCCGTATCTGACGAACCTGTAAGAGCACCGGATAATCCACGAGACTTACTTTCCTGAGCCATTGTTATAATAACCAATATTGCGCTGGCGGCAAAAAAAGCAATGGTTAAAATTATTCTTAAACTGCTCATTACACTCCTCCGATGTTATAGTATTTTGTAATGCTATCACAGATACGGCATAAAATCAATATTTCAGAAAATTGCTTTTAATTATCATATGTAATTACAAAAAACTTTTTATGTCAGACCAGTTTGACCTTCTCTTGCAGATAATGTGTTTTTAACAACAATGTTTCCTGTTCTTGAATCAAAAACCACAATGTCTTCCGATTCTGTTCCATCCCTATGTTCCAACATCTTCATTGCTTCCTGATATACAGATTCATTTGTTGATTTGTAGCTTGTTAAACTTTCAAATTTATCATGATATTCTTTACTGTTCACAAGTTTTCTATCAACAGAATAAGCATTGGAATCTTTCTTCTTTGTGATTTTCTGTGTTTGATCAACCACAACAGGACTATCAACATATTGTTCTTTCCATTCTGAATATTTCATATCAGATGGAACATAGTATGTTTCACCATCAGCACCCCTTGCTGCTCTTTCACCGCTTCTGCCCCATTCATCATCAAAGTATGGAACAGTTGTTGACCTGCACCAAACATGAAAAGGTGGTGCAGTGACACCAGGTTCAAAGTCTTTTACATCTGCAATTCTAAAAAGATGACTTTGGATTGAAACCCAAAAGATTCTTTGTTATTGTGGCTTTTTATGTCATCCACCAGGTCAATAAAAAATCAGACCTATTGAAAGGAAGTTACTTCTGTGTCACCCCTGCACATTTTCATCTTCATAGATTTTTCAACAAGTCTGATATTCTATCATTATATTTACATTTTATTGTGTTTGATGTAATATAATAAGTAAAAACACATATGTGACCCCCACAAAAAGGATTTATCCTTTGGGTTGCACCATGTGTTTTTATTTTCTTTCAAACACATTCAAAACAACATCATCCTTTATCAGAATGATTCTTTTCACAAATTCCCTATTTTTAGATTCAAACAACATCCTTGCTTGATTTGTCAAATCTTCAATATCCAAAGTATTCTGTGATATATCAAAAATGAAATTTTCTGCTTGATTCTTTTACCTTTCAAAGCATTGTATAAAACATTTTTGCTTAAACCAGTTACAGTCTTCAAATCATATTTTTCATTTTTAAAAATATAGTCAGGTGTCTTTATTCCTTGTGGATTCAACACTCTTGGAACAAGTTGAACTGTTCCACCAAATGTTTTTCCAAGTACATTCGCAATGTTTCTTTCATCATTTGATGGGTCAAATACAACATTGTGTCCATCAACAACATATTCAGTTCTATCAATTATATATGAACCTAAATCTTCAACTTTATATTCCTTTGAAGCTTTTGACATCCACTTATCTTTCACATCTTCACAAGCATATTTTTGTTTGACATTCTTCATGTCACCATCAACCATTGCCTGCTTCCATTCAGGATAGGTCATATCAGCAGAAACATAATATGTTTTGCCATCTTCATCCCTTACTGCTCTTTCTCCTAAATCAAAGTCATCATCAAAGTATGGAACAGTAACGGATCTACACCACGGATGAAATGGAGGGGCTGTAACACCAGGTTCAAAGTCTTTTACATCTGCAATTCTAAAAAGATGACTTTGGATTGAAACCCAAAAGATTCTTTGTGATTGTGGCTTTTTATGTCATCCACCAGGACAATAAAAAATCAGCCTTGCTGAAAGGAAGTTACTTCTGTGTCACCCCTGCACATTTTCATCTTCATAGATTTTTCAACAAGTCTGATGTTTTACCGCATCAAAAAAGCACCCTTTTCAGGATGCCTTTATTTTTTATATTGTTTCAATAACTCTTTTCTGTTTTTTATATGTCCGTCATGCAGTTCCTGTCCTTTTGAATCAGTGTGTTTCATTGGCTTGTCACCAATCTTCACCCTGTCATCAGTTTGCATATATAATTTTTCAGCCATAAAACATCACCTACTTTCATAATCAAATATTTTCAAATCATACAAATCATCCAAATCATCCAATGCATAAATCTTTGCTATTTCAGAATTAGCATAAATTTCTTTGTACTCAAAATATAATGATTCATACAATTTTTCAATATCAATTGTTCTGTCAGGATTTGAAACAATATGAACCATACCATTGTGACCAACTGCAATTGATGCTTCAATATCATCATTCACAAATAGTGTCTTCAAATCTGTGAAAGATAATCTTCCACCATTTGGGTGATTGTGAAGTAATACTTTCTTTCCACTTGCTTTCTTATATGTTTCATATTGTTCATATACTTATTTTTAAATTGATACAAATACAATTTCTCCCGCATGATGAATTCTCCTTTGTTATTTATACTGTACAAAATTTATTGTAATATCTAATTCTATCTATCAACCTTGCATTCTTTAAAAAGTAATATGCGAGGCGACTTACAAATATTACTTCTCTTGACATATCATTATGTTCTTTGATACCATAATTGTAGTTAACTATCGACTCTAAGAATTGTCGTGATGGTATGCCGTCTCTTGATATGGGTTGTTCTGGTGCTCCATTTGTCACTTCCCATGCTGTCATATAATACACTCGATCTCTAATCTCTAAATGAAACATAAATTCAAAGAAATTTACCCGACTTTCCATGATTTTATTTATGTCCTCGTTTAGAAACACGCTCCAGATTTTGTCATGCATAGGAAACATAATGTTATATTTTCCCATATGGCAATAATCTATATTGGGTATTCTATGTTTTTCAAGACAAAAATACCCCCACAATAACATACCAGGTGTTATAATTTCAATAGTTATCTTTTTGCCGACAGATGTAACTATTCCTGCCTTTATCTTTTTCTCAACATTTTCTATCTTTGGTGCAATATCTTTTTTAAACTGTTCATATTCCTCCATCCTCTTATTTATCAGTTGGTCTCTGTTTTTACACTTTCTGATTGTCTGCGAAAACGGTTTACCGTAATCAGGGTCTGTTGGTTCTTTTCTCTCTTCTAATGCGTCTATAAACATTTGGGTTTCTATTTTATCAGCAATATGATTTTCTTTGAAATCCTTATAGTCCTTTTCGAGATAGCTCCCCGACCCCGCACTTTTTAAATCAGCAGCGTCAAACGCTACTTTTGTCATAATTCCTGCAATCAAACGACTGCCTTTATCACTCATGCCACTTCCCATGCAATCACATCCTTTTAACCATGTTCGCTATAGTATATTT
>JALEKK010000027.1 GCA_022769005.1 Lachnospiraceae bacterium
AAGTGCTAACATCAGATGGGGCATTAAACAAAGAGCCGGTAACGGCAGTTTTGGTTTTTATCGTAGAAAATGCTATGGTTATGATAATGATTTTTATTTATAAGTCTTGGAGGGATAATTATTGATTTTGTGGACAATTCAGCCTATTGAGGTGTATAAACTGATTCAGGAAAAAGGAGTATACCGATGTGATTTTGAGAAGTCGGTTTTTAACGACTTTAGGGATAAATATGACTGGTTGGTTCGAAAGATGAAAAGCAAAATAGGCAATCCTCCGGAAGGAGTTTCATATCCGGTATGGGCGTGGTATATGAAAAACGGAGTCAGAAAAAAGCCGGATCTTCGAAGTGAAAGATGGAATAACGGATGTAAGGGAGAGCGATTTGCCTGCATGGAAATTGATGTCTCCGACGACCGTGTAGTAATCTCGGATTTTGACGAATGGTGTTTAATACTGCTTAACGGTCTTTTGTCAAACTCTGAGGAAGAGGGTATTAAACTTGAAAACGAATACAACAGTTTGTCGGAAAAAAACAAAAAAGCTTTTATTGATAAAAATTGGGAAAGAGTGTTTGAAATTGTAAATTTGAATAACGGTTGGACTTTAAGAGGTTATATGATACAGGCCACGTTTTGGGAACTGCGTAAAGAGGATATCAGATCGGTTCGTTTTTTTACATCTGCAGTTACAAAGCCGGATTATCTGACATAGCACATGAAAAGAATTTTCCAAAGGATTTGGAGAATGCTTATATGATAGGACAAAAGTTGAGTTTAATTTAAAAATATTTATAATCAAAACTGAAGCACAGAGGAGAGCGGTAATGAAAAAAATTATGGTTTTAAACGGTTCGTCACGTCCGAACGCATTTACAGATGCATTAATTCGCTCCTTTAAAGCAGGTGCCGAATCACAGGGCCATGAAGTTGAGGTGATGGAATTACGAAGCATGCATATTCAACCGTGTATCGGATGTTTGCACGGCGGAAAAGACTTTGACAAACCGTGTACGCAGTCAGATGATATGGACAGGATTTATTCCTTGTACAGAAAATCCGATGTTATCGTATTTGCAACGCCTTTGTTTTTCTGGTCTTACAGCGGACTTCTTAAAAATGCCATGGATCGCATGTGGGCATTAGCCGAATGTAATCATGATACATTGCACGGAAATAATAAAAGCGGAGCTCTTTTGACGGCAGCCGGAGGAAGTCACCCGGAACAGTTATTAATGCATTTTGATTATCTTATGACACGATTGTCCTGGACCAATATAGGGAAAGTGGTTCTTGAGCATACTGACGATTTGGATATTCACAACATTGCACCGAATGCGGAAGCATTTGATTTAGGGGCATCGATTTGTTGAACAGTATCATAATTATAAAGCCGAAAGCAAAATCCGACAGAATAACGTCTGTTGTTATAAAAATTCATATACGGAATGAGAGAATAAGCTGTATAATGTCTAATTATTATATAAAGGAGAACAAACCATGAAGACTGCGGTCAGATACTATTCAAGAACGGGAAATACCAAAGTCGCCGCTGAGGCAATAGCAAAAGCAATTAATGAGGAAGCGGTATCTGTTGATTCGCCGGAGGCACCTGTCAGAGAGTATGTCGATGTTTTATTCATCGGAGGCGCTTTGTATGCCTATGGAATAGATGAGCATTTGAAAAAATTTGTTGCGGGACTTAAGAAGGAAAATGTCGGAAAAGCAGTTGTATTTTCCACATCTTGGATCTCAAAGCATGCGATTAAAGTTTTGAAGGATGCACTGAATCGTAAGGGAATACCTGTTGAGGATGAAACATTTTATTTCAGAGGAAAGCCGGGAGAGAAGCAGCTGCATGAAGCAGTACGTAAGGTAAGACAAATCTGCGGACAGTGATTTTTCGGATTGTATCGACAAACTTTCAGAAGAAGTTTGCGAATAGACGTAAGAATCAGCGGAAAATTTATGCCGCAGTTACGACGATATGATCATAAAAAATTAAATATATAAATAAAGACTTAAATGGAGTGCAGTTCTCTTTTTAAGTCTTTATTTGTGTATGTGAATTTTTAACTATAATTAAAAGCATCGTGTTATTATTTACCTAATATATTAATCAGGAAGACAAACAATGAATTATATTACTCTGTCGGAGCACTATCGCAGGCGCTTCGGATGTAAAGTTTACAAACTGTCACTTCAATCCGGATGCAGCTGTCCAAATAGGGACGGAAATATAGGATTCGGAGGATGTATATTTTGCTCCGAGGGAGGAAGCGGTGATTTTGCCGCTCCGCTGCTTCCCATAGAGGAGCAGATTCAAATTGCAAAACATCGTGTAGAGCATAAGCTGCCAAAAGATAAAAGCGGTCGCTATATCGCATATTTTCAATCATATACAAATACCTACGGCGATGTGAAAAGGCTGAGCGTGTTATACCGGAAAACACTTTCATTTCCGGAAATAGTGGGAATATCCATAGGGACAAGACCGGACTGTCTGCCTGAAGAAATGCTCGACATGTTAAGCGAATTAAATACCATAAAGCCCGTAACCGTGGAGTTGGGACTTCAAACCGTTCATAATAAAACTGCAGAGAAGATTCACAGGGGTTATAATACGGATGTATTTGAAAAAGCATATAAAAGCCTGACCTTACGGGGAATAGAAGTTGTAGTGCATGTTATTTTGGGACTTCCCGGGGAAAATATCGCCGACATGCTTGATACGATTGATTATCTGGCGGAGTTAAAGCCCGTGCTTCCCGGCATAAAGTTACAGCTTTTACATATACTTAAAGGCACGGCACTTGCGGCAGAATATTCCAAAAATCATTTTCCGATATTTACAATGGACGAATATACGGATCTTGTAGTTGAATGTATACGCCGTTTACCGGAAGAAACCGTTATCCATCGAATGACGGGAGACGGACCCAAAAGCCTTTTAATTGCTCCGGAATGGAGCGGAGACAAGAAACGTGTGCTTAATATGCTAAACAGGAAGCTGAGAGAAGCAGGACGGTAAGTATGTACGATTAATATTGCATGCGGAACATAATCTCATATATACTAAGTAATACATGAGTGGTTGCGAAAACATGGAGAAGTAAAATGTCAGATACAACAAAAAGAGCTTTGGAAACGTCTCTTAAAAACTTATTGCTTAAGAAACCTGTAAATAAGATTACTATTAATGATATTACGGAGGATTGCGGTGTAAATCGCGCAACCTTTTATTATCATTTCAAAGATATTTACGACTTGATTGAGTGGTCATGTGAAGAAGACTCCCGTAAGGCGGCTGACGGCAATACCACATATGAAACCTGGCAGCAGGGATTACTTAACATTTTTCATGCAGTAGAGGAGAATAAACCCTTTATTTTGAATATTTACCGACATGTCAGTCAGGAACAGATTGTCAGATATTTATACAGAGTTGTCTATCAACTAATCATAGATGTTGTGGAAGAGTGCGCCGAAGGAATGAGCGTAAGAGAAGAAGACAAGAAATTTATTGCCGACTTTTATAAATATGCCTTTGTGGGAATCATGCTTGAGTGGATAAGTCATAACATGAGTCAACCTCCGGAAAAGATAGTTGAAAGACTCAGCGATTTGATTGACGGAGACATCAACAGAATGTTGGAAAAATACAGGACGGACAAACCCCGCATAGAATATTAATACACAACATATATGTGAAAATGACAAAAAATTCAACAAAGAGGCGTTGCTATCAAATGTTTCGATAGCGGCGTCTCTTTGTTGATTGTGGTAAGAATTACGTAAAGCTACACTGTATTCGTATTTAAAGGTATGACGTAAAAACAAAGGAGGTACTGTTATGTATTATTCAAGCGGAAATTATGAGGCTTTTGCACGTCCAAAGAAACCTGAAGGGGTGGATCATAAATCTGCGTATTTTATAGGAACGGGACTTGCGGCGTTGTCGGCGGCGTGCTTTTTGATAAGAGACGCACAGATGCCGGGAAAGAATATTCATTTCTTTGAGCGTGATCCGATTGCGGGCGGAGCCTGTGACGGTTGGAATTATCCGGAAATCGGATATGTAATGCGCGGCGGAAGAGAAATGGATAACCATTTTGAGGTTATGTGGGATTTGTTCCGTTCCATTCCATCCATAGAAACGGAAGGAGTCAGTGTGCTGGATGAGTATTATTGGCTCAATAAGGAAGATCCTAACTTTTCACTTTGCCGTGTGACGGAAAAACAGGGTCAAAACGCTCATACGGACGGAAAGTTTTGCTTAAGCGATAAAGCAGCCATGCAGCTTACACATTTACTTTTTACTCCTGACGAATTTCTTGAGGGAAAGAGAATTACGGATGTTTGTGATGAAGAGGTGTTAAACAGCAATTTCTGGACATATTGGCGCACAATGTTCGCGTTCTACGACTGCAACAGTGCACTTGAAATGAAGAGATATATGCAGAGATATATCCATCACATTGACGGTTTGCCTGACCTTAAAGCACTTCGTTTCACAAAATATAACCAGTATGAGTCCATGATACTTCCGATGGTACATTATTTGGAAGAACACGGCGCGCAGTTCCATTTCAATACTCAGGTGACGGACGTTCGTTTCGATATTCATGACGGCAAAAAAACGGCAAAACGCGTTGAATTGCTTTCGGAAGGCAATAAAGAGTATTTGGATTTGACAGAAGACGATTACCTGTTTATCACCAACGGCAGCAATGTAGAAAATTCTTCTATCGGAGGACAGGACAAGACATGTGAATTTATCAAAGAAGTTCGTCCCGGCGGTTCATTTGACCTGTGGCGTAAGATTGCCGAGCAGGATTCTTCATTCGGCCATCCTGAGAAGTTCTATGGCAATCCGGAAGAATGTAACTGGATGGGAGTAACCGTAAATACGTTGGATGATAAAATTCTTCCGTATATCAAAAACATATGTCAGCGCGATCCGCTTTCAGGCAAGGTCGTAACGGGAGGAATTGTTACCGCAAGAGATTCCGGATGGCTTCTCAGCTGGACAATCAACAGACAGCCACAGTTCCATTCACAGCCTAAGGATCAGTGCCTTGTATGGCTTTACGGACTTCATACCAACCGTCCCGGTGATTATGTTAAAAAGAACATGAGAGACTGTACCGGAAAGGAAATATGCATGGAATGGCTGTATCACATCGGCGTTCCTGTTGATCAGATTGAAACGCTTGCCGAACACAGCGCAAAAACAATTCCGGTTATGATGCCTTTTGCCAGCGCATATTTCATGCCGCGTTCCGCAGGAGACAGACCTGATGTTGTTCCGGAAGGAGCCGTTAACTTTGCTTTCATAGGTAACTTTGCCGAAGTTCCGAGAGATACGGTATTTACCACGGAATATTCCATGAGAACCGCAATGGTAGCGGTATATACCCTTTTGAACGTGGATAGGGGAGTCCCTGAGGTTTGGGGAAGTATCTATGATATACGAGACCTGTTGAAGGCAACAATCAGTATGCGTGACGGAAGACCTCTTACAGAGATGAAAATGGGGCTTAAAGAGAAAATTGCGGTACATAAAGCTCTTGATTTTATCAAGGATACGGATATTGAGAAATTATTAAAGGAATACAATGTAATATAATAAATTGTAATAAAAATAATCCGACATTTGTAATTGACGGCATAGCTTACACACGGCTGTAGGTTATGCCGTTTTTTGCATTCGGAATATTAACAGAAATAATTAAGTTTTGACAGATACATAAAAATTAACAAATTTATACTATAATAGAGCTACATCACTGACACGGACATTAGGAAGATTAAATAATATGATATATTCAGAAAAAATAAACGTCAGAGATATACCGTGAGGAACGGAGTATTGGTAATATTCATAACGAAATACTATATGGAGCAGCGGAAATGAAAAATAAAAGCGGAAGGGAGGTCAGGTAAACAGGTGGAAAAGTTAATAGACATCAGGATTATACCTGTAGCGCCTCTTATTAATCTCCTTATTCAGGATAAATCCACAAAGAAGAATATTATATGGGCAACGGATACTTATGAATCTCTTGGTCACGGATTTACGGATAAAGAGCATATGGACAAGAACCTTCTTTTGCAGCATGCGGAGATAATCAAACCTCGAATTCTAAAGTCGCAGGAAGCTCAGGCAGCCCGTACACGAAAAAAAGCGGAAGTCTTTACTCCTGCCTGGCTGTGCAATCAGATGAATAATTACTGTGATGAAGAATGGTTTGGCAGGAAAGCGGTTTTTAATCTGGAAAAAGATAATCACACATGGGAAGCGATTGAAGATCCTATTACGTTTCCTAAGAATAAGACATGGAAACAATACATAGATTCAAGACGGTTGGAAATTACATGTGGGGAGGCACCGTATTTAGTATCCCGTTATGATGCTTCTACCGGAGAATTTATCGTTCCGACGAATCGCAGAATCGGGCAGCTTGACCGAAAACTAAGAGTAGTGAATGAAAACACCACAGAGTACGACGATTGGATAAAATGGGCAATCAGGGCGTTTGAGTCTTGCTACGGATATGAATATCAGGGGGATAACCTGCTGATTGCACGGATTAACTTGTTGCTTACATTTATTGACTATTATAAGGAGCGCTGGGAAAATGACCCGGATGAAAAGCTGTTGCGACAGATTACGAATAAAATTGTGTGGAATATATGGCAGATGGACGGTCTGAAAGATACTGTTCCACATGGAAAACCATACGAAGAGTTCTGTCAGATGACAATCTTTGATATGTTGTCGGACACGGTGGAAGAAGAGGAAAAACCGGAGGTTGTACCGTGCAGAATATATAACTGGAGAAAAGGTAACTCCGTTATTTTTAAGAAGCTGAAGGAGAACTGATTATGTCAGACGAAAAAACCAATAAACTTGTATCCAATAATGCAGAATACACGGATTTACTTCAGAACATTGGGACAGCGTTAAATAACGGCAGGCAGAAAGCGGTTAATCAGGTCAACCGGGCCATTGTCGAAACAAATTGGAATATTGGCAGATATATCGTTGAATATGAACAGGCAGGACATGAGAAAGCAGAATATGGTTCAGAAACTTTAAAGCGGCTGTCTCATGATCTGATCGAAAGATATGGAAAAGGCTTCGGAATGAGCAATGTGAATAAAATGCGCAAGCTCTATCTTACTTTTCCGATTTTGCAGACACTGTCTGCAAAATTAAGCTGGAGCCATTATGTAGAGCTGCTCAAAATTAATGATCCACAAGAACGATCCTTTTATATGCATGAATGCGAACAAAACAACTGGGGCGTAAGAGAACTGAAACGTCAGATGAACAGTATGCTCTTTCAGCGTCTGGCTCTCAGCAAAAATAAAGAGGAAGTTATGATGCTGGCAGAAAAGGGCCAGATTATTGAAAAGCCGGAAGATGTTGTTAAGGATCCATATGTATTTGAATTTGTTGGGCTTCCGGAATTACCTGTTTATAAAGAAGGCGATTTGGAGAAAGCACTGATAGATAATCTTAGTCAATTTCTTCTGGAACTTGGCAAGGGTTTTACTTATGTCGGCAGACAACAGCGCATAAATATCGGCGGTAGAATTTTTAAAATTGATCTCGTATTTTATCACCGTATTCTAAAATGCTTTGTTCTGATTGATCTTAAACGTGGCGAAGTACAGCATGAAGACATCGGACAAATGAATTTATATCTCAATTACTATAGAGAAGAAATGAATACGCCCGGGGATACAGAACCAATTGGCATTGTTATGGGTGCTTATGAAGATAAACTGATGGTGAAATATGCCACACAGAATATTTCTAATCAGCTATTTGTCAGCCGCTATCAGCTCTATCTTCCTGACAAAGGCCAGTTAGAAAATGAAATCCGCAGATTTATGGATGCTGATGCTGCAAGGGAGAACTAATTATGGGAAAGAAATTGTTTGATTATGTGATAGGGAATCCACCGTATCAGGAGTCTGATGGTGGCGCAGGTGCTAGTGCAACCCCTGTTTATAATAAATTTATCGAAGTCACAAAAGAGCTTGATCCGGACGTAATGTCTTACATTATTCCAGCAAAGTGGTATTCCGGCGGCAAGGGACTTGACAAATTTAGAGAAGAAATGCTTTCCGATCCGCATATAGCTGTTTTAGAGGATTATACAAATTCTGCAGAAGTGTTTCCTGGAGTTGATGTAGCAGGAGGAGTTTGCTATTTCATCCGAGATAAAAAGCATACTGGGAAATGCGAATACACAAATCATTTTAATGGAAAAATCACCACTGAACTAAGGAATCTTAATGCTACTAAGACTTTTATCAGATATCCTATCGCAGCGAGAATTATAGGAAAAGTTGCAGCATTGAAGGAACCTACGTTAGATACAGTCGTTTCCGTAAGAAAACCATTTGGACTTCCGACAACAACCAGACCGTTGAAAAATGGCGACATTACAATTCGTTGCAATGGAGGGAAAGGACCATATTTACGTTCCAAAGTTCTGACTGGAATGGAAATGATCGACCAGTGGAAAATCATTATTTCAAGACTAACAGCTGAACATGCTGGACAGCCAGATAAAAATGGTCAATTTCGAGTCTTATCTACAATGGAAGAATTAAGACCAGGAGAAATCTGCTCTGAAACATATCTTGTAGCCGGAGCATTCGATACAAAGATTGAAGCCGATAACTATATGGCATATCTAAAAACCAAGTTTGCCAGATTCCTTCTTCAGCAAATTGCCATGACACAACAGTTAAGTCGATCAACATTTGGGTATGTCCCTGTGCAGGATTTTAAGCAGTATTGGAATGATAAACGACTTTACGCTAAATATGACCTTACTGAAGATGAAATTAACTCTATCGAAACGCATATAAAGGAGATGACATAATGGCAGGAATTAAAATCAATACGGCCACAAAGGTCACTCCGCAGTGCTATGCCTATACGACTCCTGGAGTGCCGAAGCACGACGGCTGGACAAAAATCGGTTTTACGGAGAGGGATGTTGAGACCCGTATTAACGAGCAGACGCATACGGTTGGTGTGGATGCAAAGATCTGGTGGCATTTGCGTGCCGCTTATATGACAGAACCATTCGGCACGTTTACGGACAAAGACTTTCATGCGTATCTTAAGAAACTGGGGATTGATCGTGAGAAAGGAACGGAGTGGTTCAGGATTGAGCCGGATGCCGCACGTGGAAATTTTGTGGATTTCACACAGAATCATGGCGTGGTATCAGAAAGTGATGCTGATGCAGTGATCCCGTATAAACTTCGGGATGAACAGAGTGATGCGGTGCAGTCTGCGTATGATTATTTCAAGTCCCATGAGAAGGGCGAATTCTTGTGGAACTGCAAGCCACGGTTTGGAAAAACGCTCTCCGCGTATGACCTCTGCAGACGGCTTGCGGTTACCAATGTTCTTATTGTGACCAATCGCCCGGCAATTGCCAATTCATGGTATCAGGATTACGAGACATTTTTTGGCCCGCAGTCCGGATACCTTTTTGTCAGCACCGTGGACGGAATCAAAGACCGAAAATATGTCCTGAGCCGTCAGGAGTATCTGGATAAATTGAGAGCCCCCGGAGCCAATATTAAAGGCTGTATCGAATTTGTCAGCCTGCAGGATTTGAAG
>JALEKK010000009.1 GCA_022769005.1 Lachnospiraceae bacterium
TTGATGGAATCAGTGTTGCACTTAATAATGAATTTGGCGATGACTATGAAATTTATACAGAATCTATTGAACAGGGTTTGAAAGAACCCTGTTTCTCTATTGTTTGTATAAATCCAAAAATGGAACAGTTTCTCGGTGAAAGATATTTTAAACAAAATCGTTTCTGCATTCATTACTTCCCAGAGACTGACACACAGAATCATGAGTCTATGGCGGTCATTGATAGGTTGTTTGACTGCTTAGAATTAATCACGATAGATGATGACTTATGTAGAGGAACTGAAATGAGTGTTGAAATGGTGGATGGTGTAGTTAGCTTCATGGTGAGTTACGATATGTTTGTGTACAAGCAGAGAGAGAATACGCCTGGAATAGAAACATATAGTGTCAGCACTGATGTGAAAGGATGATGAAGATGACAACAAAGAAAATGCAGGAAAAAATAAAGTTTTATAAAGCTGATATTCTAACTGCGAAAAAATATACAGATAAAAGAGATTTAGTTGAAGCGGTGGTTCCTAAAGATTTTTATGGAACACTCGAAGATGTAGATTCTTTAATTAAAAAGTTTATGAAAGGAAAGGTGAAATAATATGGCATTAGGCGGTGGAGCATTTTTAACTCAAGATAAAATCATTCCAGGCTCATATATTAACTTTATTTCTGCTTCAAGGGCAAATGCAGCATTATCTGATAGGGGTGTCGCAACAATGCCACTTGAATTAGATTGGGGTGTGGAAGGTCAGGTATTTAAAGTAAACAGTGTTGATTTTCAGAAAGATTCATTAAAAATCTTTGGTTATGAATTTGACCATGAGAAGATGAAAGGTCTTCGTGAACTTTTTAAAAATATCCATACTTTATATGCTTATAGATTAAACGGCGGTGGGATAAAGGCAACGAATACTTATGCGACTGCAAAATATGCAGGTACAAGAGGAAATGACATTAAAATCATTGTTAAAAAGAATGTAGATGACGAAAATGCTTTTGATGTTATAACAGCGCTTGGAAGTGAAACAGTAGATAAGCAGACAGTTAAACTTGCAACAGAACTTATTGATAATAACTGGGTTACTTTTAAGAAAGAAGCATCTCTTGCGATAACTGCAGGAGTTCCTCTTGCTGGTGGTACAAATAAGGATATAACCGGAACAGAACATAGTGATTACCTTGCAAAAATTGAATCATATTCATTTAATGCAATTGGTGTTGTAACAACTGAAGAAAGTATCAAATCTTTATATGCTGCGTTTGTAAAAAGAATGCGTGAAGAAGTTGGTGCTAAGTTTCAAGCTGTTATTTACAATATGCCTGCTGATTATATAGGTGTTATTAATCTTAAAAACAAATGCAAGGAACTTGAAGCAGGTCTTGTTTACTGGGTTACTGGCATTGTTGCAGGTTGTGCCGTAAATAAATCAAACTTAAATAAAACTTATGACGGTGAATTTACTGTTGATGCAGATTACACACAAACGCAACTTGAAAGAGCAATTCAGAATGGTGAATTTGTACTTCATTATGTAGGTTCTGATGTTAGAGTGCTTGAAGATATTAACAGTATGGTTACAACTTCAGGTGCACAAGGTGATGTTTTTAAGGATAATCAAACAATTAGAGTTATTGATCAAATCGCTAATGATATTGCTAATTTATTTACTACAAAATATCTCGGTAAAGTTCCAAATGACTCAGCAGGAAGAACTAGTTTATGGAGTGATATTGTTAAGCATCATGAAGCACTTCAGAATATAAGAGCGATTGAAGGATTTACAGATAAAGATGTGACAATTGACCAGGGGAATGATAAAAAGTCAGTTGTTGTAAATGATGCAATTACTGTTGTTAATACTTTGGCAAAGTTATATATGACTGTAACAGTAGCTTAATGAAAGGAGTGTATAAGAATGTCAAACATTACAATGAAAGCAAGAGATACTATTTCCGCAAAGGCTGCCGAGTGTTTTGTTACTATTGATGATAATAGATACAATTTTATGCAGGCAATAAATGTTGAAGCGACTTTTGAAAAGACAAAATCAGAAGTTCCTATCTTAGGACAGACTGGAAACGGTAATAAGGCAACTGGATGGAAGGGAACTGGTTCTGCTACGTTCCACTATAATACATCTATTTTTAGAGAATTAATGGTTCGTTATAAAGAAACAGGCGAAGATATTTATTTTGATATGCAGATAACTAACGAAGATAAGACATCAAGAGCAGGAAGGCAAACAGTGGTTCTTATTGATTGTAATATTGATGGTGGAATCCTCGCTAAGTTTGATGCTGATGGTGAATATCTCGATGAGGATATGGATTTCACTTTTGAAGACTTCAAGATGCCTGAAACTTTCAACATTCTTGACGGCATGCAGTAAAATATTGACCCTTTTGTCACAAAGACATGGGGGTCTTTTTAATATAGAAAGGGTTAAAATTATGTCAAGCTTTAGTAGATTTATGAAGAAGAATAAAGTAGTAAAGGAAAATACAACTTTCCCTGCGACAAAATCACTTATAGATGAAAATGGTGATCCGTTACTTTGGACAATCAAACCTTTAACAACAAGAGAAAATGATGATATTAGAGATGATTGTATGATTGAGGTTCAAGTGAAGGGAAAGCCGGGTGTATATAGACCTAAACTAAACACTTCAAAATACATTGCAAAAATGCTCTGTGCGTGTGTAGTTGAACCAAATCTTTATAATGCAGAACTTCAAGATTCATATGGTGTATCAACACCCGAAGAACTTGTTCAGGAGATGATTGATGACCCTGGTGAATATCAGGACTTTGTAAGTTTTGTTCAGAACTTTAACGGTTTTAATAGTAATATTGAGGACGAAGTTGAAGAAGCAAAAAACTAATTAATGAAGGAGATGCAGAAGCTAATTTTGCACATTTTGCATTGCAGAAACTTCGCATTCTTCCTTCGCAGTTTTTTAACATGGATAAGCAAGAAAAAGCCTTTGTTATTGCTTCAATTCAAATCAGAATTGACAATGAAAAGAAACAAGCAAAGAAAATAAAGAAATAGGACAGTCAGGATTGGTCTGACTGTCCTTAATTTATGCAAAGAAAGGCGGGTGATAGAATGGCGAGCATTTCAACATCAATTGAATTATATGACAGAGTGTCAGCACCAATTAATAAAATGATTGGTGCTATGCAAAAAATGTGTGATGCGTTTGATTCAATTGATTCTGCTATGGGTAAAAGTTTTGACACATCTCGTATTAATGAAGCAAGAAGAGCAGTCGATTTAGCTGCACAGCAAATGAATCAAGTTGGGAATGAGATTCAAAACAATAAAAATCATCAAGAAAATTTTAATAATTCTGTAAAAAATGGAAAATCAGTAGCAGACGGTTTACTTAGAAAAATTGGTGGAATTGCCGCAGCGTATGCATCTATTCAAGGCATATCAAAAGTAATGGGTTTATCAGATACAATGGCTCAAACTACCGCAAGGCTTAATTTGATGAAAGCGGAAGGTGAAGATGTAGCAGTCATTCAAGAAAAGATATTTCAAGCAGCTGAAAGGTCAAGAGGATCTTATCAAGAATCTGCTGATGCGGTTGCTAAAATGGGAATTATGGCGAAAGATGCTTTTAATTCAACAGATGAACTTATTGGTTTTGTGGAACAGTTAAATAAACAATTCACTATTGCCGGAACTTCACAGGAAGGTGTTTCTGCCGCAATGCTACAATTAACACAGGCAATGTCTAGTGGTGTTCTTCGTGGTGAAGAATTAAATAGTGTATTTGAACAAGCACCAACTATTATTCAAACTGTTGCAGATTATATGAATGTTCCAATTGGTAAGATTCGTGAAATGGCGGCAGAGGGACAACTCACCGCTGAAATTGTAAAAAATGCTATGTTAAGTGGTGCGGCAGAAACTAATGCAAAATTTGAAAAAATGCCAAAAACTTGGGGACAGATTTTAACATCGCTAAAAAATCAAGCTTTAATGGCATTCCAGCCAATACTTCAAAAAATAAATGAGATTGTTAATAGTGAAAGTTTTCAAATATTCGTACAAAAAGCAGTAAATGCTTTATATTGGCTTTCAAGTGTAGCAATGGAAGTGTTTAAAGTAATTATAGAGATGGCGAATTTTGTTGCTGAAAATTGGTCAATCATAGGTCCGATAATCATGGGAGTTGTTGCTGCTTTAATTATTTATAAAAGTGCATTAGCAATAACTAAATTACAACAAGATTTACAAACGATGTCAACAATAGCACAAACTACTGCAACTACAACTCAGACAGCGGCGACTGCAGCACAAACTACTGCACAACATGGTCTTAATGCTGCATTGTTTGCTTGTCCTATAGTATGGATTATTATGGCTGTTATTGCCGCTGCAGTTGCATTTGCCATATGGACTGAACAGATTATGGGTGCGATATTCTGGTTTGGGGCGTTATGGGTAAATGCTGCTAAAGTTTTGGCTAATATTCTTGTTGCTGTATGGAATACGATAGTGAATATTGGAAAATGGTTTATGAATCTTGCTAAATCAATAGCAGCAGTGTTTTACAATGTTGGAGCAGGAATTGCTAACTTCTTTATAGCTATTTATAAGGTGTGTGAAGCAGTGGCAATGAATATCTTTTCAGCATTTAATAATGCTTGGATATGGATACAACAATCATTCTGGCGTCTTGTAGACGGAATCATGCAAGGTCTAAAGAGTGTGGCTGAATTTGCCAATACTTGTCTTGGTTGGCTTGGCGTAAATATTGATACATCATCATTTGATTTTGCCAAAGATAAAATAAGCGAGTTAGATGCTCAATACAAGGAAATGAAAGATATTGGTGGAGCGTGGGAAGAAGGTATTAATACATTCGAGTATAAAGATGTAGGTCTTGCTTGGGATCAGAACGGTATTGACTGGAGTGGTGGCTGGAGTTCAGGAATGAACACATTTGATGCATTTTCAGAAGGCTGGGGTAGTGACGCTTATAACGCAGGTGCTGGTGTAGGTAAAGGTATACATGATTCGTTATTCGGGATGTTTAACAACTTTAGCGGTCTTGGTAGTCCGAAAGATTATTCAATGGGTTATGATGTTCCCGCATTTAATAGCGGTCTTCTTGGAGGTTCAGACGGTAGCGGTATCAGCGGAGGTTCGGGAAGAGTCCCTTCAGATATTGGTAAAATAGCAGGAGACACTGGTGCAATCAAGGATTATATGGACATCACAACGGAAGATTTAAAATACCTTCGTGACATTGCTGAAAGAGATGTTATAAATCGATTCACAACTGCTGAAATTAAGGTGGAAATGACCAATAACAACACTGTTTCTTCTGATGCAGATTTAGATGGAATTGTTGATTATCTTGTAACAGGTGTTAATGAAGCTATGGAAAAAGCAGCGGAAGGAGTGCATGTATAAATGGCATATGATTTTTACTTGGGGAAGATGTTATGTCCGGTAGCACCTTCTGAATTGCAAATAAAGGTGAATGGACACAATAAAGATTTAACTCTTATAAATGGTGATGAAATAAATATTATAAAGAAAGCAGGTCTAACTGATATTAGTTTTGACCTGCTTTTACCAAATGTAAAACATCCATTCGCAACATATAAATCAGGATTTAAAAATGCAAAATATTTCTTAGATGAATTAGAAAAAATGAAGAGTGGGAAAAAACCATTTCAATTTATTGTAAATAGACGATTACCAAATAAAAAAATGATTTTTGATACCAACATAAAAGTATCTTTAGAAGAATACAGTATTTCAGAAGATGCAGGAGATGGTTTCGATTTTGTCGTTTCACTGAAACTCAAACAATATAGAGATTATGGAACAAAGACTTGTAAAATTTCTAATTCATCAGTTTATAAACCGGGTGTAGGCGGTGGTGCAGGCGGCGGAAAGAATAACTCATCAAATTCAAATAAAATTGGAATCGGTTCTGATGTTATTGTGAATGGACGGCTTCATCGAGATAGTTATGGTAGTGCCCCGGGACAAATGAGAACTAATTATAGAGGTAAAGTAAATTTTATTAACATGAAAGGCTCACATCCTTATCATGTAACACAGCCTGATGGTGGTTGGCTAGGTTGGGTAACTGCTTCAAGTGTTAGGAGGGTGTAACATGGAAATTGAAATGTTAATTCAACATGGAAATAAGTTATTTTCTCCTGTTGTTGAAGAAGGTATTACATGGGCAACTGAACGAAAAGATTACCCTGGACAACTTACTTTTAAAGTGTTAAAAGATGATATTTTAGAAATAACAGAAGGTGATGCAGTCCGCCTAAAAATTAATGGAGCAAATATATTTTATGGCTTTATCTTTAAAATGCAGAGAGATAGAGAACAAATAATCACTGTCACAGCATATGATCAACTACGATATTTTAAAAATAAAGATACTTATGTTTATGAAAATAAAACAGCTGGTGAAGTTATTAAAATGATTACTGCAGATTTTAACATGCAAACGGGCAACATTGAAAATACAGGTTTTAGGATCGCATCGAGGGTGGAAGAAAATACCACTCTTTTTGATATCATTCAAAACGCTTTAGATTTGACCTTAGAGAATAAAAAAACGATGTATGTTATGTTTGATGACTTTGGGAAGATTGCTTTAAAGTCTTTAAGCAGTATGGAATTAAATGTGTTAATCGATGAAGAAACAGGTGAAAACTTTGATTATACATCATCTATTGATGATAAGACCTACAACCAAGTTAAACTAACATATGACAATGATGAAACTGGAAAAAGAGAAGTGTATATTGCTAAAAGTACTAAAAACATTAATCAATGGGGTGTGCTTCAACACTTCGATGAATTACAAAAAGGTGAAAATGGACAAGCTAAAGCTGACGCACTTCTTAATCTTTATAATTCAAAAACAAGAAATCTATCAATTAAAAACGCTTTTGGTGATGTTCGTGTTCGTGCTGGGTCGTTGATCGTTGTTAAATTAAACTTAGGAGATGTCAAAGTTGAGAACTTTATGCTCGTAGAAAAATGTAAGCATGAATTCAAAGGAGATGAACACTTTATGACTTTAACTTTACGAGGAGGGGGTGATTTTGTTGCTTAATGAAAATGATTTGTTAAATATTATAAAAAAGGTTGCTATTGAAGCAGTAGAAGCGAGTAAACCGACTGAAATCTGTTATGGGAAAGTTATTAATACATCACCTTTGAGAATATCAGTAGAACAGAAAATGACACTTGGTATAGCACAGATTGTATTATCTCAAAGTATAACAAAAGAAAGTGAGTTAGCGGTAAACGATGAAGTTATATTGATAAGACAGCAAGGTGGTCAAAAATACATTGTATTAGATAGGTTGGTGAAAAAATGATTCCTTCAGTAAATGATATTTTAACGAATGAATTAGAAATAGAAACTCTCCCAAGTAAAGATTATAAGTTGCGTATTGAACAAAATAACATTAATGGATTTTGTGATGAACTCGAAGTGATGGAGCAAGTGATTTATAAGATATTGAATACGGAAAAGTATCAATATCTTATTTATTCATTTGACTATGGAATCGAACTTACAGACCTTTATGGTGAACCAGTATCGTATGTATGCTCAGAACTTAAAAGGCGAATTACAGAAGCATTAATACAAGATGATAGAATTGAATCTGTCGACAATTTCACATTTGAGTTAAATGAACCAAGAACTATTTATACAAAATTCTTAGTTCATACTATTTTTGGCAACATTGAAGAAGAAAAGGTGGTGAGTTTTTAATGGATGAAAATATAAGCTATGAAAACATTTTGCAAAGAATGCTTGATAGAGTTCCAGAAACCTTAGATAAACGAGAAGGATCTATTATATATGATGCACTTGCTCCCGCTGCCATGGAATTTATGGCAATGTATCTTGAAAGGAAAAGGATAATGGATGAGACATATGCCGATACTGCCTCAAGAGAATATTTAATAAAAAGAACAGGAGAGAGAGGTATTTATCCGTATCCTGCAACAAATACAATTTTAAAAGCAGAAGTCACACCAATAAATGTGAATGTTCCAATTGGTTCAAGATTCTCATTAGATAAGCTAAATTATATTATCACAGAAAAAATCAAAGATGGGGAATATAAACTTCAGTGTGAAACAAAAGGTGTTGTAGGTAATACTTATTTTGGTAATTTAATACCAATCGATTATATTGACGGATTAGAAACTATAAAAATTACAGAGCTGTTGATTCCAGGCGAAGATGAGGAAGATACCGAAGCGTTTAGGCAAAGATTCTTTGACACTTTTGACAGTCAGGCTTTTGGTGGAAATAAAGCAGATTACAAAGAAAAGGTTAATGCAATTAAGGGTGTCGGTGGTGTGAAGGTCTATCCTGTTTGGAATGGTGGCGGTACTGTAAAACTTACAATAATTAGTTCTAATTTTGAAAAGCCGTCTGAAACACTTATAAATAATGTTCAAACCGCGATAGATCCAATACAAAATCAGGGACAAGGTGATGGTATAGCACCAATAGGACATGTTGTTACTGTCTTTGGATGTGGAGAAACAACAGTTGATATTACTACAAAAATAGTATTTCAAAACGATTGGACTTGGGAAGATTTAAAACCGTATGCAGAAAAAGCAGTTGATGATTATTTTAAAGAACTCTCATCAAAGTGGGAAAATGAAGAACATATAATTGTCAGAATCAGTCAGATTGAAAATAGATTTTTAAATCTTACAGGAGTGCTTGATATCTCTGATACGAAGCTCAATGGACAAAATAAAAATATTCTCATTGAACTAGATAACATCCCTAAAAGGGGGGTGGTGACAAATGCAGAATAGAAAACTAATTGATTATCTACCAGCCTTTATGCAGGATGTGGTAGAAATGAATGTGATTTTAGACGTTATAGAACAACCTGAAATTGTTAAACTCTGGGAAGCTTTTGATGACGCTATGAATGACCAATTTATTATGGATGCCACTGAAAATGGTGTCGAAAAATGGGAGGAGATTCTTAAAATCACACCGAAGCCAACATCCACATTAGATGAACGAAAATTTACAATTTTAACAAGGCTCAATGAACAACTTCCCTATACAATGCGAACATTGGATAATTCATTAAAGGCTTTATGTGGTGAAAACAAATACTCTATAGAACTTACATCAAATGAATATACTCTACTTGTTAAATTAGCATTGATTGCAAAGAACAATTTTAACGATGTTGTAAACTTACTAAATAGGGTTCTACCAGCTAATATAATAATAAAGGTTCAGATTATGTATAACTCTCATAAGAAATTATCAGTATACACACATGAAAAATTAAGACAATCTAACCACAGTAATTTGAGAAATGAGGTGCTTGAAATTGGCTACAGAAACAACGAATTATAAATTAAAAAAACCTGCTCAAGAAGATTTTTATAACATTGATGATCATAACGGTAATATGGACAAAATTGATGATGCTTTAATTAAACTAAATACTGCTGTTGATATTTTGAAAAATAACACAAATATTCCTTCTGTAAAAGCAAATAGTAGTGCCGAGATAAATGCCTTACCACAGGGCATTTATTTTTTTACCGGAAATGCATCGATAACCGATAAAGACAGCATGATTGCAGGATTGGATTATCAAGGCTTATCTATGATTGATGATAATCAAGCGACACAGTTGTTATTTAACGGTTCAAAATTTGCAATCAGATTTGATGAGAAGGTTGCGGATGTAAATAATCCACATTACAGCGAATGGCTTAAATTCGTGGATGAAAACAAAGTCGCAACAAATATTGTATATGGACTTATTAAAACTGCAACAGATAACGATATGTTAGGCAATGGTTCAGATGTGGCAATTACTCCAGCTGTTTATCAGAATGTAACAGATTGCAGACATGAAAGTACATCATATGCTGTCGGAAACAGAGTTGATTGCATGTTCCATAATGAATTTTACTTGGAGTGTATACAAGCAGGCACAACCGCTACGGATAGACTTGATACAAGAAATGTATCACATGGTCAGGAGATTACAGACGGAACAGTAAAATGGATTGTTCGAAGTCATACAAACACTGTGCTCGGGAAAGTAGCAGATGATAAAGGCAATATAGATATTTCAGACAAAGTAGCTGCATCATTTAAAGGAAGAACGGGTAATATAAAACCATTAGCAGGCGATTACTCAGCAAAGCAAATCACATACAATGATAGCAATGTTTTTGACGAATTAACTAATTTAAAAACCGCATTAGAAAGCAAAGTAACCGAATTAGAATCCAAAATAACCGCACTAAAATCCAAAGTAGAAAGCAAAACGGCATATCTGACATGGGGAACATCTTTAACCTTCAAAATGGATAAACAGCATCCACATGCCCTTGTAATTACTACTAATGGGTGGGTTTACTCCGTATGGAACTCTGGAAGTGGGGTGTTTAATGAGTTAATACACTCAACAAATAATGCTCAGGCAAAGCCTACATTTGTATCAAGTGGAACAGAAGCGGATAGAACAGTAACCATTAAGTTTAATAGTGATAATGCGGCAACAGTAATTATGGCATAAAAAGGAGATTAATTATTATGTATGATGTAGCAACTTTCACAACAATAATAGCATTATGCTATTTCATAGGAGTTATAGTAAAACAAATACCAGCAATTAAGAATAATTACATCCCGTTAATCGTTGGAGCAAGCGGGGCGATATTAGGTGTTATCGGATACTTTACAATCCCAGACTATCCAGCTAGTGATATATTAACAGCTATATCTGTAGGTGTTGCAAGCGGACTAACATCAACAGGCGTTGACCAGCTTGTAAAAAGAACAGCAGAGAAAGGATGATTAAAGTTGGAGACAATCATCGTTGCGATAGTAACAGCCATAGCGAGCGTATTAGGCAGTAACGGAATATGGGCATATTTCTCACAAAAAAGCAATAAAAATAGCGTTGAAAGAAAAGCCTTAATGGGCTTAATTCACAATCGAATATGCGAGTTGTGCGAGAGATATATTGTCAGAGGTTACATTTTAGAGTGGGAATATGAGGACTTAATTAGCTACATGTATCAGTCTTATAAAACATTAGGCGGAAATGGTACAGCGGAGAAGTTAGTTAAGGAAGTTGAGAAGCTACCGATTTATTTTGACGAGAAAGGAGCGACAAATGGCAACTTATAACGTACATGCAGGACATAACTTTAAAGTCCCTGGAGCATCGGGTATGTTTTCAGAAACTGAAGAAGATAGAAAAGTGAAGGATGCAGTTATTTCAAAGCTTAGGCAGCTGGGGCATACTGTATATGACTGTACAGACAATGATGGTGTGACACAGTCACAGAATTTAGCTAATATAGTTAGAAAGTGTAATAGCCACTCTGTTGACTTAGACATATCTATTCATTTCAATGCAAGTAACGGTCAAGGACATGGTACAGAAGTATTATTATTTGGTAATGGTAGACATAGAGATATTGGGCAGAGAATTGTTAATGAAATCTCAGCATTAGGATTTACTAATAGAGGTATTAAAGATGGCTCAAATCTTTATGTTGTAAAATATACTAATGCATTAGCTATTCTTATTGAGTGCTGTTTCTGTGACAATTCAGAGGACGCAAGGATATACAACGCCGAAACAATGGCGGCGGCAATTGTAAAAGGCATTACCGGGCAGACAGTAAAACCGATACAGCCGGCAAAAGCGCCGACAAACGGCAGGCATGAAATTGTAGTTGAATGCACAGCTGATGTGTTGAATAGAAGGAAAGAACCTTCTTTAAACGCTGATATAGTTGGAAAAGAAAACAAAGGTTACCAGAACAGAATTATCGAGAAACGATATAACGACGGTATGTGGTGGTTTAAGGATATAGCCGGATACTGGATAAGTGCCAATTATGTTAAAGATGTAATTTACACTTGCACCACGCCAGCGTTAAATCGTCGCTCTGAGCCGTCTATGAATTCTAAAATAGTAGGAACAGATAGAAGTGGCAACGCTCATAGAATCAAGCAATATAAAACGGCTGACGGTGTTAAATGGGCGCAGGATATAGCCGGATACTGGTTTAGTACAAATCAGAAATATATGAAGAAATCTTTAAATGATTGCAATCTAAACATTTAAAAAATGGGGCTTATGGGTTAATATACTTATAAGCCCTTTATTTTTTACAGTTTGTAAGCGGAGGAAATATGGAAAAAGTACGAGAAGAATATATTGAGATTATAGGCGGTGAAATACCTATCAGCCTGTATGTTAAAGATGAAAAAGAATACCATATATTAGTTGACGGCGTTGAATGGATCAATACAACGAATAGAACTCATGCGATAGTGTTATTTGAAATGATGTGGGACAATCTGACCGACTATATGAATTATGAAATGAAATAAAAACAAAGCCCCTTAATGGGGCTTTTGTATTACAAATGATTTTCAATATCTTTTCTTATTAATTCTTTAATATATCCCTGTTTATTACCGACATTATTAAGCTTTTCAATTATATCTAAATCTGTTTCCTTATTTAATCGAATATTAATACACATTCTCTTTTGCTCATACTTGTCTTGCGCTTTTATTAATGCTTCACTTCTTTTATTCATAATATTTTACCTATAAATCACTTTTTTATTTTTAATTGATTATAAAACATACTGCTTTTATAGTAAAGACTATAAATCATTTTAAAAAAATATAGTGTTGACTATATAATAAATATAGTATATACTATAAACATAAAGAAAAGGGAACAGAAATAAGAAAGGCGGTACAAAAAAAATGGCTGGATATAATGGATATAGCATGAGTAACAATGCGGTTAGTGCTTATGAAAACGGAGAAAAACCATTCTCAAAATGGACTAAGGCGGACATTGTGAGAGAAATCAGAAACTCAGAATTAGAATTCAATTTTTCAATGGAAAAAATAAAGAAAGTGCCTGTAAAAGTGTTGCGCAACAGATGTTTAATAAAAACATCTTGGCATCATACTAGTTCTTATTACAATACAACAGACTTCTACAGCGTAGATTTAGACTTCTTAACGGAAGTTGATGATAAAAACATAGATGAATGGATTGAAATTTATAATAAAAATAAAAACGAAGAAACAAAAGAAGAAAAGTGGGAATGTGAGTTCCTTGAATGGTCCGGGACAAGAAAGCATCCTAAGGCGACAGAGATAACAGAGATAGGAGTCGTTAAGGGCGACTGGTTTTACAGACAAGACGGTACTAAAAAGAAAACGACAGCAAACGGATTTAGATTTATAAAAAAGATTGATTAAAAAAACAGCCCCAAAAAGGGCTGCTTTTTGTTTTTTTATGGGGCGAAAATGGGGCAAAACGGGGCAAATAATACGCCGTTATCTGCCAGTATAAAAAATGACAAAATGGCGGGATATGGCTTAAATACTGAATTTTTGTTATGTTTCGCCGATATACGCCGTGCGTTTTATATTTACATATGATATATGTAAATGTGTTTAACCGTCATTTTTGTATGGTTTGTTTAAAAATAAGTTAAATATTCGTAGTCATGGAATTGAAAGGGAAGCTTACTGTTATTTTAAAGTCGTGACCGTCCGCTGTGGAAGCGGATATTTTACCGCCGTGGGATGAAACTATCGCTTTAGCGACGGAAAGCCCTATGCCGTAACCGCCGGTTTCTGAATTTCTGGATGAATCAGTGCGGTAGAACCTGTCAAATACGGAATTTAATTTTGAGCCGTCTACTTCCGTATCCGTGTAATTATGAATGCTTAATTGAGATTCTTTTCCGCTTTTTACCAGAGACACGGTAATATCCGTATCTGCCGAAGAGTATTTTATGGCGTTATCAATCAGAATACTGTTCAATTGCAGTATATATTTTTTATCTCCGTATAAATATATGTCGGGAGTAATATTATATACAATATTTTTGTGATGACTGTTTGCCAGTACATTAAAACTCTCAACACTTTCTTTAATTGCGTCGGAAAGTGAAAAATTGCTTTTTTTAATTACCTGTCCGCCTTCTTCTATTTTTGAAAGCATAATAAGATCATCGGTAAGAATACGCAGTCTTTCAACCTGAGTTCTTATATCATCAAGACTTTCGTTTTTCTCATCGGATTCCATTTCCAATAAGTCTACATTTGCATTAATAATAGCTAACGGCGTTTTTATCTCATGACCGGCATCCGTAATGAATTGTTTTTGCTTTTTATAACTTTCGGCAACAGGTCTGACAATCCTTCCGGAGATAATAAATATAATAAGAAATCCGGCTCCGAGTCCGATTGCTGCCATTATCAGACTTGTCGTACGGAAATCATTAAAATAAGCAAGTCTTCGATCACAGTCCAGGAATGTTATTATCGTATTGTCATGATTTGTTGTTGCAACATAACGGTATATTCCCAAAAAACCGCTGGGACTTTTTGAATCATATACACTGTATCCGTACTTAACGGCGGTAGCGGCGTCAACGGACATAATCTGATTGGTATTTACATTTGTTATATTGCCGTGTTTGTCAAATGTAATTGAGAAAAATCTGGATTCATATGCAGTTTCCGGCGATATTCTTACGGATATTACATTTGAAGGCTGAAAATCATCGGGGAAAGCTCCCTTGTTCTCGGAAATCAGTGAAATAATCCCGTCCGCCTCTCTTATCATGGAGTTGTAATTAACTAAATTCATGGCAAAAACTATGGCGGCAAGCAGTACGAACAGTACGCTCGTTCCAAGCAATATAAATTTAATCTTTAATTTTTTAATCATTTATTAACTCCAGAGAATATCCCGAATTACGCGACGATTTAATGGTGAAATCCGCGTTAATGTTTTTAAGCTTTTTTCTAAGATATGAAATATAAGCCCATACAACATTTATTTCGGTATCGCTGTCAAATCCCCATATTCGTTCCATAAGCGTATCGGCTGATATAAGCATTTTTGGATTTGACATAAACATTTCCATCATTTGAAACTCTTTGTTTGTAAGCTTTACGTTTCCGGTGTCTGATGTGAGTTCATATGTGGAAGTGTCAAGAGTTACATTGCCAAAATGCAGTTTATTGTCAAATTGGGCTTCCTTTCGCGTAATGGCTCTTACAACCGCAAGCAGCTCCTGAGTATCAAAGGGCTTTGTTATGTAATAATTGGCTCCGCTGTCCAGTCCCATAACCTTATCTTCAACATCCGATTTGGCCGTGAGGAGCAATATAGGTATTTGATTGCCGGATTCGCGAATTTTTTTTAATGCCGTAATTCCGTCCATAACAGGCATCATTACATCCATTAAAACTATGTCATAATTATCGGATGCAATATAATCCAATGCTTCTTTTCCGTTATATACCGCATCAACGGAGTAATAATTTTTTTCAAATATCTTCACAAGTACTCTTGAAAGAGCCTTTTCATCTTCCACAATTAATATTCTCATATACATCCTTTCTTAAAAATAAAATATCGTTTTTTCCATTGTAATATAAAAAACTTAAATAAACCATAAAGCGGAATCCCTTAAAAAGATGTTTCACAATGAATATTTTATTCTATCCGATTCATAAAAAATTCTTAATAATTTAATTTTTTGCGGTTAAAGTCCGTTTAAGGTTAGTATTTTATGCTTGGCTCAGATTAAGGGAGGTGTGGAACATGGAAATAAAAACAATTTTTAAGAGATACGAGTATAAGTATTTATTGAACGTTAATCAATTTGAAAAGATTTTAAATGAATTAAGTAAATATATGTCATTTAACGACAAATATGGGAAGCATGTTTAAGATTACTTACGATGTAACATTGAAAAATTATAACGTTGAAAAAGAAATGATAGACGCCATCAGATGCAGAAACGGAAATCTTGAAATTGCGATTACAAAGCAGGAGTCATTATCTGAATTATAAGAAAACGGGGGCGCATATGGAAAAAGAAAAAATAATACCGATTGCTATAGCAGGTACATTATCAATGATTACATTATCGGGTTGCACCGCAAACGGGAATAAGAATTTATCGGATACGGCAGGTGTATCAGCCGCAGCGGATGTGTCCGATAAATCTTCAAATACGGAAATGTTTACGGACAGGGATTTTAATACCGAATATGATGAAAATTCCACAAAAATAACTCTTAACGGAGACAGTGCACAGGCAAACGGAGAGGGTGTGACTGTTAACGGTTCAACCATAACCGTTAACTCCGAGGGAACGTATATCCTGTCCGGAACATTAAATGACGGACAAATAATTATAGATACGGAAGATGCGGCAAAGGTAAATATAGTATTTAACGGAGTAAAAATTAACAGCGGTTCATCGGCCGGATTATATGTAAAGAACTGTGACAAAGTATTTTTAACGCTTGTTTCCGGAACGGAAAATACCGTTTCCAACGGAGGTACATTTACCGCAACTGATGAAGAAAATATCGACGGAGCAATATTTTCAAAGGATGATTTGACAATAAACGGTACGGGATCACTTACCGTCACTTCTCCGGCAGGACACGGCATTGTATGTAAAGATGATTTAGTGTTTACAGGCGGAAACATTACGATTACATCTTCGGGACACGGAATAGACGCAAATGACAGTGTGCGTTCGATTAATGCAACACTTAACATTACATCGGGAAAAGACGGTATCCATTCGGAAAATACAGATGATACTTCTTTAGGATTTATTTATATCGAAAACGGAACATTCGAAATTGCATCGGAAGGAGACGGAATAAGCTCGTCTTCATATGTTCAGGCAGAGGATGGTACATTTAAAATTACTGCAGGGGGAGGCAGCGAGAACGGGACAAAATTATCCTCCGATTCATGGGGTAAATTTAACGGTAGATCGAATGAAGGGGCGAACAGAGGACGAGGCGCAGAGACCCCGACACCCGTTAATAATCAAACCTCTCAAACAGGAGACAGTAAAGAGGATGATTCATCCGAAAGTATAAAGGGAATAAAAGCCGAAGACAGTATATTAATAAACGGAGGTACATATACCATTGATTCCGCAGACGACAGTCTTCACTCAAATAATTCCATAAAAATTACGGGTGGTGAATTTAATGTAGAATCCGGAGATGACGGCATACATGCAGACAGTGAATTAGACATTGCGGGCGGAAATCTTTATATAAATGAAAGTTACGAAGGATTGGAAGCTCAGAACATAACAGTGGAAAACGGTAATATTGATATTAAAGCGTCTGACGACGGTATAAATGCGGCAGGCGGAAATGATTCAAGCGCATATACCGGAGGAAGGGATAAAATGACCGGAGAGTATACGGCTTCAAGTTCCGGAAGTGTTCTTATATCAGGAGGTACGATTGTAATAAATGCTTCGGGAGACGGTATTGATTCAAACGGTTCTCTTGAAATTACGGGAGGAAATACGACCGTAACCGGACCGACACAAGGTGATACGTCAGTATTGGACTATGATACCGTAGGAACAATAACGGGAGGAACATTTACGGGTACCGGATCCTCAGCTATGGCACAGACGCTTGTGGGATCAGGACATGGAGTAATAACATTGACGGCAAACGGATCTGCAGGCAGTCAGGTGGAGGTTAAGGACGGAAGCGGAAAATCAGTTGCCGTGTTTACACCGGATTTGTCATACCAATATGTTGTTGTAAGTAACGGAGAAATAGTATCCGGTCAGACATATACTGTATCAGTAGGAGGGAATTACTCAACAATAACCGCAAAATGATAAAAAAATATGAAAAATGGTTATAACAGCTGCAAATAGTGTACTTTATTTTGGTTATTTTACTTGATAATAAGATTATTAGGTGTATAATCAACTACATAACAAAGCAAATATTCTATTATTTGTATATATATTCAAGCATAGCTCCAAAAAAGACAATGTCGGCATCCGGCATTGTCTTTTTTGTACTTTTGTATATGTAATAATACATGGTAATTAATTATAATGTATGATTAAATTACTAAATATTATATCATTAAGGAGGAGCGTATATGGAATTTATTACACCGGGTAAAATTATATACGGTGATAATGCTCTTACTAATTCGGCGGACAGTATTGCGTGTTTTGGGAAAAAAGCGTTTGTGGTTGCCGGAAGACATTTGCTTAAAAGCGGTGAGATAAAAAGACTGACGGATATATTAGAAAATAAGAATATTGATTACATTATATATGACAATATTACCGGAGAGCCTACGGATCTGATGATAAATGAAGGTGTACGCCTTTATAAGGAAAATAAGTGCGATTTTTTAATAGGCATAGGAGGAGGAAGTCCCATTGATTCGATGAAAGCAATTGCCTTGCTTTCGGAAAACGGCGGAAAATGTTCGGATTATATGGGAGGAGTTCCGGAGTGTAAACTTCCGCCCATGGTGGCCGTTCCGACTACGGCGGGAACAGGCTCCGAAGCCACGGTTTCGACCATTATTACCGATACCGGCACCAGAACAAAAATGCTTATAAAGGGCGCAGCACTTATGCCTGATGTATCGATAATCGATGCAATATTTACATATTCATGTCCCGCGAATGTTACGGCTGCAACGGGACTGGATGCGTTGACTCATGCTATAGAGGCATATACTTCAAGACGTGCCGGAATGCTTACGGATATTGCGGCTGAATCAGCAGTTAAAAGGATTTTTAAATATCTTCCGAAAGCATACAGAGACGGTTCAAATGAAATTGCGAGAAAGGAAATGGCAATTGCGGCTTTGGAGGCCGGAATTGCCATATGCAATTCATCGGTGACCATAGTACACGGTATGAGCAGACCTATCGGAGCTTTATTTCATGTTCCTCACGGATTATCAAACGCAATGTTGCTTCCGACATGCCTTAAATTTGCAGTAAGCGGTGCATATGATAAATTTGCGGAATTAGGAAGAGCAGTGGGGATTACAGGGTTAAATGACATTGAAACCGCAAACAGATTCATAGAAGAAGTTGAAAATATCTGTAAGATTTGCGAAGTTGTTACTCCCGCCGAATACGGAATAGACAGACACGAATTTGAAATAAATATTGAAAAGATGGCAGACGACGCACTGGCAAGCGGAAGTCCGTACAATACAATGAGAGTTCCCGATAAAAAAGAAATAATGGAACTGTACGGACAGCTTTGGTAAAAATGCAACTGTATCAGAAAAGAAGGGGAAGGTGAGGGCATGTGTGAATTATTCGGAGTAAGTTCCAAATATCCGATAAAATGCAACGAATATCTCAGAGATTTCTTCAGCCATAGTCCAAACCATCCTCACGGATGGGGTTTGGCGATACTTGACGGAGAAGACGCTCAGATAGAAAAAGAACCTAAACAGGCGGATAAAAGTGATTATCTGAGGGAAAGAATGACTGCGGAAATATCGGGGAAAACGGTTTTTGCACATATAAGATATGCCACAATCGGCAACGTTACGTACAATAACTGTCATCCGTTTACAGGGAAAGACATCACCGGCAGAAGGTGGACATTGATACATAACGGTACTATTTTTGACTATCCGAAGCTGCATAAATATTTGAGGATGCAGAACGGAGAAACGGACAGCGAGCGTGTATTTTTATATATTTTAGACAGTATAAATAAAGCTGTCATAGAAAATGACACGCTTGACGATGAAAGTCAGTTTAATTTATTAAATGAATTAGTTACAAATATGGCAGAGGGCAATAAGCTTAATTTATTGTTCTACGACGGAAAATACACATATGTTCATACCAATCAGATGAATACACTTTATATGTCTAAAAATGCGGATTGTATCAAATTTACGACCAATCCCTTTAATGAGGACGAATGGGAAAGCGTTCCCATGAATACTCTCTTGGCATATAAAGACGGAAAACCTGAATTTATCGGCATGCAGCATAAGAATGTATATGAGGAAAATCCTGAAAACACACAACGTTTGTATCAGATTTTCTCAGACCTGTAATGTTTTATTATATATTTATTTTGAGAAATACAGGGGAAAAGAAATGGGATTTGTTATAAATAAAGGCGATAAAAAAAGCATAAGTTTTTTGGAATGCGGTTCCTTCGGCTTAGAAAAAGAAAACCTGAGAATTGATAAGAACGGTAATCTTGCTCATACAAAGCATCCTTTCGGTAATGATTTTTCAAGGGACAGGGATTTCTGTGAAAATCAGGTGGAAATGATAACTGGGGTTAATGACAGCGTTGACTCTGTGTGGAATGAAATTGCACGGTTGGACAGTGATACTAAAGAAACTCTTTTAAAATTAAAAACCGGAGAGGAATATATCTGGCCTTTTTCAAACCCTCCATATGTGAAGGGGGAGGATGATATACCCATAGCGGAATATGAGGGAGAATTAGCCGTAAAAACCGAATACAGACGACATTTGGCGGCTACATACGGAAAGAAGAAAATGCTTTTTTCCGGAATACATTACAATTTTTCATTCAGCGATGAACTTTTGAAATCGGTTTATGAATCTGATGAATACCGTAACATTGAATTCGATGAATTCAAAAACGGAATTTATCTGGATCTTTCGGTAAAGGTTTTGGAAAAAAGCTGGATGATTGTATATTTGCTTGCCGCAAGTCCGCTGTTTGACGGTTCGTTTTTTGACGAAAGCAGAATGGGTGAAACAGTAATCAGCAAATATGCATCACCTAGGTGCAGTGAGATAGGATATTGGAATAATTTTATACCGATTTTGGATTTCGAAAGCATAGAGGGTTATGTGGGAAGCATACAGGATTATGTTAACAAGGGTATGTTAAAAGAAGCTTCCGAACTGTATTATCCGGTAAGATTAAAGCCGAGAGGGATAAACAGCCCGGACAATCTCCTTCATAAAGGCGTTGATCATATAGAGCTTAGAATGTTAGATCTTAATCCTCTTTTCGAAGCGGGAATAGACAAAAACGATTTGAATTTTATTCACTATCTGATTATATATCTTTCTCTCAAGCCTGAATTAACATTAAATGAAGAACAACAGAGAACCGCTATTCAAAACATGAAAAGCGCTTCGATGTTAAATCCGGCGGATATTATGATTACATCAACAGACGGAGCGTCAAACAATGTGACGGAAGAAATTGAAAAAATATTAAATGACATGAATTCAACTCTCTCCGAATACATACAAAAAGAAAAGGTGGATAGTGTAATTTCATATCAGATGGATAAAATAAAAAAAGAAAATTGCAGATATGCAGACATCATAATAAAAAAATACGGCGACGATTTTGTTAAAGACGGATTAAAGCATATTCTCCAATATAAGGATTGAATAAATATGCATATAAGTCTTGAAAAATAATTATTACACACATATAATTTGTAAATGATACCATGAGAATAAATTGTAAGGAAGGTAAGAAAAAGTGGCGCAGAAGGTAAGAATTGCAATTGATGTAATGGGTGGCGATTATGCTCCGCTTGAGCCTATCAGGGGAGCGGTTAAAGCTCTGGAAAACGACCGTGATACTGAGATTATTTTGGTAGGCAGAAAACCGCAAATTCAAAGTGTTATAAGAAACAATAAACTTCCTGCGACAGGGTTTGAAATCGTGGATGCAAAAGAAGTTATCGAAACGTCAGAGAATCCTGTTAAGGCCATTCGTACCAAGAAAGACTCTTCTCTTGTAAAAGCTCTGGAACTGGTAAGAGACGGAGAAGCGGATGCATTTATTTCTTCCGGTAATTCGGGAGCCATTATGGTTGGTGCTCAGACCATACTCGGAAGAATAAAAGGCATAAGCAGACCGACATTTGCCCCTATTATTCCCACATCAAAAGGACCTGCTACCATAGTGGATTCAGGAGCAAATATGGATGCAAGACCGGATTTCTTAACTCAATGGGCAGTTTTGGGATCCGTTTACATGCAGTTAATGTTCGATATGCCTGCACCGAGAGTTGCCATTGTTAATGTGGGCGCCGAGGAGGAAAAGGGCAATAAGCTCGTCAAAGAGACATTTCCTTTACTTAAGGAGATGGACAACATTAATTTTACGGGCAGTATTGAAGCGAGAAATATTCCGTCGGGGGATGCGGATGTAATAGTATGTGATGCATTTGTGGGAAATGCCATTGTTAAAATGTATGAAGGTGTTGCAAAGACACTTATTTCGGAAATTAAAAAAGCGATTACATCATCATTTCCGTCCAAAATCGGATCATTGCTTGTTAAGGGTCAGTTGAAATCCATGATAAAGACTTATGATGTCAATAATTACGGGGGAGCGGCAGTGCTCGGACTGAACGGTCTTGTAATTAAAACACACGGAAATGCAAAAGAAGCGGCATTTGCAAGTGCATTCGGGCAGGCGTCAAAGCTTGTCAGAGGAAATATTACCGACAGGATAAAAAATGAATTCGCCAAAATGTCAAAAGAAGAGAACGGCGATATAATAAACAACGGGGAGTAAATAAAAGAATATGAATTTAGATGAAATAAAGTCAATAGTTGCTGAAATATTAAATATAAGTCCGTCTGAGGTTGAGGCCGACTCAAGATTTATAGAAGATTTGGGAGCCGATTCCCTGGACGTGTTTCAAATAATTACCGAATTGGAGGATAGACTTGGCGTTCAGATTCCGGAGAATGTTCTTGAGGAAATTTCAACAGTGGAAGATGCATTGGTTGCAATCAACGACGCTATATGATATCTGATGTACACAAACTGTCATATGATTTATGACAGTTTTTTTAACATAACAGAGAAAAATTATGAATAAAAATTTTGAAGATTTAGATGAATTCGAACAAAAAATTAATTACAAATTTAAAAACAAAAACTACCTTATATCCGCATTGACCCACAGCTCATATGCGAATGAAGTGAGGATACCGGGAATTAAAAACAACGAAAGGCTGGAATTCCTCGGAGATGCAGTGCTGGAGCTGGCAACAAGCACCAAAATCTTTAATAAATATCCGAACATGTCAGAGGGGAAAATGTCAAAATACAGGGCAAGCATAGTATGCGAACCCACGCTGGCATCATGCTCTAAGGCAATTTCCCTCTCGGATTATATATTTTTAGGCAACGGTGAAGAGCTTACGGGGGGCAGAGAGAGAGCATCCATTGTTTCGGATGCATTTGAAGCTCTTATAGGAGCCATATATTTGGACGGCGGAATTGATGTTGCCACGGATTTCATAAACAGATTTATATTAAATGACATTGTCAAACATCATCTCTTTTACGATTCAAAGTCAATTTTACAGGAAGTGGTTCAGTCCTTGGGAAAACAGTTGGAATACAGGGAAATATCACAAAAGGGACCTCAGCATAATAAGATTTTTACGGTTGAATGTGTATGCGACGGTTTTTTCAATGTTCAGGCAGAAGGCCCTACCAAGAAAAAGGCTCAGCAAAGTGCGGCATACAATGCCATTCTTCTGCTAAAGGAAAAAGGTATCTTTTCGGATGAAAGTGAGAAAGAATAATGCTTCTTAAGAAGTTGGAAATATATGGATTTAAATCATTTGCGGACAAGTTTACATTTGATTTCAAAGAAGGAATAACATGTATAGTCGGTCCCAACGGTTCGGGTAAGAGTAATGTATCCGATGCCGTACGTTGGGTGCTGGGAGAGCAGTCCGCAAAGAGTCTTCGCGGATCAAAGATGGAAGATATAATCTTTGCGGGTACGGAAGTCAGAAAACCGGTGGGATTTGCAAGTGTGTCCATATATTTTGACAATTCGGACAGAAGTTTGAATTTGCCATATGACGAGGTTGTCGTATCCAGGCGCATATACCGTTCCGGAGAAAGTGAATACAGGATAAACGGGGCCGCATGCAGACTTAAGGATATTGAAGAACTGTTCTATGATACAGGCGTGGGTCAGGAAGGTTATTCAATAATAGGACAGGGAAGAATAGACAGAATTCTAAGCGGTAAAAAAGACGACAAAAGAGAATTATTTGAAGAGGCTGCAAGTATAGTCACATTTAAAAAGAGAAAAGAGAAGGCAATTAAGGAACTGAAAGCGGAAGAAGAAAATCTTATGCGTATAAGGGATATAACGGCCGAACTCGAAACAAGACTTAAACCGCTTAAAGAGGCCTCGGAAAGCGCAAGGAAATATTTAAGCTTATATGAAGAAATAAAAGAATTCGACTGCTCTTTATATGTGCTTAAATCCGATTTATACAGAAAGGATTTGAGTAAATATAACGGGCTGTTGGCAGAAGCACAGTCACAATATGACGATGCTTATAATAAACTTGAAGAAGCAAAAGCAGAATATTCAACGATTGAAGAAGCCGTTGTTGCCGTTGAATCGGAAGAAGAAAAGCAAAGAGAATATTCAAAGGACCTCATGGAAAAAATTGCGGAAATTCAAACAAAGCTGACATTGCATGAGGAAAAAATATCTTCTTACGAAAAAAGGAAAGCAGAGCTTGAAGAAACACTGTCGGCTCTTTGTTCTGACAAAAAGCATAAAGAGGCGGAAACAGAAGAGATAGATAAAGAATATGCGGACATAAAGAAAAAAATAACGGACACGGCCGTTAAAGAATCGGATTTGATATTAAAAAAAGAAATTCTGCAGAAGAAAAGCGAAAGCATCTCAGTCAATAAGCGTTCACTGTCGGAAGACATGATAGAATGCGTAAGATCTCAGGCTCGTATAAGAAGCGAAATCGAAAATGCGGAATATAACATTAAGGTTTTAAATGAGAGATTAAACAGCGCAAATGACAGCCGAAAATGTTTAAATCAGGATATGAAAAGGCTGTCCGAATCCGTAACGGAAGCCGAAAATGAGCGTGCAAGATTAATAAACAATCTCGCCGTATTGGAAAATAAAAGGCTGTCTTTAAAAGATGAAACAGACAAACTCAAATCAGATGAAGCCGAAATTTATACGGAAGTTAATAATAACCAAAGCATGTTATTAAAGAGTAAATCCGAGCTTTCAGCATTACGCGGCATCTCAGAGCGATACGAAGGTTATGTTAGAAGCGTAAGGCGTGTTATGGAACTTGCGGCGGATAATAAAAATATAACAGGCGTTATTGCGGATATCATTTCGACGGATAAGAAATATGAAATTGCGGTTGAAACGGCATTCGGAAACAGATTACAAAATATTATTACGGAAGATGAAAAGACTGCAAAGGATGTAATCGACATTCTGGTGAAAGAAAAAGCGGGAAGGGCAACTTTTATACCTATTTCATCCGTAAAATGCATTGAGAAGAAAATAAGCGACAGGTATTTATCGGAACCGGGAGTAATCGGTACATGTGATTCGGTAATTAAAACCGACGAAAGATTTAAAAAAATCATAAAAAGCATGGTTTCAAATGTTGTAATTGTCGACAATGCGGATAACGGCATTGCGCTTCAAAAGAAGAGTGATTATTCTCTCAGAATAGTTACTTTGCGAGGAGAATTGCTTAATCCGGGAGGTTCCATTACCGGAGGATCATTTAAACATAATGACAACTTACTGTCCAGAAATAACAGAATTGCGGAACTTGTTAAAGAGATTAATTCTTTACAGCTTATATATAATGAAAGCGCAGAGAAATCAAAAGATATAATTTCAAAGATTAATGCCTTGCAAAAAGAAGAGAGCGAAATAAATAAACGTATTTCAGACTGCCGCACTTCAATCGAAATTTCCGGAAATAACATTAATAATATGAACATGTCCTTGACTAAATTAAAATCCGAAATTGAAAATGAAAATGCATCTGATTTGGGAAATCTTTTGTTAAAGCATAAAAATAATTTGGTGAAGAAAAAAGACGAATTGGACTCACTTGAAAGAGAAGAAGAATCAATTAAGTCGGATAATAACAGAATTGTCCTTGAATCGGAAGAAATAAATTCCGAAATTGACGAACTAAACAGTACATTATCTGACGTTAACATTGAAAAAACCGAACTGTCGGGCAAGGCGGAATATCTTAATAATCTTAAAACCAGAATTAAAAATGAAATAAATAATCTGGAAAACAATGCAAAGAATATTCGAAAGCAAATAAATAATCTGATAACCGAAACGGATGAATGCAGCAATATAATCAGAACCGAAACAGAAAATCTGAAAGAAAAGAAGAAAGAGGCATTTAAACTTAATTCAGATATCGAGGAATATGTAAACAGAAGGAAAAAATACACGGACAAATTGAAGGAATCGGCTCTTATTCGAGAGTCTCTGTCTGAACAAATATCAATGTATGACAAAGAAATATCCGGGATTATATCTAAAATCGAAAAAATCGAATACGAATCGGAGAAGATTACCGAATATATGTGGTCTGAGTATGAATTGACATATTCGTACGCAAAGAAGAAAAGTAATCCGAAATATGATAATATAAACGATATTACCGCGAATATTAAGGACTTGAAGGATAAAATAAAATTACTCGGGAATGTTAATGTAAATGCAATAGATGAATATAATCATGTCAAAGAAAGATATGATTTTCTGACAGCTCAGTACGGTGATTTAATCGAAGCCGCTTCTTCTCTTAAAAAGATTATTTCGGATTTAGACAGAGAGATGCGTAAGCAGTTTGAATACAGTTTCGAACAAATAAGGGTAAGTTTTAAAAAGACCTTCAGAAGTCTGTTCGGAGGCGGGACGGCCGGTATTGAATTGGAGAATACGGAAGATGTTTTAGAGTCGGATATTATAATTACCGCAAGACCTCCGGGCAAAAAATTAACCGACATGATACAGTTGTCAGGCGGCGAGAGAGCTTTAACCGCCATTGCGCTGCTGTTTGCCATTCAAAATCTGAAGCCGTCGCCGTTTTGCCTTTTGGATGAAATAGAGGCTGCGCTTGATGATGCGAATGTTGTAAGATTTGCCGATTATTTACACAGATTATCCGATAATACCCAATTTATTGTTATCACTCACAGAAGGGGGACAATGAATGAAGCGGACAGATTATACGGTATAACAATGCAGGAAAAGGGCGTTTCTAAACTTGTATCTGTTGAATTAGAAAAACGATAGGAGATGTTATGGGATTTTTTTCAAAATTAAAAGCCGGATTAAGTAAGACAAGAGCAAATATCATATCCGGATTTAATAATGTTTTTTCAGGCAGAAGCGCCATAGATGACGATTTCTACGACGATCTTGAAGAAATAATGATAATGGGCGACATGGGAGTAAGAGCCACTGATGAAATTCTTGAAGATTTAAGAGAAAAGGTCAAAAAAAATAAAATTAAAGAGCCGTCAGAATGCAGACAGTTACTCATTGATTCCATAAGAGAAAAAATGGATATAGGCGAGAATGAATACAGATTTGAAAATGAAAAGTCAGTATTGCTCGTTATCGGAGTTAACGGTGTCGGAAAGACGACTTCCGTCGGTAAATTGGCTTCAACATTCAAGGCACAAGGCAAAAAAGTACTTCTTGCGGCGGCGGATACGTTCAGAGCGGGTGCAATCGAACAGCTTAAAGTTTGGGCCGAGCGAAGCGGAGTTGATATTATTGCACAAGCCGAAGGTTCAGACCCGGCGGCTGTGGTATTCGACTCTGTTCAGGCGGCTAAAGCGCGAGATGTTGATATTTTAATTGCCGATACGGCAGGTCGACTCCACAATAAGAAAAATCTTATGAATGAACTGTCAAAAATAAACAGAGTAATAGACAGGGAATATCCGGGAGTGTACAGAGAAAATCTTATTGTTCTCGATGCCACAACAGGACAGAATGCAATTCAGCAGCTTAGAGAATTTAACGATGTAACCGATATTACCGGTATTATTCTTACGAAGATGGACGGCACGGCAAAGGGCGGAATCGTGGTTGCCATTCAGGCGGAATTCGGTATCCCTGTTAAATATATCGGTGTGGGTGAAAAAATAGAGGATCTTCAGAAATTTGATTCAAACAGCTTTGTGGAAGCGTTATTTGATGATTCCGATACAGAAAGAGACGACTCGGAAGAGGAGGAAGCAGCGGAAGAAACAAACAGCGAATTACCGGAAGAGCTTGAATCGGAAGATCGTCCTGATGATACGGGTGACGAGTACCTTGAGGCGGACAGCGCAGAAAAAGCAAGTGAAAATACTTCTGAGGATGAGGAAGAATTATCCGCGTTTGAACTGGGTCAAATTTTCAAAGACGGAATGGGCGACATACTTTCCGCAAACAATATTGATATTTCGGACAGCGATAATAATGCGGAAGAAGATGCGGAGAAAGAAAATACCGCTGATAAGAATGACAATGCAGATATTGTTTACGATAATACTTCCGGTACGGAAGATTCAATTTCCGAACAGGAAGAATTCCATGCTTCAGACAATATAAGCGATACGGAAAATACGGAAAACATCGCGGAAGTTGTGTCTGAAGATTTAACAAACGACGAAGACAATTCGGAAGAACCTAAGAAAAAGAAAGGGTTCTTCAGTTGGTTCAGAAAATAAAATATAAGTAGGGCAATAATTATGGAAGAGTTTACATTAGAGAAGTTTAAAGAGGCAGCCGAAAAAGTAAAAGAGGTAACTGCAGGAACACCGCTTATACACAGCGAATTTTTCAGCGACATGTGCGGCAATGAAGTTTATTTAAAGCCGGAAAACATGCAGTTTACCGGTGCATATAAATTAAGAGGCGCATATTACAAAATCAGCACAATGACGGACGAAGAAAGAAAAAAAGGGTTAATTACCGCTTCTGCCGGAAATCATGCCCAGGGAGTTGCATATGCCGCGTCAAAGTACGGTGTAAAGGCAACGGTGGTTATGCCTACCAACACGCCTTTGATTAAGGTAAACAGAACAAAGGGATACGGAGCCGAGGTGGTTCTTTACGGAGACGTATATGACGAATCATGCAGTTATGCAATGAAATTGGCAAAGGAACAGGGACTTACATTTGTACATCCGTTTAATGATTTGGATGTTGCCACAGGACAGTCATCCGTTGCAATGGAGATATTGGATGAGCTTCCGGATGCCGACTATATTCTTGTTCCGGTAGGCGGCGGCGGACTCGTTACCGGTGTTGCCACATTGGTAAAGATGATTTCTCCGAGAACGAAAGTTATTGCCGTTGAACCTGAGGGTGCCAACTGTTTGCAGGAGTCAATTAAAGCGGGACATGTTGTAACACTTCCTGAGATTAACACCATAGCCGACGGTACGGCCGTTAAAACACCGGGAGATAAGCTTTTTCCGTATATAGCGGAAAATATCGACGATGTTATTACGGTTCCCGATGAAGAACTTATAGTTGCATTTTTGGACATGGTAGAAAACCATAAAATGATAGTTGAAAATTCCGGACTGCTTTCTGTTGCCGCCACCAAGCATATTCATGCAACAGGTAAGAAAATAGTATCCATACTTTCCGGAGGAAATATGGATGTCATAACCATGTCATCTGTTGTACAGCAGGGACTTGTGCTTAGAAGCAGAATATTTACGGTATCCGTACTCCTTCCGGATAAACCGGGCGAGTTGGTGAAGGTTTCGGAAATAATTGCCAAAGCAAAGGGAAATGTAATTAAACTTGCACATAACCAGTTTGTAAGTATTAACAGAAATGCAGCGGTTGAATTGAGAATTACAATCGAAGCATTCGGTAACGAACACAAAAACGAAATTGTTGCGGCTCTTGAGGCCGGAGGTTTAAAACCTCGTCTTGTTAAAGTCAGAATGTAATGTTTTAACCCCTGTTTGACATTTTTCAAGCAGGGTGTTATTATTCTTAACATACTTTATTACTTTATCATGCTAAACCAGTAAAGAAATATTATTAAACGGGAAAAGCCCGCATGATTGCGGTTTTTATATTTAACATAAATGCGAGGGGATTGTTATGAAAAAAGATTTATTACATACGCCGGAAGGAGTAAGAGACATATACGGCAGAGAATGTCTGGAAAAAAGAAAGATTACGGATGCGCTTGAAAATGTGTGTAGTAATTTTGGATTCAACAACATAGATACGCCTACATTTGAATTTTTCGATGTATTTAATCAGGAAAGAGGAACCATCCCTTCAAATGAGATGTTTAAGTTTTTTGATCATCATGGGAACACCTTGGTGCTGAGACCGGATGTAACTCCCGCAATAGCACGATGTGCCGCAAAATATTTTATGAATACGGAAACCCCGGTTAAGCTGTTTTATACAGAAGATGTATTTATTAATTATGAAAATGCCTACAGAGGACAGTTAAAAGAGACCACGACCGTAGGTGCGGAGCTTATAGGAAACGGCACCGAAGATGAAGATTTCGAAATAATATGTCTTGCCATAGACTGTTTAAAAAAGAGCGGGCTCGAGAACTTCCAGGTTGAAGTGGGAAATGTAAGCTTTTACAACGGATTAATAGGAGAAGTCTGTACGACGAAGGACGAAAAAGAAGAGTTGACCAATCTTATAATGGACAAAAACTTCCTGGCGGTTGAAGAGCTTTTGGATGAACTCAACTGTGATGAATCGGTAAAACAGGCGTTGCTTGCATTACCGGGGCTTTTCGGACTTGAAGCCGATGTTTTGGATAAGGCAAGAGAACTGACCGACAATGAAACAAGCCTTGCAGCAATAGATCATCTTTCAAAGCTGTATAATAAGCTTTGTCAATACGGATACGGTAAGTATATATCTTTTGATATCGGCGCATTGAACGAGCATATGTATTATACGGGCGTTATATTTAAGGCATATACATTCGGAACGGGAAATGCGGTATTAAGCGGCGGAAGATATGATAATCTCATAGGACAGTTCGGTAGGGACAGGGCTTCAATCGGATTTTCATTGTCCGTGGACAGACTGATTGATGCAATTAAAAGACAAAATATTCCGATTTATCTTAAAAAGAAAGGCTCACTTATAGTATATGACAAAGTTTCGTCGGACATGGCGTTTATTGAAGCGGTAACGCTTAGAAATAACGGAATGCGGGCAGGACTGTACCCTTTAAACGGGGATAAAGATATATACAGAAACCTTGCTTTAAGTGAAAATTATGAAAAAATAACATTTATAGAAAATAATGAAAGAAAGGAGGAGATTATATGAGATATCTGACAATTGCGCTTGCAAAGGGCAGGCTCGCAGATCATGCCGTGGAATTATTTGAAAAAATAGGTATTACATGTGAGGAAATGAAAGATAAAGATACGAGAAAGCTTATATTTACAAATGAAGAGCTTAAAATCAAATTCTTTTTATCAAAACCGAGCGATGTACCGACATATGTGGAATACGGTGCCGCAGATATTGGTATAGTAGGAAAAGATACCATACTTGAAGAAAACAGAAGACTGTTTGAAGTGTTGGATCTGGGAATAGGAAAATGCAAAATGTGTGTATGCGGTCCGGAAAGTGCGGCGGAAAAACTCAATAATCATGAATTGATAAGGGTTGCAACAAAGTATCCTAATATTGCGAAGAATTATTTCTTTGACAAAAAAAGACAAACGGTTGAAATTATAAAATTAAACGGATCTGTTGAGCTTGCGCCTCTTGTGGGACTTTCGGAAGTAATAGTCGATATAGTAGAAACCGGAAGCACGCTTAGAGAAAACGGCCTTAAGGTGCTTGAGGAGGTATGCCCTTTGTCGGCAAGAGTTGTGGTTAATCAGGTAAGTATGAAAATGGAAAATGAGCGTATTGCACGAATTATAGATAATATCAGGGAGGTCATATAATGAAAGTTGTTAATATTAACGAAGATTCCATCAAAGATTTATTAAAAAGTCTTTTAAAAAGAAGTCCGATAAATTACAGAGAGCAGGAAGAAGCCGTAAATAATATTTTAACAAATGTAAAGGACAACGGAGACCTTGCCTTATTTGAATACACTGAAAAATTCGACAAGGTTAAACTGACGGCTGAGACAATTAAAGTTACGGACGAAGAAATAGAGGAAGCTTACGCCGAAACTGATGATGAACTCATAAGAGTAATCAGACTCGCCATGAAAAATATAAAAGAATATCATGAAATGCAGAAAGAGGAGAGTTGGTTTGATTCTAAGCCTGACGGAACGATCCTGGGACAGAAAATTACTCCTTTAAGCAGGGTAGGCGTATATGTTCCCGGCGGAAAAGCCGCATATCCTTCATCCGTATTAATGAATGTAATACCGGCAAAGGTTGCGGGAGTTGATGAGATTATTATGTGTACTCCTCCGGGACGCGACGGAAAAGTATATCCTACGACTCTTGTAAGCGCCAAAGAAGCCGGCGTCGATACAATATATAAAGTCGGAGGCGCTCAGGCCATAGGAGCGCTTGCGTACGGAACGGAATCAATACCGCAGGTGGATAAGATTGTCGGACCGGGCAATATATTTGTTGCATTGGCCAAAAAAGCAGTATTTGGATATACGGGTATTGATTCGGTAGCCGGTCCGTCGGAAATCCTCGTACTTGCCGATGAGACGGCCAATCCGAGATATGTTGCGGCCGATTTACTCTCTCAGGCAGAGCATGACCAGCTTGCGTCGGCAATTCTTGTTACAACGAGTTTGGAAGTTGCGGAAAAAGTACAGTCAGAGATTGAAGGATTTGTAAAAAATCTCGAAAGAAAAGACATTATTCAGGCATCCTTGGATAATTACGGATATATACTGATTGCGGAGGATATGGATACGGCAATTGATGCGGTAAATGCAATAGCGTCGGAACACCTGGAAATCGTAACAAAGGATCCTTTCGGAACCATGACAAAAGTCAGAAATGCAGGCGCCATATTCCTCGGTGAATCAAGTTCCGAACCACTGGGAGACTATTTTGCCGGACCTAACCATGTTCTTCCGACAAACGGTACGGCAAGATTTTTCTCTCCTCTCGGCGTGGATACATTTGTTAAAAAATCAAGCATTATTTCATATTCAAGAGATGCTTTGAGAAAGATTCACCAAGATATTGAGACATTTGCAAATGCGGAAGGTTTAACGGCTCATGCAAATTCAATCAAAGTCAGATTTGAAAATGAGGAATGATCAGGCTATGGATAATTACAGAACAGCGACTATACAAAGGAAAACGAATGAAACCGATATAGAGATAACCGTTAATCTTGACGGAACAGGCAAGGGAGAGGTAAGTACGGGAATCGGATTTTTCGATCATATGCTTTTAAGTTTTGCAAAACACGGTTTATTCGATCTTAATGTAAAAGTAAGAGGTGACTTAAACGTGGATTGTCATCATACAATTGAAGACACGGGCATTGTACTCGGTATGGCAATTGAAAAAGCTTTGGGAGATAAAAAGGGAATAAAAAGATACGGTTCATGCATACTTCCGATGGATGAGGCGTTGGTGCTTACGGCGGTTGATTTATCCGGAAGACCTTATCTTGTATTCGACTGCGATTATACGGCTCCGATGATCGGCGAATACGACACTCAAATGACAAGAGAGTTCTTCTATGCCGTAACTTATAACGCAAAGATGAACCTGCATATTAAAAAAATACACGGAATAAACGACCATCATACGGTTGAGGCATGCTATAAATCATTTGCGAAGTCTCTTATGGAAGCGGTTTCCGTAAATCCGAGAATAACGGATGTATTATCGACCAAGGGTACCATTTAAAGGAGAATATATATGATTTTATTACCTGCCATTGATTTAAAAGACGGTAAGTGCGTAAGACTGAGAAAGGGCAATTTTGATGAAAAAACCGTATATTCAGATAAGCCCTGGGAAATTGCGAAAGAATTTGAAAATGCCGGAGCGCAGATGATACATTTGGTGGACTTGGACGGAGCCCTTGCAGGGCATTCCGTAAATGCCGATGTTATTAAAAAAATTACATCATCAGTAAACATACCGTGTGAGCTGGGCGGAGGAATAAGGAATAAAGATTCAATAGAAGCCGCGGTTAATTTAGGAATATCAAGAGTTATACTCGGCACCATTGCCGTATCCGACCCTGAATTTGTCACGGAGGCGGTTGAAACCTTCGGCCCTGAAAAAACAGTTGTCGGTATAGATGCAAAGGACGGAATGGTTGCAATTCACGGCTGGGATACCGTAAGTAATGTTACAAGTGTGGATTTGGCACTTGACATGAAGAGAAGAGGCGTTAGGACCGTTATTTACACCGATATATCTAGAGACGGAATGTTAAGCGGTCCTAATGTTGAGCAGACGCTTAATCTGAAAAATAAAACGGGAATGACGGTAATCGCATCCGGAGGGGTGTCGTGTCTTGACGATCTTATCAGACTAAACGACAGCGGTATTGACGGTTCGATAATAGGTAAAGCCATATATGAGAATAAAATAGATCTCAGGGAAGCGGTAAGGAGATTAAATTGATAAAAAAAATAATTCCATGTCTGTATATTAATGTATCAGAGATTAAAGGGGATATCTCATTTAAAATATACAGAGACAAAGACAGAACTGATGAAATGCCGGGAGAACTTATCACTGTTTGCGAAACGTTTGAACAAAACGGCGCTGACGCAGTTATGTTATTCTGCAGTGCAAACACAGACGAAGCCCACGAAAGATTCATATATTGCATAAGAGATATTACGCGAAGTATCGATATACCTCTTTATGTCGGGGGAGCGGTTAACAGACTTGAAGATGTAAAGAAATATCTGTATGCCGGAGCTGCAAAAGCAATTGTTAAAGAAAACAGTTTTGATAAATTAAACGGGGACGATTTGCTCATTTCCTCAATTGAGCGATTCGGTGATGAAAAAATTGCAATAGACAACGAAAATTCCATTCTTGTTTCAGATAAAGACAATGTAAAAAGAGAAGTGATTTCAGTAGATGACGAAAAAGAGATGGCTTCCATAATGACCTCTGAGTTGATTTACGGAGTTACCGGAAGCTTCTTGGCTGATGAACACTTTGATTTCTACGAAAAAAAAGAAGAACTTTCGAGAATGGGAATCGATGTCAATTCGTCAATTCCAAACTTTACGTTTGATGACTTTAAGTTAGATCAAAACGGCCTTATTCCAGTAATAGTTCAGGATTATAAAACTGATGAAGTCCTCATGATGGCATATATGAACAGAGAAGCCTACGAAAAAACATGCAGCTCGGGGAAAATGACATATTACAGCAGAAGCCGAAAATCACTTTGGATAAAGGGTGAAACAAGCGGACATTTCCAGTTTGTAAAAGAATTAAAAGTAGATTGCGATCAGGATACGCTTCTTGCAAAAGTAAAACAGATAGGTGCCGCATGTCATACCAATAATTACAGCTGTTTTTACAGAGATGTACTTGAAAGCAGGGATATGAGCACTAATCCTCTTAAAGTATTCAACAAAATAATGGATACGATAAGGGACAGAAAAAATAATCCTAAAGAGGGTTCATACACAAACTATCTGTTTGATAAGGGAATCGACAAAATACTCAAGAAATGCGGTGAGGAAGCGACGGAAATAATAATAGCCGCAAAAAATCCAAACCCGGAAGAAATTAAGTACGAAATAGCCGATTTCTTATATCATGTTATGGTGCTTATGGAGTTAAAAGGCGTTACGTGGGAAGATATAATAAAAGAACTTGATAATAGATGAAAATATTTATACAATTACAGAATACGAAAAATTAATTATATTATGCATTAAACCGAATCCGGTTTTATAATTTGTGAAAGAGGCATGTTTTGATAAGGATTTCCGACAATTTTTTTGAAAAATATTATGACAGAATTATGAATGCCATATCTCATAAGCCTAAATATAAAAAAGCAATCAAAGCAATGGATCTGACGCTTCCGCTTATGGTAGGTTCATCATATGCCATATCCGTATTGAATGCATACAGACATTACGGAAAGGAATCTCTTACTTATACGGTAGGCATTCCTGCCGTGGCGTTTACCTCGGTGGCCGTGGCAAGAGAATTCATTAATCAAAAAAGACCTTATGAAAAATATAATTACAAGCCGCTTGTAAACAGGAAAAAGAAGGGAAAGTCAATGCCGAGTCTCCATACTTTTTCCGCAGCCTTAATTGCGGCATCCGTATCATATTATTATCCGGTGGGAGGTATGCTCCTGTGGGTGGCTGCGTTTTTAATAGCCGCCTCAAGAGTAATGACCGGAGTACATCATTTCAGTGATGTTTTTGTGGCTCTTTTGCTCGGAGTACTTATGAAATTCACGATATTTGCAAGAGAATTCACTGATTAATCCGAAAATAATTTGAGTAGCATGGATAATCGCTGCATTGCAGAGGAAAGTCCGGGCTTCACAGGGCAGGACGCCAGATAACGTCTGGTGGAGGCGACTCTAAGGAAAGTGCAATAGAAAATAAACAGCCTTTAAGGTGATGGTGGAATGGCAGTGTAAGAGACTACCGCATTATTGGTAACAGTAATGGTCAATGCAAACCCCGTCCGAAGCAAGATCAGAACATAAGCTATACGATTGCCCGTCGTGCTTTAGGTAGATCGCGTTAAGCGGTGCGGCGACGCACTGAGAAAGATAGATGATTATCCGAGACATAACCCGGCTTACAGTGCTGCTCAAAATGTATATTTTCCGATACATTTTTATGTAATCGGTACAGAAAGCATATCGGAAGTGCAACAATTAAGGTGATTATCCGCAGTTTGCATTTTAGATAAATGTCATAAAAAAGTATGTATATATACTTGTTCAATTGACATTAGCCCTATTTTGCTATAGTATCAAAACAATCATGGATTACAGCATTTTTATGTGTTTTTCAATGTTTTAGTTTTATTATTATATATTTTTGTAATGCAATATTTGCTTTTTAGGAGGAAATGAAAAGTATGAATCGCGAAGAAGCATATGTACTTTGGTTTGATGAATTAAGAAGAGAAGATGTAGACCTTGTCGGCGGTAAATCATCGTCACTCGGTGAACTTACATCTGCTACAAAGGTTCCGGTACCTTATGGCTTTGCAACTACGGCACACGGTTACCGTCACTTTATGGAGACAACAGGTCTTGAGCCACGTATCCGTGAGGAACTTGCCAAACTTACGGATGTAGAGGATTCAGCTCTTCTTCGTGAAGTAACAGCTAACATCAGAGAGATGATTTGCGAGCAGGAAATGCCTGAGGATCTTGCCGAAGCTATCCGTGTTGCTTATGAGGAACTCGGTGAAAAGATGAATGACAAAGATCCTTTTGTTGCTGTTCGTTCAAGTGCTACGGCAGAAGACCTTCCGGATGCAAGTTTTGCCGGTCAGCAGGATACATACCTTAATGTTAAGGGTGCGGATGTTGTTATCCAGAAGATTAAGGAGTGCTATGCTTCAACATTTACAGACAGAGCTACATATTATCGTGAGAAACAGGGATATGACCATATGACGGTTGCTCTTTCCGCAACTGTTCAGATGATGGTATTCTCAAAGGCTGCAGGCGTTATGTTTACGGTTGATCTCGTATCGGGCAGCGATGATTCGATTATTATTGAAGCTTCATACGGACTCGGAGAGTATGTTGTACAGGGTACAGTTACACCTGACAACTTTACCGTAGATAAGAATACTCTTGAGATTAAAAAGAGAATAATAAATGACAAGCCTATTAAGTTGATCAGAAAGCCTGAAGGCGATGTTGTTGAAGAAGTTGTTCCTGCCGAAGAAAGAAAAGCTCAGGCCATTACGGATGAGCAGGTAAAGGAATTAGCTACATATGCAAAGGCAATCGAAAAGCATTACGGTTGTTATATGGATATGGAATGGGGCGTTGACGAGAGAGATAACAAGGTATGGCTTCTCCAGGCTCGTCCGGAAACAGTTTGGTCACAGAAGAAAAAGAACGGTGAATCAGCCGCAGTTTCCGAAGAAGCTTCTGATATCGATCTTGATCCTATCGTTCAGGGACTTCCTGCTTCTCCTGGAAAGGCCGCAGGTAAGGCACATGTTATTCTCGATCCTTCACTTATCGATGAATTCAAAGAAGGCGAGATTCTTGTTACAACAATGACTGCTCCCGACTGGGTTCCTGCCATGAAGAAGGCAAAGGCCATTATTACGGATGCCGGCGGTATGACATGTCATGCTGCAATAGTAGGCCGTGAGCTCGGTATTCCTTGTATCGTAGGTACAAGAAGCCGTTCACAGGCCGCTACCGAGGTTATCAAAGACGGTATGGATATTACGGTTGATGCTACTAACGGTGTTGCATACGACGGTATTGTTGACAGTATCGTTAAAAAGGCTGAAGCTCCTGCAGCAGTGACGGCTGTTGCCGAATCTGTTCCGGTAACAGGTACAAAGGTATATATGAATCTCGGTAATCCTGATTTAGCAGAGAAGCACGGTCAGCTTCCATGTGACGGAATCGGACTTATGCGTGAAGAATTTATCTGGACAACATTTATACATGAGCATCCGCTTCATCTTATTGAGACAGGCCGTTCCGAAGAAGCGGTTAATAAGCTTGCAGACGGTATGAGAAAGGTATGTCAGGCTCTTGCGCCACGTCAGGTTGTTCTTCGTCTTTCAGACTTCAAATCAAGCGAGTATCGTGATTTAACGGGCGGAGACAAATATGAGCCTCATGAACCAAGTGCACTTCTCGGTTGGAGAGGAGCTTCCCGTTACTATGATCCTAAGTATCTTCCTGCTTTTAAGCTTGAGCTTAAGGCTATCAAGAAGGTACGTGAGGAATTCGGCTTTAAGAACCTTATGGTTATGATTCCTTTCTGCCGTACGGTTCACGAAGCAGAGATAGTTACCGGTATTATGGCTGAAGAAGGTCTTGTAAGAAGCGCAGACTTTAAGATTTGGCTTATGGCTGAAATTCCTTCCAATATCATTCTTGCGGACCAGTTCAACAAGTTTGTTGACGGATATTCAATCGGCTCTAACGACCTTACGATGCTTGTTCTCGGTGCGGATCGTGATAACGAAACCGTACAGCATATTTACGATGAGCGTAATTTGGCTGTTAAACGTGCAATTCGTCATCTTATTGACGTGGCTCACAGAGACGGAAAAACGGTTTCTATTTGCGGACAGGCTCCAAGCGTATACCCTGAACTTTGCGAATTCCTTGTTAAGAGCGGTATCGATTCAATTTCTGTTAATCCTGACGCAGTTGTATCTACAAAGAAGACAGTTGCTCAGATTGAGCAGAGAATGATGATGGATGCTCTTACAGGCAGAGGCAAGGCTGATACGGAAGATTACACATGGTAATCGGTAATTAATTCTCGGTTTGATAATTAAATATAATTTTATATATACGGTATTTATACCGGAATAATAAAAAACCGGCACGTTGATATGTACCCTCTTTACTGGACAAACCAGTAAGGAGGGTATTTTATGCGTTACAGCTATAATTACAAGAGGAAAGCAGTGGAATTATATCGACAAGGACTTTGGCCTGATACGCCTGATGGTCTTAAAACAAAAGACTT